>JAISHO010000006.1 GCA_031262485.1 Propionibacteriaceae bacterium
CGCACCCGACGCGAACTCCTCAAACCACCCGCCCCAACGGCGGACAACTAGAAACACAACCAGAAGAGGGGTCAAAATTCACCGACGCAAAAGGGTCAAAATTCAGCCGTCGTTGACAAAATGTTTCACCTTTTCAATGTCATCCACGTATGTCGACGGTTTCGTCGCGATCATCTGCGCGCGGTTGATTGTTCGGCATGGTGGCTCCTTTCGCTGCCCCACTTTGCCGTGGACCTCCGACAATCCGATTAGCCTGAGTTCTGCCTCCAGATTCCGTCAACAGTCGCTGCAGGAGCGGTGTCGTCGGTGATACGCGAGCCGGGCTGTTGCTCACCGATGACGCGGCGGCATCATCACGTCGGATCCAGAATGCGAAATGATCATGTCGAAGAGGAGCGGAAAGGGGAGCCAAGGTCGCTTTTCCTTGGCAGCGTGTCGATCTCGGTGATCCATGATTGAACGTCGTCAATGATGTCTTCCAAGGAAAGATCGAGGCCGACTGAAGCTGCCAAGTACGGATACTGATCGCGCCATACATCGTTCGCCTGGATCGTGGGTGGCCACGATCTGACCGGCTGCCCTGATTCTGCATCTTCGGATGCGCGTGATTCGAAGAGGTCGACGCAGGCGCGGGTGAGACTTGAAGGTGACGAAGAAGAATAGAAATTGTCGTGTAATAGTTTAAGATCGATGACATCACGGACCCGATCGTTAGTCCAATGCTCATCGCCGGGATCCGTGCACGCGTGAAGCTTCTGGGCGACTTGATAGTCCATCGCGATCGCCGCCAGGTGGTCGGGGGCATCCATCCCGAAAAAACCGATGGGCGGCGTCTGTACGAATTGAGGCTGTTCGGAGATCATCCCCTCGGGAAACGAGACCTCGACTTTGACTTTCCGCCAGACAGCTCCTCGGACGATGAGTTGAACATCAAAACGACGTGGTTTTACAAGTCGTTTTGAACCCGTGATCACCTCAATGTCGGTGGTTTCCAAGGTGAAAGGTCCCCATGGAACGGACAACACATCGGAAAGCGCAGTAGTGAACTGGTTCACTGATCCACGGAATAATGTGTCGATGTCCTTCGTTGCCCTTGCTTCAAGGCCGAGGCTCATCTCCAGATAGACGCCACCCTTCGTTAGAAACAGAGGGTCCCCATCTCCGCCGAGAGCGCGTTGGAGGGCAGCGATCACGACGGTTGAAGCAAGCATCCATCCGACTCGTCGCTCTTGGGCGCCGGTCAGCCGAACTGCGTCTCTGACCCAAGCATTCAAGGAGCGGACAGACGGCTCTGGTCGGCGTTTATCGGGTAAATCAATGTTCATTGAAGGATTCTCTTCTCGAGGTAGTCGCGCAACCGTTCAGAGGTGGGGCCGTCGATCATCGATCTACGGTGGGCTGTGGAGATCGCTTGGCGCAGCAAGTCTGATCTCACTGCGGAAGCGATGCCTTGTTCGATCGCCGTTGCGGCGGTGACGGTGGGGATCCCTTCCCACCATCCACGCTGGTCCGAGCGTAAATCCTCGGAGTGGATCATGAGGCCGGGGAGGGGTGAACGGCGGCGGATCGGGTAGGTCCGCCCCGAGACAGTCACGTGCAAAGCGATGGGATTAATATCGCAGAGATCCAGCACATCTAAGGCTGTGTCGTGGGACAGTACGGCTGATGGATCTCTTGTCCAGAGAATCGCCTCCATGAGGTGATCGTTTGCCGACACTGGCCACTGGGGAAAGCGATACACCCCTTGTGAGATGTGGACGAGTGCGTCGCGAGAAGCGAGTTTGGCCAACTCGACTCGGTTGATCCCGAGATCCTTCGAATTGGCCGTAGTGACGTAGCCGTACTGGTCGACGGCCACGTCCCAGAGTTCATCGCGAATTGTCATGAGCAAAACGATACCATTTTCGGTATCGTTTTGCTGCCGCATCCTGGTTCCGTTCCTGCGGCGCTCGTCTGCCTCTAGGTGAAGACGGGCGAGGTGGCGGAGTTCGAGAGCACGGCACAGTCAGTCATGTACCTAGATAGGTGATATTTCCTAGATCGGTTCATTTACGACTACGCCAAGAGCATTGCTGAAGCAGGTTGCTGGTGTTGTCGAGCTGATGGAGCTGGACCAGCCCAGGGTTGTCAGCAGACGGGCCCTCGGCGATTATGCCATTGCGCACGGTCGAATAGCGACTCCCCGCGAGTAACCCGTGGCGGGTACCACACTGCTCGTTCATCAAAGTCAACCAAGATTCACCAATTCATAAGAATTTCAGGGCGTTCCCTACCCTTAAGGGATATTCCTACCTTTGGTATCATTCTTACATGGATGTTCTGTATAGCACGATCAGCACGAAGGGGCAGATCACGCTTCCAGCGGAGATTCGGCGTGAACTCGGGCTGAAGCCGGGGCAGAAAGTCGGCATGTCAGTCAAAGATGGTTCAGTTGTCATCGCTCCTCCCGTCACCCTGGATGACGTGCGATCGCGTCTCCGGGCCGCTGCCGAGGCCTCAGGAACATGGGGGACTCAACCTCGCGCCGGTGAGGGATGGGCTGCTCACGTCAGGGAACATTATGGCGAGTCTTGATACGAATTGTTTATTACGCTGGCTTCTGGGGGATGATCCCTCTCAGGCCGAAATTGTCCAGCGGGTCCTCGACTCCGGGGAGTCATTGGCCGTCCACGATATCGCCATCATTGAGATCTGTTTCGTACTGGAAAGACACTACGGCGCCCCAAGGGCGGCGATTGCTGATTCTGTTCGTCTCATCATGGCTCAAGCGGTGATCGTCATGGATCGTTCCCGATGGTCGTCAATCCTTGACGATTATCTTGCCCACCCCAAGCTCTCCGCCGTCGACCTCTTCCTCGTTCATCAGGCGAAGGATTTCCATGAGCTCCCCTTGTTCACGTTCGACCGAAAACTCGCCAACCAAATCGACGGTGCCGAACTCCTCCGGTAAAGGGCGCCATAGAGACTACAACAACTTCTATGCGTGGCTTGCCCGGATCGCCAGCGTGTCCATCGCGGTGCTGGGGGCGGATCAATCGCATTCACGTCAAGGACACGCGACCCCCATGGTGAATAAGCTTCTTTGATGGGGTTCCCGTTGCCGTCAACTGAAAACTGGTATTCCGAAACTTTGCGCGATCTTCGCTAGTCTCGAATCTAAGGTGCACAGAGTGCCAGCTTCATCGCGAGCAACTGATACATAGATCATGTCGTAAACGGGGTGCTTGGCGCTGCACGCATCGATGAAAGCCGCATTGATAACCTCTTCGTCTTGCGTGAAGCGTGTGATCAAGGATTCGCATCGATGAAGAGCGAGAACCATTTCTGCTTGGCTGAAATGACCTGCGTCGGCATACTTCCAGAGGGCGTTCGCAGTTTCTGTGATGTACAAAGTAGGGGCGACGACAATGCGGGACGACGAGATGATGCCCTGCATCCGCTCGCTCTGTGCTGAATTTCCGAGGACCGCCGTGATCGCGGCACTCGCGTCGAGGACTGTGGTCATCGTCATCGGTCGCGATCCTCGCGGATCAGGGCCACGGGGTCAGGATAGGGGTCATCGCGAAGCGGGGTTGGCGGGCTCTCGTTCACTTCGCGGAAGATCGCTTGAACCCGCTCCTGCTGGCTAATCGGTCTCATCAGTGAGGAGCGAAGCAGAACGATGGTTTCCTGAGCAACGCTCCTCCGTTCCCTTTCGGCGGTCGCCGAGAGGACGTCGTAGAGATCGTCGGGCATATTTCTGACTTGCAGGAGCGGCATGCTCGCCTCCTTGGTATGCATTAAGCTGAAAATATCATACAGAAGATTGAGCGCGCGCTGGCGACGTGCTGGAGTGCTCCCACCGGCCCGGCATGAGCGATGGCTAGACCGAGGCGCTCAGCGGCAGACTCGAACACCACCGAGGCTCCGCCCTCGGGTTCATCAGGAAATCGGTAGTGTTGCAAGTATGCGATTCGCCGTGCTCCTTCGTGGTCTCCCTGGCATCGGAAAGACGACGACGGCTGCCTTGCTTCGGGATGCGATGAGTCCTGCGGTTCGAGTGTCTAACGATTCTGTGCGTTATATGGCGCGACCGCGGGACTTCACAGACTTCACGCTGGACGCCTCCGAACGGGCCTGCTTTGATCTCGCGCTGTCCTATTGCGATAGTGGGTTTCTGTCGATCATCGACGGTGTCTTTGAGGATGTCGACGTGCTGGCGAGCGAGGAATTGAGGTTCGCTCGCTGCGGCTACAAACTCTTCGTCGTCTCGCTCGTCGCTGAGATGAGCGATCTGATCGAGCGCAACAACGTGCGCGACCCGTTGCAGCGGATGGATGAGTCCCGTTTGCGGGATCTGCACGCGCGTTTCCAAGTCGCTGGGTCTGTGTTGCCGATTCGCGGCAAGATGCCTGAAGAGGTCTGCGACGACCTCCTCGACATCATTGAGGAACAGCGTCCTCAGGTACTGGAGCCACTTGTGGCGCGGGATGAGGTCGATGTCTTGTTCTTGCGCCACGGAGCGGCGGATCATCCGAAGGGGGCCTACGCTGACCTGTCTACCAGGGGACTCTCCCGTCGTGGCCGAGCTGAGGCGCGGGCCGCCCGTCGTGCGGTGTTGCGGTTCGCGCCGGACGCCGTGTTCAGCTCGGACGTTGCCTATACGGTCGAGACCGCGAAACTGGCGACGGTGGGCTCCGGTCTCAAGGTTGAGATCACCGAAGCGCTGAGGGGGTGGGCGTTTGCGAAGATGATGGGTCAGGAATCCAGAGCGAGACGAGCCGAACTCGGCCGAAGCGTCGAGGGCGTTCTGGCCAGTGACAACGATCTGGTGGAGCTGCCTGGCGAGGAATCCTACGCGGATGCGAGCGCCCGAGTGTTCTCCTTCTTCGACAACCTGACGGCACACTACGGCGGCAAACGTGTCCTGGTGGTGGGTCATGCTGGCCCACATCATTGGCTCCTCGAGCGGGCTCTCGGGGTCGATATCAGGGGCGTGCGCTGTTATCGCTGGGATACCGGCAGCTTCAGCCGTTTCACCCTTTCGCCTGAGCGGGCCCGGCTCGGGGGTCTCAACCTCAGCCCGAGCGCGGTGGCGCCGGACTTGGACGTCGGGGCGGGTTCAGCGTCCATGTTTAACGCTTGGCGTTATTAGCGTATCTCGTTATACTCTGACGTATGATCAGATCGTTCGGGAACAGTGACACCGAACGGTTGTGGCGTCGGGAGCGTGTGCGCTCGATCGATTCGCGGATCCATCGGGTCGCGTTGCGCAAACTCCGTCAGATTGGAGCGGCGGTGGTGATGGATGATCTCCGTATCCCGCCCGGCAATCGACTCGAGGCGTTGAAGGGCGATCGAGCCGGCCAGCACAGTATCAGAATCAATGACCAATGGCGGATCTGCTTCACGTGGACCGACGCTGGTCCTGAGGGGGTCGAGATCGTTGACTATCACTGACAAGCTCGCACCGGTTCATCCGGGTGAGGTGCTTTTGGGGGACTTCATCGAGGGGTTCGGCATCACGCAGAACAGGCTCGCTTTGGCGATTGGTGTACCGCCGCGTCGCATCAATGAGATTGTTCACGGCAAGCGATCGGTCACGGCCGACACAGCGCTGAGGTTGTCGAAATACTTCGGCACGACCCCCCAGTTTTGGTTGAACCTACAAACTCAGTACGACCTTGATGTGGCTGAAGATCGTATTACGGATCAGCTCGGCGCTATCACGTCGCTGCGAGCTGCTTGATCGGGGTTGTTCTCGATTCGGCGACCGCGCGAAGCTGCCCGTCCGGGGTTCATGAGGGCAGCTGATATGGGGAATTGGAGGATTTCCTAGCTGGCCGCAAGGAGAGGATAGGCAAGACTGATGCTGATGAATGAGCCTGAGTACCACGCCGTTGTTGAGGTGCTCAAGAAGCAGATCGCTGACTCTCGACAGCGAGCCTTGCTGGCGGTCAACCATGAGATGGTGCTGTTGTACTGGCGGATCGGCGGCATTCTCGATGAGCACAGCGAATGGGGAAACAAGTTCATCACCAACACGTCCCGTGATCTGCGCCTCGCATATCCGGACATGCGCGGCCTGTCCGAGCGAAACCTCAAGAACATGATGCGGTTCAATCGCGAGTACCCGCAGCTCGAATTTGTGCAGTCGGGAACTGCACAAATTCCATGGACACACAACATCACCTTGTTGGAGCGGGTGAAGGATCTGAATGCCCGTACCTGGTACATCAGCCAGGTAGCACGGGACCACTGGACAGTGGACTTCCTTGAAGACCGTATCGAGCGGAAGACCTACGAGCGACAAGCAATCGCTGACAAGACCACCAACTTCGAGGATCGGTTGCCAGAGCCTCACTCCGTTCAGGTGCAGAAGGAGTTGAAGGACCCGTACATTTTCGATTTCATCGAAGCCAGGGCTGGGATGGTGGAACGTGAGTCGGCATTCTCCTGTGCCGGGATAAGCGGGGATTGATCGCTGAATACGCGTTGAGTGGCATTGACAAACCCATCGGTGTCAGCGAGTTCAAACTGCTGGAGACACTCCCCGAACCGTATGCCTCGACGCTGCCGACCGCCGAGGACATCGAGAAACGTATCGGCCTGTCGCTGGATGGCGCCGAGTCAGACGACGACTCGGAATCGGAGGAGTAGAAGCCGCAGATGCCCGGGGGAGCCTGTCGCTACCTTTCGGTGGCAAGTGTCTTCAGCCAGAAGAGTCCTTCTCGGGGGTGAATCGGCGGGACATCTGAAGAGCGGCGAATCCTTGACTGGTACCATAAGTGGGACAGAAAGTGAGGTCGTCATGGCGATCACTGCGAGCCAGGCCCGTCGGGAGCTGTTCCCGCTCATCGAGAAGGTCAACGATGATCGGGCTCCGATCGAGATCACGTCGCGGCGTGGCAACGCGATTCTCATGTCCGTCGATGACTATGAGGCGTGGAAGGAGACGGCCTATCTTTTCTCATCGCCGGCGATGGCGCGGCGTCTCCTCGAATCATTCGAGCACATCGAGGCTGGCGATTATCGGCCGCACGACCTCGTCGAGGACTGAACCGTCGTGATTCTCGCGTTCGACGACCATGGGTGGGATGACTACCTCTGGTGGCAAGAGCATGACCGCACCACCCTCAAGCGCGTCAATCGGCTCATCCGCGATGCCCTGAGAGATCCAGCCGGAGGGATTGGCAAACCCGAGCTTCTCCGTTATGGCGCCCCGGACACATGGTCGCGTCGTATCACCGAAGAGCACCGTCTCGTTTATCGGGTTGTCGGCGACACCCTCATCGTGATCGCGGCGCGGTTCCACTACGTGTGACATCGCCCGACCTCTCGGCGCGCGAGGCGGTGATTTCGGCGTCGATCTCATCCATCGTCATGTGTGCGAGACCAGCGTCGGCGGAAGCCCTCCGCTGACGTTCGATGGCCAGTATGAAGGGGTGGCGGGGCACGCCGATGTTCGTCGCGACGAGATCCTTCCCACGGCCAAAGATTCGCTCCAGGGGTGGCATATCAACTCTTTCGTCGGTCATGGTTCGAGGATGCTGGGTCGAATCGGAATGTACATCCGGCGATGATCGCCAGGAAAAGGCCTGAAGGAATAGCGGGCGTAGAACGCGGCCGCCGCCTCGTCGATTGGGTCGACGACGAGGGCGCGGATGCCGATATGAGCGGAGGAGTGGGCCACTTGGGCGATGGCGTGGGCGAGGAGAGAGGAGCCTAGACCGCGCCCTTGGGCGTTCTGCGCGACGGAGAGGCGGCCGAGGAGGACGGCGGGGATCATCATGGGGGTGTTGCGCGCCAACCAACCGCCGCCGGTGCTTTCTCGTTCGATTCCATGGGCGGAGAGGGACGAGAATCCGGCGATAGAATCGTCTGGCATCGTCACGACGAAGACGGTCGATGTTCCTTGTTTTTCGGCGCGCAGCGAGTGGCGCTGGAGCCAGGTGTCGAGTTCGGGGCGCCCGCAGGTGAAGTCGAGAACGCGATCGGTGGGGAGAATCCTGCGGGGAGCGTTGAAGTCGCCCCGGGCGACGCTGGCGTCGCTCATGCCCAGACGGGGGTGCGCCCAAGGAGGTCGTTCAGGCGTGGGTCGACGGGTTCGTCGAGGGTGGCGACGAAAGCGTCCCAGTGCTCATCGGCCACGATCGTGCGTTGGTTCTCGGCGATGTCGTGGTGCGCTTTCGCCATCAACGTCGACACCGACCAACCGGTGATACTCGTTCCGGCCAATTCCGACGCACGTTCAATCGTGTGACGTTGTTCGTCAGTGAGCCTGAGGTCGAGGCGTGCGGTCTTCGTTCCCATGGATCTATACTATCTCGTGACGGAGAAAATACGTACGTTTACCAGGTCGTCGGTGGCACGTCCGCCGATCCGCATCCGCAATCACAGCATCGTTGTTGTGGCTCTGCGCCATCGTGGGGGGTCACATTTCACTCTCTGGAATCTCCATAAATGACCCCCTAGAAGTTCCATAAATGACCCCCCAGGAGTTCCATATTTGACCCCCTAGCTGGTATATTTCGGCTATGGCTAGCTCATACATCCCTCGCGTTGCTGATGGAATAGTTTCCCGTTCACTCGAGATTGCTGGCGCACTCCTCGTTGAAGGAGCCCGGGCATGCGGGAAGACGGAGACGGGGCGCCATCACAGCGCGAGCTCCATTCGACTGGACATCGATGACGACGCTCTCGAATTGGCGCTCGTTGATCCGTCTCTCATCCTCGAAGGTGCGACCCCCCGGCTCATCGATGAATGGCAGTTAGCTCCTCGGGTGTGGAACCACATCAGAAAAACAGTCGACGATCGGCGCGCTCCGGGCCAGTTCATTCTGACGGGGTCTGCGGTTCCTGCCGACGATGTCACGCGCCACTCGGGGGCAGGACGAATCTTACGTGTCCGACTGCGGCCGATGACTCTCTTCGAATCGGGGCATTCAACAGGTGAAGTATCACTCTCTGCGCTTCTGGCGGGGGAGCGGGCGGCGGGGCGCTCGGAGCTTGACGTGAGAGCGATGGCGGATCGCATATGTGTCGGCGGATGGCCGGGGTTCATCGATCGTTCGCCGGAGGCGGCGCAAGTCCTGCTCCGGTCGTATCTCGAGGATCTCACGAGGGTTGACATCCCCGCCTCTGGCGACACCGCTCGGCGAGACCCTGTACGAGTGGGTCGGCTCCTGGCATCGTATGGAAGGCATGTGGGAACGAGTGCGGCACTCTCTGTGATCGCCGCAGACACCGGCGCTCAAGATTCTCAACCGATCAAATCGGAGACTGCACGTGAATATGTGTCCGCGTTGCAACGCGTCATGGTGGTGGAAGAGCAGCCCAGTTGGGCTCCGCATCTTCGTTCTCGCGACACAGTGCGTCAAGCCGCCGTTCGTCACTTCGTCGATCCGTCTCTCGCTATCGCTGCTCTCAATGGCAGTCCTAGTCGGCTCTTGACCGATATGAACACATTCGGCCTCCTCTTCGAATCCCTGGTTGTCCGAGATCTGAGGGTTTACGCTCAACTGCTTGATGGGGAGATCCGTCATTATCGTGATAGCGCCGGCCATGAGGCCGACGCGGTTATCCAGCTCCGGGATGGCCGCTGGGCTCTCGTTGAAGTCAAACTGGGGAGGAATAAAGCGGACGAAGCGGCGGAGTCGCTCTTGAAGTTGAAGGAGAAGATCGACACCTCGAAGGTGGGAGACCCGGCGGCTCTCGTCGTCGTCACTGGTGATGGCTATGCGCACACGCGTCCCGATGGGGTTCACGTCGTGCCGGTGGGGACTCTCGCTCCATAAGCCTTGTCGTCAACGCTTGTCCTCGGTTCAGCTCGCTGTAGGCGGGTCACCTCCTTGCTCATGGCGACGATCGGAAGACGGTCGCTTCCCTGAACACGGGCTCGAGCACTGTGGGGTCGACCTCGTAGGAACCGATCTCAGGGCAGCCGAGCGCGGAGGCCCCATTCCACAGCCAGGGGTTGATTCGACTGAAGTCGAGCATGAAGCGCGACATGTCGGCGACGTGGTCCATGAACACTTTCGACGCACGCCCATTGCCTTCCCGGAAGGGATGGGCATAGTTGAGGTGGGTGAACACCGCCGCCGCAGCGGTGGCGAACTCGAAGCGATCAAGGCATGCCCACGCGGTGCTGTGGATGATGAGTGACATCTCGTCGAGTTGGTCGTCTACCTCGCCGATCTCCACATCCGCGAATCCCCTTGTGCTGCCGGCCTTGACCATATTGAGGGTGCGATACTCACCAGCCCACGGGTAGACGTCCTGAAAGAGAAAACGGTGAATGCCACGCAGATATGCGGCGTCGAAGGTATGGCTGTGGCTGACGACCGTGGGGTCAAGGGCGAGCCACACGTGGCGCGACGTCGCGGCGCCGAACTCGAACATCCGCAACGCTCGAGGATTGGTGTAACCCTCGACATTGCGCATCGTCGCGTTGTGGGGCGGGGGATAGAAATAGGACTCCCAGCTGTCGAACGCCACCGGGGCAGCGGAACGGTTTGCTCCGCCTTCCTCGCTGCCCTCCGCTCCGTCTCCTTCATCCCAGGCCGTGTCCTCGAATTCGGCCGACGACGTCGCTCGCCGCACCGTCTCACGTAGCCGACGCAGGTATTCCTCCTCGTCGATCGCGCCACCTGCGAACGCGGTCAGGTTCTCGACATCCTCACGTTCCGGCTCCCAGCCCTCGTGCCAGGCCGCGACGAGCGCTCGGCGCACGGCGTCACGCCGCGTCTCGTCGAGCGGTGCGAACAGCTCGGGCCAACGGGCGTCGACGTCGAATTCCTCGTCCATACTGAACAAACTTCCTCTACGCGGATCTTGGAAGAAAACTCTGCTCTGCGGTCGCTGATCACGATCGAGACGACGACCTCAAGGCGTCGGCTCAGTTTTCTTGCGCCCGCCCAGCGTCAGATAGCCGAAGATGGCCCCGCAGACGCCGCCGACGATGTGGGCCAGTTGGGAGACGTTGTCATCGGCGACGACGCCAGCGATGATCTCATTGCCGATATAGACGACGGCGACGAGGATGAACGTCAACGGGATCTGCCCCTGCTTCATGTTGGTGAACGACGCCAGGATGATGACGAGGAACACGAGCCCGCTCGCCCCGATGAGCGCCACCCGGGGGAAGAAGATCGCGGAGACGACCCCCGTCACGACGGCCGTCATCACCATCATGAGGACGAGGCGACGGCTGCCGTATTTCTCCTCCACCATGGGGCCGACGGCGAGCATCATGACGAAGTTGGCGGAGAAGTGGGCCAGGTTGGCGTGGGCGAACACGCTCGTCAGCATGCGCAGGTACATGAGTGGGCTCAACCATGACGTCCGGCGCATCGCCAGGAACTCGTTGACGACGCCGCCGGTCAACCAGTTCGCCAGGAGGACGAGGGCCGACACCGCCGTCAGCACGAGGATCACCGGAGAGTTGAATGAGATACGTTTCACCGCTTGTTCCCTTCCCCATGGCCCGTGGGGCCTCGCGCCGAGTGCGCCCGCGCCCCGGCAGAGTTCCATCTTAACTTCGCGGCTTCTCCGCCACCGAGCCAGACGAAGGGGGCGGGATAACGAGGAGGTCACAAACTCAGAGAGACGCTTGACAACCCGTGAGGGAGCCAAATACTCTGATACACAGAAGAACATAATCTTGATCTAAGAGTAACCAGAAAGGCCTGGTTGCTCGACGTTTCCCTCATCACTGGTGATGAGCGAGCACCCACATGGAAGGAGGGCCGTAGTGGCGACGCAGACGATCCAACGCAAAGATCCTTCGCCTGTTGTCCGGCAACCGAACCGGTCGTCGAAGCTGAAACAATTGGGCCATTCGAAGGCCCTCATCATCATGTGCCTGCCGGCCATCGCCTTCTTCGTCATTTTCAGCTATTGCCCCTTGCCGGGCACCTGGATCGCCTTCACGAATTATAATTTCCGTGACGGGATTTTCGGCAGTCCTTTCGTCGGGCTCCGTAACTTCGAATTCCTCGTGAAATCAGGGCAGCTCTGGTTGCTCACGAGGAACACGCTTCTGTATAACCTCGCTTTTATCGTTATCGGGAACATTCTTCAGATCGCTTTGGCCGTCATGCTCAATGAGATCAGGGCAAAGTATTTCAAGAAGATCAGCCAGGCCATCATGTTCCTGCCGTATTTCATCTCCGTCGTCCTCATCGGCGTCATCGCCTTCAATGTTTTGAACTACGACACCGGCGCCCTCAACACGCTCATCAAAGAGACGGGCGGCGACCCCATCAAGATTTATTCGATGGCGGGGATCTGGCCGATCATCATCATCATCTGCCAGCTCTGGCAATCGACCGGCTACGGCTCGATCGTCTATTTCGCGGCGATCATGGGGATCGACGATTCGATGTTCGAGGCCGCGGCGATCGACGGGGCCACGGCCTGGCAACGCATTCGCTACATCATTCTGCCCAGCCTCAAGCCGACCTTCATCATCCTTCTCCTCTTCGCGATGGGCGGGATCATGCGAGGAAATTTCGGCCTCTTCTGGAACCTGGTCGGAAATAACGCCACGCTCTTCAACACGACCGACATCATCGAGACGAGCGTGTATCGCATGATCATGTCGCAGAACAACTTCACGTCATCCACTGCTGTCGGTCTCTACCAGTCCCTGTTCGGCTTCGCCCTTGTCATGACCTGTAACTGGATCGTGCGGCGGATCAACTCCGACTACGCCCTGTTCTGAAGGAGGCTCCGCGATGACACTTGCCACCAGCCAGGCGAAACCGGCAGAAAAACGGACGAAACCCTCAGCGACGAAGATCAAGCTCGATCGCTCCGACATCGTCCTGCGAGGAATCTCGTATTTCTTCGTGACGCTGTTCACCGTCTTCTGCGCCCTTCCCTTCGTCCTCATCCTCTCCGCCTCTTTTTCGGAAGAGTCGCGCATCATGAGGGACGGCTTCTCCCTGTTCCCCCAGGGATTCACCTTCACCGCCTACGAATATATTTTCCGCTATCCCCGGGTCATCATCGGCTCCTATGTCGTCACGATCGTCATGACGGCCGCAGGAACCGCGCTCGGATTGTTCATCATCGCGATGACCGGGTACGCCCTGCAACGGCGTGATTTCTTTCTGAGAAACCAAATTTCGTTTTTCATTTATTTCACGACGTTATTCTCCGCCGGCCTGGCGCCGACGTATATCTGGATCGCCCGGTACCTCAACCTCCGGGGGAGTTATCTGGCCGTCTTCCTCCAGTTGCTCATGACGCCGTGGCTCATCATCCTCATGAAGAACTTCGCCCGCTCGGTGCCCTATGAGGTCATCGAATCTGGCAAGGTGGACGGTGCCGGTGATTTCCGAATCTTCGCCCAACTCGTCCTCCCCATGCTCAAACCGGCGTTGGCCACGATCGGGCTCTTCCTCGCCCTCGGGTACTGGAACGAGTGGTATCTCTCCTCGCTCTATCTCGGATCGACCGTCGAATTCAAACCGCTCCAGTACTACCTCTACAACATCATCAACACGGCCAACGCGCTCAAGAACTCGATGGCCGGGGCGAACGTCACCATCACTCAATTGCCGAGCAACACACTCAAGATGGCCAGCGCGGTCGTCGCCACCGGCCCCATCATCTTCCTCTATCCCTTCGTCCAGAAGTACTTCGTCACGGGCATCACGGTCGGAGCGGTCAAGGGATGACCAGTTCCGCCACCGTGTCCGTGTCACGAACGATGAGGCGACCGTAAGGAGGTAGTCCGACGAATCCATCTCTCGGCTCTCGGAACCCCGAAGAGATCGATGAACAACAGAACAACGAACGCTCAGGCCCCGGCCGCACCACAACGCAGCGGGAAACGCCGCTCGGGGGCACGAGCATCCACATCACAACACATCACACGATGAAGAGGAGTACCCATGAAACGAAATCTCATGACGAGAGCGACCGGAATCGGTCTCGCTCTCGCCCTTGGCTCGGCCTGCATGGCCGGTTGTTCGAGTGACGGCGGTGGAGGCACCGGCGATTCTCCCGAGACGGTCACGATGCTCGTCTTGGGCGACAAGCCGACGAACGGCCGCTTGGAGAACATGCTCGAGAAGCTCAACGAGAAGCTGACCGAGCAGGCCAACGCCACTCTCGATCTCTTCTACGTCGAGTGGGCCGACTGGCAAACCCAATACAACGTCCAGCTGCTCTCGGGCGACTCGACGATCGACCTCATCACGACGGCCACCGACTGGCTGTACGCGTGGGAGAATTCGCAGAAGGGCGCCTTCCTCCCCTTGAGCGAGGAGATGCTCCAGACGAACGCGCCGAAGACGTGGGAACAGGTCAACAAGGACGGCGACTGGGAGCTGTGCAAGCTCAACGACGGTCAGATCTACTTCATTCCCGAAGACAACTACACCCAGTGGACGAACCACGGGTTCTTCTACCGCGGCGACTGGGCCGCGTCGGCGGGGATCCCGGACGGCACGATCACGAAGTTCGAAGAGTTCACGGCCTATTTCGCCTGGATCAAAGAGAACAAGCCCGAGGCCTATCCGTGGGACGCCTCCGCCACCTCCGACGCGGCGGCCACGCTGACCGGCTACGTCCAGGGCCACACTGATTTCCAGACGATCCAACAGATCAGCGCCGGCAACTACTACCCCTACTCCACGACCGAAGCCGACCCGTACACCGTGTCGTCGTGGCTCATGGAGGGCGATTCCATCATCGAGGCCGCCCAGCTGGCCAAGGAATGGAACGAGATGGGTGTGTGGCGCGAAGACTCGATCAACTACGACGGCGACACCCGCGAGGAGTTCTACGCTGGGCTGACCGGCACCGATCAGCACCACATGCAGACCTTCGTCACCCAGATCGTCTCCAACATGGAAGCGAAGCAACCCGGCTCCGACCCGAAGATGTTCTACTGGGGCCAGGAGAACGGCAACTACTTCCGCGACATCAAGACCCACGGCGCGATGGCTGTCTCGGCCAACTCGTCGCACCCGGAGAAGGCCCTCGAGGTCTACGACCTGCTGCGTAACGACCAAGAGATCTACTACCTCTTGAACTTCGGCATCGAAGGCACCGACTACATCATCACCGATGACGACAAGCTCGGCTTCCCCGATGGCTACGACTCCTCGACCGACGCTCTCGGCTCCAACTTCTGGGGCGGGCGCATGGACGAGTTCGAACCGGACCGCACGACGGAAGCCGCCGACAAGTGGGATCTGTACGCCAGCCTCGACGCTGACGCCAAGGACTACCCCTACACCACCTTGCTCTTCAACAAGGATGCGATCGAATCCTCGTTGGCCGCCATGTCCGGCGTGCTGGCGGAGTACATGCCCCAGTTGGGACGAGGCAAGTATGAGGATCCGGCTGCCGCGGTGGCCGAGATGCGCACGAAGCTCCAGGACGCTGGCTACGAGGACGTTCGCGCGTCCCTCCAAGCCGACATGGACGCTTGGGCGACGGAGCAAGGTCTCAAGTGATCATCATCTGATCGGGTCGATCACAGCGCGGTGTGAACGCCGCGACGAGATCTACCTGTGAACCACTGTGGTGGGTTCGGCGCCTCGACGCGCCGGACCCACCACAAGGCCTAAGACGACAGACGACACCGATGAGGAGGAATGGATATGAATGAGTTGTTCAACGCCAACTCACCCCTCATGCGTCTCCTCACGCGGGTGGCCGATGTCATGCTGCTCAACCTCATCTTCATCGGCACGTCGCTCCCCGTCGTCACCCTGGGAGCTTCTCTGACGGCGCTCAACGACACCGCCATGAAGATCGTGGCCGACGATCATCCCTCACCGCTCGAGGACTATCTCGCGTCCTTCAAGCAGAATTTCCGTCAGGGGAGCGTGCTCGGTCTCATCGTCCTTGGGCTGGCGGCGGTGGTGGCGGCGTGGTTCGTCGTCCTCGCCAACCTCGAGATCTCCGCGATGGTGCTGTTCATCCTCAACGCGGTGCTCTACTTCGTCACCTTCCGGTTCGTCATCGCCGTGTTCTATATCTTCCCTTACCAAGCCACATTCGAAGACAACCTGCGGACGGTCTTGAAGAACGCCCGTCTCATCTCGCTCAAGCACTTGTTCAGTTCCTTGGTCGTGCTCGCCGTCACCGCCCTGCCCGTCGTCATCACGATTTTCTACCCCAAGCTCGTCGGCTACGGCCTCGTGTGGTTCCTCTTCGGATTCGCCGCCATCGCCTGCGTCAACGCAGTCGTGTTCCGCCAGGTCTTCAGTCGATACATCCCCTCCGAACCCATCGCAGCGGATCCTGTCACCGTGACCAGTCCGTAGGCATCCATCCCCTCCGCCTGGTTCACCGGCGCCTGTCGCCTCGCCACCCTGGCGCCTCATAGACTCGCAGCGTCGTCCACACCATCGTCCACACCGTCTCTTCCTTCACCTCTCGCCATCAGCCCTTTCAGAAAGCGGTCATTGTCATGCACACATTTCATTGCGATCAGTGGGTCTTCCATCGCGGCGACGAGCCGGACGCGTGGCAGAGGGGCTTCGACGACGCGAGCTGGCAGCCGGTCCGCGTTCCCCACGATTGGAGCGTGGCCGAGGATTTCTCCCCCGAGTGCTCCAGTGGAACGGGCTACCTGCCTGGTGGGATCGGGTGGTATCGCACCCGGGTGCCGCTGGCGGATCTGGGCCCGCTCGAGGATCGGCGGTTCCGCGTGGTCTTCCATGGGGTGTACAAGCGGGCTTCTGTCTGGGCCAACGGTTACCACCTGGGTTCGCGCCCTTCGGGGTATGCCGAGTTCTCCTTCGACCTCACCGAGATCGTGGGCTATTGCCCCGACTCCGAGGTGGTCTTGGCTGTTCGGGTGGATCACACCGACATCTCCGATTCGCGCTGGTACAACGGTTCCGGCCTCACTCGCGAGGTCGACGTCGAGGTCACCGGCGCGGTGTGTTTGGCTGAGCATGGGACGACGACGCGCACCGTCTTCGTCGAATCTGACCTTGCCCGGGTGGCGATCGAGCATCTCGTCGAGAACCATCGTGGCGACGATGTGACGGTCGAGGTGGTCGACGATCTCACCCCCCTCGACGGGGGAGTGTCGCATCGTTTCACGCGGTCGGTCACGATCCCGGCGGGCGGGTCGGCCCAGGTGGAGTTCGAGGAGGAGATCACTCAACCGTTGCTGTGGAGCGCGGAGGATCCCCATCTCTATCGCCTCACCACCACCCTGACGTATGACGCTCCTAGCGGGAGCGGGGAGACGGACACTTCTGAGACGATCGTCGGCCTTCGCGCGGCTGCCTTCGACGCTGCGACGGGGTTCGTCGTCAACGGCCGGCGCACCGTTCTCACAGGGGTGTGCCTCCATGAGGACGCGGGGTGCTTGGGCACCGCCGTGCCCGCCGAGGTGTGGCTGCGCCGCCTTCTCGCCTTGAAGCAGATGGGATGCAACGCCATCCGCATGGCCCACAACCCCCATAGCCCACAACTGTACGATCTGTGTGATCTGGTGGGCTTCTATGTCATCGACGAGGCGTTCGACGAGTGGGAGAACCCGAAGAACAAGTGGTGGCAGGGCCACAACGTCTATCCGCCCCGCCACGAGGGATATGCGGCCGATTTCCCCGAGTGGCACGAGCGCGATCTGGCCGCCATGATCGACGCCCACAAGAATCACCCGTCGATCGTGGCGTGGAGCATCGGCAACGAGATCGACTACCCCAACGATCCTTACGCGAGTCCATTGTTCGCGGAGATGACGGGCAACAACGACGCCAACAAACCGGCGGCGGAGCGGATGTACGATCCGGATCGGCCTGACATCCGCCGGGCGACGAGCCTGGCCAAGCGGTTGAGCGATCTCGTCCGGGCCCAGGATTCGACGCGGCCCGTCACGCTGGCGGCCGCGTTCCCCGAGTTGTCGAGCCGGACGGGGTTCCTCGACCACATCGATGTGGCCGGGTACAACTACAAGGAAGAATTCTACGAGCAGGACCACGAACGGTTCCCCGATCTGCCGCTGCTCGGCAGTGAGAACTCCCATGGATATGCGCAGTGGCGCCAGGTCACCGACCACGACTATGTGGCCGGCCAGTTCCTCTGGACGGGCATCGACTATCTCGGCGAGGCCCACGGCTGGCCCATCCACGGTTCCGGCGCCGGGCTGCTCACCCTGGCCGGTTTCGACAAGCCTGGCTTCCATCTTCGGCGAAGCTGGTGGTCTCACGAGCCGGTCCTCCACCTCGTCACCCGCCCCTCGTCCGAGGACGCGGTGGTGGGATCGAGGCTCGACGGCGCCGTCTCGAGACGGTGGGATCCCACCACGACGGATAAGGTCGAGGTGTTGTGTTTCACGAACTGCGAGGAATTCCAGGTGACCTGCGGGGGCACGGACGTCACGATGACGTTCGACGACACCCATGGGTATTGGCGGGCGCTGGTGAACCCTGGCGACGGCCCGGTCGTCGCCGAAGGGGTCAAAGACGGCCAGCCGATCAGCGATCGTCTCGAGGCGCGCGGGCCCGCCGTCGCGCTGGAGGCTGACGTCTGGGCCGCCCCGGAGCCGGTCGACCACCTCTGCGCGTCCGTCCTCGGGTCCCTGGGCGAGTGCGCCCAGATCGAGTGCCGTCTCGTCGATGAGGACGGCAAACCCGCCGACGGGGAAGCGCTTGTGAGCGCCGAGGTGACCGGTGGGCGGCTCTTGGGGTTGGAGAACGGCGACCTGGCCGACACGACGCCCTACCGTGACAACCGGAGAAGCACGATGGAGGGTCGGCTCATCGCCTATGTCGAGTGCGGCGCCGCGACCGAACTGCGGCTCAGCTCTGAGGGTTTGCCCGACGTCGTCGTGGCCGTTTCCGCCCGGTGAGGCTCTCACCGGCGGAAGAGCTAGCGGCGTCGCCGGCTGTGGCGGCGCCGAGAGCGTCGGGCGATCCGGCGTAGCGTTCGAAGGCCGAGATCGCCGCCCCGAGGCAAACCGAGTTGGTGCGGTCGCTGCGCGGTTCGATCGTCATGGCGTCGAGGGCGGCGTGGATGGCGTAGGAGCCGACGTGGTGGCGCACCTGTTCGAGGAGGGGGGCGCCGATGTGATCCATGACCCAGCCGCCGATGACGATGGCGTCGGGGTTGAGGATGTTGATGAGGGAGGCGACGCCGGCGGCCAAGTGGCGTCCGGTCGCGTCGAGGATGGCGTCGACCGCGGGGTCGCCGACGGACGAGGCCTCGCCCAGGGCGGTCAACGTGGCCGTCTGGTCGCCTTCGGTGAGCAGGGGGGATCCGGGCGCCAGTTCGCTCATCGTCGCCATGATCCCCGGCGCCCCGACATAGGCTTCGACACATCCCCGTGAGCCGCACCGACACGCTCGGCCGTCGGCGACAAGCGTGCTGTGCCCCCACTCTCCGGCGCTGTTCGTGGGTCCGCGTAACACCTTGCCATCGAGGACGATGCCGGCTCCCACGCCGGTGCCGATGTTGACGGTGACGAAGCTTTGGTCGAGCCGGCCCGGGTTGCCCCACAACTCGGCCAAGGCGAGGTATTTCAGCGGGTTGTCGATGTGGACGGGCACGGGTAAGGAGTCGTTGAGGAGCGGGAAGAGGGAGACGTTGCGCCAGGCCCAGTTGGGCGCGAAGACCGAGGTCCCGGCCACCGGGTCGACCACGCCGGGGGTGGAGATGCCGATTCCCAGGATGGCCGAATCACGGTGGCGGCTGATCTCCTCCCGGATCATCGCGGTGACCGGTTCGGTGATCTCCCGGGGATCGTGCAAGCGGGTGTCGAGCGGCGCCTCCGTCGAGGAGACCGACTCCAGAGACGCGTCGAAACTCTCCACCCGGGCGTAAGTCTCGGCGAGGTCGACGCCGATGACGATGCCAAAATCCGGGTTGAGGGAGACCGGTGACGTCGGGCGCCCCACGATCGCCTTCTCCGGAGCCGACTCGGCGAGAAGACCAAGGTTGATCAATTTGGCGCACAACGTCGACACGGTGGCGAAGCTCAACCCCGTCGACGCCGCCAACTGACGACGGCTGGCCGAGCCGACCGCGTGAACCGAGCGGATGATCGAAAAGAAGTTCTCTTGCCGTATCTCGGCCGTCGTGTTGGCCATGCCTGCCCTCCTTCGCCCGGTCTCACAAGGTTCCCGATCCGGCGCCACGAGCAGCCCGGACACCACTTATTTCAAGTCTCAGATTAGTTGAGCGTATCGTGGCCGGTCAATCTCCGAAGGCACGCGTCTCGAGCCGCCACAGCCAGGTTCACCACGTCGTTGTGATTCGACCCAGCATCCCTCGAACCATGACCGACGAAGGCTCTGGGAGGCTATCCACGTTCGACGAATACTCCTGGCATCGCGTCGATGTCATGCCGGGCCTGCGGATCCATCTGCCCTTCGGATAGCAAACGGACGAGGCGCTCCCGAGGGAAGGAACGATAGTGAACCGTCGGGCCATCAGGGGCACCGGTGAAGGAGGCGGAAGAACGCGTCTTCTCCCTGGAGGGGGCCGCTCCGATAGCCGTGATCTGGGCGATCGGTCGCCCAAATCGAGCGATCACCACCTCTTCGCCGCGCTCCACCTTTGCAAGCAAACGAGAGAAATGCGTCTTCGCTTCGTGAATGTTCACCGTCGTCATAGGACCCCATTAGTTCATAACTTCTCGAGTCTTAGCTAGTTCTAGTCCACTGCCCCAGTGAGCTCAAGCGATCGCTGATTTCGACGACGAGGTGCACGCGCCGCACGCCTTCGACTCTGCCGTTGGAGTAGGGATCGGATCGTCTTCCGAATTTCCTTCCAGAAGAGTGAGGTAAACCGATTACAACCCGTGAAGTCGGGTCATAAGGCCGACCTAAGCGGATATGATCCAGAAAAATCCGGGCGGCATAGGTAGCTCAGCAATTGCGAATCTGCAACGTCTCAAGTTGCGCGACTGCCGAACAAGCGGGCCGTCGACTCGGTCACAAGACCGAGTTCACCCCCAGCGTTCACTCTCATCGAGGAGCGACCGCTGGCCCGCCTTCACGACGGGATGAGGTAGCGCTTCACCTTGCCGAGGGAGGTCTTCTCGAAGTCATGGGAGACGAGGACGACGCGGCGGATGCGTTTGTATCCCGGAAGTGTCGCGTTGAGCTCGGCGACGAATTCGTCGATCTGCTCCTTGACGTTGGTGATCGCGTGCTCGGTGATGTAATCCTCGTTGGGGAAGATCTGGGCGAGGATCTGCTCGCGGCCCTCGCGGGTCTCCGAGGTGACGACGACGGAGCCGACGAGATCGCTCTCACTCAAGGCCAGTTCGAGTTCCTCAGGGGCGACATTGTTGCCGTCGGAGAGGATGATGAGGTTCTTCTTGCGGCCAGTGATGTGAAGGAAGCCGTCTTCGTCGAAGTTGCCGAGGTCGCCCGTCTTGAACCAACCGTCCTTGGTGAAGGCTTCGGCGGTGGCCTCGGGATCGTTGAGATAACCGTGCATGACGGTGCGCCCGTGGACGCAGATCTCGTCATCGATGAGCGCGACCTCACCGTAAGGAGCCTTGATGGGACGCCCGATTGAACCAAGGCGACTTTCCATCATGGAGTTGGCGGAGACGATGGGGGAGCACTCGGTGATGCCGTAGCCGTTGATGACTTGGATGCCGATGGCGTCGAACTCTTCGATCAATTCCGGTTTGAGGACGGCGCCGCCGCAAATGATGATGGCCAGCCGACCGCCGAACGGTTCGAGGACGCGCTTGAACAACCGGGTGCGCACGTCGATGCCGACGCGGCGCAGCATGCGGCTGGCCGAGATCGCCTTGCGCAACTGCCCATCGCGACCCTGGCGTTCGGCTTCGAGCCAGATCTTCTTGTGCAAGCTCTCGACGATGAGGGGAACGAGCACGAGGATCGTCGGATGGAAATATTTCATGTCGTTGGCGATGCGGCCGACGCCGCCGCCGAAGCAGAGGGTCTGCCCCGCCAGAATCGGCACGAACAACCCTGTTGACAAGCCAAAAGTATGATGTGGTGGCAGCACGGGGATGATGGCGCCGAGGTCCATCTCGTTGACGTAGACGATCGCGGAGGCGACGTTGCTGGCGATGTTGTCGTGGGTGAGGGGGACGATCTTGCTGACGCTCGTCGTCCCGGACGTTTGCACGTAGACGGCGATGGCGTGGCCGCCCGGATCGGGGAAATGGTTGACCTGGGACGGATCGCAGGGATGCTCGGAGAAGGTGTCGA
Source organism: Propionibacteriaceae bacterium (assembly GCA_031262485.1). Lineage (GTDB taxonomy): Bacteria > Actinomycetota > Actinomycetes > Propionibacteriales > Propionibacteriaceae > WQYJ01. The sequence goes on from JAISHO010000006.1 coordinate 22,155, forward strand.
TGGCGGAGAAATCGATCGTCGTCAACCCGGGCTCAGCGGCGAGCAAGTCGGTGACAGCGGCGGATTCCAGGATCGCCTCGTCGCCGACGACGAAAGCGGCGGACGTGCGCTGGGCCAGTTCGGTGAGCTTGGCGCCGTCGAACTCCCGGTCGGCCGGCACGGCGATCCCCCCGGCGCAGACGATGCCGCAGAAGCTGAGGAACCATTCCCACGACAGGCCCCCGACGAGGAGAACCGGTTTGCCCTCGACTCCGGCGTCGGCCAGACCGACGGCGACCCGTGCCGTCAGCGACCTCAGTTCGCGATAGGAGATGACGAGTTCGTCGTCGCCACGGCGCACCCAGACGGCCGCATGGTCGCCGTACTTTTCGGCGGCGTAGTCGATGATGGAGGCCAGGCTGCGCAAGCCGGCGATCCCGTCGAACCGTTCAAAAAGCATATGAAAATACCTCCCCCTTTAGCCCCGTCAGCTTAGCCGATTTGCTAGGAACTATGGCCGAAGATCCGGCGGCGAAGACGATCTTTGAGGGACTTGCCCAACGGAACCCGTGTCGTCATGACCGCGCTCGTCCCCGTCTCGACCACGTTCGTGAAATAGCGTTCCAGATCGCCGACCGTCGTCGCCTTCGACAAATGGTCAAGGTCGATCCGCACGTTGAGCCGTTCTTCGATCATCGAGCACAGTTCGACGATCTCAAACGAGTTCAGTCCGAGATCGTCGGCCAAATCGGTGTCCGCGGTGATGGCGGCGTCGGGGAGATGATGATGCTCGCGAATCACTTCGATGACAACGGCGTTGACATCTGTCATGTCGCCCCTTTCTCAGGGTCATGTCGATCGCGGGTCTCAAGCGAATATCCGCACGGCTCTTACACCCCAGGTATTAGTTGTCGCCACACTACCGTCTGGGGCAACGTCGCGTCTCAACAATTTCCATCGAGTTGTGAAGATTCGTCAAAGATTCCGCGAAGCTCGTCGCCGATCGCTCGGTCAGGCGGGGCAAGAGTAGAGGACGAGACCGGTCCACGGTTTCGTCAACTCGCCGGTGACGGTGCAACCCACGGCCCGCAGGCGCTCGTCCCAGGGCGCGAAGTACTGCTCGATGATCTCTTCGGAATAGGTCGGATAGTAGACGGCGATGCGCTCGTATCCCGCGATCGACGCGTTGTCGTCGTTCTCGCCCCACAGGGTCGCTGTCTCGACGCCCGATTGTCCGAGGTTGAGGTCGACGGCGTCGCCGAGCGGCTCCGGGTAGGCCGATTGGATGCTGCGCATCTGGTCGCGGGCGAAGATGATCGCGTCGACACCGGCGGCTTGTTCGGAGAAGGGACGCAGGCTGTCGCCCACCTTGGAGTCAGAGCCGGCCTGGAGCGCCGTCGGGATCGCCATCGCGACGAGCATGAGGACGGCGGCGATCCGGGCGATCCGACGAGGGACGACGAAGGAAGGCGCGGGCGATGCGACAGCCCCGGCGTCCGCAGAGAGGAGAGCGACGGCCTGACCTGTGCTCGCGGATGTCTCGTCGTCGTTGGACAACGCCACGACGTCGTCGGACGAATATTTAGCGGATGCGTCACTAGCGTCACGCGGAGGCGTTGTGCGCACTGGCGGACGAGCCGAGCTGAAGGCCCAGGCCAGGCCGGTGGCGAAGAAGAAACACGACCACGGCACCGTGAAGGCGAGGTAGCGCTCCATGAAGAAGGAGCCGGTGACGAGGGCTTGGAGGAAGAGGATCCAAGTCGGCCCGAAGTAACCGGCCAAGCCGATCGCCCAGGAGCGCAGGATCGCCTGGTCGTGGACGGTGGGACGCCCGCGCACCCAATCGAGGATGCCGCCCAACCAGTCGCGGAACCCGGCCATCGTGAACGACCCGTGGACCGCCTTGACCCAGGCGTAAGCCCAGGCCAGAAGCATGATCCAGGCGGCTGGGGCGACGATCGCGGCGAGGATGAAGAAGGGGATCCAGAGCGACTCGTTGAGCAGGTTGCGCGGCCCGAGGAAGACCTGCCCGAACAGGAGGCTGACGGACAGGTCGACCCAGGTGCGCACGATCCAATCGACCTGCCCGCGCTGGCTCCACGCCGCTAGGGCGAAGGGGAGGACGGCGGCCGAGATGACGGCCCACGAGGCGACGAAACTGATGGCGACGCGACGGAACGAGAGTGTCGATTCGGCGGCCGGGTCCGTCCCGCTGTCGAGCGAGTCGGCGACGGGGCGCCGCACCGTCAACCAGACGACGACAAGGTGCAAGATCGCGATGAGGAGGGTGTAGAGGAAGAAGTAGCAGGCGAGGATCGTCAAGACGGCGTAGGCCGCCCAGGCCCAGACCGCACCGGTGCGCAGCGCCCGCATGAGGGCGACGACGGCCCAGATCGAGCAGGCGAAGGCGATGGCGTAGCCGCGAGCCTCGATGCCGGTCGAAGCCAAGGTCGCGTTGATGACGAAGAAGACGGTCACCCACAGCGCGATCGTCTTCGTGCACCAGCGTTCGGCGATGAGCGCGAGGCCGGCCCCGGCGAAACAGAGCCCGAGGAGGAAGGGGAGACGGACGGGCAGTTCCGACCAGCCGAACACCCCGCTCCACCAGTGCACGACGAGGTAAGACGCGGCGTGGACGAGATCGACGTTCTGAATGACCTCGAAAATCTCACCGGTTGTACGACGTGCGACATCGATCGTCGCACCTTCGTCATACCAATAACCGGGTTGGGAGATTCGTGCCAAGCCGACGATGAGGGTGGCGAGGAAGGCGAGGAGCGGGAGGGGGAGCGCCAAGAGACGAGCCAACGGCCCCCGCTTCGGCCGGTTCGACGAACTGTCGGTTCCATCAGCTTCGGGCGCGGCGACCGCCGGCCCACGTCCCCCGCCGTGCGCATCCATGGCTCAATCTTACCGGCAAGAATGAAACACCTTGTGAAGATTGAGAGGAAAACCGGTGAGGGCGGGGTGATCCCCTTACTCGTCCCGTATCAAGAAACTGTTGAGAGCCCATAAGCAAGACCTCGCTCCCGTCCCCCTCCACGCCGTGGGACGGACGGGCTACATTCGACCCCATGAGTGCGATGAGAAGCCCCGCCGAGGTGGTCGATGTCAGTGTCGCCAGCGCCGAGACGAAAGCGGCGGGATCCTTCGTCAAGCTCGCCATCCTCGGTTTCCTGGCCGGGGCCTTCATGGGGTTCGTCGGACAAGGCTCGACGATGGCGTCGTTCAACCTCCTGGCCGACCCGGACACCTATGGGCTCGGCCGGCTCGTGGCCGGCACCGTCTTCCCCGTCGGCCTCATTCTCGTCGTCATCGCTGGGGGCGAGCTGTTCACCGGCAACACCCTCATGGTGACGGCCGCGCTCAAACGTCGGATCACCTGGGCGCGGCTGCTGCGCAACTGGGGGATCGTCTACCTCTTCAACTTCTTCGGCGCCTTGACGATCGCGCTTCTCATGATGGCGAGCGGACTGTTCGACTCCGGCGACGCGCTCTTCGGCGCCGTCACCGTCAAAGTCGCCGCCGGCAAGACGTCGCTCTCCTTCGGCGCCGCGCTAGCCTCGGGGATCCTCTGCAACTGGCTCGTCTGCCTCGGCGTCTGGATGGCCTACGCGACCGACTCCCTGGCCGCGAAATGCCTTGCCATCTTCTTCCCCGTCTGGTTGTTCGTCACCTCCGGCTTCGAGCACAGCATCGCCAACATGTACTACCTCTGCTCCGGGTTCCTCGCCAAAGCGCGCTACGGCGATGAGGCGGCCGCGATCGGCGTCAGCGAAGAAGCCCTGGCCGGACTCGACGTCGCGGGGATCGTCGGCAACCTCGTCCCCGTCACCCTCGGCAATATCATCGGAGGTTGTCTCTTTGTCGGGATCGCCTACGCCGTCGCGCAGAATAAGTTGAGACGGGGATAGATGGCCGTCTCCACCGCGTCTTTCACCGACACGCGACAAACCATGAGGATCATCCCGGGGATATCCCTGAAAAAGGGGACTGGCAAGGCCGAACGATCGCAGTGATGAGGAGCCGGTCATTTCGGTCAAGCACGATCAGGCCGTAGAATGGTGATGGTTCGAATTTCGGGCCCCTGTCCCCCTCGCCCCCGGGAGTTTCTATGACGATCTCCGCTAGCGTCTCCACGCCTGAAAACGTTCCTTCTTTGACGACGACGATGAATGACGGGCATGTCATCCCCATGATGGGGCTCGGCACCTGGCTCATCAATGATTGCGATTCTGAGCGCATGGTCGATCTCGCCCTCGAGGCCGGGTATCGCCACATCGACACTGCCGCCATCTATGAGAACGAGGCGGGGGTCGGGCGTGGCATCGCCTCCTCCGGGGTGCCGCGCGACAAGATTTTCGTGACGACGAAGCTGTGGAACAGCGATCAGGACGATCCATCGTCCGCCCTGCACGCCTCCTTGGAGCGGCTCGGCCTCGACCACGTCGATCTCTACCTCATCCACTGGCCGGTGCCGGAGAAACACCAGTTCGACGACGCCTGGCGCGGCCTCATCAAACTGCGTGACGAGGGCCTCGCGACGTCGATCGGAGTGTCGAACTTCAACCCGGCCCACCTCGAGTTCATCATCAAGGACACCGGAGTGGTGCCCGCGGTCAACCAGATCGAGCTGCACCCCACCTTCGGCAACAAGCAGGCTGTCGCAGCCAATGCGAAGCACGGCATCGTCACCGAATCGTGGTCGCCGTTGGGGCGGGCCGAGGATCTCACCAATCCGGTCATCCAGGAGATCGCCGATCGTCGTGGCATCACGCTGGCTCAGGTCATCATCGCCTGGCATATCGCCAAGGGCTATGTCGTCTTCCCCAAGACGTTGTCGCCCCAGCGTCTCGTCGAGAATTTCGCATCCCAAGCGGTTCAGTTGTCGCCGGAGGACATCGCCGCGATCGACGACCTCGACGATGGCAACCGCCAAGGCGGCGATCCGGAGACCTTCGGCGGGCCGACCACGGTCATCAACCAGTGAATCGCCGTTATTTCCCCCGCCCCCAGTGGATCGGCGGGGCTCCCAAACCGGTCAGCAAGCGGTTGCCCTGCCGTGGGGAGTGGTGACGGGGCGCGATCTCGTGGCATCGTCGTGCTCGAACGTGGCCCGCGCCTCGGAGACGACCTCATCCCTGTGACCCGTGGCATCGCCGGTGTCGGTAGGGTGTCCCGGTGACCGAGGAGACGACGGACTTAGCCGAGCTGGCGGAGAAGATCCTGGCTGCCGCGGTCGTCGGGATCGGCGGCGCCCCCCGTCCTGGTCAACAACAGATGACCGACGAGGTCGCTCGCACCTTGTCGGGCGGGGAGCCCCTGCTTGTCCAGGCGGGCACCGGCACCGGTAAATCGCTCGGCTATCTCGCGCCGGCCGTCGCTGTGGCCAACCGCGACCGAGAGGCGCGCATCATTGTCGCCACCGCCACGCTCGGACTTCAAGCCCAGTTGGCCACCAAGGACATCCCCGCCCTCATGAAAGCGGCTACGAGGGTGACGGGGCGCCATATTCCCTGGTCCATCCTCAAAGGTCGAAGCAATTACGCCTGCCTGTATCGGGTGCGTGAGGGGATGGGCGTCCAAGGCACCCTGTTCGAGACGGACACCGCCCTCGAGATCGGGTTGGGCGGATTCGACATCACGGAGAGCGAGACCGTCAAGGGCGCCGAAAAGGCCGTCCGACCAGGGGGAAAGCGAGACACATCGGCTCAGCCCCGGGCGGGTGCGGCGGCGGAATCGGCCTTAGGCGCGGGTCTGACATCGCCGTCAGAGGAGACGCCCTCGAAACTCGGCGCCGAGGTGATCGCCTTGCGGGCCTGGGCCGAGGAGCAAGCCGACGGGGGAGGGTTGGGCGATCGCGACGACGCCCCGCCGCACAGCGCCCTGGCGTGGGGGCAGGTCTCGGTGCCGTCGCGCGAATGCCTCGGGGCGGCCGATTGCCCGTTCGGCTCCGTCTGCTTGGCCGAGCGGGCCCACGAGCGGGCCCGGACCTCGCAGATCGTCGTGACGAACCACGCCTTGCTCGCCGTCGACGCACTCAATGACCATCACATCTTGCCGGAGCGCAGCGGGCTCGTCATCGACGAGGCCCATGAGCTGACTTCCCGGGTGACATCCGCTTCCTCGTGCGAGCTGAGCCCCCAACTCGTCGAACGTGTCGCGAAACGCTGTCACTCGTGGCTCGCCGACGACACCTATGACGCTCTCATCGTCGCTGCCGCAGCCCTCCAATCCGCTCTTGACACCGCTACGCCAGGGCGAGTGACGAATCCGAATGCCGCTGTCGTCGCCGCCTTCCGGCAGGTTCGAGACGCCGCCCGCGCCGCCGTCTCCGGCCTCGGACGCAAAGACGAGACGCCGGAGCGCAAACAGGCCCGTGCTGTCGCCACGGAACTCTTCGAAATCGCCGAGACGATGGCGCAGCTCTCGGAGCACGATGTCGTCTGGGTGAGCGAACGGGAACGCTTCGGGCGTCAAGCCTGCCTCGCTCCGGTCGACGTCTCCGGGCTCGTCCGTACCCTCATCCTCGCCGACACCCCGAGCGTGCTCACCTCCGCCACCCTCACCGTCGGTGGGGGGTTCGATTCCATCGCCCGCTCGCTTGGCCTCAACCGGCGGTATGAGAAGGTCGTCGGCGCCGGCCCCGACGTTGGCGAGGAGCCACCGCCGGACGACGAGGGGGCGAGCGCGGAGAGGCACGAGGAGCCTCTTTCAGGCAATGGTCTCTCAGAGCGATCGGGCCGGCCACAAGGTGAAGGTGGGGGACGAGGGCAGGCGATCGATGCGACGATGTCGTCGAACGAGACAGGTGCACGGAAGATGAGCCGAGGGAACGGGGGCCCTGGTGGTCCGTTCGCTGAAGACGCCAATGCCCGGCCGTCGGGCGAGGACGCGCACCTGTGGCGCGGGATCGACGTCGGCTCCCCGTTCGACTACCGCCGACAAGGCATTCTCTACATCGCCCGCGATCTTCCCAAGCCCGGTCGCGACAAGCTGACCGACGAGGTGCTCGACGAGACGGTCGCACTCGTCGACGCTGCCGGGGGGCGCACGCTCGGCCTCTTCGCCTCTCAGCGCTCTGCCGAGGCCGCCGCTGCCGTGTGTCGCGAACGTCTCACCGGGCGCACGATTCTCTGCCAAGGCGACGGGCACCTCCCCGACCTCGTCAAGCGATTCGTCGAGGAACCGGAGGTCAGCCTCTTCGGCACGCTCTCGTTGTGGCAAGGCGTCGACGTGCCGGGCGCCACCTGCACCCTCGTCCTCATCGACAAAATCCCCTTCCCGCGCCCGGATGATCCGTTGACCCAGGCCCGCCAACAAACGGTCGCTGGCCACGGTGGCAATGGGTTCATGGCGGTGTCGGCGACCCAGGCCGGGCTCCTCCTGGCCCAGGGCGCGGGTCGCCTCATCCGCACGTCGAGCGATCGCGGCGTCGTCGCCGTGCTCGACCCCCGTCTCGTCACGGCCCGTTACGGCTCGTTCCTGCGCGCCTCGCTGCCGGATTTCTGGACGACGACCGATCGTGAGGTCGCCTTGGCGGCGCTGAAACGGTTGCGCGGTCAACCCTGACGATCGCGCCGCTCCATATAATCCTCGACGAACCCGGTGTGATGTTGGGCGTGGATGAACTCCGAGGTGTTGATGAGTTCGCTGGAGAAGGCGCCGGTGTGGGTGAGCCCCTCGATGCGGATCTCGCGTAGCGCCCGGGTTGCGCGCACGATCGCCTCGCGGCGGGTGTAGTCGCGGATGATGAGCTTGGCCAACAACGAGTCGTAATAGGGCGTGACGGTGTCGTGGAGTCCGACGCCGGCGTCGACGCGGATGCCGGGGCCGCCCGGCCACGAGAGATAGTCGATCTTCCCCGGCGATGGGAAGAATTTGTTGTTCGGGTCTTCGGCGTTGACGCGGATCTCGATGATGTGCCCGTTCGTTTGGATGTCGTCTTGGCGCACGCTGAGCGGGTGTCCTTGGGCGATCCGCAGCTGCTCGCGGGCGATGTCGATGACGGTGCACGACTCCGTGATGGGATGTTCCACCTGGATCCGTGTGTTCATCTCAAGGAAATAAAACTCGCGGCTGGCGACGTCGTAGAGGAATTCGACGGTGCCGGCCGAGGTGTAGTCGACGGAGGCGGCCAGGTTGACGGCGGCCTGGCACATCTCCTGGCGGATCGGCTCGGAGATGCCAGGCGCGGGTGACTCCTCGATGATTTTCTGACGGCGGCGCTGCAGCGAGCAGTCGCGTTCGAAGAGGTGGACGGCGCGACGACCGTCACCGAGGATTTGAACCTCGATGTGGCGTGCCCGCGGAATGTATTTCTCGAGGTAGAGCCGGTCGTCTCCGAAGGAGGAGGCGGCCTCGCTGCCGGCCCGCTCCCAGGCGTTGGCGAAGTCCGCCGCCGTCTCGACGATGCGGATACCGCGCCCGCCCCCGCCGCCGGCCGCTTTGATGGCGATGGGATAACCGATCCCCCCGGCGATCCGGGCGGCCTCTTCGACGCTCGTGATGATGCCGTCGGAGCCGGGGATCGTCGGCACGCCGGCGGAGCGGGCCTGGGCGATCGCGTTCGTCTTCGCCCCCATGAGGTCGATCGCCGCCGGATCGGGGCCGACCCACGTCAACCCGGCATCTTGAACCGCCTTGCCGAAGGCCGCGTTCTCGGAGAGGAACCCATAGCCGGGATGGACGAGCGTGGCGCCCGCCCGATCGGCCGCCTCGAGGATGGCGTCGACGTTGAGATAGGTGTCTTTCGGAGAGACACCGGGCAGTTTGACGACCTCGTCGGCCAGGCGAGCCGCCAAGGACGACTGATCCGGATCGGAGGCCGCCAGCACCGACGCCATTCCACACTCCGCCGCCGCCCGGATGAGCCGGACCGCGATCTCACCCCGGTTCGGAATCAGCACTTTCGCCATGGTCGCTTCCCCTTCCGACTCCACCAGCGGTGTCTAGAAACCACAACTGTACTCTGAGCGCTCGAACCATCCAGCGGCGCCGGCCTATTGTGACCAACCACCACATCTCGAAGGGAACAGTGGAACGTTGCCAACGCCACCGGGCTCACGGTTTGGCCTCGTCATGGCAAAGGGTGGAGTTGATCAGAACATGAAGGCCGACGGCGGCGGGACGGGCCGTTTGAGCGAGTCGAGGTTCTCGACGAACAACTGGAGTAATTCACCTTTGGCGTGGTTGAAGACGGGGTAGCCGAGATCGGCGCGCATGGCGCGCAGGAGGTTCTCGAAGGCGACGAGGGCGGCGACGGGGCTGTGGCCGGCCGTGGCGATCTTGCGCAGTTGCCCCGCGGCGACGATGACGTCGCGCGAGGCGTAGGTGATGAGCCGGGGTGTGAGCTCGTTGAAGATGCGACCGAAGTCGTCGCGCGGCTCCACGGTGATGGTGATCGGTTCGATGAGGACGATCTCGGAGTCGGCGCTCGCCGCGTTCGTCGCCAACTCCGGTTCGGCGGGTGCGTTCGCCGCGGCATAAGCCCGGGCCCGGGTGGCGGCTTTGGCTCGGCGCAGTCCTCGGATGCGACGTGGTTCGGGCTGGTGTTTCTTGTGCTCGTCCCGCTCCTTCTTGACGGGAGCCAAGCGGGCGGCTGGGGTCAAGGGGCGTTTCGGCTCGTTCGCGGTGTCGAGGGGTGTCTCCGTCGGCTCTGGCTCGGTCGGCGGGATCGCGGAGTCGTCGTCATCCAGTGACGTCGCTGGCGTCACGACGATCTCTTCGATCGGAACGGTGGTTCCCGAGTGCCCTGTGGCGACGGTGAGATCGACGGTGACGGAGGCCGGCGGGGTCGGGGACTCGTCGACGTGGGTGCGTGAGATCGCCGGATCGTTTCCTCCCTCGATCGTCGTCGTGGGCGGCTCCTCGTCGTCGTGGAGGAAGAGCACGGTGGTGGCCCGGTTGATGAAGGTGTCGTAGAGCGCGATCTTCTGCTCCCGCAAGGCGTTCTCTCGGGTGCGCTTGTTCTCCAGCGAACGATTGGAGAAATACGTGACGATCGGCACAAGCACGACGGCGCAAGCGCCGGCGACTGGTCCTTGGAGGGTTGGGGGAAGCGTGGCGAACCAGGCGAAGAAATGCGAGCCCAGCCACAGCACGATGGTGACGATGGCGGCCAGGACGACCATGCCCGCAAACATGCGGCTGAAGCTTTTCATCACCACCCCGTTCAGCGTCATCGACACACCCTCTGATGACGAGCTGACGATACCGGTGACGTCCTAACGAGAACGTTTGTCTAGCTCATGTCCTGTGGATAGATCCTTCCCCAAGGATCCACAGGGAGCGCGTGAAATATCCACAGACTTATCCACAGGTGGGGATAACTACATGGGTGTGATTCAACCAACCGAAGAGTTGAGAGGGGTCACGTTCCTACGGTGCGGTCTCGCGCAGGGTGTAGCCGATGCCGCGGACCGTCTGGATGAGCCGGGGCGCCCCGTTGACTTCGATCTTGCGGCGCAGATAGCCGATGTAGACCTCGAGCGAGTTCGCCGTCGTCGGGAAATCGAAGCCCCAGACCTCGTTGAGCAGCCAGCTGCGGTCGAGCACCCGGCGTGGATTCTCCATGAACGTCTGCAGGAGCGCGAACTCGGTGCGCGTCAGTGAGATCTTCTGGCCGCCCCGTGTCACCTCGCGGGTCTGCGGTTCCAAGGTGAGGTCGGCGAAGGTGAGGATGCCCGGCTCGTTGGGGGAGTCCTCGGCTGATTTCGTGCGCCGGGTCAGGGCGCGCAGCCGGGCCAGCAACTCGTCGAGGGCGAAGGGCTTGGCCAGGTAGTCGTCGGCTCCGGCGTCCAACCCGTCGACCCGGTCGTCGATGGCGTCGCGCGCGGTGAGGATGAGGATCGGCACGTCGTTGCCGGAATTGCGCAGCATCCGTGTCGTCTCGAGCCCGTCGAGGCGCGGCATCATGACATCCATGATGACGGCGTCCGGTCGCGAATTCGACAGTTTCGCCAAGGCGTCGAGCCCATCGACCGCCGTCTCCGCCTCGTAACCGTGATAGGTGAGGGAACGGGCCAGGGAATCGCGCACCGCCTGATCGTCGTCAACCACAAGGATCTGCATAAGTCCACTTTGCCATGCGCGGCGCGGATCGAGGAAACGACGAGAGGCGCCGGTCGGTCAGCTGAAACCGATGAAACGTTGCGCCAACTGGTAGGTCAACACCGAGGTGTAGCGCCCGGAGCGCCCTGGCAGATTGCAGGCTTGGCCGAGCAGCGACCAGCGCAGATCGTGGTAGAGCTCCGGATCGAGCAGACGCATCCGGCGCCACAGCATCCGTTTTTGTTGGAGGGCTTCGGGGGTGCCGGAACGCAGGAGGAGCATCGAGGAGATCGTGCACATGATCTGCAGATAGTGCAGCCGGTAGCTCTGCAGACGTGGCTCGCTCACGGAGACGTGCGAGAGGTGCTCGATCATCATCCAATTGACGCGCAATTGCTGGTCGATCCGCCCCAGCATGACGTCCTCTTGGACGGATTGTCCGTCGCGGCCGATGAGGTACCGGTAGAGATCGACGTCGAGGTAATACAACGTCTGCACTTTGTGGAGCGGAATGAGGGCGTAGAGATTGTCAACGTAGAACGTATGCTCGGGCAAACGCAGGCCCGAGGCGCGGACGACGTCGGTCCGGTAGGTGAGAGCATGCATGAGCATGTACTGCTTCTTGCCGAACCGATGGGTCTGATCCCAGGTCACGATCTGTCGTCGGGGAAGGGCGTGGCGGTAGCGCACCACCGTCTTGTGTCTCTTCCCCTTCTTCTCATAGACGTAGTTGTTGACGACGAGATCGACCGTCTCGCCCCGCTCGGCGAATCGGCGCAGAGTCGCCAGCATCGTCGTCAAAGCTGAAGAATCGAACCAATCGTCGGAGTCGAGGATCTTGAGGTAACGGCCGGTCACTTCGCCCAGCCCGGTGTTGATCGCCCCGCCATGGCCGTCATTGGGTTGGCTGACCAGGCGAATCATCCCCGGGTAGGCCTCGACGTAACGCTGGGCGAGGGCGGCGGTGCCATCAGTCGAGCCGTCGTCGACGACGACAACCTCGATTCCATCGTTGATCGTGCGCCCCGCGAGTACGGAGTCGAGAGCGTTGGCCAGGTAGGTCTCGGTGTTATAAGCCGGAATGATGACGGAGAGCAAAGGCTGGGCACGACCGCCCGGCGTTTGGGCTTCCCCGGGGGCTGAGGTCGTCTGAGAGGTCGCCGACACGAGAGGTGATCCTACGCTTGACGCGGCCCGGCGGGAAGAATCCCACGATCGATGTCGTCGAGCAGTCCGGAGACGGCACGTTCGAGCAGGGTGAGGGTGACCTGGAACCCGGATTCCGGCCCATACCAGGGATCGTCGATCCCAGAACCGGGGGCGGCCGTCGGATCGAAATCGGTCATGAGGGCGAAATTGTCAGCATCGGGCGCCATCCGGCGCATGCGGTCGAGGTGGAGCTGTTCCATGCCGATGACAAGGTCGGCCCCGTGGATCTCGGTTGACGTGATCTGGTGAGCGGCGTGCCCGTCGGCCCGATAACCGGCGGCGGTCAGCACCCGCCGGGCTCGCGGATCGATCGGATGGCCGATCTCCTCACGTGACGTCGCCGCGCTCGAGAAGACGAGATGGTCGAGCCCGCGGTCACTCGCCATTTTCTCGGCGATCCGTTCCGCCATCGGGGAACGGCAGATGTTTCCCCAGCAGACGAAGATGATGTGACGCGGCTCCCACGTTCCTTGCGGCCTGGTGGTTCCATCCCCGCCCGTCGCCGTGGATGACTGCTCACTGGCCCGTTCCTCAGTGCTCACCGGAATAGTCTGCCCTATCAAGGCGGTTTCCCGGATTTCGGCCATCCCCGCGGTTCCAGTGGTCTGTCGCGGTTCTCGGTTTCCCGGCCCTCGGCTCACTGCCGATCGCTATATGCAAGATTAAACACGCTACAATAAACCTCACGCGTCGTTGGGGACCGGAGGAGGGCCGGCCCCGACGGCGCGCCTCATTCTCTCCGCCTTGCTGGCCGCCCCACCGACCGCCCCGAACCTCAATGTTGTAGACGCGACGGACCACGATGCCCAACCAAAATGGGCAACGATTTTTCCTTGATTCTTTGTGGTCGCTTCTATCATGATGATCGATATCACAGTTCGGTGACGTCAGTGGCGACTGGGAGGGGTGACGGTGATGGACGAGCCCGTGCCACCCTCCTTAGGAGAGGGCCACAGCCCTCGGCGCACGCTGCCGGCCCTCGTCCGCGACCACTCGCTCGACGCGATCAAAGGGGTGGCGATCGCGCTCATGATCTGGGGGCATGTCGTCCAATCCTTCTATCAGGGCGAGGCGATCGAGTACCTCCGCAACCCCGTCTACCGGTTCATCTACGCCTTCCATATGCCGCTCTTCGCGCTTGTCAGCGGCTATTTCTTGGAGATCTCGCTGCGACGCCGCGCGCCCGGGGAGGTCGTCCTCAAGCGCTTCCAAACCCTCGGCGGCGTCATCGTCGTGTGGTCGTCCATCGGCATGATGGCCGAGGGGTTCTACAACCTTCCCTTCGACGAGGCGGACCTGTCGGTTTGGTGGCGCTATTTCACCGGCGGGTTCCTCTGGTTCCTCTGGTCGACGATCGCCGCCGCCCTCGCCATCGCCGGCGCCTCCTTCCTGCCCACCTGGTGGCTCAGGTTGGCGGGCCAGATCGTCGGCGGCTTCGTCGTCTCCGCCCTCTTTCCCAACCCGCAATACAACGCTTTCGTCTATCCGTTCTTCCTGCTCGGCTACTACTGGCGTCCGGCCTGGGGCCGCTATGTCACCGAAGGTGTGCGCGTTCGTGATGACATTCGCATGCTCTGGGAGCGCGCGCTGGCACGTTCGGCCTTGTTGCGACGTCTCTTCACCGATGAGACGGCACGAGCTGCGACGGTGAGCGCGGACGTCGCCCCGGCGGATCAGCGAATCAGCGCAAGGGAGGCCGGAGATATCGCGTCAGGCGAAACGGCGACCGTTGATCCCCCTGCCGTGAACCCGGAAAGCAAGGGAACAACTTTCGAGCCGTACGGCGCTGGCGTCGCACGCAGTGGTTTCAGTGAGACGACCGATGCGGGACCGGTATCGGAAACACCTATCGTCTCTCAAGGCTCCGACTTCGGCGCATCGATGAACACAACAGAAGCGGCTCGTTCCCCCATGACGGAACCGCCCAATCCGGCTCCGTGGTATCGCCGCCAACCGCGCTCGTTCTGGTATCAGGTGATCGGTGGCGTCGGCGCGTTCGCGATCTTCCTCGTCCTTCTCCCCTTCTTCGAGCCCTACGCCTATATCTATGTCTCCGGGGTGACGAACGGCCTCGAGTACCTCGGCACGATCGGCCAGATCTGGGTCAACGTCTATCGCTTCGCCCTCGGTCTGTCGGGTTCGGTGTGGGTCATCGTCCTCGTCCGTCTGGTCATCACACACATCCCGCCTCTGTTGCGCATCCTCGCCGACATCGGCCGTCACTCGCTCAACTACTACGCCATGCAGACGGTTCTCATCCTCTGGCTCCTCACCCGCAACACCTTCTATCTCGACGTGCTGTTCGGCATCGATTTCGAAACGAACATCCCCTTGTTGTGCGCCGTCGTCACCCCGATCGTCACCCTCCTAGGCCTCACACTCATCCACTACCTCCTCGTCGCCCTCGACCACGTGCCGCGCGTGCGCTGGTTCCTCTTCTACGAGGGGCCGTTCCCGTCGAAGCGCCCGAAGCCGGTGAGCACCGCCGTTCAACGGTGAGCGCCACGTCGGAAAACTGCAGGATCCGGGTCAAAAACTCTGCAGAAGCACGAATGAAATCGCTGCAGGAGCACGATCAAAATCACTGCAAAGTCACGAATTCTCTGCGTTTTGGCTTGTAAGAGGCGATAGTACCGAAACCTAGATCGCACTTGTCATGGATGACCGATCGGGGACGAAACCTGCCATGGCGATGGCCGCCGCTCTGCTCTGGGTCAGCCCCGATGAGCTCAGTCTGGCCTCAAAACCTTCCGCATGCTCCGCGTGACTGCTGGGTAACCTGAGGTGTCAAACCCAGAACCCTACCTCCCTCCGTCTCGCTATTCAACGGAAAGTTGAGTACGTCCATAGTTTTCCCCTAAGATGAGACGAGCGTGCTCTTTCGGGCGGAAGAGGTGGGGGGCTACACAGTCACTCGCTTGAGCACGAGCATTCGTTATCAATCCTTTGGGGGGTTCATTAGATGAGACGACTGAAAAAAGTCGTGCCATTGATCGCTGGTGTGGCGATGGTGGCAGGGATGGGGGCGTTCGTCTCGCCCGCCGCCCATGCTGAGGAGACGGCGCCGGCGGCGGAGGAGCAATCCTTCATCGATCCGGCGTTCTGCGGCTTGCTCGGCACCAAGGCTCAGGAGATGCTGGCCGTCTATCAGACGTTGCAGGATCGTCCCGAGTTCCAACTCGACCCGAACACGATCACGGGCGAGGACATGCAGAAGATCTACGACCAGATGTCGCCGGCTGAGATCAACGAGTTCACCGCTCGCCTCAACCAGCTCGTCGTCGGGTTGCGCGAGATCATCGCGGTCGCCTACGAGATCGGCCGGCCCGATCTGGCGCCGCCTTTCGAGGAATTGGCTCAGTTCTACTTCTCGATGCAGCAACTGGTCGCGATGAAGTCCGGTAGCGCCGTCGTCGGCATGCTCCAGGGCGGCCAGGATCGCCAGGTCGAGCTGTGGTCGCAGATCATGGCGATGCCCTACCAGTGCGCCTCCGGGTCGCTCGTCGGCATCCTCGACCCGGCCGTCGGCGTCATCAACAGCACGCCGGCCACCTTGACGCTCATCTCGAAGGACGCCAACGGCATGCCCTTCGAGGACGCCTCCGCTTTCACCTTGCTGGCGATGTGCCCCTCGGGCACGATGACGTCGGTCGAGGTCTCGCTCGACTACCCGGCGGAGATCTACTGCCCCGGCAGCCGCGGCAGCGCCTCGACGAGCATCGAGGTGTCGCAGATGCGCTACTCCGGCGAGGGTCGCTATGTCGTCGACATGTGGTCTTACCGCGAGGGCGGCCTCACGCTCAGCATCGCTTCGCTCGATCCGAGCTCTGGCCGTTTCCTTTACGGGACGATCGGTCGCGTCTCCTTCTCGCTGACGCCGCCGGAGCCCGAGCCCACGCCGGAACCGACGCCCGAGCCCACTCCGGAACCGGAGCCGACCCCGGAACCGACGCCTGAGCCCGAGCCGACTCCGGAACCCACGCCTGAGCCCGAGCCGACGCCGGAGCCGACGACGCCTGCTCCGACGACCCAGCCGACGCAGCCGCCGACGACGGAGCCCACGCAGGCCCCGACGACGCCGACGCAAGCTCCGGTCACGACGCCGCCGACTACCGAGCCGACGCAAGCGCCCACGACGCAGCCGACCCAGGCTCCGACGACGACGCCGACGCAGGCTCCGGTCACGACTCCGCCGACGACGCAGCCGACCCAGGCCCCGACGACTCCGACGACTGAGCCGACGGCGCCGCCGACGCAGGGTCCGACGATCCCGACGCAGGCTCCCACGACGCAGCCGACGCAGCCGCCGACGACACAGCCCACGCAGGCCCCGGTCACGACTCCGCCGACCACGCAGCCGACTCAGGCTCCGACGACTCAGCCCACGCAGGAGCCCACGCTTCCGCCGACGCAGGGCCCGACGATCCCGACGCAGGCTCCCACGACCGAGCCCACGGCCGAGCCCACGCAAGAGCCGACTCAGGAACCCACGCAGGCTCCGACGACTCAGCCGACGCAGCCGCCGACCACCGAGCCCACGCAGGCCCCGGTCACGACTCCGCCGACCACGCAGCCGACGCAGGCCCCGACCACGCAGCCCACGCAGGCTCCGACCACGCAGCCGACGCAGGCTCCGACGACCCAGCCGACGCAGGCTCCGACGACCCAGCCCACGCAGGCTCCGACGACGGCCGCTCCGACGCAGAACCCGTATTCTCCGGTGTTCCCGAGCATTCCGGGCTTCAACCCGCAGCCGGTGGCTCCGTCTTACGCGGTGACGATCTCGTCCCCGACGACGGGTTCCTCGTTGACCAACGGGTCGATCTACGTCACCGGCACGGCGACGAAGGGTCTGACGATCACCGTCATCGACGAGACCGGGTCGATCGTTCCCGGCTGCTCGAACGTCGCGGTGATGTGGAGTGGCACGTGGACCTGCCAGACCTCGAAGCAGTTCGCTGACGGCACGCACACGATCCAGGCGGCCGGCGCCGCGGGTGGCGCGTTCGTCGCAGTCTCGAACGCGGTCAAGTTCACGGTCACCCCGCCGGCGCAAACGGTGTGGAGCCCGAACTTCTCGTGGTCCATCTCCTCGTCGTTCTCGGTGACGAACTGGGCGAACAACTGGATTAACCAGATCAGTTTCCCCAGCTTGTTCTGCTGGTGACGAGCATCATCGGCAGATTCGTCAGCACGACGTCGCACTAGTGACAGACATCTGACCTGCCGCCCGAGCAGGGGCCCGGTGGAAGCGTCCGTTCCGCTTCCGCCGGGCCCTTCGTCGTCTCCGAAAATTTCTCTTCCGACGTGCCCACCTGCCGCTCGACAGGCTCTACGCTTGCCCTGAGGCGCCGACGTTGGGGGCGGCGTGAGAGGCTGAGACGGTGAGGACGATTCGACAAGGGTTACGGGCGGCGCTGAGCTCGTTGACGAACCTCGTCCGTAGTTCTCTCCAGCATCGTCTCTTCCTCCTCATGAGCGCCGTCGCTATCGTCGCTTGTGTTGTCATCTCGGTGGTGACATACCAGGTCGCACGGGTCTCCCTTTACGAGGAGTTGGACGGCGAACTCGTGGCGATCGCCGAGGAGTTGGCGCCGCAGATCGCCGCCGACGTCGAGGCGGCGGCCAGCGGTTCAGACGCCCTCCAGCTCGGCAACGTCGTCCTCGAATTGGTCCAGGCCAACAAGGCCGTCACCTCGATCCACGGTGAGCAACAACTCGTGCTTGAGTCAGAGGAATACGCCCTGGCTCGGCTGCAATACGGGGTCGTCATGCGCAGCGGTGTCATCGCCGACGGGTCCCCCTATCGCATCATCGCGATACCCCTCGAGGAAGCCGAGGAGGGCGCCGAGGCCACCGAAGCCACCGGGTATGCCCTTGTCATCGGCCGTGAACTGGAGCCGACCATCGAGGCTTTGAGCAGCCTCAGTTCGCGCCAATGGTTGCTGTCGGCGGGCGCGATCCTCCTGGCGGTCATCGCCATCCATATCATCTCCCGGGTCGTCATGTCGCCGGTGCGCCGCCTCACCCGGACGGTCTCGAGTGCGGCCCGCAGCGCCGATTTCGGCCCCCTGTCCGTGCGCGGAACAGCTGAGCCGGCCCGCCTGGCGACAGCGTTCAACCGGATGATCGACTCCCTCGCCGTCTCGCGTGATCGCCAAACCCGCCTCATCGCCGACGCCAGCCACGAACTGCGCACCCCTCTGACGAGCCTGCGCACCAACGTCGAATTGCTCATCGCCGACGAGCGCTCGCATATCTTGCCCGACGGAGCCCGCGCCGACATTCTGCGCGACGTCGCCGCACAATTGGGTGAGTTCACCTCGCTCGTCGGCGACCTCGTCGCCCTGAGCCGCGACGAGACCCCAGCCGTGACGATGGCGCCGCTCAACCTGCGCCCCGTCGTCGAACACGCCATCAGCCGGGCCAAGCGCCGCGGCCCCACCCTCGTCTTCGACATCACCCTCGACGACATCTACGTCAATGGCGACTCCGCCACCCTCGAGCGCGCCATCACCAACCTGCTCGACAACGCCGTCAAATTCTCCCCCGTCGGCGGCACCGTCACCGTCCGCCTCGACCACCGCGGTTTGCGCATCGACGACGAGGGCCCCGGCATCTCGGAGAAGGATCTCCCCCACATATTCGACCGTTTCTACCGCTCCGAGGCCTCCCGCAACACCCCCGGCACCGGCCTGGGCCTGTCGATCGTCGAACACACGATCACTTCCCACGGCGGCACCATCAGTGCCGGCCGTTCACCCTCCGGCGGCGCAGCCTTCATCGTCCGCATCCCCGCCCTCGACCCCGCCCACGTCGGCGACGTCGACGAGGTGTGACGCACCACGTCGGCAAAGGGTGGCACATGGCTAACGAAAAGCAATATTCTGACGGAATACTAAAATATGAGGCTTATTCATAATGGGTGAGGCGTGTCGTTGACGTGAAAGCGGTCGACCCTTTGAAAGAATATGAAGTGTTCAAACCAAAATATTCTTCGCAGAATCGACCGCCGCTATGTACGC
>JAISHO010000012.1 GCA_031262485.1 Propionibacteriaceae bacterium
CTTTACGCCCAATAATTCCGGACAACGCTCGCACCCTACGTATCACCGCGGCTGCTGGCACGTAGTTGGCCGGTGCTTCTTCTGCAGGTACCGTCACTTGCGCTTCGTCCCTGCTGAAAGTGGTTTACAACCCGAAGGCCGTCATCCCACACGCGGCGTTGCTGCATCAGGCTTGCGCCCATTGTGCAATATTCCCCACTGCTGCCTCCCGTAGGAGTTTGGGCCGTATCTCAGTCCCAATGTGGCCGGTCGCCCTCTCAGGCCGGCTACCCGTCGAAGCCTTGGTGAGCCGTTACCTCACCAACAAGCTGATAGGCCGCGAGCCCATCCTTGACCGTCGGAGCTTTCCACCTCAAAAGATGCCTTTCGAGGTCATATCCGGTATTAGCATCTGTTTCCAAATGTTATCCCAGTGTCAAGGGTAGGTTGCTCACGTGTTACTCACCCGTTCGCCACTCGTGTACTCCGAAGAGCCTTACCGTTCGACTTGCATGTGTTAAGCACGCCGCCAGCGTTCGTCCTGAGCCAGGATCAAACTCTCCGTTGAAATCTATACAATCCGCTGATGAGATCAGCCGATTGCTCAACTTGAGGATGATGTCCTGACACTTCCATTTGCTGGATGTATCAATTATCAAAGGAACCCTCCTGGTTCTGATATCATCAGTCCCAGGACGGGGCACTTAATAGTGCATTTTGGCATTGACTTTAAGCACGTTGTTGAGTTCTCAAGGTTCGGGTGCGACCCTTGCTTCAGCTCTTCGCTTCCGCTTGGGGCAACTCGATGAACTTTACCGAGTGATCTCTTCTCTGTCAAATCGAGATTCGATCTTTTTTCGGCCTCGATTTTTATCCACTTTCCATCGAGTCTTCAAAAAACTTGATGAAAAACAGTCGAAATCGAGCTGTTCGCCGTAAGGCCTTGCCTAAGCTACTGTGTCCGATCAAGTCTGTCAACTCGGGGCTGAAGATCCATTCGGAACTGATCAGTTCGCCGTAAGGCCTTGCCTAAGGTACTTGGTTCAGTCAAGGACGTCAACTTCGACTGGTCCATTGATCACAATGTGGACAAGTTGCACGTCACGAGGCGGTTCCGAGCGTGACCATGCCCACCGTCTTCTTTCCCCGGCGGGCGACGAGATGGCCGCCGGGCAGGAGATCGGCCGCCTCGACCGGGGCGTCCGGAGAGGTGAGGCGGACATTGTTGAGCGAGGCTCCGCCCTCGGCGATGGCGCGGCGGGCCGCTGATTTGCTCGCCACGACACCGGCGGCGACGAGGATGTCGACGACTGTCACTCCGTCGAGCGATGGCACGGTGGCGGCATGGAGTTCCCGGGCCACGGCGTCGAGCGTGGCGGCCGGCAGTCGCTGCAACTCCCCCTGACCGAACAAGGCCGCGGCGGCGTCAGTGGCGGCTCGTCGCTCCGTCTCAGAATGGACGAGATCGGTCAGATCGTCGGCCAGAGCCCGCTGGGCGGCCCGGAGATGCGGCGATTCGGCCGTCGAACGCTCCAACTCGGCGATCTCGTCGGGGTCGCGCCGGGTGAACGCCTTGAGGTAGCTGATCACCATCGAGTCCTCGGCGTTGAGGAAGAACTGATGGAAGGAATACGGCGACGTCATCTCCGGGTCGAGCCAGATCGGGCCTTCCTCCGATTTGCCATACTTCGTTCCGTCCGCTTTCGTGATGAGCGGGGTCGTGAAGCCGTGGACACGCTCTCCGACCATTTTGCGCACCAGTTCGGCGCCCGAGGAGATATTCCCCCACTGATCCGAACCGCCATGTTGCAGCCTGACGCCGTAGCGCCGATGCAACTCGACAAAGTCGAGCGATTGAAGGATGACATAGGAGAACTCGGTGTACGAGATCCCGGCTTCAAGGCGTCGTTTGACGACGTCCCGTGCCAACATCCGCCCCACGGAGAAATGTTTTCCGTAGTCACGGAGGAAATCAAGGGCGGATATGTCCTTCGTCCACTCGTAATTGTTGACGAGGACGGCGCTCGCGGCGCCCTCATGGTCGAGGAACCGCTCGACCTGGCCGCCGATGCGCTCGACCCACCCGTCGACGATGTCCTTGGGGTTGAGGTTGCGTTCCGAGGTCTGCCGCGGATCGCCGATGAGCCCGGTCGACCCCCCGACGAGGAGATACGGCTTGTGCCCGCGATCCTGGAGGCGCCGGGCGGTGATGAGCTGGAGCAAGTTGCCGACGTGAAGACTGGCGGCGGAGGGATCGAAACCGACGTAGAACGAGATCCCCTCCCCGTCGAGAGCGGTGCGGAGAGCTTCGGGGTCGGTCGAGTCGGTGATGAGCTGACGCCATGTCAAATCGTCGAACAAGCTAGTCATCGCCCCAGCTTACGTCATCGCCCCGTTCAGGAGACGGTCGCCGCCAAGCGCCGGTCGAGCAGAGCGATCTGTTCCTTGACCCGCGCCGGAGCGGTGCCACCCTGGCCATTGCGGGAGGCGACCGAATTCTCCGCCGTCAGCTGATCGATGATGGCGGGATCGAACTGGGGGGAGATCTCCGCCGCCTGCTCCGCGGTGAGATCGGACAGCTCGATCCCGCGGGTCTCACAGAACCTCACGGCATGTCCGGCGATCTCATGGGCCTGGGCGAAGGGGACGCGCCGGCGCACCAAGGCGTCGGCCAGATCCGTCGCCAGGGAGAAGCCGTCTGTGGCCAAGGACCGCATCCGCTCCCCATGAAAGGTGAGGGTCGAGACGAGCCCCGTCATCGCCGGCACGAGGACGCGCAACTGGTCGACGGCGTCGAAGAGGGGCTCTTTGTCCTCCTGGAGATCGCGATCGTAGGCCAAGGGAAGGGCCTTGCAGGTGGCGAGCACCCCGGCCAGATGCCCGATGAGACGGCCGGCCTTGCCCCGGGCCAACTCGGCGATATCGGGATTCTTCTTCTGCGGCATGATGCTCGAACCGGTCGACCACGCGTCGTCGAGGGTGACGAAACCGAACTCCTGGGTGCACCAGACGATGATGTCCTCCGCCAGGCGCGACAGATCGACCGCGATCTGCGCCATGACGTAAGCAGCCTCGCAGACGGCGTCACGGGCCGACGTCCCGTCGATCGAATTCTCGACCGGACCGACGAACCCCAACCGCCGTGCGACGAGCGCTGGGTCGAGTCCGAGCGAGGTGCCAGCCAAGGCGGCCGACCCATAGGGCGACAGGGCGATCCGGGAACGCAGCCCTTCGAGCCGGTCGAGGTCGCGCACGAGCGGCCAGGCATGGGCGAGGAGATGGTGGGCGAGAAGCACCGGCTGGGCCTGCTGCATATGGGTGCGCCCCGGCATGATGACCTCGAGGTGGGCCTCGGCTTGATCCCGCAACGCGGTGACGACCCCGGTGACCTCCGCTTCGATGACAGCGATCTCATCACGCAACCACAAGCGGATCAAGGTGGCGATCTGATCGTTCCGCGACCGCCCGGCCCGTAGACGCCCGGCCAACTGTGCCCCGACCGTCTCGGTCAACGCGCGTTCCAAGGCCCCATGGACGTCCTCGTCGGTCGGCAGCGGTGTCAGATCACCGCTCACCACCCGCTCACGCACGTTTTCCAACCCGGCTACCAGTCCGTCGTGTTCGTCGTCGGTGACAAGACCAGCCGCCTGCAGGGCGTCGACATGGGCGAGGGACCCGGCGATGTCATAGGGGGCCAGGCGCCAATCGAACTGGGTCGACTTCGACAAGGCGAAGAGGGCCTCGGAAGGTCCTCCGCTGAACCGGCCGCCCCACAGGACGCCTTCGGTCATCTTCTCTCCTCACAGTTGGGGAATCGCCCGAAGGCGACGGTTCGCCTGTACGGCGAATGCGTATGGTGTCACCGGCTGGCGGCGTCGATGAGCGACGGCCAAGCTTCAAGGAACGGCGTCAACTCCTCAGGAGTGACGACGAGCGGGGGGACCAGCCGAATGATCTGGGGCCGAGGAGCGTTGATGACGAATCCGGCGTCGAGCGCCGCTGGGACGAGCGCGGTGGCGATGGGCTGTTCCAACACGACGCCTATGTGCAGGCCACGTCCCCGCACGGAGGCCACCCCAGGCAAACCGGACAGTTGTTCGCTGAGCCATGCGCCAGTCGAGCGCACCTGCGGCAGGAGGGGTTCGAGCAGATCGAGGACGGCGCACCCGACCCGAGTGGCCAAGGCGTTGCCGCCGAAAGTGGTGCCGTGAGATCCGGGCTTGAACCAGGTGGCGGCCCGTCCTGTGGCGATCGTCGCCCCGATCGGGAAACCGTTGCCGAGCGCCTTGGCCAAGGTGACGATGTCGGGCATGACGCCCTCATGGCGGAAGGCGAACCACTCCCCCGTCCGGCCCATCCCGGTTTGGACCTCGTCGAGCCAGAGCAGGGCGCCGTGCTGATCGGCGATGGAACGAGCCTGGGCGAGATAGCCGTCTGGTGGCACGACGACCCCGGATTCACCTTGGATCGGTTCGAGGACGATGGCGGCCGTCTCGTCGGTGACCGCTGCGGCCAACGCGTCCGTGTCACCGAAAGGAACCCAGGAGATCTCGCCGGGCAAGGGCTCGAAGGGAGCCCGGTAGGCCTCCGTCGCCGTGATCGCGAGCGATCCCATGGTGCGGCCGTGGAACGATCCCTCGGCGGCGACGATCTTCGTCCGCCCCGAGAGACGGGTCAGTTTGAAGGCCGCCTCATTGGCCTCCGCGCCGGAGTTTGCGAAGAAGACGCGGGCGTCTGGGGCGATGAGATCGCGCAGACGTTGGGCCAGCTCGATCTGAGGCGGCGTGGCGAAGAGGTTGGAGACATGGCCCAAGGTCGCGGCCTGCTCGGCGATGGCGGAGGCCACCTGGGGATGGGCGTGGCCCAGACCGACGCAGGCGATGCCCGCGAGGAGGTCGAGATAGCGTCGTCCCGTCTCGTCGAAGAGGTGGACGCCCTCCCCGCGGACGAACATCCGAGCCGGGGGGCCGAATGTCGTCATGAAAGCTCCGGCGTAATCTTCCCGCCACGTCTGCACGTGTCACTCCTTCGATTGCGTCACCGGTGAGGTTCCGGCTCAGTTGATAGACGAGGGTTCTCAGCCCTCCCCGGGTCGGTGGGCCGTCACGGGGCTGTTCTCACTGCGTCACCATGGTGCCGATGCCGACATCGGTGAACAGTTCGAGCAAGACCGCGTGCTCGACACGGCCGTCGATGATGGCGGCGCGCTCCACGCCGTGGGTGACGACGTCGAGGCAGGCCTCCATCTTGGGACGCATCCCCGACTCCAAGCTCGGCAACAACTCTCTCAGATCGTCGGCCGAGATGAGGGGGATGACATCTGTCGAACGCGGCCAATCGGCGTAGAGTCCGGCGACGTCGGTCAGCATGACGAGACCGCCGGCCCGCAACGCGACCGCCAGGCTGGCCGCCGCGGTGTCGGCGTTGACGTTGTAGACGGTGCCATCGCGGTCGGGAGCGACTGTGGCGACGACGGGGATACGGCCGGCTTCGATGACGTCGACGATGGCGGCCGGGTTGACGGCCGCGACTTCCCCGACGAGCCCGAGATCGACGTCTTCCCCGCCGATCGTGACCCGAGCCGGCTCAGCGGTGAACAAGCCGGCGTCTTCCCCCGACATGCCGACGGCCAAGGGGCCATGGCTGTTGATGAGGTTGACGATCTCACGGCCGACCTGCCCGACGAGCACCATGCGCACCACTTCGACCGCCTCCGGCGTCGTCACCCGGCGGCCTTGGACGAAGGTCGATTCGATGTCGAGCCGTTTGAGCATCGACGAGATCTGCGGACCGCCGCCGTGGACGACGACGACCTTGATGCCGCAGCGGCGCAAGAAGACGACGTCGTCGGCGAAAGCGCGCTTGAGATCGTCGTCGATCATGGCGTTGCCGCCATATTTGACGACGAGAATTTTGCCGGTGTACCGCTCGATCCAGGGCAACGCCTCGACGAGGATCGAGGCCTTCATGACGAGGTCGTCGGTTCTCATGAGGAGTAATCCGCGTTCTCGGAGACGTAACCGTGGGTCAAGTCGTTCGTCCAGATCGTCGCCTCATGCTGGCCGGCGTTGAGGTCGATCCGGACGTCGACGTGCCGATGGGACAAGTCGACCTCGGAGCGGTCGGCGCCGATCGCGCCCTGGAGGAAGACGCCGACATCGTTGAAGTAGACGTCGACCTCGTCGCGGTCGAAAGCCGCCTGGGTCGTCCCAGCGGCGGCCAGGACCCGGCCCCAGTTAGGGTCGTTGCCGGCGATGGCGCACTTGAAGAGGTTGGAGCGAGCCACGGCGCGAGCCACCTCGAGGGCGTCCTCGACACTGGCCGCGTTGACGACCCGCAGGCTGATCTCGTGCTCGGCCCCCTCGGCGTCGGCGATGAGTTGGCGGGCCAGGGAGACGCAGACGGCTGTCAACGCCGCGGCGAAGGCGTCCCGAGCCGGCATGACCTGGCTGGCCCCGTTGGCGAGGAGGATGACGGTGTCGTTCGTCGACATGCAGCCGTCGGAATCGGCCCGGTCGAAGCTGGCGCCCGTCGCCTCCCACAAGGCCGGTTCCATTTCTCCGTCTTCGAGGTCGGCGTCGGTCGTGATGACGACAAGCATCGTGGCCAGGGCGGGGGCGAGCATGCCGGCCCCCTTCGCCATTCCCCCGATCGTCCAGCCCGCCGGATCGCGCCACACAGCCTGCTTCGAGACGGTGTCCGTCGTCATGATGGCCTCGGCGGCGTCGCCGCCCCCATCGGGGGAAAGCTGTCCGGCCGCCAGCGTGATCCCGTTCGCGACGGCGTCCATCGGCAACCGGACCCCGATGAGCCCGGTCGAAGCGACACCGACGTCGCAGGCCTTCGACCCGGTGGCCTCGGCCGTCAACCTCGCCATGGTGACGGCGTCGTCGATTCCGGGCTGGCCGGTGCAAGCGTTGGCGCCCCCGGAGTTGAGGACGACGGCGGTCAGACGGCCGTCGCGGACGGCTTCCCGGGAGACGTCGACCGGCGCGGCGCTGAATCGATTGCTCGTGAACACGGCGGCGGCGTCGAACCGGGGGCCGTCGTTGACGACGAGGGCGAGATCTTTCTTCCCGGAGGATTTGATCCCGGCCTTCACTCCGGCGGCGCGGAAACCGGTCGGGGCCGTCACCCCTTCCGAACGATCGACGCCAGGGACGGTGACGCCATCAGCGGCGTCGGCGGAGGGGGAAGCGGAGGGGTCGGGGGTGATGATCACGGGGCCACTCCATTGCCGTCCAGACCCGTTCCCTCGTCGAGGCCGAGGGCGAGGTTCATCGATTGGATCGCCCCGCCGGCGGTGCCCTTGACGAGGTTGTCCATCGCGGCGACGGCGACGACGCTGCCAGCCGATTGATCGACCGTCACCTGGAGGTGGATCCGGTTCGATCCCAGGACCGATTGGGTGAGGGGCCACCGGCCTTCAGGCAGCACCGTGATGAACGCCTCGTCGGCGTAGAAACGCTCGTAGGCGGCCCGGATGGCATGGGGATCGATCCCCTCGCCCAAGGGGACCACGCAGGTGGCGAGGATGCCGCGCGGCATCGGCACGAGCACGGGCGTGAAGCTGACCTTCGGCTCGATGGCGCCGAGCCGACGCAGGTTCTGACGGATCTCCGGAGTGTGACGATGGGTGCCGCCGACCCCGTAGGCGGAGGCCGACCCCATGATCTCAGAGGCGAGGAGGTTCGGTTTGAGCGCCTTGCCGGCGCCAGAGGTTCCCGAGGCGGCGACGATGACGATGCGGGCCGGGTCGATGAGCGAGCCGCTGACCGCCGGGGCCAAAGCGATGGTGATGGCCGTCGGATAGCAGCCGGGCACGGCGATCCGGTTCGTGCCACGCAACCGTTCGCGTTGCCCGGGCAACTCGGGCAAGCCATAAGGCCACGTGCCGGCGTGGGGGATGCCGTAGAAGCGCTCCCACTCGTCGGAATCCTCGAGGCGGAAATCAGCCCCGCAATCGATGACGAGGACGTCTTGGCCCAGTTGTTCGGCCACGGCCGCCGAGGCGCCATGGGGCAGGGCGAGGAAGACGACGTCATGGCCGGAGAGCTTCTCGACGGTGGTGTCGTCGACGATGCGGTCGGCCAGGCTCGCCAAGTGGGGTTGAAGATCGCCGAGGCGAGCCCCGGCGTTGCTATGGGCGGTGACCGCCCCGATTTCGACATCGGGATGATGCGCGAGAAGACGCAGCACCTCTCCCCCGGCGTATCCGGTCGCACCGGCGACAGCTATTCGATAGGTCACGTGAGAAGCATGCCACCTCACTCCAGCGGATTCCATCGCTTGAGCGGGCGTGGTCCGCACCTGACCGTCTCCGGGCCACGTGGAGCCACGGCACGAGGCCGTCTGCTCAGACGGCCCGCAGCTCCGCGCCGCAACGCCGAGCGGCTTCGGCCACAGCGGCGTCTCGGGCCGCGGTCGCCTCCGCCTCCGTCAACGTGCGATCAGGCGCCCGGAAACGCAAAGCGAAGGCGAGCGAGACGGAACCCTCGGGGATCGAGGAGCCACGATAGACGTCGAAGAGAGCGAGCGATTCGAGAAGGTCGCCGGCTCCCTCGCGGAGGGCGGCGGCGACGGCGGCCTGAGGCTCTTTCTCCGAGACGACGAGGGCGACATCCTGCTTGAGGATGGGATACGACGACAGAGTCGGCAGTTGGCCTGGCCCCGGCACGGCCGCCATGAGGGCCGACACATCGATCTCCGCCGCGGCGGACCCGGCGGGAAGGTCGAAGGCTTGACAGACCGACGGGTGCAGTTCGCCGGCGTGGCCGATCGTCGTCTCTCCCACGATGAAGCGGGCGCATCGCCCTGGATGCCACGGCGCCTGGGCGTCTTGGAGGCGGGCGACCTCGACGCCGAGCGTGGCGGCGACGGTCTCGACGAAATGAACGGCGTGGCGCCACTGGGCCGGTTGAGCCGGGGCGGCCCACCCGGAGGGGAGCCATTGGCCGGTCACGACGCAGGCGAGGTGTTCGGGCTGCTCCGGCAGGGCGGCGTTGATCGCCTCCCATTCCGCCTCGCTCGGGCGCCGGTCGACCGGGGGCACCGGAGCGACGCCGGCCGGACCGAAGAACACGAGACCCCGCTCGTAAAGAGCGAGATCGGTCTGCCCCCGGGCGGCGTTGCGGGCGACGGCGGCGAACAGGCCGGGCAGCAAAGACGTGCGCAGATAGGGCGCCGTGTCGGCCAGCGGGTTGGCCAGACGGACGAGCCGACGACGATCGTCCTCGGCCGTGACACCGAGCCGGTCGAGCTCGGATTCGGCGGCGAAGGGGAATTGGATGACCTCGACGAATCCCGCCTGCGGCAAGGCGACCGTCAAGGCACGACGCGCTTTCTGGGCCGGGGTGAGGCCTCGCCCGGCCGGAGCCGTCGGCACGACCGGGGCGATGACATCGAAGCCCGTCTTCCGCCCGACCTCCTCGACGTAGTCGTAAGGGTCGACGAGATCGGGCCGCCAGGTCGGCGGATCGAGGACGAGATCGTCACCGTCGAGGGCCACGTCGACTCCGGAGGCGCGCAGAATGCGTTCGGCCTCGACCGGAGCGATCGGGTGGCCGAGGATCCGGGCGGGAAGATCGGCCGCGACGCGCTGACGCGGTGGAACCGGCACGGCGCCGTAGACCGTCTCACCAGTCACCTGGCCGCCGCCGAACTCGACGAGCAGATCGGCCGCCCGGTGGGCCGCCGCGAAGGCCGCCCCCGGATCGATGCCGCGCTCGAATCGTTTCGACGCCTCGGAGGAGAGCTTGACCCGCTTCGACGTCCGGGCGATCGGCACCGGCGCGAAATAGGCCGCCTCGAGCACGACCCGCGTCGTCGCCTCGGTGATCTCGGTGTCCTCACCGCCCATGACGCCGGCCAGCCCGATGACGCCGGAGCCGTCGGTGATGACGATGTCGCCCTCATCAAGCGCCCGGTCGACCCCGTCGAGGGTGACGAGCCGTTCGCCAGCGGCGGCTTGCCGCACGACGATGCCGTCGGTCAGCCGATCGCCGTCGTAGGCGTGCAGCGGCTGACCGATCTCGAGCATGACGTAGTTCGTGACGTCGACGGCGAGCGAGATCGGACGCATCCCCGCCATCGTGAGCCGACGTCGCATCCATTCGGGGCTGTGAGCGGCCGGGTCGAGCCCCTCGACGGTGACCGCGACGAAGAGCGGGCAGCCCGACGTCTCAGAGCGGACGGGGAAACCATCGGCGTGGGCGGGCGGCGTCGTGCGCGTCACCGGGTCGGTGAAAGCGACGGCGCAGGCCTGCGCCGCCTCGCGAGCCAAGCCGCGAATCGACAAGCAGTAACCAAGATCAGGGGTGACGGCGATGTCGAGGACTTCGTCGCGCTCCTCGAGCAGGGGCAGCGCCTCCTGGCCCGGGGTGATCGGGCGCCCCTCGGCGTCGGTGTCGGGCAGGATGATGATGCCGGCGTGGTCCTCGCCGATGCCGAGCTCGTCCTCGGCGCAGATCATGCCGTCGGAGAGGTGGCCGTAGGTCTTGCGGGCGGCGATGGCGAAGCCGCCGGGCAGCACCGCGCCGGGCAACGCGACGACGACGAGAGCGCCTTCGACGACATTGGGCGCCCCGCAGACGATGCCGCGCGACGCCGGCTCGCCCTCAGGCGCCGGCTGGGCCGCCTCGGCGTTGGCCGCCGGGCCGCAATCGACTCGGCACCACGAGATCGTCTTGCCGTTCTTCTGCGGCTCACGGACGGCGCTGAGCACCCGTCCGACGACGACGGGACCGCTCACCTCGGCGCCGATCTGTTCGACCGTCTCGACTTCGAGCCCGGCCCGGATGAGCGCGTCGGCCAGCTGACGGCCCGTCATCGCCTCGTCGAGGGCGGCGTGGTCGCGGATCCATGTGACGGGCGCCCTCATCGCGCGCCTCCCTTCAACGAGCGGCTGAATCGGACATCGCCCTCGACCATGTCACGCATGTCTTGGGCGCCGTTGCGGAACATGAGGGTGCGCTCCACCCCCATGCCGAAGGCGAAACCGGAGTAGATCTCAGGATCGACGCCGCAGGCGGTGAGGACCCGGGGGTTGACGACGCCGCACCCGCCCCATTCGATCCAGCCCTCCGACGAGCAGGTCCGGCAAGGGTGCTCGGGATCGCCGACCGAGGCGCCGTGGCACACGAAGCACTCGAGGTCGATCTCCGCGCTCGGCTCGGTGAAGGGGAAGTAGGACGGACGGATCCGGGTGCGGACTCCCCCGAACATGACGTCGGCCAGATGGTCGAGGGTGCCTTTGAGATGGCCGAGCGTGATGCCCTTGTCGACGACGAGGCCTTCGATCTGGTGGAAGACGGGCACGTGGGTGGCGTCGAACTCGTCGGCCCGATACACCTTGCCCGGGCAGACGATGTACACCGGCAGGGGGCGCGTCAGCAGGGAGCGGATCTGAACCGGTGACGTGTGGGTGCGCAGGACGAGATGATGGTCGACCGGATCGGCGAAGAGGGTGTCGCTCGTCGCCCGGGCCGGATGGTGCGGGCTGATGTTGAGGGCGTCGAAGTTGACCCAATCGGCCTCGACCTCGGGCCCCTCGGCGATCTCCCAGCCCATGCCGATGAAGACGTCGCCCAACTGTTCCATGAGCGCGGTGATGGGATGCGGCGCCCCCGTGGGAACGAGATCGACCGGCAAAGTCATGTCGACCCATTCGCCGGCCAACCGCGCCCCGAGCTCCTCGGCGGCGATCGCCTCGAGACGTTCGGCATGAGCCTGTCCGACGCGGGCCCGGGCGGCGCCGAGACGGGCGCCGACCTCCTTCTTGAGGGCGGCGGGGACGTGGCCCATGGCCCGGTTCGCCAGCACCAGGGGGGCTTTCTCCCCGAGGTGACGGGCGCGGGCGGCTTTGAGCTCCTCGCTCGTCGTGGCGGCGGCGAAATCCCGCTCGGCTTCGGTGACAAGACGATCGACGGTCGCGGCGTCGACGCCAGTCGGTTCGATGGCCGGGGACTCGGATGATGACACTGTCATGCTCCTCTCAACGACGGATAGCTTAGAGGTTGCCTGGAAAAGGGGCGTCCATCCGCCTGGGATGGGAACGTCTCGTCACCGATCCCCCTCAAGGGAGGGCAGAAATCGGCATGAGGACGGCGACGCGGCTCAGAGCCCCGCTCCCACCCTTCGCTGCTGGGCGACGGCGGTGGTGTAGAGGCACACGGCGGCGGCGGTGGCGAGGTTGAGGCTCTCGGCCCTCCCCCACATCGGGATCCGCACCGTCTCGTCGGCCAGGCTTCGCCCCGCCTCGTCGAGTCCGGTCGCCTCGGTGCCGAAGACCCAGGCCACCGGCGCGCCGAGATCCCCTCGAGCGTCCAGCTCCGCCAGATCGTCGCTTCCTTCGCCATCGGTGGCGAGGACGCGCAATCCGGCGCCCCGTAGACGAGCCACAGTGTCGGGCAGATCGGCTCCGGTGACGAGGGGAAGGTGGAAGAGGCTGCCAGTCGTCGAGCGGACCACCTTCGGGTTGACCGGTTCGACCGATCCCTCGGTGAAGACGACGGCGTCGGCGCCGAACGCGTCGGCGCACCGGATGACCGCCCCGGCGTTGCCCGGATCGCGGATACGGTCGCAGACGACGACGAGACGCGGCCGCTCGGGAAAACCGTCCCATCCCCAGGTCGGGGTCCGCCCGATGGCGACGACTCCCTGGGAGGTGACGGTGTCGGCCAATCCGGCGATGACGTCGTCGCCGACGAGTTCGTAGCCCCTCTCGGCGCCGGGGCCGGTGGCGAGATCGGGATGACGACGGGCGGCAGCCGCTGTCATGAGAAGACGGACGACCAGCCCGGCCTGTTGCGCCTCCCGGACGGCCTGGGGCCCCTCGATGAGGAATTGGCCCGTCTTGGCGCGCCCGGAACGGGTCGACAAACGACGAGCCAACCGGGTGAAGCCAGGTGTGGCCGACCCAGTTGGCTCATCTCCGGCGGGCCGCCCCGCCGACGACGGGGCAGTCACCGGGTGATCGTCATTCCGCGGGAGCGGCGTTGGCGACCGCTTCCTTCGACAAGGCGACGAGGGCGGAGAACGCGCCCGGATCCGTCACGGCCAGATCGGCCAGGATCTTGCGGTCGACTTCGACGCCGGCCAGTTTGAGGCCGTTGATGAAGCGGTTGTAGGTCATCCCCTCGGCGCGGGCCGCGGCGTTGATCCGCTGGATCCACAACGAACGGAAATCGCCCTTGCGGTCCTTACGGTCACGGTAGGAATAGGTATATGAGTGAAGGAGCTGTTCCTTCGCCTTACGGTAGAGACGAGACCGTTGCCCCCGATAACCGGAGGCTTGGTCGAGCACCTCACGGCGCTTCTTGTGCGCGTTGACCGAACGCTTAACGCGAGCCATTGTGTGTTCTCCTTAAATCGGATCGAGGGGACAATCAGATGCCGAGCAGACGACGAACCTTGCGGGCGTCGCCCGTCTCAAGGCTGGCGTCCGGCATGAGACGACGTGTCCGGCGGCTCGACTTGTGTTCGTTGAGGTGGCGCTTGCCAGCCTGACGATGGGTGATCTTGCCCGTGCCCGTCACCTTGAACCGCTTCTTGGTGCCCGAGTGGCTCTTCATCTTCGGCATGCTCGCTCCGTTCTATTCCGTTTTCTCATTGATGACATCGACGCTGGGGTGATCAGACCAAGTCGATGTCAGGGTCCATGTTGTCGGCAGGGCCGCGCTTCTTCTTCGTGGGTTTCGCCGCCGTCTCGGAGGCTTTGCGCGATTCGGCCAGCTCTCGTTGTTCGGCTTCGTGATCGGCGGCCCGTTCCGCGGCCTTGCGTTCTTTCTCCGCCTTGGCTTCGATCCGCGCTTCCGACTTCTTCCGCGTCGGGGCCAACACCATGATCATGTTGCGACCGTCTTGACGCGGCGCCGCCTCGACGACGCCGTCGGCTTCGACTTCTTGGGCCAGTTTCGTCAGCAAATTGAGCCCGAGTTCGGGACGGCTCTGTTCCCGGCCCCGGAACATGATGGTGACTTTGACCTTGTCGCCGCCGCGCAGGAAGCGCACGACATGGCCTTTCTTCGTCTCGTAGTCGTGGTCGTCGATCTTCGGACGCAGCTTCATCTCTTTGATGAGCGTGTTCGTCTGATTGCGCCGCGACTCCCGGGCCTTCTGGGCGTTATCGTATTTCCACTTGCCGTAATCCATGATCTTGACGACCGGTGGACGGGCGGTGGGAGCGATCTCGACAAGGTCGAGCCCGGCCGCCTCGGCCCGCTTGTGGGCCTCTTCGATCCGGACGATGCCGACCTGCTCCCCATCGGCTGCGACGAGCCTGACTTCGGGGACGCGGATACGATCGTTGATACGCGGTTCAGTGCTGATGAGTCCTCCTGGATCGAACACCGGGCAAAGGCACGCGAGCATCGTTCGACCCAGGGACACGGCCCACACAAGGGGCGATCCCTCGAGGACCCGGCCGATCAGGACCGACTCGGGTGGGAGAAACTCCGCTTACGTAAGGTAGATGGAAACCTACCGCCGGTCAGTGTACCTCTTCACGCCAGCGCACGCCAACCGCTCACGTCGTCGGGACATCTCACAGACGAGCGGCGGAGACGTCGGTGACGAGGATGGCCCGCGCTCCGGCCTCCCAGAGGCGATCGATGAGCCCCTGGTGGCCCCGACGTGGCACGAGCGTGCGCACGGCGTTCCATCCCTCCTTGGCCAGCGGAGAGACCGTCGGACCCTCGAGCCCGGGGGCGAGGGCGACGAGAGCGTCGAGCGCGTCGGCCGGAGCGTCGAAGTCGACGAGGACGTAGTCGCGCGCCACCATGATCCCGGCCAGACGGCGCAGGAGTTGAGTCTTCCCCTCGGAGGCGGCGCCGCCGTCGCCCTCGATGAGGATGCCCTCGGAGCGCAGGATGACGTCGCCGACGATCTCAAGACCGGCTTTGCGCAGCGTCGAGCCCGTCTCGACGACGTCGGCGATGGCGTCGGCCACCCCTAAACGGATGGCCGATTCGACCGCCCCGTCGAGGCGGATGAGCCGGCAATCGACGCCGTGGGAATCGAGGTAGGTCTGGAGCAGACCGGGATAGCTCGTCGCGATGCGGCGCCCGGCGAGATCCTCCAACGAGGAGAACTGCCCGGCTGGCGCGGCGAAGCGGAAGGTCGTCGCCCCGAAACCGAGCGCCATGACCTCGTGGGCCTCGGCGCCGGAGTCGAGCAGCATGTCGCGCCCGGTGATCCCGAGATCGAGCGTGCCCTCCCCCACATAGACGGCGATGTCGTGAGGACGCAGGTAGTAGAACTCGACCTGGTTGGCCTCGTCGACGAGGACGAGATCCTTGGTGTCCCAGCGTTGGCGGTAACCGGCCTCGGCCAGCATCGTGGCGGAGGCTTCGGCCAGGGCGCCTTTGTTAGGGACGGCGATCTTGAGCAGGGATGTCACGGGCTAACCGTACCCTGGGGCTCCGACGTCGACTGGCCCATCCCATCAGCCTCGACGGCTCCGGCTTTGGCGAGCAACGCGGCGGCCAGCTTGGCCCCCGCCTCGTCGACCATCTCCTCGTCGACGACGATGGCGCCGACCGCTCCCCCGGCCTGGCTGAGCGCGGCGTCGTAGGCCGCCACGATGCGTCGGGCCCGTTCCAGCACCGCGCCCGACGGGGTGAAGATGGCGTTGCCGGCTTCGATCTGATCGGGATGGAGGACCCATTTGCCGTCGTAGCCGAGGGCGTTGGAACGGCGGGCCGAGGCGACGAAACCATCGAGGTCGCGGATAGCGACGAAGGGCCCGTCGACGGCCTGGAGGCCGTGGGCGCGAGCCGCCATGAGGATCGCCATGAGGGGGTAGTGGAAGGCGTCGGCCGGATAACCCTCCGGCTGCGCGCCGACGTTGAGCGACCCCATCCCGGTGGCGGCCATGAAGTCGCCCGGACCGAAGACCAAACTGGCCAAGCGCGGGGAGGCGGCGGCGATGGCGGAGACGGCGAGCAGACCTCTCGGCTCCTCGATCTGCGCCTCGATCCCGATCGCCCCGACCGGCCAGCCGTTCTCCCGTTCGAGTTGGGTGAGGACGAGATCGGTGGCGGCGACCATCTGGGGGTCGGTCACCTTGGGCAGGACGATCGCGTCGATCCGATCGCCGGCCCGTCCGACCACCTCCGTCAGATCGCCCAGCGTCCACGGGCTCGACCAGTCGTTGACGCGGACGGTGACGAGCCCGGCCCGCCACCCCTCGCCCGAGGTCAGCGCGCCGACGATCCGGGAGCGGGCCTCGGCTTTGGCGGCTGGGGCGACGGCGTCCTCGAGGTCGAGGAAGACGGCGTCGGCGGCCAGACCGCGCGACTTGGCGATGAAACGATCCGACGATCCGGGCACGGCCAGAACCGTCCGGCGAGGCTGGGGCTGCGGCATGGCGGCACTCTACGCCTCCGGCCCCTCCTCGCCGCCTCATCCTCTTCCCAGAACGGTCCCACCGCGGTGCCCTAAGGTCAGATGTGTGAATGTCAAGACCGCGAGCATTTTCATTTTGCGACTACGGGGGATCTCGATCGTCGACACCGGGGGCGACTCCCTCGGCGTGCTGCGCGACGTCGTCGTCCACCTGCGCCACGGGCATCGTCCGCCCCGGGTCAAAGGCGTCATCATGGAGTTGTTCGCCCGCCGGCGGGTCTACGTGCCGATGGAGCGGGTCTATTCGAACGACGCCATGCAAGTCGTCGTCTCCGGCACCGTCAACACTCGGCGTTTCCACCGCCGTGAGGGCGAGATCCTCGTCATCGACGATCTCCTCGACCGCCAGACCGTCCGGCGTGGGGCGACGACGGCGTCGTCGATCTACGACGTCTCGATGGCGCCGGGGCGGGCCGGCGAGTGGGAGCTCAACCAGGTCGCCCTGCGTCCGGTGCCGCGCAGCCGGTGGTCCTCCCGCGGGCCGATCACGATCGCGACCTGGGCCGATGTGCCCGACCTCAGCCCCTCGGCCGCCGCGGCCGACCACGAGCTCTCCGGGCTGCTCGACATGAAACCGGCCGACGTCGCCCGGGAACTGCACGACATGCCCGCCTCCCGCCGCCTCGAAGTGGCCCACGCCCTCGACGACCGCCACCTGGCCGACGCCCTCGAGGAATTGCCGGAGGACGAGCAGGTCGCGCTCATCTCGCTGCTCGATCCGGAGCGGGCGGCCGATGTGCTCGAGGAGATGGATCCCGACGACGCCGCCGATCTCATCGCCGACCTGCCCTCGGAGACGGCCGAAGTCCTCCTCACCCGGATGCGCCCCGAGGACGCCCAGGATGTCCGCGACCTCCTCGCTTACAACGAGGATTCCGCCGGAGGCATGATGACGCCGGAACCGGTCATCCTTCCCCCCGACGCGACCGTCGCCGACGCTCTCGCCCTCGTGCGGATCGAGGACATCCCAGCCGCGTTGGCCGGGATGGTCTTCGTCTGCCGTCCACCGCTCGACGCCCCGACCGGTCGTTTCCTCGGCGGCGTCCACCTCCAACGGCTCCTGCGCGAGCCTCCCTCGGAGATGGTCTCCGGGCTCATCGACCAGAACCTCCAACCACTCTCCCCCGACGACTCCCTCGCCGCCATCTCCCGCGCCTTCGCCACCTACGACATGGTCGTCGCACCGGTCGTCGATTCGGAATCCCGCCTGCTCGGGGCCGTCACCGTCGACGACGTGCTCGACCACATGCTGCCGGAGGACTGGCGTGGCATCCAGCTCGATCAACCAGCCGCCGACAACGAGGAGTGAGCCATGGCCCGACCCCGCAAACGCGTCGACCTCGACCGTCTCGACACCCCTGGACCCCGCCGCCGCAGCATCATCCCCAAACCGAAGAGCGATCCGGATCGTTTCGGCCGTTTCGCCGAAGCCTTCGCCCGGAGCATGGGCACGGCCAACTTCCTCTTCTGGATGACGTTGTTCATCATCGTCTGGGTCGTCGTCAACACACTGCTGGGCAAGGATCGCGCCTTCGACTGGTTCCCCTTCATCCTGCTCAACCTCTTCTTCTCGGTCCAGGCCTCCTATGCCTCCCCGCTCATCCTCTTGGCGACGAACCGTCAGGAGGCGCGCGACCGGATCTCGGTCGAATCCGACCGTAAACAAGCCTCGCAATCCCGAGCCGACATGGAGTTCTTGGCTCGGGAGATCGCCAGCTTGCGGATGCGCGTCAACGACATGGCGACACGTGATTTCATCCGATCCGAGTTGCGTGAACTGGTCGAGGAGTTGGATCGTCGCGAGAACGTCCCTGAACGCGAACCGGCCGCCTCCGGCCGCGAGAAGACGACGTCATGACGGTAGGGTGTCCCCCGTGACTGACACCGAACACCCCCTCGCCGGCCCAGTCCGGGCCGCTTTGCACCACGTTTTCGATCCCGAGTTGAACCGTCCGATCACCGACCTCGGCATGGTCGAGAAGATCGACGTCGACGATGAGAACCGGGTCACCGTCCGCCTCCTCTTGACGACGGCAGGTTGTCCGTTGCGCGCCCGGTTGACCAACGATGTCACCGAAGCTGTGCTCGGCGTCGACGGCGTCGCCGACGCCCGGGTCGAGATCGGCGTCATGAACGAGGAGCAGCGCGAAGCCGTTCGCACGACGATGCGCGGCGGCATGCCGGAACGCCTCATCCCCTTCGCCCAACCGGGCAATCCCACCCGGGTCATCGCTGTCGCCTCCGGCAAGGGCGGGGTCGGCAAATCCTCCATCGCTGTGAACTTGGCCTGCGCTTTGGCGGCCTCCGGCAAGGATGTCGGCCTCATCGACGCCGACATCTACGGCCACTCGGTGCCCGACCTGCTCGGCATCGATCCCGAGGACGGCCCGACGACGATCGAGGGGATCGACATGATCACCCCGGTCGAGGCACGCGGGCTCAAGGTGATGTCGATCGGCATGATGAAGCCGAGCCGTGACCAGGTCGTCGCCTGGCGGGGGCCGATCCTCGACCGGGTCATCAACCAGTTCCTCACCGACGTGCTGTGGGGCGATCTCGACTTCCTCGTCATCGACCTGCCGCCGGGCACCGGCGACATCCAGATCGGACTGGGGCAGAAACTGCCCAACGCCGAGGTCATCGTCGTGACGACTCCGCAGGCCGCCGCGATCGAGATCGCCGAGCGGGCCGGCACCATGGCCGACATGCTTCACCAGCGCGTCATCGGAGTCATCGAGAACCTCAGCTATCTCGACACCGAGTGCCCCCACTGCCACCAGACCCACCGGGTCGACCTCTTCGGCCAGGGCGGTGGAGCGGAAGTCGCCGCCAGCTTGAGCCAACGGCTCGGTTACGAGGTGCCGCTGTTGGCCGAGGTTCCGATCGAACCAGCCGCCCGGACCGCCGGCGACGAGGGCGTGCCCTTCGTGCTGGCCAGCCCCCCGACGCGGGCGGGATCCGTCATCGGCGGCGTGGCCGAGCGGCTCGCCGCCAAGAAGCGCAACCTGGCCGGGCTGCAGTTAGGGCTTCAACCCGCCTGATCCGCGCTCGCGGACACGACGTCATGGCCGTCGGGGCAGTGCTCCGGCGGCCATCGTCGTTGTGGGGTTCCCACTAGAGCCCGGCGGCGTCGAGCAGGCCGATGAACGTGGCCACCTGATCGGCCGTCGCGTCGACGAGCGGGAGACGGACCGATCCGGGCGCGAACCCGCGGGCGGCCAAGCCGGCTTTGACGAGCAGGACGCCCTGAGTGGCGAAGACGCCCCGGTAGACGGGGAGGAGACGACGGTAGATCGACAACGCCTCCCCCTGATCGCCTCGGTTCCAGGCGGCGATGAGATCGGCCGTGAGAGCGCCAGTGAGATGGGTCGAGGTGCCGACGAGCCCGCTCCCTCCGACAGCGAGAAGGGGCAGCACCATGGCGTCGTCGCCGGCGTAATAAGCCAAGTCGGTGTCGGCGATGAGCCGGGCCGAGCTGGCGATGTTGCCCTTGGCGTCTTTGACGGCTGTGATCCGGGGATGGGCGGCCAGGGCGGCCAGGCTCTCCTCGTCGACCGGCACGCCGGCCCGGTGCGGGATGTCGTAGATCATGACGGGAAGATCGGTCGTGTCAGCGACGGCTCCGAAGTGGGCGACGATCCCCGCCTGGGGCGGGCGCGAGTAATAGGGCGTGACGACGAGGAGCCCGTGGGCCCCGGCGTCAGCGGCCTGTTCGGCCAAGCGCTGGGTGTGGGCGGTGTCGTTCGTGCCGATCCCGGCGACGACGACGGCCCGATCGCCGACCGCCTCGGCGACCACACGCACCAGGGCACGTTTCTCATCGTCGGTGGTGGTCGGCGCCTCCCCCGTCGTCCCGTTGACGACGATGCCGTCGTTGCGTTGATCGTCGACGAGATGGACGGCCAAGCGGCGCGCCTCGTCGATGTCGACGGCGCCGTCAGCGGTGAACGGCGTCACCATCGCGGTGAGCAGACGCCCGAATGGAGTGGGAGGGGAAGTCGCCATGGCGTCATCGTAGCCAGGCTCGAGGATCCTCCCCCGCTTTCGACACTGTGTGGTCACGGACACCACCAGGTCCACCGCCCCGGCTGCTCAAGAAACAATCAGGAATCGTTTATCCTTAGTGCCAGACGGTCCCGGGCTCCACGATGCGGGACTCATCATCTAAGGTGTCAACGTGAGTTCCACAGATCTTTCCCCCGCCGAGGCTCAGGAGGCCTCTCTCGCCTACGCCGAGATGTTCATCTCCGACAATGAGGCCGCCCGTAAAGCTCGAAAAGCCTCGGCCGATCTCGGGGTCTCACCGGTCAGCCGGGGGGCCGCCCAGACCCTCACCTTCCTCGCTCGCACGATCGCCGCGCAGTCCGTCGTCGAGATCGGCACGGGCGCCGGCGTCTCCGCTCTCGCCCTGTTCGCCGGCATGAGGCGCGACGGGATCCTCACGAGCATCGACTCCCAAGTCGACCATCACCTGACGGCCCGGGAGATGCTGACGAACGCCGGCATCAAGTATCAGCGTTTCCGTCTCATCTCAGGCGAGGCGCTCAGCGTGCTGCCGAAATTGGCCGACGAGTCCTACGACCTCGTCTTCATCGACGCCGACCCCATGGAATACCCCGAATACCTCGAACAGGCGTTGCGCATCCTGCGCCGCGGGGGCATCGTCGCGCTCTACCACGTCCTCCTCGGCGGGACGGTGGCCGATCGAGACAACTACGCGGAGAAAACCCTCATCGTCCGCGATTGCCTCGACGCCATCCGTGGCCTCGACGAGTTGACGAGCACCCTCCTGCCCCTCGGCGACGGCCTGCTCGCCGGGATCAAGAACTAAGCACCTGCTCTCCGCCGGCGAATGATCCCGGCGCCACCGGATGCCGCGACCACGTCGGTTGAGGCGCGACAGACCACGAGACCTGCCACGAGGGGCGGGCCACCTTCCCTCGGTGGCCCGCCCCTCGTGTCGTCAAGCTCAGTGGTCTTCCGGCACCCGCATGTTCTTCGGGACGACGGTGATGCCGCCCTCGGAGACGAAGAAGCCGCGCGCCCGGTCGTGATCGTGGTTGACGCCGATCTCGACGCCCGGGGGAACCTTGACGTTCTTGTCCAAGATGGCGCGATGGACGACGGCGCCGCGCCCGACGTCGCAGCCGTGGAAGACGATCGCCTCCTCGACCCGGGCCCACTTGTGGATGTAGCAACCAGGACTGAGGACGGAACGGTCGACGTCGCCGCCGGAGATGAGGCAGCCGGAGGAGACGATGGAGTCCTCGGCCGTGCCCCGCAAGACGAACTTGGCGCCTGGCTGCTGGGCCTGGCTCGTCCAGATCGGCCACTGGTGGTTGTAGAGGTTGAACTCCGGGTCGATCGAGATGAGGTCCATGTGAGCCTCGTGATAGGCGTCGATCGTGCCGACGTCACGCCAATAGTTGATGTCTTTCTCCGTGGCGCCGGGGACGCGATTGTCGCGGAAGTCGTAGACGTGGGCGCGCCCGGCTTCGACGTAGGCGGGAATGATGTTCCCCCCCATGTCGTGACGTGAATTGTTGTCGTCGGCGTCGCTCAGGAGCATGTCGCGGAACGACTGCGTGGTGAAAATGTAGTTGCCCATCGAGGCGTAGGACTCCTCGGGCGAGCTGGGCAGGCCCGGGGGGTCCTGGGGCTTCTCGAGGAAACGGGCGATCCGGCCCGTCTCATCGGCGTCGATGATGCCGAAGGCGGAGGCCTGAGAGCGCGGCACCCGGATGCCCGCGACGGTGACGTCGGCGTCGGCGGCGATGTGGGCGTCGAGCATCTGCTCGATGTCCATCCGGTAGATGTTGTCAGCCCCGAAGACGACGACGTAGTCGGGGTTCTCATCGTTGATGAGGTTCATCGACTGGTAGATGGCGTCGGCGCTGCCTTGGAACCATTGCTTGCCGGTGCGTTGCTGGGCCGGCACCGTCGTGACGTACTGGTTGAGCAACGGCGACATGCGCCACGTCAGGGAGATGTGACGGTCCAACGAATGAGACTTGTACTGCGTCAGAACGGCGATCTTACGAAAACCGGAGTTGACGAGGTTGCTCATGACGAAATCGATGAGCCGGTAGGTTCCCCCGAAAGGGACGGCCGGCTTGGCCCGGTCAGCGGTGAGCGGCATCAAGCGCTTGCCCTCACCACCTGCCAGGACGATACAGAGAACGTTGGGTCGGACTGCCATACACAGAAACGTAGGGCCAATTCAGGCTGGTGACAATCCCCTTCGGCCGCGATTCCGACTCGGCGAGGCTCGCCTGGGAAAGGTGGTTCCCAGCCCGGCCGGGTTATGGCACGATCGAACCATGACCATGCGCGTCTCCATCCTCACCCGTGAATATCCTCCCTTCATCTATGGCGGAGCCGGCGTCCATGTCGGCCATCTCGTCACCCATCTGCGCCCCCACGTCGAGGTCGACGTCCAGTGCATGGGTGAGCCCCGCGAGGGGGCCACGGCCCACCCGGAGACATTCCCGGTCGGCGCCAATCCGGCGCTGCGGGTGTTCGGCGCCGACATCGACATGGCCGCCAGCGTGCCAGAGGTCGACATCGTCCACTCGCACACCTGGTACGCCAATCTGGCCGGGCTCGTGGCCGGGAAATACCGTTCGGTCCCCCACGTCGTCACCTCGCACTCGCTCGAGCCGCACCGCCCCTGGAAAGCGGAACAGTTGGGCGGCGGGTACTACCTCAGCTCCTGGGCCGAGAAGACGGCCTTCCTCGACGCCACGGCCGTCATCGCCGTCTCCTCCGGGATGCGCCGCGATGTCCTCGCCTCCTACACCGATCTCGATCCCGATCGGGTCTTCGTCGTGCGCAACGGC
The DNA here is from genome assembly GCA_031262485.1 of Propionibacteriaceae bacterium. Lineage (GTDB taxonomy): Bacteria > Actinomycetota > Actinomycetes > Propionibacteriales > Propionibacteriaceae > WQYJ01. The sequence goes on from JAISHO010000012.1 coordinate 23,223, forward strand.
ATCGACACGACGGAGTTCTACCCTGATCCGCGCCCGGAAGTGCTGACGAAGCTGGGAGTCGATCCGAGCAAACCGCTCGTCGTCTTCGTCGGGCGGGTGACACGCCAGAAGGGCATCGTCCACCTCGTGCGGGCGGCCCGCCAGTTCGACGCCGGCACCCAACTCCTCCTCTTGGCCGGCGCGGCCGACACCCCGGAGATCGCCGCCGAGTTCGACGAGGCGATGACGGAGCTCAAAGCGGTGCGCGGCGACGTCTACCATGTCGAAGAGATGTTGCCCCGCGAGCAAGTCCGCCAGATCATGACCCAGGCCACGGTGTTCGCCTGCCCGTCGGTCTACGAGCCGCTCGGCATCGTCAACCTGGAGGCGATGGCCTGCGAGACGGCCGTCGTCGCCTCCGCAGTCGGCGGGATCCCCGAGGTCGTCGACGATGGGAAGACGGGCTTGCTCGTCGCCTACGATCCGGCCCAGGCGCAGGATCCGGCGGCGATCGAGCAGTTCGAGACCTCCTTCGCCGAGGCTGTCAACCAGTTGACACGCGACGAGCCGCGGGCCGACGCGATGGGCAAAGCGGGGCGGCGCCGCGCGATCGACGAGTTCTCCTGGGACACGATCGCTCAACAGACCATCGACGTCTACACGAAGGCGATCGAGCTGTATCAGTCACGCTGAGCCGCGCAGACGCATCCCCTGCCAGCCGACGGCAGGGGATGGAGTGGTCGGGAAACACTGGATGGCCCGGAACGAGAAGACGGCGTGATCGCTCAGCTTGGTCATCACGCGGACGCACGAAAACCCCAGAAGAAACTCAACTAGTCATTGCTGGGGCTGGGGAGCTCTCAGGGGAAGGCCGCCGCAGGGACGGCCGGGGGTGACGGTGAATACCGTGTCGTCAGTTCGGGGCGACGACGGGCTGGAGGGCGTCGTAGAGGCCGGTGGCCTCATCCATGTTCATCTCGACGACGAGACGACCGCCGCCATCGACGGGAAAGCGCAAGATGATGTCTCGGCCTTCCTTGGTGACCTCAATCGGCCCATCACCGGTTCGAGGCTTCATCGCTGCCATCGTGATTCCTTATCTCATCGACGAACTGTGGTCGAGGCCTATTATTCCAGTTCCGGGCGGGCGTTGGCGCCTCATTCTCATCTGCGATTTCATCCGAGGACCGGCGCGCGGCGCGGGCCGGGATGGGAGTGGCCGGGCCAGCTTCGGATCGGCCGTTCTCGACGCGGCGCCGGCGCTCCCCCACCGGGCGGGCGTCGGCCAACTGGGCGGCGAGACGATCGATGAGGTCGTCGACCTGATCCATGGCGTAACCACGGGGGGTGACGGCGAACTTGACCGCCTCGAGGTCAGCCGAGGTCAGCGGGCCGTCGGGCAGGACGGGAGCGGGCCGGTCGGCTTTCGGGGCCGGCGCCATCTGGCCCAAACGGCCGGTCGACGCCACCGCCGCGACGCCGAAAGCGATGATCGCGAGGATGGCGAGGAACCATTCCATGATGTCTCCTTCAGACCTGCTCGGTCGGCGCCGCGGCCGGCGAGGTGACGATCCGGATGACCTCGTCGATGTCGTCGGTGATCGGGATGGCGTCGACGTCGATCGGGGCGATATAGCCGTGGCCCAGGACTTGCTCACGCAGCCAGTCGATGAGGCCGGTCCAATACTCGCAGCCGACGAGAACGATGGGGAACTTCACCACCTTGCCCGTCTGGGCGAGGGTGAGGGCTTCGAAGAGTTCGTCGAAGGTGCCGAACCCGCCAGGCATGACGACGAAACCCTGGGAATACTTGAGGAACATCGTCTTGCGGGCGAAGAAATAGCGGAAGTTGATGCCGAGCGTGACGTGCTTGTTCATCTTCTGCTCGAAGGGCAACTCGATGCCGAGGCCGACGGAGACTCCGCCCGCCTTCCTGGCGCCCTTGTTGGCCGCTTCCATGACACCGGGCCCACCGCCGGTGATGACAGTGAAACCAGATTCGACGAGCCGGGCGCCGACTTGCTCGGCGAAAGCGTAATGGGGATGATCGCGCTTGGTGCGGGCCGATCCGAAGACGGAGATGGCCGGGCCGAGATCGGCCAGCGTCTCGAATCCTTCGACGAATTCTGATTGCATCCGCATGACGCGCCAGGCGTCGGTCTGTCGCCAGTTCTTATCCGTCTCGAGGAAGCGTTGGTCGCTCGTGACGGCGCCTTCCTCGGGGACGCGGCGGAACACGGCGCCCTGTTCGATCAGCTGGTAATCCTTCTTTGTCTTTCCCACAAGCTCAGCCTACCGGTTTCCCCCACGGCGGCGAGCACCGGGCGGCGCCGCCGCTGTCGGTCGGCCTCGGCCTCGACGGACGGCGCGGGCTGGGAGTCTCACAGCGCTCCGCTTCGCCGGCTCACAACCAGTGAGCGAGCCGGTCGTAACAGTCGTGGATCTGGGTCAGGGGGACGGCTTCATCATCGGCATGGGCGAGGTTGGGGTCGCCGGGGCCGTAGTTGAGGGCGGGGATCCCCCAGGCGGCGAAACGGGCGACGTCCGTCCACCCCAGTTTCGGCCCGACGGGGACGGCCAGGGCAGCGACGAGATCCTGGGCCAGCGGGTCGCCCAATCGGGGCGGGGCGGCCGGGGAACGATCGGTCAGCACGACCTCGGCGACGACGCCGTCGGTTCCCGTCTCGGCGATCATGGCGCGCAACTTGCCCTCCGCCTCGTCGAGGGTTTTGTCCGGGGCGAAGCGGTAGTTGATCGTCAGCGAGCAGCGGTCGGGGATGACGTTCGTCGCCACCCCTCCCTCGATGAGGACGGCGTTGAGGCCCTCCCGGTACTCGAGCCCGTCGACGACGACAGTGGCCGAGGCGTGGTCGCGTAGCCGGGTGAGCAAGCCGGCCATGGCGTGGATGGCGTTGACGCCGTGCCAGGAGCGGGCCGAGTGGGCGGCCCGGCCGTGGGTCGTGACGACGGCGCGGAGCGATCCTTGACACCCGGCTTCGACGGTTCCAGCGGTCGGCTCCATGAGGATGGCGAGGTCGGCCTCGAGGAGGGCGAGGTGATGGAGTTCGAGGCGGCCGAGCCCGTTCTCGTCGGCGGAGACCTCCTCGTGATCGTAGAAAACCCACGTTAAGTCGTGCCGGGGGTCGTCGAGGGCGGCGGCCAGCGCCAGTTGGACGGCCACACCGCCTTTCATATCGACGGTCCCCCGACCGACGAGGACGTCGATCCCGCCGCGGTTCTCCCTCCGACTAGGGAGGTTGCCAGCCACCGGCACGGTGTCGAGGTGCCCGGCGATGAGCACCCTCTGGGGGCGGCCAAGTTCGGTGTGAGCGATGAGAGCGTCTCCGTCGCGGATGACGCTCAGGTGCTCGCATCTCCGGAGGGCGGCTTCGACTTCATGGGCGAGGGCGGCCTCGTGGCCGCTGACGGATTCGATGTCGACGAGGGCGGTGACGAGGTCGTCGAGCAGGCCGGTCGCGTTCACTGTCATAGAGACACAGTAATGTGAGCCCATGGTCACACGACAGGCGTCCGGGTGGGGTTTGGCGACCGTCCACGAATCCGCTGGCATCCTTGATTGTTGGTATCCGTCACCCCGTCTGGGCACGGACGCCGGGGCGCCCCCGGTCGGGCTCTCATCGGTCGACGACCGGGCCCGCCGGATCGCCGTCGAACTCCATCGCGTCGAGATCGACCTCGACGTCCCCCCGGCCGATGTGCTGGACGCCTATCTGCGCCTGCACCTGCTCAGTTGGCGTTTGGCCGAGCCGCGCAGCATCAATCTCGACGGGATCTTCGACGTTCTGCCGACGGTCGTGTGGACATCCGTCGGGCCGTGCGCCGCCGCCGGTTTCGAAGCCACCCGGTGGCGTTTGGCGAGCGAACGCGGGCACATCGCCGTCTACAGCGTCGACAAGTTCCCGCGCATGGTCGATTACGTCGTGCCCTCCGGGGTGCGGATCGCCGACGCCGACCGTGTCCGCCTCGGGGCCCATTTGGCCGAAGGGACAACGGTCATGCATGAGGGCTTCGTCAATTTCAACGCCGGCACGTTGGGGCCGTCGATGGTCGAGGGACGGATCTCGGCCGGGGTCGTGGTCGGCCCGGACAGCGACATCGGCGGAGGCGCCTCGATCATGGGCACGCTCTCCGGAGGTGGAAGCGAAGTCATCTCCATCGGGGCGCGCTGCCTGTTGGGCGCGGAATCCGGGATCGGCATCTCACTGGGCGACGATTGCGTCGTCGAAGCCGGGCTCTATGTCACCGCCGGCGCGAAGATCACCTTGCCTGATGGGTCGGTTGTCAAGGGGAAAGAGTTGTCGGGGCAGTCGAACTGGCTGTATCTGCGTGATTCGGTGAGCGGGGCGATCCTGGCCCGCCCGTATCAGCCCTCGTCCGAGCGTCTCAATCCCATTCTGCACAAGAACTGAGGGCGGTCTCGGGCCGGGGCGCGCCGAGACACAAGGGAAGGGGTTCGATGGCTGAGTCACGGCGCAGTTCCACCGGGCTCGCCCTCGTGGCGATTCTGGTCGGGGTGGCCGTCCTCATCGCTTTCGCGTATTCGGTGGTGCGGTGGTATCGGGATCAGACGGACTACGTCGACTCCTCCTCGGGGCCGGGCTGTCTCGCCACCGTCGACGGCGAGGAGGCGACGTTGACGTTGGAGCAATCGCCCAACGCCGCCATCATCGCGGGGACGTCGGTCGGGCGCTGGTTGGCTCCGCGGGCCGCCTCGATCGGTTTGACGACGGCGTTCCAGGAATCCGGCATCCGAAACATCGATTACGGCGATCGTGATTCGGTCGGGTTGTTCCAGCAACGTCCGTCGCAGGGCTGGGGCACGGTCGAGGAGATCATGGATCCGCACTATGCGACGAATGCGTTTTACAACGTCATGGTGACGATCCCGGGGTGGGAATCGGCTGATCTCGGCGACATCGCCCAAGAGGTTCAGCGCAGCGGTTTCCCCGACGCCTACGACAAGCATGTCTCGACCGCCCGTCTGCTGGCCAGCGCCCTGGTCGGGCAGACTCCGGCGGCGTTGTCGTGTGTCACCGATGAGACGCCGGAGCCCGATCCTCAGACGCTCATCAACCAGATCGGATGGACATACAGTTCGCGGGCCGTTTTGACCGACACCGTCCTGCCCGACGAAGCGAGCGGGTCGACGGCGACCATCCTGCGCTACGAGACGGACGCGGAGGCGACGGCTTGGTCGGTGGCCGCTTTCGCCCAGAGTTGGGTCTGCCTCGGGGTGACGAAGGTCGAGGTCGGCGGCGCTGTGTGGTCGCACGCATCGGGCTCTTACGCCCCCTGGGATCTCGGCGACGGCACGAGCGAGGTTCCGGCGACGACGATCGCGATCACCGTCGGAGCCTAGGAAGGTTTTCCCGTTGATTGCGCTGAAGTCGCGAGCCGGGAAAGCTTCAGGCGGTGAGCGAGGAACGTTCCTCGACGGCGAAGCTGGGGAGGGTTTCCGGTGGCACGGACAAAGGGCGAGCTGGGACTCCGGCGACCGTCGTGAACGCGGGGACGGCTTCGAGCACGACGCTTCCGGCGCCGACCCGGGCCCCTTCGCCGATGGTGATATTGCCGAGGATTTTGGCGCCGGCGCCGATCATGACACCACGCCCGATCTTGGGGTGACGATCGCCGCCGACTTTGCCGGTGCCGCCGAGGGTGACGGCGTGGAGAAGGGAGACGTCGTCGCCGACGACAGCGGTTTCTCCGATGACGACTCCGGTGGCGTGGTCGAGGAGGATGCCCTGGCCGATCCGGGCGCCGGGATGGATGTCGACGCCGAAGACCTCGGACATCCGGCTTTGCAACCACAGGGCGAGGGCTTGGCGATGGGTTTTCCAATAGAAGTGGGCCACCCGGTGAGCCTGGAGGGCGTGGAATCCCTTGAAGTACAGCAACGGGGTGGAGTAACCCCGGGAGGCCGGGTCACGGCTGAGAACGGCCCGCAAATCCTCTCTCACGGCCGGCGCGATCGTGGGATCGGCGGCGATCGCTCCGGCGACGAGGTCGCGCAAGGTCAAGGAGCTGATGGTGTCGGAGCCGAGTTTGCCGGAGAGGATGAAGCTGAGCGCGTCTTCGAGGCGCTCGTGGGAGAGGATCACCGTGTGGAGGAAGCTGGCCAGCGCCGGCTCCCGCTTGGCGTCGGCTGAGGCCTCCGCCCGGATGCGCTTCCAGATATCGTCCCGTTCCGCCACGACGCTGAGCTTACAGCGGTGTGAGCGTGACGTGGGATGTGGGGCGCCAGGTGGAAGGTGATGGTGGAATGGCGGATCGAAACCGCTTGCGACGCCGCCATTGGCCCCGGACACGACAAGCTCCCCCGCCTGGACTCGAACCAGGAACCCTCTGATTAACAGTCAGATGCTCTGCCAATTGAGCTACAGGGGAAAGCTGCGATCTGACAGTAGCAGATCGCACCAATTTTGTCGCGGCGGGAGAAGACCCGCCACAAGGCGCCCCGTCGGTGTGGAGCCATCATCGACCGACGAGCTTGGACGCTGCCGAAGAATCACTTCGGCAGCCCCTCATTTTGTGTTTGGGCCGCCCTGTGTGGGGGGCGGCCCAAACACGGTGGGGTAGTGAAGGCGGGCGTCACTCAGCTGAGTGATCGTCCGCGGACGTATCGGAGGAACCGGTGGGTTCGAAACCCTCCGGCGTCTCGTCGGCGGAGAATTCCGTCTCCTCGTCGACGGTGAAGGGAGCATCGACGACGACCTCATCGTCAGCCATAGCGTCATCTGCCGCTTGGCTCGGCTCTTCGCCCGCCAAGACGGAGCTGATGCTGCGACGCAGCCCGGCGACTAGTTCGGTGAGGATCGACAGTTGAACGCCGACGGCGGAGGCGGCGGCCGTGCGCACGACCTGGCCCAACTGATGGAACTCGCGGTAGAGCGCGTCGATCTCAGCTTGATTGGCGGCCTTGAGGCTGTGCTCGGCCCAGGGCTCCTGCTTGATCGCCGAAGCGGCTTCCTTGCCCTCGTTCGTCAACTGGAAGACCCGCTGGCCATCGGCGTCGGCCTGCTCGATGAGCCCTTCGCGCGTCAACTGGCTGAGAGCCGGGTAGACGGCTCCGGCGCTCGGCGCCCAGGCCCCCATGGTGCGCTCGGCCAACTCGGCCATGATCTGATAGCCGTTGCGATCGCGCTCGGCGAGGAGGAAGAGGATCGATTCGCGCAGTTGCCCCCGACGAGCACGGCCCTGTTGACGACCAGCACGTCCCCGGCCGCGCGGGCGCAGCGGCGGAATGGGGCCAGCCCACGGAGCCTGCGGCGGGGCCTGAGGATCGCTCTGAGGGCCCGGAGCCGGAGCGAAACCACGGCCTGCTGCGGCCGGACGAGGACGGTAATAGTAGTAGGGATACACCCGCACTCCTTCTCTTCCAACTAACGATATAACGATAGCCCTATCGATATATCGAAGTCAACCGAGATGCGGAAGCTCTCTCAATTCGTTGTGGCAGCGATGGGAAACCGCGCCGTTGTCAGCCCATCCGGTGGTCGACCGCCATGATCGGCAGGTGCCCCCGTGGTCGGCCCTGGGCCTTCAACTCTCGGTAGGCGACGGCGATCCCAGCCTTGGCGGTCGCCTCGTCCCAAGGCCATTGGAGGCCGTCGTGGTGGTAAGCGTCGTCTTCGGCGATCCCCTCGTGGTAGAGCCACTCGGCTTGCCCCCACAACGCGGCGACGCCGGCGCGCATCCGCCCAGCCACGTCGATGCCGGCCGGCTCGCCATGGCCGGGGACGATGATCGTCGAGTCGCCGATCATGCCGAAGAGGGAGTCGAGGGCGGCGACCCAGCCGCGCAACGACGTCGTCTCGTCGAAGCGAGGACCGTCGATCTCGACGAGGTCGCCGGTGAAAATGACCTTGCTTGCGGGGATCGCGACGATGAGGTCTCCCCCGGTGTGGGCCCGCCCCAGATGGGCGATCTCGACGGTGATGCCGCCAAGGTCGCGGGCCGCGATCATCGTCAGGAGGGTCGTGGGAGTGTGGAGATCGTCAGCCGTCAAATTCTGCTCGCGCAGCGCGGTGATCGTCTCTCCTCCGGCGACCGTCTCAGTCCAGGTGTCGTGCCCGATCGTCTCGAGGTCGCTGAAAGCGGCCAACCCGAAGGCGTGGTCCCAATGCGCGTGGGTGGCGACGACGGTGGTGAGAGGCCGATCGGTCACACCCGCGACGAGGGCGCGGATCTCACTTCCCTGTCGGGGGCTCGTGCCGGCGTCGATGAGCAGGCAGCGATCCTCGCCGACGACGAGTCCGACGTTGACGGTCTCCGGCTCAGCGACGAGGCGGAAGATTCCGGGGGCGATCGGGGTGAAGTCCATAGGAGGACTCTACGAGATCAGCCTTCACGACCCCATCTCCCTGGCGTGGTTTGCGGACCGCCGCGATGAGACGAGGATGTTTCTCGCAGCGGCGTCGAGGCGGTTCAGCGGCGCACCGAGCCCTCAATCACTCCCCGATCGTCAGGCGGAGGAGCTCTTTGCGCTTCGTCTCGAGGTCGATCATACGGGCGAACAAGCCATGATAGTTCTCCGCCTCGGTGACGGGATTGGTCCGTTGCATCTTCGATTTCAGTTCGTCGAGGACACGGGTGAGGGTGAGGAGTTTGAGCTTGGAGCAGTATTCGAGGCAGTGCTTCGGGGTGGGCTCGGCCTGGAGGTTCTCGACGGCCAGTTGGATCGTCATCGAGCGCAGGGCGTCGTCGGTGACGGCGTCGACAACCGGACGGGGCCAATCGGCCAACGCTTCGGGGGTGGTGTGGGCGGCGACGATGGTGAAGAGGTGGCGGTAGGCCGGGTGGGTGAAGTCGTCGGCGGTGACGCCGTACCAGGGCTCCTCGTTCGTGAAGAGGTCGGGGCGTTGGAGGATGAAGCCGAGGACGCCGCGTTCGACGGAGAGGCGGCGGTCGGTCGGGTCGGGCAGGGCTTTGCCGTTCCCGCGCGCGTCCCGCCCCTCGGCGAAGGGGTCGGCCTGGTGGGGTGGAGCGTTGCGGCGGGGGGTGCGCCGGATCGTCTGCCCGGCGACGCGGCCGACTTCGGCGACGTCCATGCCGACGAGGGCGGCGAGGTCGCGAAAGTAGGCGTCGCGCAGGGAGTGGTCGCGCACGGAGCCGACGAGGGGGGCGGCGGCCCGCACGGCGCCGAGGCGTCCGTCAGAGCGGTCGAGGTCGAACTGGGAGACGACGTTGCGCATGACGAAGAGGTAGAGCGGTTCGCGCCGCCCGACGAGTTCGCGGACGGCGGCGTCGCCCTGGCTCAGGCGCAGGTCGCAAGGATCGAGGCCGTTCGGTTCGACGGCGACGTAGGTTTGGGCGGCGAAGTGTTGGTCGCCGGAGAAGACTTTGAGGGCGGCTTTCTGCCCGGCCTCGTCCCCGTCGAAGGTGAAGATGACTTCCCCGTTGACGGCGTCACCGCCGAGGAGGCGTTGGATGAGCCGGGCGTGGTCCTCCCCGAAGGCGGTGCCACAGCTGGCGACGGCGGTGTCGAGCCCGGCCAGATGGCAGGCCATGACGTCGGTGTACCCCTCAACGATGACAGCTTGTTGCTTGCGGCCGATCGGCACACGGGCGAGGTCGAGGCCGTAGAGGACGTGGGATTTTTTGTAGAGCTGCGTCTCAGGAGTGTTGATGTATTTCGCTGGCATGCGGTCGTCGTCGAAGAGGCGACGGCCGCCGAAACCGAGGACGGATTCGCCGGCGTCTTTGATCGGCCAGAGCAGACGGCCTTGGAAGTAATCCCAGCCGCCCTTGCGGATGAGGCCGGCGGCGAGCATCTCCTCGTCGGTGAACCCCTGGGAGCGCAGGTGGCCGGCGAGCGCGCGGCCTTGACGGGGGGCGAAGCCGACGCCGAAGCGGGCGGCGTCCTCGGCCGTGAAGCGACGTTCCTCGAGGAGTTTCTGCCCCTCGCGGGCGTCCGGTGTGGCCAGTTGGGCGGCATAGTAGGCGGCGGAGGCGGCGTTGGCGGCGAGCAGCCGGGCCCGCGTCGGCCCGCGGCGCTCGTTGTCGCGATCATCCGTCCGACGCAGGCGGACGCCGTATTTCTCAGCCAGAAACTCGACCGCCTCCGAGAAGGAGAGATTGTTGATCTTCTCGACGAAGTCGATGACGTCGCCGCCCTCGCCACAGCCGAAGCAGTAGTAGAGCCCGCGGGCGGGGGTGACTTGGAAACTCGGCGTCTTCTCGTCGTGGAAAGGGCACAACCCCTTGAGGGAGCCGGAGCCGGCCGGTTTGAGGGTGACATGGGCGGAGACGACGTCGTCGATCCGGGCCCGCGAACGGACCTGCTCGAGATCCTCGGGGTTGATCCGGCCTGCCACAAGGGCGAGTCTACTGCCCAAGCCATTCCCTCGGCGGGCGCCCGCTCCCCTGGTTGTGGTTCGACTCTTGGGGGAAGGTGATGATACCCCCATGATCAGCCTTTCCGCGCCATCGAGGCCGATTCAATGTTGTCCGTCGGATCGGCAATATTCCCTTGTGGATGAGGTTTTTTCTGGCGCCGGGCAGGGGCACGGTGGTCCCATGACGATGACATTTTTCGACCCCGCCGAAGACGTCGCCTTGGCCCGTCGCATCGAAGCCGGGGTCTTGGCCCAAGCCGCTCTCGACGATCCCCACTCCTGCCCTGACGCCACCGCCGAGGAACTCGACGCCCTGGCCCGAGACGGCCGGGCCGCCCATGAGGCTCTCGTCTCCCGCCATCTCGGGCTAGTCCGCGTCATCGCCAACGATGCCGCCCGGCGCCACCCGACCTCATCGCAGGATTATTTCCAGGAGGGGTGTTTAGCCTTGCAGCGGGCGGTGTTGAGCTTCGATTGGCGACGAGGACGGTTCAGCGCCTACGCCGGAGCCTGGATCCGTGCGGCGATGCGTCGCCCCCAGGAAACAGCGCACTTCGACCTGGAGCCGGATCGTGTCGTCGACGAGCGGCCCGTCTCTCTCGTCGAGCGTCGTCTCACCCATGAGACCTTGGCCGCCGTCCTCAACGCCCTCCCCCGCCAGGAACGCTCGGTCGTGGCGCTGCGCCATGGCTGGGAGGGCGAGCCGCTCACCTTGGCCCAAGCGGCTGAGCAACTCTCGACGACGATCGCGAAGGTGCGCCGTCTCGAGCGCGACGGCCTGGCGCACGCCCGCCGCTTCTGCCAGGAGACCGGAGCTTTCTGAACCGCCCACCATCCTGCGAGAATCAAACAACTATTTCAACTCAAGACGTCACGCCACCCATTCCCACTAGGGAAAATCTTCAAATCGTGTCAATCATGAGAAAACCGTCATGCTGATCTCATGGGCTTGTCTTCCAGTGGACCCTATGATGTCGCTGTACGCCGAATTGCACTCGGCGTCCCCCGGCTTCCACAGGGTGTGGCGGCCACGTCCAGGGAGGCAACGCATGAAGATCGCCGTCATCGGCTTGGGTTACGTCGGGCTGTCGAACGCCGTCATCTTGGCTCAGCACCATGAGGTCACCGCCGCCGACATCAACGCCGAGCGAGTCGACGCCGTCAACCGCAAGGAGAGCCCGATCGTCGACGCCGAGTTGGAGGAGTATCTGCGCGACAAGCCGCTCAACCTCACCGCGACGACCGATGTCGGCGCCGCGTGCAAGGACGCCGACATCGTCGTCATCGCCACGCCGACCGACTACGACCCCCAGGCCAACTTCTTCAACACGTCCTCCGTCGAGCAGTCGATCGGCACCGTCCTCAAGGTCGATCCGAAAGCGACGATCATTGTCAAGTCGACAGTCCCGGTCGGCTACACCGAGGCCCAGCGCATCCTCCACCCCGGGGCGACGATCATCTTCTCCCCCGAGTTCCTCCGCGAGGGACGCGCCCTTTACGACAACCTCCACCCCTCGCGCATCATCGTCGGCGACACCGGCGAGGCCGGAAAGACCTTCTCGAAGCTCATGAAGGAGGGCTCCCTCGAAGAGGATGTGCCGGTGCTGCTGACCGGCGCGACGGAGGCCGAGGCGATCAAGCTGTTCGCCAACACCTACCTGGCACTGCGCGTCGCCTACTTCAACGAGCTCGACACCTACGCCGCCATCCGTCACCTCGACAGCGCCCAGATCATCGAGGGTGTCGGCCTCGACCCGCGCATCGGCAACTTCTACAACAACCCCTCGTTCGGCTATGGCGGCTACTGCCTGCCCAAGGACACCAAGCAGCTCCTCGCCAACTACGCCGCTGTGCCGCAGAACCTCATCGAGGCCGTCGTCGACGCCAACACGACGCGTAAAGATTTCATCGCCTCCGACATCCTCGCCCGCAACCCCCAGGTCGTCGGCGTCTACCGGCTCACCATGAAATCCGGCTCCGACAACTTCCGCTCCTCCAGCATCCAGGGGATCATGAAGCGCATCAAGGCCAAGGGCGTCGAGGTCGTCGTCTACGAGCCGACGCTCGACGACGACCAGTTCTTCAACTCGGAGGTCATCCGCGACCTCGACGAGTTCAAGGAACGTTGCGACGTCATCATCGCCAACCGCCGCACCGACGCCCTCAGCGATGTCGCCGACAAGGTCTACACCCGCGACATCTACGGCCGCGATTGACCACCACAATCCACTGCGAACAACCCCCTATGAGACGGTGGGGCGGGCCGATCAAAGGCCCGCCCCACCGTCGTCGTCGCGTGTTATCCCGCTTCGTCCATCACCCCGTGACGTCGAGGGGTGTCGATTCCCTGGAATCGTTCTTCTCGACGAAGCGGGTGACCACGGTGAATCACCTCAGGCGTCGAGCATCGCCTTGAAGGCGCCGAGCCACTGGGCGAGGAAGGTGCGGTCCGCCTCAGCGGCGATAGAGCCGTCGGCGGCGAAGTAATCCGGCGCCATGCGCACGTAGGCCTCAGGCTGGTTGAGGGTCTGCGTGTTGAGGAAGGAGAGGACGTCGCGCAGGTGGCGCTGCGCGAGCGGCGCGCCCATGCTGCCCATGCCGATGATGGCCGTCTTCTTGCCGGTGAAGGAGTTCTTGCCCCAGGGACGGGAGCCCCAGTCGAGGGCGTTCTTGAGCACACCGGGGAAGGAACGGTTGTACTCAGGGGTGATGACGATGAGGCCGTCGGCCTTCTCGATCTGCTCTTTGAACGCCGTGGCGGCGGCCGGGAAGTCCTCTTCGAGATCCTGGTTGAACAGCGGCAGTTCCTTGATGGCGATCTCCTCGAGGGTGAGGCCGGCCTCCTCGGCGAGAGGACGGAGGGCGTTGAAGAGGCCCCGGTTGATCGAATCCGCCCGCAGGCTGCCGATGATGACGCCGATGGTGGTCATAGAAATCCTTTCGTAGTTACGAAACGCCTAGCTTACTAAATTCTCCGGCGAGGGGAAGAGGGAACCACGATCGGCCGCCTCTCCCCCTCGCCGATGATGACCTGTGTCAGCCGCAACTGGCTGACGACGTCGTCACCTCGACGGCGCCGGTGCGTCCGTCGGCGGCTTCAGCGGTGAGCGTCACCAACTGGGCGGTGGATTCGGCCGCCCGCGTCATGAACGTGGTCGAGGCGCTCTGGCCCGGCTCGACGGTGACAGCGCGCGTTCCGTCGGCGAGAGCGACGGTCGTCTGGGCGGCGATGGTGTCGGCGTTCGTCACGGTGACGACGTCGACGACCTTCCCGGCGACGCAGCGGGTCGTCGCCGTGGCCGTCAGCGCGAGGGCGGGCGGTTGTGTCGCCACGGGGGCGACGAGGCCATCGTCGTAGCCGTCGTAGCTCGCCACGATGGTGTCGGGATCGACCGAAGCCGGAACCTGGACGACGGCGCCGAGGTCGTTGAGCGTGGCCGTCGCGCTCCAGTCGCCGGAGGCGAAGGTGACGGTCCCGGCCACCTGACCGCCGTCGGCGGCCGTCACCGTCGCGGTCATGAGGTCGCCGACGCGATCGAGCGCGATCGTCGAGGCGACCGGTTCGATGGGCGCCCAGGCGTGGAGGGCGTCGAGCACCTGAGCGGAGACGCTGACGAAGGAGCCGTGACGGGGGCTGGCCGGCAGGCCGCCGACGGGGAGGACCTCCCACTCGGCGCGCCGCGAGATCCGATCGGTCTCGGTGCTCGAGGTGATCTCCTCGCCCGTCGTGACGAAAGCCCGGTAACCGCCAGCGCCGTAGTTGTCGACGAGGAAGACGTAACCGTCGTCATCGGGGGTGTTGTTCGGGTCGCCCTCGTTGAGTTTGACGATCTGCGGGCCCTCGCCTGCTTGGCCGGTCTCCCCCGTCGTCATGTTCGTGTCGGTGAGCTGCCAGGTCAGGGCCGGGTCGGCCGACCAATCGGAACGCGTCGTCGCCGCGGTCAACACGGCCGAACGCTCAAGGAAGATGTCCTTGCCGACTTCGAGGCCGTCGGCGCCGTCGCCGTTCTCGTTCTTCGTGAAGCGGTAGTAGTAGTCGCCGATCTTCGTCACCGTCGAGTCGATCCGGGCATGGCCGGTGTCCTGCCAGGTGGTGGGCGGGTAGGTGAAGGTGCGGAAGTCGCGCGTCAGCACGTAGAACATCCGGGCGTAGAGGTTGTCGCTGTTGGAGTGCGTGGCGTCGGCGTACAAGCGCGAGGCGAAGAAGACGACGTACGACTGCAAGGAGTCGTCCCAGTACGCCTCCGGGGCCCAGGTCATGCCGGCCTCGGGCTGGTTGATGACGATGCCGGTGTTCTCACCGTTGGTGCGCGTCCAGGTGACGAGGTCGGTCGATTCCCAGACCTCGATCTTGAGGCTGCCGTTCGATTGGGCGGGGCCCCAGCCGGTGCCGCAGCCGATGCACAGATCGGTCGCGACCATGTAGTACTTGTCGCCGTCGTGGGAGCGCAGGATGTACGGGTCGCGCAGCCCGCGCTCGTCGGCCGTCGAGACGATCGTCGGCTCGCCGCCGTTGACCGGAGTGAAGGTGAAGAAATCATTGCCTTCAGTGGCGGCCTGGTAGATCCGCTCGTCGGAGTCGGATTTGAAGTAGGCCGCGGCGTAGCCGGCGTCAGGCGCCCAGCGGGCGTGCTCGGCGACGGTGATCTCGAAGACACGCTCGGCGGTCTCGCCCGCCAACGTGGCCGTCGCCGTGAGGGTGACGTGACGATCGCCCTCGCCGTACGCCGGGCGGGAGACGAGGCCGCCGCCGGCGAAGGGATCGGCTGCGCCGACCGTTGGGGCCGCGTAGGCCGGATCGGTTGCGGTGACGAGAGAGGGATCCGAGGAAGCCCACGTGATGGCAGAGCCGTACAGCGGACCGGTGACGGTCAGCGGGAGGTTCTCCGTCGTCCGCTCGGCCAGAACGATCGCGTCGAGGTCGGCGGCCGGAGTCGGCTCGGTCGGGCAGGCGGCGGCGTCGTCGAGGCAGGCGAGGGCTTCGCTGGCGGCAGCCTTGACCTCGGACGACGGCATGGCGGCCCCGACCTGCTCAGCGCTCAAAGCGACGTCCCAGAAAGCGACGTCGAGGACGTCGGCGTCGAGCAGGGAGTCGGGCGTGTACAGCGAGCGGCCGAGATAACCGAGGATGTCGCCGCTGGGGACGATGTCAGCCATGACATACGGGTGGGTGACCGTCGACATGAGGGTGCCGTCGCGGTAGAGGCTGAGAATGTCCCCGGATCCGACGAGGGTGAGGGTCGTGAAGCCGGAGTTGAGCCCACCGCCGGCCGGCAACCGGATCTCACCGTTGCCGCTATCGCGTTTGACGCGGATGCCGGAGAGCACCTGGTTGACGTAACCCGACTCCGAGGAGACGGGGTTGACGAAGACGTAGTCGCCCAGTTGATAAGTGTTCCAGGCGCCGAAGCCGTCGCCGATGACCCAGCCGAACTGGTTCTGCGCGACCGTGCCGGTGACGGTGTACGCGACGGTGAAGTCGTTGTCGCGTGAGGTGACGGGCCCCTGAGGCAGCGTGGCGTAGCCGTCCTCCTGGAAGCGCACAGCGGTGACGTCGCCGAGGCTGACGAAGGAGGCGTCCGTCAACCCGACGAGCGTGGCGTCATAACCGTTGCCGGAGATGTCGATGAGGGTGGCGCCGTCGTGCGACATGTCGTAGTGGGCGCTGGGCGCGGGCACGTCGACGGCCTGGGCGGTGGGGGCCGCCAGGGTGACGAAGCCGGCCACGAGGGCGCCGGCCAGCCCGGCTGCGGCGACGCGCCGGGAGGCGGATGGATGTCTGGTGGATGATCTCAACGTCGAGACCTTTCTCTGCGGGGATGGTGACTCCGTGGGGGACGGCGTCGTCAAGACGAGCGACCAGAGTGGAGTCCGGGAAGAGTCCCCGGTGGATCAGGGCGTGCCGACGGAGACTCACCCGCGCACACCACTGCATCACTCAATGTGATTATCTCATTGTTGATGGTTACATTCCATCACGCCACACGCGGCCCCGGGCGCCGCATCCCCTCGGCTCGGAAGCCGACGCTCCCACCCCGCGCCCGACGGCTACCTGACCGCACAATGCCCCGGCGAGACGACGAGACGGCCGCCCTGAAACCGTACGAAAGAAGAACTACTCGCGTTTGCGGATGACGACGCGCTGGAGGAGGACGAAGGCGAGCAGGATGCCGCCGGTGATGATCGTCGTCATCTCCGGGCGGATGCCGCCGTCGCGGGTGATGAGCACGTTCATGAGGCCGAGGACGAGCGCCCCGATGACGCTGCCGAGCACATAGCCGAACCCGCCGGAGAGCAAGGTGCCGCCGATGACGGTGGCGGCGATGGCGTCCATCTCCCAGCCGCTGCCGGTGATGTTCTGAGCGATGCCGAGCCGGGCGGTGTAGATGACGGCGGCGACGCCGGAGAGCGTGCCGGAGACGACGTAGACGAGCAGTTTCGTGCGCGGCGCCGGCAGCCCCATGAGGACGGCCGAGTTCTCCGAACCGCCGATGGCGTAGACGGTGCGCCCGGTGCGCGTGCGATGGAGGAGGAAGAAGGCCACCAGGACGACGACCACGGCGATGAGGACGCCAGGTGTGACGACGAGGTCGTTGACCTTGGGACCGTCGATGATCTTGATCTGCGTGCCCAGGGCGCGGATCGGCGAGTCGTCGGCCAACCGTTCCGGCTCGGTGCTGAGGAGGGAGGCGAGGCCGCGCCCGAGGAACATCATCGACAGGGTGGCGATGAAGGGCTGGACGTTGAAATAGCGCACGAGCACCCCGGAGAACAACCCCATGGCGGCGCCGATGGCGAGCATGATGACGACGACGAGGACGGCGGGCAGGCCGCTGTTGGCGAGCATAACGCCGGCCACGCTCGACAGCGCGATGACGGAGCCGACCGACAGATCGATGCCGCCAGTGAGGATGACAAAGGTCATCGCCACCGCGATGACGATGAGGTGGGCGTTGTTGATGAGGAGATTGGAGAGCGTGCTGTATTGCACGATCCGCCCGTAGGCGATCTCCCCGAAGATGATCATGCCGACGAAAATGACGATCGCGGCGGCCGTCGGCAAGGTCGAGGGGTTGATCGTGACGAGGCGCTGGAGCCGCTTGAGGAGGGTGACGACGGGGGTCGCGGCGACACTGTCGGGCGCCGTAGGAGCCGGCATGGTCGTTGCGGCGCTCATGCCGCCACCTCCTTCGCCTCGACATCGGAAGCCAGGCCCGCGCCTCCTGGTGAAGACGCCGCCGCGCCGTCACCGGAACTCACGGTGTGGGCGCCCGGATCGGCTCCTCCGTCTCCGCCCCCGCCGGAAGGTGGAGGGTCGCCAGCGGATCTCGTCCCCGCTCCCCCACCGGGGCCCCCGCTGGCACGCCGGCTCGTGAACCACGAGCGCACCCGTTGCGATTGAAGCAGGCACAGCACGACGATGACGATCGCCTTGAACGCGGGCGTGGCCGAGGAGGAGACGCCGAGGAAGAGGACCGTCTTGTCGAGGGTGGCGATGAGCAGGGCGCCGATGGCGGCCCCGCCGACGGAGAACTTCCCCCCGGCCAGGGAGGTTCCGCCGATGACGACGGCGAGGATGGCGTCGAGTTCCATCTGGCTGCCGGTGCGCGTCACGTCGACCGTCATGACGGTGGCGACGGAGAAGATGCCCGCGACCCCGGCGAGCAGGCCGGAGAGGATGTAGACCGTCAGCAACAACCCCTTCGGTTGGATGCCGGCCATGCGGCTGGCCCTGGGGTTGATGCCGATCGCCTCGATCATGAGGCCGAGGGCGCTGCGGCGCACGACGAGCCCGGCGGCGATGACGAGGACGAGGGCGAGGAGGAAGACGACCGGCAGCCCGAGAACATACCCGTTGGCGATCCAACGGAAGGGCTCGTTCGAGGCGGCGGTGTTCTGCCCGCTCGTGATGACTTTGGCCAGACCGCGCCCGGCCAGCATCATGACGAGGGTGCTGATGAAGGGCTGCAAACCGACGTAGGCGACGAGGAACCCGTTGAAGGCCCCGACGGCGGCGCTGACGAGAAGTGCCAAGCCGAGCGCGGAGAAGGCGACGCCGATCGAGGCGGAGTCGCCGGCGTATTTCAAGAATTCCATCGAGACGGCCCCGGCCACCGCCATGACGGAGCCGACCGACAAGTCGATGCCGCCGGTCGCGATGACGAGTGACATGCCGACGGCGATCATGAGGACGGGCGCGGACGAACGCATGATGTCGATGAGGTTGCCGACGAGGTTGCCATTGGCCGGATTGACGGTGATGGCGAGGTAGGCCGGGTCCTTGACGACGTTGAGGAGGAGCAACGCGACGATCGCGACGATGCCCCAGAAGAAGGGCTTGCGAATGAGGTCGCGCAGCCAGACGACGACCGGCGAGGGCGCGGGGGCGGCGGGGCTGGGGGCGCTCATGACTGCTCCTCGGTCGTCTCAGAGACCGCAGGGTCGGCGGGGGCGGACGTGGATCGGGCCGACAAGGGCTGGTTCCCCGCGGGCTGGGCTGGCGGCGGCGGCGATGGATGGTGGGTGTCGGCGCCGTGGGCGGCGATGAGGTCGACGATCATCTGCGCGGTGACCTCGGGCCCGTTGACGATCTCGCCGATCTTGCGATGGTCCTTGAGCACGACGATGCGGTCGCTCAACCGCACGACCTCCTCCAACTCCGAGGAGATGAAGACGACGGCCACGCCCTGGGCGGCCAGTTCGGCGACGGCCTCCTGGATCTCCGCCTTCGCGCCGACGTCGATGCCGCGGGTCGGTTCGTCGAGGATGAGAAGATCGGGGTCGGTGGCGAGCCAACGCCCCAAGAGCACCTTCTGTTGGTTGCCGCCGGAGAGGTTCTTGATGAGACGGTCGGGATCGGCCGGGCGGACGTTGAGCTCGCTCATCCGCGTCGAGACGATCTCGTCACGTTCCCTCTTTGGCACGGGCCTGGCCCAGCCGCGCCCGGCTTGGACGGCGAGGATGAGGTTCTCGCGCACCGTCAGATCGCCGACGACGCCCTCGTCGCGCCGGTTCTCCGTCGAGAAGGCGATCCGGCGCTTGAGCCCATCGGCCGGGTTTTTGAGGGTGGTTTTGCGCCCCCGCAGGGTGATCGTGCCGCTGTCGGCCTTGTCGGCTCCGTAGAGGAGGCGGGCCAACTCGGTGCGGCCCGAACCGAGCAACCCGGCGAAGCCGACGATCTCGCCGGGGCGGATCTCAAGATCGGTCGGTTCGATGGCGCCACGGCGGCCCACGCCGACGGCGGTGAGCAGCGGCTCTTCTCGCTCCCCCTCCGTCTCGCCGGCCCTGCGGTTGCCGCCCAGCGAGCTCAACGTCTCCAAATCCTTGCCGATCATCTGGGCGATGAGCTCCTGGCGACTCAGCTCCTCTTTCCGTCGCTCGCAGATGAACTGCCCATTGCGCAACACAGTGAGCCGATCGCTGATCTCGAAGACCTGATCGAGGAAGTGGGAGACGAAGAGGATCGCCACCCCCTCGTCGCGTAACTGCCGCATGACGGTGAAGAGGCGATCGACTTCGGCCGCGTCGAGGCTCGAGGTCGGCTCGTCGAGGATGAGCACCTTGGCGTCGATCGCCATGGCTCGGCTGATGGCGACGAGTTGTTGGACGGCGATCGAGAGGGTCGAGAGCGGGCGGTGGGTGTCGAGATGGTCGAGGTGGAGGCGGGCCAGGGCCTCGGTGGCGGCCCGATGGGTGGCGCGCCAGTTGACGCCGAAGGGCCCGCGGACCTCGTGGCCGAGCATGACGTTCTCGCCGATGGTGAGGTTGGTGACGAGGTTGACCTCTTGATACACCGTCGAGATCCCGGCGCTCTGCGCGTCGGCCGTGCCATGGAAGCGACGCTGCTCCCCCTCGACAAGGATCGTTCCCGAGTCGATCGGGTAGACGCCGGTGAGCGCTTTGATAAGGGTCGATTTGCCAGCGCCGTTCTCCCCCATGAGGGCGTGCACCTCGCCGGGGAAGAGACGGAAACCGACCTCGTCGAGCGCTTTGACGCCGGGGAACTCGATCGAGATGCCACGCATCTCGACGACGGGGGCAGGCTCGGCCATGAGGTCACCTCTCGATCCGGGGGCTGATCCGCAGCGCCACCAGGGAATGGGGTCGAATGACGGAGGATTGACGACGGTCCGGCGCGGGGCCCGCTTCGTGGTCCCGCGCCGGAATGTCGTTCACCGTCCGCGTCTCAGCAGGGACGCGACTGGTGTGGGAGACCGATGATCAGTACTTCCGGTCCGGCAACGCGGCCTCGGTCGTTGCCACGTCACTGAAAGACTCGCTCGGAACGATGATGTAGGGCTCGACCGATTCTCCAGCCAACGTCTTCTCGACGGCGTCGAGCGCCATGTCACCGAAGAGCGGGTTGTACTCGTGGACGAAGCTGAGGTCGCCGGCGACGAGCGCCTCGAGGGCGGCCTTGGTGCCGTCGATCGTGGCGATCTTGACGTCCGTGCCCGGCGTCAACCCGGCTTCCTTGACGGCTTGGGCGGCGCCGATGCCCATCTCGTCGTTCTGGGCGAAGATCAACTGGATGTTGTTGTTATTAGCTTTGAGCAGGGTCTCGGTGACGCTGCGGCCCTCGTCGGTCGACCAGTTGGCGGTTTGCGCGGCGACCTTGACGAGCGAGGAGCCCTCGACGGCGGCGTCCCAGCCCTCGTTGCGCTCATTGACGACGCCGACACCAGCCGGGCCTTCGAGGATGATGTAGTTGGCCCCGTCGGGGAATTGGGAGACGGCCCACTCGCCGACCGCCTCGGCCACCATGACGTTGTCCGGGGCGATACGGGTGACGTACAAGCTCGTGTCGTCGGGCTCGATGCCGCGGTCGAGCAGGATGACGGGGATCTCGGCCTCCTGGGCCCGCTTGAGGGAGTCCTCCCAGCCGGAGGCCTCGGTGGCCGACAGCAGGATGAGGTCGACGCCCTCGTCGACGAAGGAGGTGAAGGAGTCGATCTGCGACTTCTGGTCGAGGTTGGTGGCCGGGGCGAACTTGAGGTCGTAGCCGGCTTCTTCGGTGAAGGTGTCTTGGATGTTCGTCTCGTTGGCCGCACGCCAGGCGCCTTCGGGGCCGACCGCGACGAAGCCGATCGTCGTGAGGCCGCCGGTGTCGGCGGTTCCGTCGGAGGCGTCGTCGGTCGTGTCGCCTCCGCCGCCGCTGCAGGCGGTCAGGGCGAGAGCCATCGCGCCGGCGGCGACGAGACCGATCGCTCGACGGGTCCAGTTCAGGTGGGTCATAGGGGGTTTCTCCTCCTTGAGGGTGTCCGACAATTCCTCGTCGGCGGGAGGCCGACGCGTCTCAATCGAAGGAGACGCGCTCGGGGGATGGTTTAAGACATTGTGCGCTGAAATTGTCTCATTGTGCAACTAGTAATGTAAAATCGTTATAAGGGTGTGACTTTTATTATTTAAATATCAACACGATGTTTTATCACGATGAATCGATTCATACTGTGGTGACGTCGTCTCCCGCGTCAACGTCGTCTTCCGTGCCTGCGGCGGCCCGGCGAGCTTCGGCGGAGCGACGCCCGTCGTCCCAGGCTTGATCGAGCAGGGCGTTGATCCGCCGCCGGGAGGCGATGAGGGCGCCAGCCACGATGGCGGCGATGAGCACGACGACGCCCACGACAAGGATCTGCGGCCAGGGAATCGCCCAGGCGGTCGCCTGCGCGGTCACCGGCTCCAGGCTCGTCGTCGTGCCATCGGTGGTCACCGCCGTCGCGGTGAGAGTGACGGTGGCGGAGATCCGGAAGAGGGGCCAGACCTCGTCGACGGCGACGGTGATGGGGCGCACGTCGCCGGGGAGCAGTTCTTGAGCCGATTCCCCCGGAGCGGGGAAGGGCGTCTCCTTCCCCGTGACCGTGACCGTGCCGGTGACACGAACCCGGGTGTTGCCCTCGTTGACGACGATGAAAGAGACCTCCGCCGAGCCGGGGCGGAGTGGGTTCCAGGAGAGATGATGGGCGGCCTCAGCTTCGGTCAACGCCACAGCCGGCGCGATGACACCGGTCACGCGAAGGAGCACCCGGAAACCGACCCGGGTCTCGACGCCGAGTCGGGCGCCGTCGCCGGTCGTTTGAACCGACAGGATCGAGGCGGTGATCCCGGCGGCGTGGTCGCCCGGCTCGGAGGTGGGAGGCACGGCGATGGTGTAAGGGATGACGACGGTCTCCCCCGGCTCGGCCGCCACCGAGTCCGGGAGGGTGATCCAGGTTCCCGCCCCGGTGGACGATTGCCCGGTGGCGAGGGTGTCGAAGCGCCCGGTGCGGGTGTAGAAGCCGTCGGCGGCGGCCAGGGTGAAGGTGACAGCGCGGTCGCTGACATTGCGCACCGCCAGGTGTTCTTCGACCGTCGCGCCGGGGGCGAGATCATGCTCGACGGCGACGCGGCCGTCCGGCCCCTGGGCATCGGCCGGCGTCACCGACCAGCGGACGGCCGGAGCCGGGCTGGGCTCGTCGGCTGCGGCCGAAGCGACGAAACCGACAGACCCCAGAGCCACCGCCATCATGAGGACGAACCCCACGACGACGGTGGCCTGGGTGATCAGAGTATGTCGTGGATGGAGACTCGACGTCTCCCCCACGCCGGTCAGTACGTGTCCTCCCACAGCGTCAACGTGATCGTCGCCGAGTAGTCGCCCGGGGCGACGTCGGCCGGCGTCTTGAGGACGAGGTCGGCGTTGGCGTCCCACGAGCCAGTCGGACGGGCGCTGGCGGAGTCGAGCGCCAACGAGAGGAGTTCCTCACCGACGAGACCGACATTGTCCGGAGCGGGGTCGAGGACGGTGCCGACCTGCGGCCCTTCAGCGACCTCGCCATCCGGAGCCGGGGTGAGCAGATGAGGTGTCCAGCCGAAGTTGGCGGCTGGGATCTCGGCGCCCTCGGCGCTCGTGAACGCGGACGACTGGCCGACGACGTACCAGAACACACCCTCGGGAGCCGCAGGACGATCGTCGGTGACAGTGACGGTGGGCAGGACGCCGTCGAACTGACGCTGTCCTTCGGCGGCCGTCACCTCGGTGAGCGTGGTGGCATTCTCAGCGACTGTCATCGTCAAGGCGCCGACCGGTTCGAGCGAGCTGATCGAGACGGTGACGTCGACGGCGTCACTCTCGACCTCGTCGGCGCCGGCGGTCGAGGCGATGCCGAGCATCATGAGGCCGCCGACAACGCCAGCAGCCACACGGACCACATGGTCCTTTCTCTTCATCGGGGTTCTCTCCAATCCCCGAGCGGCTTCTCTGCCACCCGGATCGCGAGAGGCGAAAGGAAATCCTTCGCCTCGGGGGGTTTCTCGCGTCCACCCATCGGGGCGGAATGGTCACTCCTCAGCACATCTCATTTCAACGAAAATTGATAGCTCGTGAATGTTAGCGAGTACATGCTTATTAAGCAAGTATAAATCAATCAGGTCACTGATGGGTGGTCCGCCAGCGCCAGTGACGGGCGAACCACTGATGGCATCTCCCACGCCGCAGCATGAGGGCTGCGAGCTCAGCCGCAGGAGGTCACCGCCTCGTAGGAGACCGCGATCTCCTCCGGTGCGGAAGCGTCGCCGAGTGTCGCGTGGACCGTCACGTCACCCCCGTCGATGGTGGGCTGGCGTGTCGAGAAGGCCACCGAGACGCTCGTGCCCGGCGCCAGCGACGTGAACGTCCGGGAGCCGAAAGCTGTCTCGACCGCGCCGTTGGCGACCTCATCGGACTCGTTCGTCACGGTGGCGACGAGGACGACTTTGCCCGCCACACACCGCGTCGTCGTGGCGACCGCCAGCGGGGCGACCGGTTCCTCGCCGGTGACGACGACAGAAGCGGTGACGGTGAGCGCGGTGTCGCTGAACGGCGTCCGCCCGGGGGCGTTCCACGCGGTCGAACCGCCCTCGCCGACCCAGGTGTTGAGATTCGCTCCGATGGTGCGGATGGTCCCCGTCACCGTATGGGTTCCCGGGCGCGACAGATCGATCGCGCTGAGATCCCAATCGACGGGCAGCGTGCCAACTCCACGCCCATAGGCGAGATCGACCTCCGCCTGTCCGGGCAAGGCGGCGCGGAGATCCTCCGGCGCCATCCCGGCCTCGACCTCGAGGGAGCCGAGATCGGTCGCCGTCGCCGCCGTGGCGTCGGCCCCACGGATCGCCTCGTACTGGGCGCGGGTCAGCGCGATGATGCCACCGTGCTTCGTGCTCGGCGCCATGTAAAAGTCAGGGCTCTCGAGGAGCGACCAGCCGGCGTCGAGGTCGGTCGTCACCATGGGGCGGTAGCCGGTCGTCGGAATGACGTCGACGTAGAGGTACCAGACGTCCTCGTCGGTGCGTTTGAAGATGGCCGGCCCTTCGACGCCGCCGGGGTTGTTGCCGGCCCACTCGGCGCCGATGCGGTCTTGGAGACGAATCCACTCGGCCTCTGGCTCCCACCAGCGCGTCGCCGACGTCGACTCCATATACAGACCTGTTCCGAAGGCGTTGTCCTTCGTCACCCGATAGGTCACCCCGTCGTTTTGGGTGATCGTCGTGTCGATCGAGTTGCCGCCGATGTCGATGAAGACCCCGCCGTACTCGTAGGTCTCCTGGGTGAAGTCCGTCGTCGCTCCCCACAAGACACGGTTGTAGGTCGAGGTGGCGTGGGCAGGATCGTCGAGCTCGTAGAGGTTGGACGACCAGTAGAAGACGAACGCGCCCCGGCCGTCGGGATAGTAATCCTCGACCCAGGTCGCTTCGGGCGCCCAGGCCATGCCCAGTTCGGCCACCCGGGCTCCGGTGGCGTCGGCGCCGACGTCGATCTGGCGCTGCGGGCTCCAGGTGATGAGGTCGGCCGACTCCCACACGTTCAACTTGCTGCTGCCGTAGGTGCTCCAATGGCACCAGTCACGGCAGTTGCCCGAGCCGGAGTCGCCGCCGAAGACGCGCAGGTCGGTGGCGATGATGTAATACATCCCCGTCTCCGGATTGCGCGTCAAGAAGGGGTCGCGCACCCCGGTCGTGCCGAGCGGGGAGGCGAGGATGGGCTGGCCGCCGTTGAGAGGATCCCACTGCTCGGGGTTGTCGCCCCGTGAGATGTCGAGGTAGATCTTCTCGGCGTAACCGGCCGAGTCCTCGATGAAGTGGACCATGAGGTAGCCGTAGGGGATGTCCTCGCCGACTTGGGGAGTGATCGTGGCGGCGATGTCACGGCTGGCGGTGGCGCCGCGCACCGTGGCGGTGGCGGTGAGTGTTCCGTTGATGGCGGGTTCTCCTGGTTCTGGTTGGGTGACGTGAACAGTGCGCCCATCGGCGTCGATCCACAGGGCAGGATCCGAGGAGGTCCACGTCACCGTCCCGCTGAAATCGGGCAGGGTGAGCACGGAATCGTCGATCGTCACCGGGTCGATGCCGTCGAGGATCCGCTGGGCCGCCTCGAGGAAGCTGTCGGCGTGCACGGCGGCGTCGCTCTCGGCCACGCTCGCCACCTCGGTGGCGCCTAGGGCCCGGTCGTAGAGGCGGTAGGCGCTGATCTCGCCAGTGTATTTCGCGTCGGCGTCGTAGGCCGAGGCTCCGATGAGGTTCTTCGTCCAGGTCGGCAGATCGGCGATGCCGACAGTGGAATTCTCATGGCGGCCCACCTCGACGCCGTCGACGTAGAAGACGATCGTCGAGGTCTCCGGATCAGCGTTCGGTTCGATCGTCACGGCGACCGACTGCCACTGGTCGGCGACGAACGCGGCCGGTGCGACGACGCCTTGTTCGCCGTTCCAGTTCGTCGCCGAGATGGCGGTGCGATGGCCCGCGGTGTGAACGAAGAATTGGCCGGTGGCCTGCTCGCCCGAACCGCCCAGGTTCCACAGGAAATTGTTGCCACTGAGCACGCTGGCATCGGGTTTCATCTCGACGACGACGCTCGCCGCCGTCTTCCCGGCCAACAAATCGTTCGGCAGACGGACGTGGTTGGCGCCGGTGAACGTCATCGAGGCGCCGTTCCAAGCCGCGCCGCCGACGACCGTGCCATCCTGGGCCCCGTCGTCGAGGGCACGGTCGGTCAACGTCGTCCCGGAGCCCTCGGTGAAGTCGTAGGCGACGATGAGGCCATCGCCAAAAGTGGCAGCTTGAGCAGTCGGCATCATCCCCGATCCGAGGACGAGGGCGCCGGCGGCGAGCAGCGCGACGGCGGAGAGTCGGGTGGGGGAAGAGGTTCTCATCTCACTCCTCGGGGTGGGGGAAGGGATCACGTGAGCACATCGTTGGGACGCGTCTGACAGCGTTGTGAGACCGCTGGCGAGGATGGATGCGAAGGACGATCCGCACTCCCCGTCGAGCGCTGAAACACCATGCGTCTTCGGGAAGGCTATCTTGAAAGCATTCATTGGTCAATGCCGTTAATGTCTTCACTATTTGGCAATGGACTTGTATCGTGTTTATTGAGACGTCGTCGATTCGATGCCCCTTGCCACGCTCCCGGCTCGTCCATGGGGAGCGCGTCCCCCAAAACCGCAACGAAGAGGTTTGCACCCATGAGAAGAACCCCCACCCATCGGGCCGGATTGGCCGCGGCGGTGGCCGTCGCGTTAGCCGCCAGCGGGATAGCCTCCCCCAGTCTCGCCCAGGCCGCCGACCCTCCCGCCGAGTCGGACACCCTCCTCCACTACGACTTCGAGGCGCCAGGGGCGGTGACCGACGTCTCCGGCCACGGCAACGACGGGGCGCTCCTCGGCACCGGAGGGGCGGTCGCCGACGGCGTCTTGACGCTTCCCGGCGGCGCGGCCTCGAGCGCCGCCGGTTATGTTCAGTTCCCCGACGGGATCTTCGACGGGCACGACACCCTGACGATCTCCACCTGGCTTCGCAATGAGACCGGCCCGGGCAACTACGCCGCGATGTTCTTCGGCACACCGGAGAATCCACCGGCCCAGTATTGGCTCCTCAACCCGAGCAACCTGGCCAGCCAACTCAAAACCGTCGTTACTGGAGAGCCGGATCGTTCCGCCCCGTGGAACTCGGAGTTCGGCATCGCCCCGACAGACGACTCGCGCGGGGTTCCCGGGCCCGTCACCGGGACGGAATGGATGATGATCACCACCGTCATCACCGCCGACTCCATCACCGGGTATCACAATGGTGAGCTCATCGGCGAGGTCGCCGTGCCACGCACCGTCTCCGACTTTGGAACCGACCTCGTCGGCTATATCGGCCGTTCCTCCTACCCGGATATCTTCTACGCCGGCGCCGTCGACGACGTCATCGTCTCGACCGCCGCCTACGACCCGGCCCAGGTCGCCGCGCTCTACTATTCCAGCGCGCGGACACCCGCCGACGAGGTTCTCGCCGCGTTGACGAGCGACGCCGACGCTGTCGCCCTCCCCGCCCAGACGATCACGGATATCGCCTTGCCAACGACCGGTTTGGTGGCCTTCTCCGCCATCACCTGGGAATCCTCCGACCCGGCGGTCCTCAGCGCCGACGGGGCTGTCGCCCGGCCCGCCGTCGGCCAAACCGACGCCGTCGTCACGCTGACGGCGACCTTCACGCTGGCCGGCCAGACAGTGACGCGGACCTACGATGTCACCGTGCCCGCCGTCGACCCCCAGCGCGACCTCGAACGCGTCGCCGCCGACTTCGACCTCGGGGTCGCCGTCGTCACCGACGACATCACCTTGGCCAGCCATGTCGGTGATGTGCGCATCGGGTGGAGCAGCGCGAACCCGGCGCTCATCACCGCGCTCGGCCGCGTGACCCGCCCTGAGACCGACACCGCCGTCGATCTGACGGCGACGTTCACTCACGACGGATTGAGCGTCGAACGCGTCTTCACCGTCACCGTCCGGGCCACGGCCGTCGGCGACGTCGTCGCTTATGTGCGCACCGGCGGAACCCCGCGCACGGAGGTGCTCCATCTGGCGATCGCCGCCGACGGAGACCCCCTCGTCGCCCTCAATAACAACAAGGGAATTCTCTATCCGACCTACGGGCTCGGCTCCTCCCGCTTCGCCAACCCGACCCTGTTCCGCCTCCCGGACGGCGGTTACGGCCTCATCGCCACCGACAACGCGGCCAACGGTTCCGTCTTCGTCTATCGTTCGGACGACCTCGTCACCTTCACCGATGAGCGCTACGTCTCAACGAACGACATCGGCATCGTCGTCGCCCGGGCTGACGCCTTCTACGACACCTGCGACCGCGTCTACAAGGTCACATTGCGCACCGCGGACGGGTCGATGTATCTCGTGACGACCACGGACTTCGTCGAATTCAGCGATCCCGTCGTCGGCGGGGAAGCGATCGCCCCCTCCCCCACCGGTCTGCCCGAGGGCGCGATCGAAGCCTCCTCGATGCGGATCACCCGCGACGAACTGAACTATCTCCAAACGAAACTGGGGCGCATCACCAACACGTCGGTCGATCCCGGGCCAGCCGTCGAGGTCGCCACCGGTGGCGAGTTGGCGATGCCGAGCCATGTCAGCCTCGGCTACTCCGACGGCTCGGCCAAGCAGCTGGGCGTCACCTGGGACACGAGCGCCGTCGACCTCACCCAGCCGGGCACGTACACCGCCACGGGAACCGTCAACCAGCCGGTCTATGGCGACGCCGAGGGCATCCTCGTGCGCGAACGGGCCGACCCCTGGGTGCTGCGCGACGACGAGCGCACCGGCAGCGCCGAGTACTACCTGACCGGTTCTTATCCGACGACGATGGAGAATCCTCGCGTCGGCTATGACCGCATCGTTTTGCGCCGGGCGGAGACGATCAATGGCTTGACGACGGCCGAGGAGAACACTCTGTTGTGGGCGAGCAACGCCGCCGCGCCGGACACCTCGAACGGCTCGACGATCGCCCCTGGGGCCTTCCGTTACTTCTGGGCGCCGGAGCTGCACAAGATCGCCGGCGATTGGTACATCCTCTTCACCGCCAGCCGGGAATCGAACAGCACCTGGGGCATCCGCCCCGCCCTCATGCGCGCCCCGGGCGATTCCGACCCGATGGTGGCGTCGAACTGGGAGTTCCTCGGCTACATGAAGGCGTTTCCGGGCGACACCGCGGCCTTCACGAACTTCTCCCTCGATATGACCCATTTCGAACTCGACGGGAAACATTACATGGTGTGGGCGGAGAAGCCGGGTGCCTCCGATCTGCGCATGGCCGAGATCGATCCGAGCGATCCGAGCCAGTTGACGACGCCGTCGATCCTGCTCTCGACCCCGCAATACGCCTGGGAGCGCGAGGGCGGCGACGTCATCAACGAGGGCGCCTCCGTCATCATGAGCGAGACAGAGGTGTTCGTCTTCTTCTCCGCCTCGGCCGTCGACGAGACCTACGCCATCGGCATGCTGCGCGCCCCCATCGACGCCGACCTCATGGACCCGGCGGTGTGGCACAAGACCGGCTATCCGCTGCTCGACTCCGAGGATTTCGACAATCAACAGCGCGGGCCTGGTCACAACTCCTTCACCCTGGACGCCGATGGCAATCCCGTCATCGTCTACCACGCGCGTCCGCCGGTGAGCGAGTGGCTGCCCGGCGCCGACGGCGGCCTCAACGACCCGAGCCGGCATGCCCGCGTCAAGACGGTGCACTTCGCCGCCGACGGATCGGCTGTGCTCAACCAGACTCGTGACGAGGAGTTGGCTCCCGAGAACCAGACCGTCACCCTCGACGTCATCGTGACCGGCGATCCGCTGCCCGAGCCCAGCGTCTCGGCGACGGTGACGCACCGGTGCGTCGTCGGCAAGGTCGTGCGGATCGCGACGGTGACGAACGATCGCAACCTCCCCGTCTCCGTGACGACGACCTTGGGCGTCGGAGGCAAGACGACCGAGGCGGTGGCGCCCGGCGAGAGCGTCTCCCATCTGTTCTCGACTCGCCTCGTCGATGATCCGGCAGGGACGCTGACGGTCACGGTCGCGCCAAGCGACGGCGGCGAGGTCGAGACGCATGAGATCGCCTACCCGGAGGCCAGCTGCGGCTGATGATCCCCTGTCCTCAGGACAATGAAGACAATGTAGTTGTGGTGAGGGGCGCGAGCGGACGAGGCTCGTGCCCCTCACTCATACTCTTCGACGACATAGTCGAAGGGGACGTTGAAGAAGGTGTCCCCACTCCTCCAGCCGGAGGTGTCGAAGGCGTCGAAGTACCCGGCGCTGCGTTCCATCTCGCTGGTGACGAACCAGATCTCACCGGATGGCTCGCGCAGATCGCCGGTGCGCAAGCTGAAGACGCAGCGGATCATGGATTCGGTTGGGTCGAGAAAGGTGGCGCCGCCTCGTCCAGACTCGTCTTGGTCGAAGGAAGCGATCGGATAGGTCTCCGGAGGATTCGTGGCGCTATTGAACCTGGTCAACGTCTCCGTCGTCTCGGGATCGTAGAAGAAGAACCACGATGCGGGGCTGAGTGAGGATTCCAGCCGATTACGACAACGCCCGGTGACTTCGATGTCAATGTAGTCCTCATCGCCGTAGGACTCGGTGGCGGTGAGGCTTTCGACGACGATGTCCATCGGCCCTAGTTCAATGAGGTCGCCGGGTTGGTGGGCGATCCTCTCGGCGCGCCGAAGGTCGAAACCGCCGAGGATCACGACGGCGGCGACGATGAGGGCGAGGACGAGCACGCCCGCGATGAACCAGGTCATCCGATGGGCGTGCCAACGCGACCGATCCGATTCGTCGCCCTGGTCACCGTTCGAATGGCTCGCGGAGGGCGTGTCGGGGTTGAGATCAGCGGTGTGATCCATGCTCGCCCATCCTTGTTCTCCCGCCCCCGAGGCGCCCGCTTGTGGCATGCTCATGACGCCACCCGCAGCACGGTGAAGGGTTCCCAGGAGTATCCCGTATTGATGAGGTATCCCTCGATCTGATCAGCCCATTCCCGTGGGAGTTGGAACACCGCGTCCCCTTGGGCCGAACCTTTCTCCAACGCTTCGAGGCTGAGATTGCGCAGGGCGGGCCCGACATCGATCGGATCCCAGGTGTGCTCCTCGTCGGCGTAGAGGAACTCGTCGTAGGGGAGAGCGTCCGTGCTCGGATCGATGCCGTCGACGACGCTCACTTCGATCCGAGCGGCGATGAGGACGCATCCCGGCTCCGCCTCCACAGGCAAGGGATCCTCTAACCATTGATTGATCACCTCCCACTCCTGGGCCTCCGTCAAGGAGAGAAGCTGGACGCAGTAGCCGGTGTCGTAGCACCGTTTCGCCCCGGGTTCGCCCAGGGCGAATTTGTCGACCTGATGGTAGAAGATCGCCCCGCCGACGAGCCCGAGAAGGAGCACACAGGTGAAGAAGATGAGCAACCCTTTCAGTGGGGTGACTTTCCCACTCATAACGGCTCCTCCACTCGCGCGACCGTCTCCACCGGCTCCGACCGTTCCGCTTCGGCGACGATCTCCTCGGCGGTGGCGCCGTCGGGGTAAAGATCGAAGGCGAGCGCGTCGTGATACGTCTCGATGTACTCGTTGTAATAGACGATGAGTTCAGCGTCGGCCAGGTAGGCCGGATCGATCCGGATGGCGCAATCCGTCGTGGCGCGAAATCCCGTGTTGGCGGCGAGATAACAGCTGACCGAAATCTTCTTCTCGCCCGATTCGACCTCCATCGTCAAACCAGGAGAATCCTCGGGGAACTCGGCGGTGACGGTGGCGACGGCGAACACGAGTTCCGTCGTGTCGTAGCTCAGTTCCTTCGTCAAAACGACGTCGTCGATGCGCACCCGTGTCTCGGCGCCGAACCCGTCGTGGAGCACCCCCGTCTCGTCGGTGGCGAGATGAACCATCCGACGATTCGGGTCGGGCTCCTCGCTGATGAGGAGCGAGCCGATGAGCACGCTCAACGCGACGACGATGAGGGAGGCGATCTTTCTCATGCCGCGCTCCCCTGACGCCCGGCCGCCCACGCGGAAGAAGGCGATGCCGCCGTCTCAAAGGAGGAATCCTCGGCCATCACGGAAACCGCCGACGTGCGACGCGGCCACGGCATCGGATCGACCGCCCGGCCGGTCTTCAACCGCTGATACGCGGTGGCGAGGAGGGCGAGGGTGAGGGTGCCCCACAGCGTCTCAGAGACGAGATCGATGAAGTATTCGGCGAACATCGCCTCAGCGAACGGTTGGTGACCGACGAGCCAATCGAGCCCGCGCACGAACCAGGCTTGGGCGTAAGCGAGAAGGTTGTAAAGCACGATGAGGGTGCCCAAGGCGCCCGCCCCGGTGCGCAGCAAGCGCCAGACGAGTTGGATCGACGGCAGATATTGCTCGTCGAAGTCCTTGACGAAGGTGGCGGGGATCCGGGCCAGCCACGGCAATTCCTCCGTCGCTTTCTCCCCGGCCACTTCGGTGAAGTGACGCACCGCGTCGCGATTGGCGACGAGCGAGGCGATGCCAGCGAACTCCTTCGTCTTCACCAATTCGTGCTTCGCCAAGGCCTGATAGCCCATCGCCAAACCTGCCAAGGTGAGCCACAGGACCGGTTGGGAGAACGAGGCGGCGACGACCGGCCAGCCGATCTCCCCGACCCAGGCCCAGGCCGCTTTGAGCGCTTCGGGCAGGTTGAGGCCGATCAGTTCGAGGGGGCGGCCGATCCAGGCGATGAACGTGTCGATCCAAGCGGAGAACTCCCGTGTGGCGATCCACCGGTTGATGTTGCGGGCCACCCCGGTGCCGCCGATGAACGTGACGAAGAGGAAGTGGACTTCGACGACGACGGCGAGGAACTCGAAGATCCACGAGCCCCTCTTCTTCGCCACTTCCTCGAGGGTGAAGCGGAGCAAGTAGAGCCCGATGATCACAGCGACCATGATCACCGTCGTCTCCCAGGTGCCCGGCCGCAAGGCCAGGAAGGGGAGGTTGACGAGGTCGAGTTCTGCGAACGCCGTGCCGTCGACCATCACCTGGCTGGCCAGCTCATTCGCCTTGTCGAAGAGGGAATAGACGGCGATGAACGGCAGCATGACGACGGAGACGAGACGCGCCGTGTCCGCCATCCGACGGGTGAGGGAACGCCACTGGTTCACTTCCCCGCTCGGCTCGTCAGGTGTGGAGAAGAAGTCGAGGAGGGCGCGCAGGCACAAGACGATGCCGATGAGGAGCACCAAGAGGGCGAGGGAGACGAAGACGATCGAGACCCACTGGTTCCACACGACCCCGTCTTCGTAGTAGAACTCGTCATCGTCGTCGAAGGTTCCGATCGAGGCGGTCCGCCACGTCGCCGCCCACGCGGCCATGAGGAGGAGGAGCCGATGCGTCGTCCACGCCACCGCGTAAATCGCGATGAGCCGTGGCCACAGGCGCCACCAGACCCGACCCGTCTCGACGCCGAGGCCGCCCAAGGCGTCGAACCACGCGCGGAAGGGACCTCTCACATGGGAATTATGGCCCAGAAAAGGTCGATGTCACGCATCGTGTTCATCGCGCATTCCTCCTGACAGCTACCGATTGGCGGCGTTCGTAGGCGAACATGGCCCGAAGGGTTTTCACGCACCTCGCCGGTCGCTGAGCGAGGAGATCCGGACAATCCCTGGCCCTACGACCGTCCGTCCTATTTCCGTTCGCAGGGCCAGGGTCCATTCCCCCGTTCCAGGAAAGAGCCCTAGGTTCACCATTTCGACGTCGACTTTGGCAGCCTCTCCCCCGCTCCCCGATAGTGCGCTCAGCTCAGATCAGCGGCCTCGTCTCGAGGTGATCTCCCCTTGTGAGAGGAGAATT
The DNA here is from genome assembly GCA_031262485.1 of Propionibacteriaceae bacterium. Classification (GTDB taxonomy): domain Bacteria; phylum Actinomycetota; class Actinomycetes; order Propionibacteriales; family Propionibacteriaceae; genus WQYJ01. The sequence goes on from JAISHO010000012.1 coordinate 57,211, forward strand.
TCAACCCGACGACCGCGACGATGATCCCCGTCAGGAACAAGGCTTTACCTACGGTGATCTCCTCGGTTCCCGAGATCGCCGCGACGACGACGGTGAGCGCGGCACCGATGCCTGTCCACACGGCGTACGCGGTGCCGATGGGGATGCGTTTGACCGCCCAGCCGAGCCCGATCATGCTGACCGCCAGGAAGACGAAGAAGATGATCGTCGGCAGCGGGCGTGTCAACCCGTGCGAGAGCCCCAACGCCGTCGCCCAGACGGCCTCGCACACCCCGCTGGCCAGCAGGACGATCCACGCCATCTCAGCTCACCGCCTTGAGGCCGGCGACGCTCGCGATGAGAAGCACGAGGAGAAGCACCCGGGTCAGCGTCGGCTTCTCCTGCTTCGTGGCGAACCCCCAGATCACCGCCAAAGTGGCGCCGATCCCGACCCAGACCGCATAGGCCGTGCCCGCCGGAAGCGTACGCATCGCCCACGCCAAACCGGCCATGCTGAGCGAGAGTGCGACGACGAAAACGAGCGCCGGGCGCCACTTCCTCAACCCATCCGACGCCGACAAGGCGGCGGCCCAAACGGCCTCCATCATCCCCGAGACGATGAGAACGACCCACGCCATGACAACCCTCCTGATGAGTCAGTCTTGTCGTGGTGCGGGTACTGCTCCCTCGTCCGCGAGCCCCATCGCCGGGCTCCACCCATGATGATAACGACGGGAATCGGTTGATCGTCCGGGTTCTCACGTGGCACGGCGCCGCAGATTCGTCCGGCGGCCGTCGCTCCCCCGCTCGAACTCCGCCCGAAGCGAGCATCGCGAGGTGGTGGAGCCCCGTCGGCCCCCCATCACCCAACCTGCTGCATCCCGGCCGCCGTATGGCCGAGGTGGTGGAACTCCGTCAGCCCCCCATAACCCAACCTGCTGCGCCCCGGCCGTCGTATCAGCCGAGATGGTGGAGCTCCGTCAGCCCTCGTCACCCAACAGCTCACGACGCACCCGGGCGACATGCCCCGTCGCCTTGACGTTATAAAGGGCACGGACGATCGTCCCATGGCCATCAGCGTCGACCTCGATGACGAACGTCGAGCGCCGCACCCCCGTCACCGGCTTGCCCCAGATCATCCTCTCGCCCCACACGCCATACGCCTCGATGACCGACCGATCCGGATCCGCCAACAACGGAACGTCCAAGCTCTCCTTCGCCGTGAACGCCGCCAGCTTCTCCACCGAATCCGGCGAGATCCCGACCGGCTGATACCCAGCCGCGATGAAATCCGGCGCCGCCGCCGTGAACTCGACCGACTCCCGCGTGCACCCCGGCGTCCCCGCCGCCGGATAAAAGTAAAGAATCACCTTGCCAGGGGCAAATTGAGAAAGCGTCACCGTCTGCCCCGAGGCGTCCGGCAAGGAAAAATCCGGGGCGGCATCGCCCCGCTGTAGCTCCGTCATAGTGGCAGCCTAATGGAGATCAAGGTTGTCTTAAGACGGCCCTTCCCCCGAACCCCCCTCGCCGACGTGGAGACGAAGAGACCCCACACCACCACCCGACAAGGCAAGACGCCCGAGACCGAGTCCGGACCACCACTCCGCCGTCGTCCGCTTGCGCAGTCTTCCTCAGCTCAGGTAAGGTACTTCCTGCTGATCCCGTTGGGGTCGCATGGGGCTATGGCGCAGTTGGTAGCGCGCTTCCATGGCATGGAAGAGGCCACGGGTTCGAATCCCGTTAGCTCCACAGACGATTGAGGTGAGAGAAGCGGGAGCTTGCTCACGCTTCCGAAGCGATTGAAGTCTGTGATAGGCGATAAATTCGCCGAACACGAAATGGATAATGGGCCTGTATTCGCTTCGCGAATCAGGTCCATTTCGTTATGTTCGACGGGGGCCGAGCCCCCGAAACCCACGAAACGGACGTCAGAAGTCTGCTCGCGAGACTTTTCCTCGCTTCACATGGGAGTGGAGCCGCCATGTAGTCGCTTCGTCTTCGACATTGAGAAGGGGGTGCTGCACTCGCTTCGCGAATACAGCACCCCTCAAAGAGTCTCGGGTCACACAGTCAGAAGCGTCTTGATCGCCTTGCGTTGGTCCATCGCCTCGTAGCCCTTCGCGGCGTCCGCCAACGGAAGGGTGAGGTCGAAGACCTTGCCCGGGTCGATCGCGTGGTTCTCGATGAGGTCGATGAGTTGGGGCAGGAAGCGCCGCACTGGGGCGGCGCCGCCGTGGACGTGCACACCGGTGCCGAAAAGCATGATCCCGGGGATCGAAACACCATGGGAGACTCCGACGAAGCCGACGTGCCCGCCCGAGCGCGTCGAGGCTATCGCCTGCATCATCGCCTCCTGGGTGCCGACCGCTTCGATGACGGAGTGGGCGCCGTAACCGTTCGTCATCTCCTTGATCGCCGCCGCGCCCTCGTCGCCCCTGGTTTCGACGATGTCGGTGGCGCCGAACTGACGAGCCAAAGCCTGCCGGTCGGCGTGGCGGCTGAAGGCGATGATGCGCTCGGCGCCCAACTGCTTGGCCGCCAACACCCCGCATAACCCGACGGCTCCGTCGCCGACGACGGCGACCGTCTTGCCCGGGCCCGCCTCGGCGGCGACAGCGGCGAACCACCCGGTGCCGAGCACATCGGAGGCGGCGAGGAACGAAGGGATGAGATCAGCGTCGGGCATGCCATGGGTGGCGACGAGCGTGCCGTCGGCCAACGGCACCCGCGCGAACTCGGCCTGGGTGCCGATCGTCCCCATGAGGGTGCGATGGATGCAATACGACTGGTACCCCGCCTGGCAGATCTCACAGGTGTTGTCAGACGTCCAGAAGGAGCCGATGACGAAATCACCCTTCTTGACCGTCGTCACCGCAGAGCCCGTCTCTTCGACGACGCCGACGTACTCATGCCCCATCGCCATGTCGTGGACGCCGTCGTCCTCACCGCGATACGGCCACAGATCCGACCCGCAGATGCACGTCGCCGACAACCGGATGATCGCATCCGTCGGCTCCTCGATCACCGGATCGGGCCGCTCCCCCACCCGCACATCGCCGGGGGCATGCATGACGACTCCACGCATTCTGACTCCTTCGCATCGCTTCGCTGTCCTTGAGAAGAGCAAGTCTAGTGCTGGTTGCTCCTGTCGCCTGGGAGCCGCCCCCCACCAACGGGCTTCATCCACTCAAGACGAGACGATGTCCGCGAGCATCCCGCTGTCGCGGTCACCGTCGCCGTCAGGGTCGGAGGCGACGACTCCGGTCGGCCCGGGACGAGTCACAAAGAAAGTCACAAAGAAAGTCATAATGAAAGTCACAAAGAACCGCTCCATCAATGATCGTTGGGCCTGATGGCGCGAGTCATGCTCCAAGAGCCCCCAATGGGACGATTTGCACACCGTTCCGGCTCTCCACGAGACCCGAAGCGGTGACGACGACGAGGTTCTTCGCCGGGCGACGCATGTCTCCTTCGATATGCCTCAACTTGCGGACAGCGTCGTCGATCGCGCCGTCAGAGCCGAGTTTCACTTCGATGCCCACCCAGTCGCCCGATGCCGTTTCGATAACGCAGTCGATCTCTTCTCGATTGTTCTGCGTTCGGTAGTGCCTCGTCCAGGCCCCGTGGACCTCCGCGTATACCCTCAAGTCGTGGACAGCCAACGATTCGAATAACAGCCCGGCGGTGGCGAGATCATGGCGTAAACCAGTGCTGTCCATCCCAAGGAGATTCGCGGCCAATGCCGGGTCTGCTAAATACCGTTTCGGAGTGCTCGTGGACCTCGAGGTCGAGCGAACTGGAGGAGCCCAACCAGGGAGATCTTCCACGATCCTCATCCTCGTCAATGCATCCCGATACTGTGACACCGTACGACGACTCATCCCATCAGGATTGGCGTCGCCCTGCACGCCAGCAGCGTTAGCGGCGATGCGACTCAGTGTCGTCACTTGTGCCGTCTGTTGGGCATATGTGTAAAGAAAGCGTCGCACCAGGGCAGGGTTGCGGCGCGCGCCGGACACTTGAGGCAGATCACGTTCGATCGTGACCGCCAGATAACCGTCCAAGAAGCGACGTGCTCTCGTCTCGGTAGCACCGATCAGTTCCGGCCAACCCCCAACCACGATGTGGTGGAAATAATCAGACAGTGTCAGTTCACACAACGCTGGTGCGACGGATTCACCGTTTAATAGCGCACGCAGAGACACTGTGGGAGCCGTCGCCTGCTTCTCTGCCAGCGTCATCGTGCGCATCTCCATGACGGCGAAACGACCCGCCCCAGGATGCCGCTGGACGGAGTCGTCCGGCGTGGCGGAACCCGTCAGGACGAATTGCCCCCGCTCCCGTCGGTCGTCAACCGCACGGCGAACCGCGTCCCAAACCTTGGGGACACGTTGCCATTCGTCAATCAGCCGAGGAACCTCTCCTTCAAGGGCGAGCGTGGGATCGAGGGCGGCCAAGCGCGCCGCATTGACGTCGACATCGAGCCGAACCTCGCTGCGCGCCACTTGCCGCGCCGTCTCCGTCTTGCCACATCCGCGAATCCCCTCGATGAGCACGGCGCCGAGGGCGTCCAGGTTCTCGGCTAGAACTTGGTCTGCTAGCCGCGGTAAATATTCCATCACCCTCCCCCAATGAACACTTCCAACAGATTCCAGTTACCATCTTAACCAGAATCCGATTGACATCTCCAACAGATTTCAGTGAACGTCTCAACCGGGACCACCGGCCCGACCCAGCCGTCTTCAAGCCCATCAAGAGCGTTCCCTGTGACAGAGTGAGACCATGAGATCTCGCTCCACCCTCGCCTTGCTGCCCGTCGTCGGCGTCGGCGGCTACCTCGCGTGGCAGTTGTTCAAGCCAGGGCTACGACCGGTTCACCAGCGCCCCGCCATCATGACCGACCTTCTGCGCTCACAGACCGAGGGGTATCGGGTCGTCGACGCGTGGGCCGCGCCGATCAGTCCCCAGGAGAGCGACGACGCTGGCGAGTGGGCCTGGGCCTGCGTCAGCGCGATGCCGGGGCCCGCCATTCTTCTCACCGCTCGGAACACACTTGTTCGCTTGTTCGGCGGCGTCCCCGTGACGGGGCGGAACACCGTCGGCGGGGAGATTCATCGGGCTTTCGTCAGCCACACGGATCGCAACCCCGAGCCCGGAAACACCTCGCCCGAGGACGAGAGGATGGGTTGGATCTCGCTCCACGGGGACCACGAGGTCGTCGTCGGCATGGACGACAAACATCTCGACTTCCGCCTCGGGTTGTCCACGTTCGACGGGCAGATCAGCATCACGACCTTGTTCCAACCGCACAACTGGATCGGGCAGGCGTATTGGTCGATCGTTCGACTATTCCACCGCCATATCGTGCGCGCGATGCTCCGCCAGGCCCGCGTACCCGAGAAGGGAAAATCCAGCCTCCCCGAGGCCGACGTCCATTGATCCCTGCAGGGTGATGCCTGGCACTCGCCTCTGGACAATTAATGGGAAGATGTCTCTCAATAGACCCCGCCAGGGCTAGAGCCACCAGGCTTCCCCAATACCGGCGGGCTTTTTCATTCTCGGCCCGAGAACCCGGCGATGGTCACTCCCAATCGCGTGAGATCGGTCGCCGTCATCACGGGCCAGCCATGGACTTGTTCTGCCCAGGTGGTGGGCAACTGGGATGCTCCGTAAGCGGCGCCGAGGAGACCGCCGGCGATGGCGGCGACGGTGTCCGTGTCGGAACCGATCGCGATCGCCCACTGAAGCGCCGCGGCGAACCGATCGGGGCCATCGATATGGCGGGTGGCGTGGATCGACGACCAGGCGGCTTGGAATGCCGTCACCGTGTAACCGTTCGGCACGAACGTCTCCGGCGGCTCCGCCTCGGCCTCATCGATGAGGCGGCTCCACCACGCCGCCCGAGTGCCTTCGAGATAAGGCAGACCGCGGCGCGGATCCATCTCCCCGGTGAGCACGGCGTGGCGCACCGCCACCGACCACAGCACCGACGATTCGACGCAGCGTTCTTCGGCGTGCGTCAACGCGCACACCAAACCCGCCGCCTTGGCCGTTTTCTCCTCAGAATCTATAGAAGACAACCCCACCACCGCAGTGCGCATGAGGCCGCCGTTGCCAGCGCTCCCCCGCCCCGCCACCTCCTCGGAGATCCGCGTCGCCCGCTCCCATAAGCGGGAATCCTCGTCCTTCGTCGAACGGAAGAGCACCGTGGCCGTCTGGTTGCCGATATCGGAGGCGCCATATTTCATCCAATCGATGAACGAACGCGTGATCGCGTCGAGCGCGTCCGGCGTCGTCAGATCCGCCCCAGTTGCCGCGACCTGGGCGATGCACAAGGCCATCTGCGTGTCATCCGACCACTCGCCTGGCTCATATCCTCCCAAGCCACCACCGAGCATCTCGGCATGCCCTTCGCTGAAACGCATCCCACCCTCGTAGGGCACGCCGAGCGCGTCGCCGATCGCCTGACCGAGCAGCACCCCGGCCGCACGATCCTCCATCGCATCCGACCATTCCATCGTTGTGCTCCTTCCCATTCGCCCGGTCGCAAACACGGTCCGTGCAACGACTCCACCCATCGTAATGAAGAAGCCTCCTCCTGGCGGCCTTCATGACACCAGGGCTGGAACGAGACGTCCCGACGACCGCCCCCATGCGCGCGTGGCTCAGCGAGGAACTCGCCTGAGGAAGAGGACGCATCACCAAATAACTGCCATTTTCGTGTTCAACAGATACCAAAATGGCAGTTATTTGGTGATCATGGGACTGTTTTGCCCCATTCATGAATGTGATCGTACGGTCACATCACGAACTCTCTACCTACTCTCCAACTCTCTACTCTTACTCTCTATTTTCATGGAGAGCAGAGTAGAGGGTTCGATAAATAACAAGACTTCTTTCACAATGAGGACACGTCTCCACCGCCCCGGATCAACCGAAAGACGACAACGCCGATACCGATGGGCGCAAGCGAATCCACGGATGCTCATGGAGAAGGTCACGACGCAGACCCCAGGTGTTGCCTCGCTCCAGGTGAGCGCCGATACTGGTCAGGCGCTGCTTCAGCTGATCGACGCTCATCTCACCGGCGGCGTGCTCCTCGTGCATGCGACCAAGATGGCGGGCCAGCGTCGCCTTCTTCGCCGAGTCGAGACGACGGACCACCTTGCCGGTGTCCGTCACGTAGAGATGCCACCCGAGGTAGTTGACACCGGCCGAGACGGGGAAGATCTGCGTCTTCGCGTTGAACTCCAGACCCAAGCCGGCGACGTGCTCCTCCATCTGGGCGAGGCACCGTCGCAGATATGCCTTGTCGGGGTGAATCAGCACACCGTCGTCCATATAGCGCGAATACCACGGCACCCGCAGGCGCTCCTTGATGAGACGGTCGAGAGAATCCAAGTAGTAGAGAGCGAACCACTGGCTGGCCTGGTTGCCCAGCGGCAGGCCCACGCCGTCGGCCGCCTCATACGAGTCGACGATCACCTCCAACAGCCGTCGCTGCTTCGGATTCGTGAAGACGCGCCATAGCTTCGCTTTGAGCACGTCGTGGTCGATGCTGACGAAGTAGCGGCGGATGTCGTATTTGAGGATAAAGGCGTCGCGGCCATGGCGCTGGAAGCAGGCGCGAAGGAAACCCGTCACACGGTCAAGGGCGAAGTCCGTCCCCTTGCCTACCCGACAGGCTGCATTGTCGAAGATGAGGCGTGGTTCCAGGGTCGGCTTGAGCACATGGTCGGCGAGCGCCTGTTGGACGACGCGGTCCCCATATCGAGGGGCGAAGACCTCCCTGCGCTTCGGTTCGAAGATCGTGAACCTCGTGTAGGGCTTCGGCCGGTAGACCCCCCGTGACAACTGATCGCTCAGCCGCAGCAGATTCGCACCGAGATCGAGTTCGAAACGGACGACTTCTCTTCGCTCGCGCTTTCCTCGTCGTGTCTGGCGATGGGCGTCATAGAGCAGAGGGAAGAGATCCACGACGACAGGATAGGGTTCCACGAGCCGTGGACTGCCATCGATACGACGATCGTGGCTCCCAGCCAAGCGATTGACGTCGCCGTTTCTTGACCTCGCTCACAGCGGACGGCGAGGGGAGCCAGCGCGGATCGCGCCGCCCCCCGTAGAGCAGAAAACCGGTTTCCACCAGCGTCCCCCTCCCCGCGCGCCATATGTTCTCCCGGCCATGCTCTTCCCGGACATTTCCGGAAGCCTGGGCGCCTCGATGGCTACCCTGGACGAGAAGGAGACTGGTTCCTCTGTCTACCTGTCACCACTGTCTCCGCCCCACGTGGAACGGAGCCCTCGGATTCCACCCTCCCTCAGGGCCGCCTCCCGGCGGGCCGATCTCGCCGTCGCTGGTCAGCCCAGACCGGGCGAGGCCGTGTCATCCGATCCACCCGGAGCGGGCGGACGTCGGTCGACTTGAGCGAGAGGGTTTCACATCGACAGTGCTGGGCGAACCGCGCCCGCCGCTGACGTGACTGTGTTGTCGTTCCAGTTGTCGTCATCGTCGTTCACGTTGCCGTCGTGGTTGACAATCGCCGAGTTGTTCTGGTTATCACCAGGCGACCGCAGCCACCACCACTTCAACCAGTTCCCTAGTCGCACGCCTTGTGCCGCCCGAATCGGATCGACCGAGGCTGACGCGACCAGGCAGCAGACTACCCCTCCCCCGCCGTGCGGCGCGCGTCAGATTTGATCCAGGCCGCCAAGAGGTGCTCGCAGGTCCCGGCCAATTCGGCGATGTGCTGGAATTGCTTCTCGAGAATGACTCCCTCCTCATGCGCCATCTGCGCTAGGAAGACGACGAGCTTGGCGCCAGCCATCGCCTCGTCTTGGCGATCCCGTCGGCGCTCGGCCGCTCCTGGCCGCGCGCCCCGACCGATGAACACCTGGTTGGCTCGGAATAGCTGCTCAATGATCTCAAGGCTTAGATTCTGCATACGGTAGGCGTACGTCTGCCGATAGTAGGCGGGCGCCTTCTTCGTCACTTTGAAGACGTAGTGACTGAGACGTTGAGCATGAGTGACGACGGCCAAGTCAGCCGGGGCACGCACCTGCATAAATACTTCCTGTTTGTTTAAGAAATCTATGTTTACCGTCTCTTGGGTGGTCCACGAGGCTAGGCGGCGCGAAGCGCCGCCGATTCACGATTCGAGATTCAACGCCAGAGCTGGGCGAACCGCGCCCGCCGCTGACGCGAATGTGTCGTCGCGCCAGTAGTCGCCATCGTCGTGCACGTTGCCGTCGCGGTCGACAACCGCCGAGTGGAACTGGCGAACACCAGGCGACCGCAGCCACCACCACCAAGCATTGCCATCGTTTCGTTTCATTATTCGCTGTTGGTCATCAGCGAAAATTCTGTCAGCTTCGATATTGCTCAAGAGGAAGACGGGATCGTGAGTCTCCTGTTGATTCCACTTACGATACTGATACTTCTTCTTCGGCTCGTTATCTTGCTGGACTTCAGCGAATCGGGCTTCTCCCATGCGACTCTTCAAGCTATCGAAGAAGGGCCCCGTCAACCATTGCCTCAAGGAAGAGTCATACCACGATGCGCCGTTCCGATCTTGATGATAGGAACGATAATCGACGGGATGTTCCGCCAAAAAGAGAGCCGCCCGTTCGGTTCTTCCCACGGTGCGCACATCAAGGTTAATTGCTTTACGCCGAGAGGCAGATACGCTTAACTGACCTTTTCCGTTGAGTACACCCAGAAATTGCCAGACTCGTCCTCCGAGGCTCACACGATCACCACTGGTGATTTCTTTTGAACGAATCAGACGCAAGACATCAGCCGGATCTCCTCGATCATATTTCTCCACGAGATCCACTGATTCCGTGCAATCCACCGACGAAGCCTGCGGCCAACCCTTCCCTCGCCACGCGGATGCGCGGTAGCCGAGGATCACATCATTGACTGCTTCGATCTTCTCCGTCTGGTTTCGCTCACCAGAGAGCGCCCATTGACCCGAGAACCACTGACCCATCCGATCAGCCAATGCTTGATCACCAGATTCCTTCAGCGACTGACCGAAGAAATCCCACGTCTCATCGCTGGGATTGCGCATATCCCAACGCTCCGGCGCATCGTCCCGCAGAGCGCGTAGGAGATATTCGGAGAGGAAAAATTCATGGAGAGACGTGTGCGAGAACCGAAAATATCCACCATCAGCAGAATCATCACGCCGCTTCAGGAACGTCGCATTCCTCAAATCTTCCTCAAGAACCTCAAAATCATACTTCTCATATTTTCTCCAGTTCGAACGCTCTGCCCGCCAGGACTCAAACCATTCTTCTAGTTTATCAACGTGGATTTCTTGCCCAGAGCCACGCCAAACCATCGCCGCCATATCTTCGGCGAGAATGAGCTTGTCAGACCGTTTGACCCTACTCTTCTCGACCTCACGCCCAAGCCAACGACGAGAAAACTCACGGTAGAGCGTCACGCCATAAATTGGCTTGCCCTCATCTCGTAAACGCTTGATCTCAGGTACTGCCTGAGCGATGAAAGGAAGCGTCACCGGCCGCTGAGCAAGATCTTCCAAGTCATACACTGAAGCCAACATCTTCCGGACCTGACTGATGTCATGCTCTGGCAATGCCTTTCGTAAATAGCGCTCGATCTCCTCGTCCCTCAACCCCAGGAGAAGGCGTGCCTCCATCGCGTCGAGCCGAAGATGATCCGTCGCTTGCCCCGTCAAGATCTCCCGCTGCTCCCGAAGCGTCCTGAAAAACTGAGTCCGCGTGGATATCACCACCTTCGGCGGACGACCATCCACCGGCTTCGCCTGATAAACAACAGAGATGAGCTGATCAGTGAAGTCTCTCCCTGAACGATCATCGATCCGAGTGAGAACCTCGTCCAACCCATCAAAAATGACGACCGCGCCCTCGCCGATCCACTGCCACAATTGCTCTGGGGTGACCTCAGGATTCTGTTCCCATCCTTTACGAGCACACTCGATCATGATCTCAACGACACTCGGGAGGCGTGTATCCGATGATCCCGTTGGTTCAGTACTCTTCGCCACCAGCCCCTGAACATGCCGGAGATCAAAATAGAGGGCATACCTATTCGCCTCACCACTCTCCCAACGATTCCTCAGGTCGAGATCAAAAGACTGGCATGCCACCGTCTTTCCCATGCCATACTCTCCCAAGAGGATGAACAGCGACCCTCTTTTATCATCTGCCGCCCACTCAAACAGTTCGGGCAGGACAGGCCGATCTTTCAATATCCCTTTCTCGTCGCAATCGGCAGTGGCTCGCCGTGCGTTCTTGGGCTCTTCTAACATGTCACTCAAACCCACAGGCGCCACTTGAATCTTCAAATATTGAGTGATATCCTCCAATGCCGGCCGCACCGTCTCGCTCGGCATGAAATCACCTAAGGGTTGATCCATTTCTTCGTCAGTCAATGATCTAGTCATGTCAGAATCTTTCTTCGCTTGCGTGTTTCGAGGAGCGTGAAGTGACGACAGCGTCACAGCTTGATAAACAACTTCCGCCGCTTGGCGTGCGGCTTTCTGCTGCCGTTGGCTCTTGCCTCGCTTATTGAGGGTGCCATCGGCGAAATCACAGATCCCCTTGACGGTGATCCAATCGACGTTCTGGCCAGATCGGCGCGACCTTTCCGCAGCCCTGGCGAGCCCCACCGATTCCATCTCCCCGCCGATGATCTGGCCAGAAGGACGCAAAGCGACGAGCGCATTGCGAAATTCAGCGTTATCAACGAGTTTATTGCCTGAAAGGATGCCGCCGACATGAATCTTTGGCCATTTCGGATCGGATGCCAGATGATCGACGAGTTGGAACCGCCTCATCCATGTATCTGAGGCCGGCAATTCCGTGGCCCGCGACGTGATATCCCCCTCTGGCTCGACTCGCGCCATCTCGTATTCGAGCGCCATCTTCGACACGAGAACATCACCGATCCGCTGCTCAGCGGGATCCGCTCCAAAGGCGATACCGACACCGATCATCACCTGAGGCTTCCAATCAGCACACGCGTCTTCAGCGGCATCTTGAGCCCGGGAGACACCCTGGAGACTCGACGCCAGAATCACCATCTGCCGCTTCATTTCCTCGCCGACTCGGTGGACCACCGACCCCAACCAGAGATAAGGCAACCCACTCAGAGTCTGGATGGGAGTCGCCGACCATTCGCCGCTGAATCGGTTGACGACCGCTTGAGTCTCATAATGATTGAACGTCATCAGAACAATCGGCCGTTCTACCGGATCAGAGGAAGGTTCAAACAGCTGTTCAGGAGCTACGAAACTAGGCGTCATATCCACCGTCGACTGCTTCACCACAACGGGAATATTCCTCAAGTCCAAGCCGAGAGTACGAGGAGGCTCCACCACCTCTCGCTCCGGCTCGGTGAAGTGGAGCCAGCGAACAGGATGCGCCGATGATTTCTTCGTCAAGCCGAACCGGAAGGAAAGCCCCTCCTTCTCCGCCGCCTTATTGACCGCGCCCATGCGGCGGTAGACCTCAGTCTGAGCCGCCTCGGGCGTCAACTCTGGCAGAAGACGTTCCACGATGTCGTCGTAACTCGCCTTCCCCGAATCATCCGCAAGGGACACTAATTCGAGAGCATGGCCTTTCCGCGTATCCGTGATCGAGACAAGACCCCGGACGACCTTCTCAGCCTCTGTTCTCGTCAATGTCTTCAATCTCACGTTGGCCTCCTTTCTGTCGGTCTTGCCGCTTTCCTCGGCGCACACTCTTGCGACGGCCGCCGTCATCAGACTTCGATTCAGGCGAGTCAGACGAATCCTTGGGTCCGCAAACCCATGTGTTGATGCTGTCGAGTTCAGACTTCGTCAAGGTCACCCCGTGCTTCTTCGCCCACTTGATCAGCTTCATGCGACGACGGTTATAGTCCCACTCGCCGATGACCCGAAGAACAGCAGCCCAGGCCCTACCAGCAGCATCCCGGGCCTTACCACTCGCAATACGGATCACGCCGTAAACACCCAGGATGGCAAACGCTCCACCTACGACCCCGTAAGGGTTGAGACTCGAAAGAAGCCCCATGTTTGCCTCCCTTCCGAGGGACAACTACTGATATGATAGCCATGAAATTAGCGCTTGTCTAGCATGCTTTTCATGCTAAGAATAGCCAGACCGTTGGAAACGGAACACTACCACGACGATGAGGTTCTCTTCCGCGATCCTGTGGTTGTTTCCAGGTGTTTCATCACGAACCCCCGACGCAGCCGGAACGTCGATTGATCGCCTCGTCCACCCGACGCCAGTAGTGACCACCCAGTGACTTCGGACGATTCCGAGCTCCCGACCCATGAAACCCAGGGCAACCCTGGGACTGTTTTGCTCCAATCATGAATGGGATCGTACGATCACATCCATGATTCCCGTAGGCGATATCGCCGAACTCGGCGGACTGATCCGCCAGTCGCGTCTCGACGCCGGATTGACGCAAGAACAGCTGGCCACTCACGTCGGCGTCTCGCGGAAATGGCTAGGGAGATTGGAGAACGGACGGAACTCAGGGGCCGAGTTCACTCTCATCGCACGCACCCTGCGCGCTCTGGGAATCAGATTCCTCGCCGAGAAAACAGGGGAGCCACGATGAACGAATTGGAGGTTCTTCTCAATGGCCGAGTCGTGGGGTCCACGGTTCAGGATCACAGTCAACAGATCATGGTTGTTCCGCGAAAGCTCACCCTGGACGACCTCTACGGCAGCGCCCCTCCGTCGTCTCTCACTCCGGCTTCCACCAATGAGATGGAGCCAGTCGAACGGGCGCTGGTAGAGGACGACATCAGAATCAAGCGCGAGTACAACGAACTTTGGTGAGGAAGGCGTCGTCGCTTGGGAATTAATCTTGAGGCGCCATCCTGATTGATGCCTTTATTTGTGGCTGAGAATTGCTTTCATTTGAGGTTGATCGCGTGCTCCTCGCCGGGACGCTTCGCGTCACGCCGCTTGCGCGGCTTTCAACGGCTTCCGCCGCTGCCCGGCTCGTCAACACTCGTCGCTCGTCGAAAATATTCAAGCTAGCTTGATATTTTCTCCTCGTCTCCTACGTGTGCCGGAGAAGAGACTTGAACTCTCACGCCTTTCGGCACAGGAACCTAAATCCTGCGTGTCTGCCAATTCCACCACTCCGGCCTGCCCTGCCCGCTTCTACGCGGGGGAAGGCAGCCGTTTTAGTGTAACCGAACCGGGCACTCAACGATGGTCGTCACCAGGCTCCCCAACTGACTCGGAGACGGCCCAGCCGGGGCCGGATTCGACCTCCGCCTCCGCTGGAACCACGACCGGGGCCGGCGAGAGCTCAGGATCGTCTTCGGCGAAGGTGCGGATCGGGCCTGGAGGAGTCTCGGCCGTCTCGAAGCGGACGGTGACACGGCCCAGACCCGCTCCCCAGACCCAGCCTGGGCCGTCGGTGCGGTGGACTACGTCGTCGCCCGGGGAGTAACGGTGGCGTCCATGGCGCAGCGAGAGCGGCGGCCCGGCTTCGTCGTGCGATTCGTCAGAACCATCCGTTCGCAGCGCTTCCGGGGCGGGCGCCACCTCGCCGTTGTTCGCCCCATCTCTGCGACCATCACCCGAATGATCATGGCCGGTCGCCCCGCCCGTCACCGAACCGGTCTGGCCGTCGAACCTGGCTTCGAAGAGGGTCTCCTGGGCGACCGTCGTGAAGTTCGAGACGCCGACGCCGGCGAGGCGCACCCCGCTGGGCAAGAGGATCGCCTGCTCGGCGAGGAGGGAGCGGGCGACCTCCGTCATCGTCTCCTCGCGGTCGGTCGCGCCCAACAGGGTGCGGGAACGGGTGTGGGTCGTGAAGTCGGCTGATTTCAATTTCAGGGTGATGGTGCGGGCGAACAAACCAGAGCGACGCAGACGTCCTGCGACGATATGGACGTCCCGGACGATGACCGGCTCGACCTCCTCGATCGTTGTGAGATCGCGCTCGAAGGTGTCCTCGACGGAGATCGATTTGACGTCGCGCTCCGAGGCGACGGGGCGGTTGTCCTCGGCGATCGACAAGGCTGTCAACCACGTGGCCGCCGCTTGGCCCAGTTCGTGCCGCAACTCGCCGGGCAGCACCGTGCGGAGATCGGCGACCGTCGCGACGCCCAACCGATGGAGACGCTCGGCGGTGGCGGGGCCGACGCCGGGCAGATCGCGCACCGGCAGCGGGGCGATGACGTCGCGCTCCGTGCCGGGAGCGATGACGACGACGCCGTTCGGTTTGGCCCGCTCCGAGGCGATCTTGGCCAGAAACTTGCTCGAGGCGATCCCGATCGACGACCTCAACCCCCCGGTCGCCTCGCGCACCCGGGCCCGCACTGACTCGGCCAACGCGCGCAACTCGTCGACGTCGGTGGTCGTGATCCCCCCGGCGGCGAGATCTACATAAGCCTCGTCGAGGCTGAGCGGCTCGACCAAGGGCGAGAGCTCCCGCAAGATCGTCATGACCTGCCGCGACGCCACCCGATACGCCCCGAACCGGCCGGAGAGGAACGCCGCCTGCGGGCACAACCGCCTAGCCTCATGCATCGGCATCGCTGAATGAACCCCGAAAGGTCGCGCCTCATACGACGCTGTCGAGACGACGCCGCGAGCCCCCAAACCCCCTACGACGACCGGTTTTCCCCTCAGCGAGGGTTTATCGCGCTGCTCGACGGAAGCGAAGAACGCGTCCAAGTCGAGGTGGAGGATCGACGCGGTCGGGCGCATGTCACACCCCCGACTCCTTCAGTGAAGCGCGCAACGCCTCTTGAGCGGCGTCATCGCGTCGTGTATATGAGACGAAGTCGAACTCGTCTCCTACTTTCCGGCTCACTTCGCTCCACTGCTCTGGATCGATCGGTGGAAAAGTGACCGTGCTCTCAGGGGCTTGATGAACGGCGGTTATGTCAAGATCCGTCGTGAACGGCCACAAGAGACGGTAAATCTCCCCGCCGCCCACACACCACCAGCGCCGATCGAGGTGTTCGGCCAAGGTGACCATCACGGCGTCTAACCCATGGCAGACGATCACAGGATCGTTCGAATCGACCTTGAGCGGGCGAGTCGTCACCACCACCGACAAACGCCCCGGAAGGGCCCGGCCGATCGACTCCCACGTGCACCGACCCATGATGAGCAATCCGCCCATCGTGACCTCTTTGAACCGACGGAAATCCTCAGGCAGATGCCACAACAATCCCCTGCCATCTCCGATGACGCCGTTCTCCGCGACAGCTGCGATCGCTGTCAGCTGTGGCCCGTTCACACCGCCACCGGCGCCTTGATGTGCGGCCACGGATCGTAGCCCTCCAGGGTGATGTCGTCGAGGGTGAAAGCGTCGATCTCCCCCACCGCCGGGTTGAGTCGCAGCTGCGGCAGGGCCCGGGGCTCACGGCTGAGCTGCAACCGCGCCTGATCGAGATGGTTGAGATAGAGGTGCGCGTCGCCGAGGGTGTGGACGAAATCCCCCACCTTCAGCCCCGTCACCTGGGCGACGAGGTGGGTGAGGAGCGCGTACGAGGCGATATTGAAGGGAACGCCGAGGAAGACGTCGGCCGACCGCTGATACATCTGGCAGGAGAGCTTGCCGTCGGCGACGTAGAACTGGAACAGGAGATGGCACGGCGGCAAGGACATCGTCTCGACCTCGGCGACGTTCCACGCGCTGACGATGTGCCTCCGCGAATCGGGGTTCGCCTTCAGTTGCTCGACGACTTGGGCGATCTGATCGATGCTCCCGCCCTCGGGCGTGGGCCACGAGCGCCACTGATGGCCGTAGATCGGCCCGAGATCGCCGTGCTCATCGGCCCACTCGTCCCAGATCGTGATGCCATGCTCGTGCAACCAGGCGACGTTCGTGTCGCCGCGCAGGAACCACAACAGTTCACCGAAGACGGAACGGGTGTGGATCTTCTTCGTCGTCACGAGGGGGAAGCCCTGCGACAGGTCGAAGCGCATCTGATGCCCGAAGACGGATCGCGTGCCGGTGCCGGTGCGGTCACCCTTCTCGACGCCCTCGTCGAGGATGCGGCTCATGAGATCGAGATACTGCTGCATCGCTCCCACTCTCCTTCCTGCCATGCGACGTCGCCCCTGGGCGACAGCCGCGACCCCGCTCCGCCCACGATGAACGCCCTAGTCTCTCCTCGTGATCAAGCGCGTCCCTCGATTCGCTCCCATCGGGCTGAGTGGCCGCGATGGAGGTGAACCGAACTCACGACCCCGGGGAACAGCCCTCGGATGACGGTGAGCGACGCCGACTCGTGTGATTCCTACGCTTTCGTGATTCCTCAGCTCTCGACGAGGGCTTCGAGGTTCGGCGCCATGGCCCGCACCGCTCGGCCGCGATGACTGATGGCGTCCTTCTCCTCCGCCGACATCTCGGCGGTCGTCCGCTCGAAACTGTCGGGGAGGAAGATCGGGTCGTAGCCGAAACCGTTCTCCCCGCGTGGCTCCGTCGTCAGCACCCCTTCGACGACGCCGCGCGCCACCGTCTCGACGCCATCGGCCACGAGCGCCAGGGCACAGACGAAACGCCCCGTCCGCCGAGGAGCCTCGACGTCGCTCACCTGGCGGAGTAACAACTGCAAGTTCGCCTCGTCACCCGCGCCGGGACCGGCCCAGCGAGCCGAGCGCACCCCGGGCATCTCGTTGAGGACGTCGACGGCGATGCCGGAATCGTCCGCCAAGGTTGGCAGGCCGCTTGCCTTGAACCCGGCCCAGGCTTTGATGAGGGCGTTCTCCTCGAAGGTGCGGCCATCCTCGACCGGCTCCGGATAGGCCGGGACATCGGGCAAACCGACGATCTCCAGCCCGGAATCCGGCCCGAGTGATTCGGCGATGAGACGACGCATCTCCTCGATCTTGTGCGCGTTGCCGCTGGCGACGAGGACTTTCCGGCTCACGATGAGACCCCCAGAGCCTCCTGCTGCAACGCCGTCAACCGCTCGATGCCACCGAGGGCGAGATCGAGCATCTCGTCGAGCCGGGCCCGCTCGAAGGGTTCCCCCTCGGCGGTGCCCTGCACCTCGATGAGGCGACCGTCGCCGGTGGCGACGACGTTGAGATCGACCTGGGCGGTGGAATCCTCGTCGTAAGCCAAATCGAGCATTGGTGTGCCCTTGACGACGCCGACGCTGACGGCGGCGAGCGAGCCGGTCAGCGGCTCGCGCACCAAGGAGCCGCGCTCGCGCAACCACGACACCGCGTCTGACAAGGCGACATAAGCGCCGGTGATGGACGTCGTGCGGGTGCCGCCGTCGGCCTGGAGGACATCGCAGTCGATACAGATTGTGTTCTCACCCAAAGCCGTGTAGTCGATGACGGCGCGCAAGCTGCGCCCGATGAGGCGCGAGATCTCGTGGGTGCGACCACCGACCCGGCCCCGACGCGACTCGCGATCGTTGCGCTCCGAGGTGGCCCGGGGCAACATCTCGTACTCAGCGGTGACCCAGCCCAAGCCGGAGCCCTTGCGCCACCGCGGCACCCCCTCCGTCACGCTGGCGGCGACGAGCACACGGGTGCGGCCGCATTCGATGAGGACGGAGCCCTCGGCGTGATCGAGCCAATTCCGCTGGATCGTGATCGGGCGCAGTTGATCGGGGGCTCGGCCATCCGACCGGAGGGGGGTTTCAGTCATAGACGCACCCTATCGGTCCCGTCGGACACCGCGTCTCCCATATATAAGAAAACCTATTGTGTTCACCCGACCCCGCGCTCCCCCAACGTCAACCCCGATAGGTCGACCGACTCGGCCGTGCCGATGAGGTCGCCGATCAAGCGACGGCCCACTGCCGCGAACCGTTCTGGCTCGCCGGTCGTGAGGAATCGTTTCGTACCACCCTCATGGTCGTGGCGCACGAGGCCCGCCCGCGTCAACGTGGCATACGTCTCGTCGGCGCAGGCGCTGGCCGATGAGACGAGCGTCACCTCCCCGCCGAGAACATAGGAGATCACCCCACTCAACAAGGGGTAATGGGTGCAGCCAAGGATGACGGTGTCCACGTTCGAGCCGATGAGGGGGGCGAGATATTCCCGCGCGACGTCGAGCAATTCGGGCCCGCTCGTCACGCCGGCTTCCACGAACTCGACGAAACGCGGGCAGACGATCGTCGTCAACGTTGCCCCCGGCGCGATCGTCACCGTGTTGTCGTAGGAGCCGGAGGTGGCCGTCGCCTCGGTGCACAGCACGGCGACATGCCCGCTGCGTGAGACCCGCACCGCCTGCTTCGCGGCCGGCACGACGACGTCGACGACGGGGATGGAATAACGTTCGCGAGCGTCGGCTAGCACCGCCGAGGAGGCCGTGTTGCAGGCGATGACTAGGGCTTTGACGCCCATCCCGGCCAGTTCGTCGAGGCAGGCCAACGCGTAACGGCGCACCTCGGCGATGGACCGGGGGCCGTAAGGGGCGTGGGCGGTGTCGCCGAGATAGATGATGTCCTCATGCGGCAACTGGTCGACGATCGCGCGGGCGACCGTCAACCCGCCGAAACCAGAATCGAAGACCCCGATCGGGGCCGACGACGGTTCAGGAACATCCTCCGGAGCGGTCGTGACCGAGGCCGGGGAGCCGAGAAGGTCAGGCACGGCGGCCTCCTCCGAGCCGGTGACGGGGCCGGTGGCGAGGGAATCGAGCACGATGACATCCTACGTCCCTAGGGGTTGAGCGCCTCGTCAGGCCGCTCGTGGCAAGGCGGAATCCTCCCCAAGCGGGGCGGGAGCGGGCATGGGGCGGCGAGGAGTGAGGCTGATGACGCGCCCCCGGCCGGGCTGGGCGACCGGGCAACCACCCCGAGAACCGGCGATGGCGCACGATCCGCAGGCCCCCGACGGGCAGCCCGAGGCGAGGGTCTCGGCGGTGAGCCGGCCGGTGGCGACGAGATGGTCGAGGGCGGCGGAGACGACGTCACGGCTCAACCCGGTGCGCTCGGCGAGCGCCTCGACCGACCGGGCCGGATGAACAGACCGAGCCGAACGGGCGGACAGCGTCGAGCCGGAGAAATCGGGGTCTTCAGGGCGCCCCTCATCCCCACCCTCGGTCAGGGCGGCGAGGACGAGGCTGAGCGGACCGGCGCTCATACGATGAGCCGCCCGATCTGGAAGACAACCACCGCCAGCACATAGGCGACGACGAGTTGGAGGACGAAGCCGAAGCCCATCCAGCGCCAGCCGACCTCGCGTTTCTGCGCCGCCAACGTCGCCAAACAGGGTGTATAAGCGAGGAGGAAGATCATGAAGGCGAGCGCCGCGGCCGTCGGATGCCCGCCGGAGGAGACCTCGAAGGCGGCCCGGATGTGCTCGCCCAAAGTCGTGACGTCCTCCGGGTCGGCCACCGCGTAGGTCTGACCCCAACTGGAGATGACAGCCTCCTTGGCGACGAAGCCGACGACGAGCGCGGCGACCGTCTGCCACTGCCCGAACCCAGCCGGGTCGAAGACCGGGGCGACCTTCTCAGCCAGCCACGCGTAAAGACTGTCGCCGACGGCGACATGGCCGAAGGTCCCGCCGTCGACGGGGATGGCTTGGAGCAGCCAGACGCCGATGACCGTCAGCACGATGATGCCCGACGCCGTCTGGAGGAACCCTTTGAGGCGAAGCCACGTCACCTGGGCGGTCAACCGCACCGTCGGGGCTTGATACGGCGGCAGGTCGATGACGAGTGGCTCCGACGGCATCGTGCGCCACAAGGTCTTCCGCAAGGCGAGCCCGGTGAGCACGACGATGAGGATCGACGCGGCGTACATAGCGAACACGGCGGTGCCGGCCCAGCGCCCGAAGAAGACGGCGCCGAGCATGACGAAGACGGTCAACCGCGCCGTGCACGACGTGAAGGGCACGAGCAACACCGTCAAGAGACGTTGCCGTGCGTGGGGCAGGATGCGCGTCCCCGCGATGGCGGGAACGTTGCAACCGAACCCGACGACGAGCGGCAAGAAGGCCCGCCCCGGTAGACCGAGGGCGCCCATGACCCGGTCGGTCAACACGGCGGCGCGGGCGAGATAGCCGGAGTCCTCGAGCAGGGCGAGGAGGATGAACATGAGGATCATGAGCGGCACGAAGGTGAGCAGCATCCCCACCCCGGCGATGAGCCCGTCGACGAGGAGCCCCTCGACCCACGTTCCCCCTAGCCCGACGCGCTCCAACAGCCAGACGGCGCCAGTGGAGACGGGGCCGGAGAAGAACCCGTCGAGGAAGTCCTGCAGCGGCGCGGCGACCGTCGTCGTGATCTGGAAGACGAGCCACATGATGGCGAGGAAGACGAGCGGACCGGCCACCGGAGCGAGGGCGACCCGGTCGATCCGATCGGAGACGCGGACCCGCTCCTCCCCATCGGTCGTCGTGCCCAACTCGGCCACCTCGGCGACCCAGGCGAAGCGCTCGTCGGCGGCCTCAAGGCCCGGATCGCTGCGTTCGATCTCCTCGATGGCGGAATCCGCCATCACGACCGCGCGACGCGGCGCCGGCGCCGGAGCGGCGAGGGTCTCGCGGACCGCCCGCATGAGATGGTCGAGCCCGACGCGCCGACGCGGATCGACGATGACGGCGGGCGCACCGACCGCCTCTGACAAGGCATAACTATCAACGGTGACGCCCTGACGGCGGGCGACGTCGTCCATCGTGACGGCCAGCACGATCCGGCGGGAACGTTCCCGCAACTCGGCGACGAGGTAGAGGGATCGGGCCAAGTGGGCGGCGTCGACGACGGCGAGGACGAGATCGGGCGCCTCGGCCTCGGGCACGTCGGCCACGAGGGTGCGCGTGAGGTGCTCGTCCGGCGAGGAGGCCTCGAGACTGTAAGCGCCGGGCAGATCGATGAGGGTGGCCTGGCGGATGTCGGGCTCGCTCGAACAGGTGCAGTGGGAGCACTCGCACGCTTCGGTGCCGCGTTTGTTCCGCCACACCCCGCGCGAGACCTCGACGGTGGTGCCAGGCCAGTTGCCCATGGTGACGTGCGCGCCCGTCAAGGCATTGAAGAGAGTCGACTTGCCGACATTGGGGGCGCCGACGAGGGCGATGATGGGATCGCTCGCCTCGCCGCTCTCCCCCACCGCAGATACGCAGCATTGCTTGACAGTGATCGGGGTTCCGACCAGCGGGAGGAGTTGATGCCGCTTACCGCTAGGGGCCTCGACGCTCATGCGGGAACCTCGACGAGCAGCCGGTGAGCCAAGGTGTGCCCGATGGCGACCCGGGCGCCGCCGACGGAGACAACACGGGCCCCGCCGGCGGTGCGCCGGATGACGGAGACGACGGCGCCAGGACGCCAACCGAGCGTCGCCAAACGGTGCGCGGCCGACGTTCCTTCGGGGGCGGGGACGACGACGACGGGCACGTCGACCGGGGCCTCGTCCAAGCTGAGGACGGTCGCGCCCGGGGAGCCCGTAGCCGACGATGTGAGGATGGAATTCACGAAGGTGAGGTTACCCTTACTTTCCGCCATCACCAAGATCAAGCAGCGCGGACGACAACGCAGCTGGGGCTCCACCCATCGCCCCGAAGACGACAAGTGAGATGCGATAAGGCCACTGACTCAGAGACGGTCGAGGATGACTTCGAGAAGATAGCCGAGCCAGTGGTAGGCGGCGACGACCGGCAGGTCGGGATCCTCGGGCCCGACCTCCTCGAGCCGCTCGGCGGTCTCATCGTCGACGACGCCGAGACGAGCGGCGATCGCCACCCGCAGCGCGTTGAGGGTGCGCAGCCAAGGGTCGATGTGGTCGTCGGCCAGACGCACCCGCAGCGCGCCGCCGAGCGCCCCGTGGAGGTCGTCGAGGACGAGACGGGCGTCATGATCGCGGCTGAGGCGAGCGTCGGCCTGGGTGAGACGGCGGTACTCGGCGTCGAGATCCTCGTCAGCGTAAGCGGAGGGGAACAACCGGTTGATGACCGGGTCGTCGCGCCGCAGCGGCCGCAGCGACGAGGTCGCCTCGAAGGCGGCCAGCGGGTCGTCGTCCGGCAACTCGGGCGCGCCCACCACCTCGATGAGCTCGCTGACGAGACCGGCCAGCACCGTCGCCTCGTGGATCCGGAAATCGAGCACCACCGGCGCCGTGGACGTCATGAATCCTGCTCCAACGTCGACTGCAAGCCGAAATCATGCATCGCCCGCACGTGCGTCTCCATCTCCTCGCGCGACCCCTCGGCCACGACCGCCTTGCCGAGATTGTGGACCCGCAACATGAGAGTCTCCGCTTTCTGCCGCGAGTAACCGAAATAGCTTCGGAAAACATAGGAGACGTAGTTCATCGTGTTGACCGGGTCGTTCCACACCAAACAGATCCAGGGGCGCACAGGCTCCTCGACGGTGAGGACCTCGTCGACGACGACGGTCGCTTGATCGGGAGCGGCGATGGGCACCTCCCCATTATCGCGCGTTTCGCCCCCGGTCCACTCCCCCGCTCCGGGCGAGGCGTGGTCGAACCGCTGAGACCCCTCTGGCGTCGTCTCGGCTCGCCCGCCGCTTCGTCCCCGTTCGTGACCCGCGACGAGGCGCGGGGGCATTAGTCTGAGCCCATGGCAGACACGACCGCCCTTCTCACCGACGAATACGAGCTGACGATGATCCGGGCCGCGCTCGGCTCCGGCACCGCCCATCGCCCCTCCGTCTTCGAACTGTTCGCCCGGCGTTTGCCCTCAGGCAGACGTTACGGCGTCGTCGCCGGGGTGGGACGCGCGCTCCAAGCGATCGAGAATTTCCGCTTCGAAGGCCCCGAACTGGCCTTCCTCCACGAGCGCGGTCTGCTCGACGACGCCACGGCGGCTTTCCTCGAGCACTACCGCTTCACCGGTTCGGTGTGGGGATACGGCGAAGGCGACCTCTACTTCCCCGGCTCCCCCCTCGTCACCGTCAAGGGAACCTTCGCCGAAGCCGTCGTCCTCGAGACCGTCCTGCTGTCGATCTACAACTATGACTCCGCCGTCGCCTCGGCCGCCAGCCGGATGACGCTCATGGCCGAGGACCGCCCCTGCATCGAGATGGGCGCCCGGCGCATTCAGGAGCGCGCCGCCGTCGCCGCCGCCCGCGCCGCTTACATCGCCGGCTTCGCCTCGACCTCCAACCTCGAGGCCGGCCGCAGCTGGGGCATCCCGACGACGGGCACCGCCGCCCACTCCTTCACCCTCCTCCACGATTCCGAAGAAGACGCCTTCAAAGCTCAGATCGCCACCCTCGGCGAAGGGACCACCCTGCTCGTCGACACCTACGACATCGAGGCGGCGGTGCGCACCGCCGTCGAGTTGACCGGTGGCAACCTCGGCGCCGTGCGGATCGACTCCGGCGATCTGCGAGCGGTCGCCCGCGACGTCCGTGCCCTGCTCGACGAACTCGGAGCGACGAAGACGCGCATCATCGTCACCTCCGACCTCGACGAATGGCAGCTGGCCGCCCTGGCCGGAGCGCCCGTCGACGGCTACGGCGTCGGCACCTCGCTCGTCACCGGATCCGGCGCGCCGACCTGCTCCTTCGTCTACAAGTTGGTCGCCCGAGCCTCCTCGAACGAGGCGGACGCCCTCCTCGAACCGGTCGCGAAGCGCTCGGCCAGCAAAGCCACCGTCGGGGGCCAGAAGTACGCTTTGCGTCGGCGCGACTCGCGGGGCATCGCCGAAGCCGAGCTCATCGGTGTCGGAGAGTTGCCGACCAGCGATGGCGACGACCGCCCCCTCCTGCGTGAACTCGTGCGTGACGGCGACATCGTCGGCCACGAGCCGCTCAGCGCCGCCCGCGACCGTCACGCCGCCGCCCGGGCCGAACTGCCCCTCGACGGTTACAAGATGTCACGTGGCGAAGCGGTCATCCCGACGTACTACCTCGATGCCACTGGCGAGATCATCCCTAGCCCCTACGGCAGCTAACTTCAGGCTTTCCCGTTCATGATGTCGGTGAGGTCCTTGACCCGCTCCATCGTGTAGATCTCCTCGAGCGTGAGCCGTTGGGACTTGTCGTCGTGGAGGGGGACGCGCCAGTTCGGGTACTCGTCGAGGGTGCCGGGCTGGTTCTCCGTCTCCTTCTCCCCCACCGCGTCGGTCAGCGCGACACAAAGAAGCTTCGAGGGGGCCTTGAGGAGATAACGGTGCAGGGCGAGGAGGCGCTGCTGCGGATCGCGCTCGCCTTGTTCCATGAGCCCGCGGTCGGCCAGCACGCTCATGATGCCGGCCTGCTCCTGGACGTCCTTGTTGATCTCCTCGTCGAGCGATTCGGTGAGCAGCCCCAACTCGTTGCGCAGATAGACGTGGGAGTGGGAGAGATACCCGAGGGTGGGCGGGAGGTCGTGCGTGGTGACGGAGGCCATGCAATACTCACGCCACTGCTCGGGGGCCTTGATCGAGCCGTCGTCGTTGTACTCGAACCACAGCACCGACGTGCCGAGCAGGCCGCGGCGGCGCAGATAATCGCGCACCCAGGGCTCGACGGTGCCGAGGTCCTCGCCGATGACGACGGCCCCGGAGCGCAAGGCCTCGAGCGCGAGGATGCCGATGAGGGCCTCGTGGTTGTACCGCACATAGGTGCCCTCTTTGGGGCTGAAGCCCTCGGGGATCCACCAGAGACGGAACAAACCGATGATGTGATCGACGCGCAGCCCGCCGGAATGGCGCAGCGCGGCTTTGACCATGGCGCGGAACGGACGATAGCCGGATTGCTCGAGACGATCGGGCCGCCACGGCGGCTGCGTCCAATCCTGACCGGCCTGGTTGTAGCCATCGGGCGGAGCGCCGACGGTGACGCCCTGGGCGAAGGCGCCGCCCATGCTCCAACTCTCCGCCCCTTGGGTGTGGACGCCGACGGCGAGATCGGACATGACGCCGACCGGCATGCCGGCGGCCAAGGCGGTGCGGTGGGCAGCGATCGCTTGCGACTCGGCGATCCACTGCATCCACATGTAGAACGTGACCGTCTCGGCGTTCTCCTCGGCGAACGCCTGCACCTCGGCCGAGTTGGGGCGCTGGAACCCCTCGTCCCACTTCTTCCACCGGGCGGTGCCGAACTTCTCGCACAGCGCGCACCACGTCGCGAAGTCGCGCAAGGGCTCGGCCTCGGCCGCGAAGAACGCCTCCATCTCCATCTGGCGGACGGGCCGACGCTCGAGGGCGAAGATTCGGCGCAAGGCCTTCTTCTTCTCCGCCCAGATCGAATCGCGGTCGATCTCTTTCTTGCCCACCATGCGCTTGTCGAGGTTGGTGCGGATCGAGCGGATGGCGCGCTTCTCGCTATCCGGGGCGTTGAGGTACTCCTCGATCGCCTCTGGGCGGATGTAGAGCGGATTGACGTAACGGCGCGAACACGGCAGATAGGGCGACGGCTCGATGCGGGAGATCGGCTCGGCGGCGTGGACCGGGTTCGTCAAAACGAAACCGGCGCCGTGCTGGGTCGTCGACCAGACGGCCAAGTCCGTCAGATCGGACATGTCGCCGAAGCACCACGAGTTCTGCCCCGAGATCGAATACAGCTGGGTCATGAAGCCCCAGACCTTCTCGAAACCCTTCTGAGGGACGCCGACCCACGATGGGGTGACGATGAAGGGCGATTCGTAGCGCTCCTCCCCCGATTCGAGGATGACGGTGTGGTAGCCCAGTTCGATCCACGTCGGCAGACGGAACGACGCCCTCCCCCGCCACTGGCCGTCGACCTCGCGATCGGGCCAATCGTTGGCGACCTGCTCGGCGCCGATGCCGCGGCCGTCCTCGCAGCGCACCCAGACGTGCGCCGAAGCCCCGGCCATCACCTGGACGTCGATGACGCGATCCTGGTTCTGTTCGACGACGACGCAATCGGGCAGGTGGCGTTTCCACTGCCAGCGCTCATGGGCGTCGAGCGCCTCCCACGCTTTCTCCGGGCTCGACGCGTCGACATCGAGGGCGGCGAGGCAAGCGATGATCGTCTCGGCTGAGATCGGCACATAATTGCCCTTCCAATCCCAAAACTCCGTACTGATGCCATAGCGGGAAGCCAGCTCTGACAAGGTGGAATCGGGAGCGGTCATAGTTCACCTCAGCGTTGACGACAACTGGTGAAATCCTACTCACAAGGACTGCCGATCACTAGCCGCAGCAAGGTAATTCCACCCTGAGTTAGGCCCTTTCCTCGACCTCAGGTTCAGCGTTGTTCGGCTGGGGGCTCCTCAGGCGTGGTGGCAGGGCCCGGATCATGGATGACGAGCGTTCCGGCGATGATGTCGGTGAGCGATTGACGACGCCGGTGGAACAGCGGCAAGACGAAGTTGATGACGGCAGGGATGAGCATGAGAAGGCTGCCTTGAGCGAGGATCGCCCAGCCCAACCCCTTGGAGACAGCCCGTAGCCATCCGACCGGCTCGAGGCTCTCGACCCCTGGCAAAGCCCGTGCGGTGTCCGTCAGCCCCGGCACGTCGATCCCCTGGTTCTTGAGGATCTGGGCGACCGGAAGACGCACGACCTTGAGCTTGCAGAGCCGGTGGCCGACGGTGGCCGACCACGTGCCGAGGAAGATGATCGTGTAGAAGAGCACGACTGCCCCGGAGATGAAGACGATCGTCTGCATGTCTTCGAGGAGGGGTTCGGGCACCTGCACCGTCGACGGATTGCCCGACTGCGCGACGTCGTTGACGTAGAGAAGGAAGTTGTCGCGCAAACTGGCGACGAGATCGCGGGCCGCGATCGCGATGATGAGCACGGCGATGACGGCGGTGACGATCTGATCGATGATGCCGGCCAGCACCCGCCAACCCCAACTGGCCAGGGGAATCGACGGGTCGAGATCGTTCGCGCGCGGCTGAGGCGAGGGCTTCTCGTTGGCGGAGGGCGCGGCGGCGGGCGGCCACCCACGCTGCTCCCCCGACGCCGGCGGAGCTGGAGTGAGAGAGGTGGTGGCAGGCGGCCAGGCGGACGACGCGGGGGCGGGAGGTTGAGCGGAGGCCGGTGGCGCCCCGGGAGCGTTCGGGGCGAACGGAGAGCTAGGAGCGGGATTCGGCGTGGTTCCAACCGGAGGCGCGAAAGCGGGGGCCGACCCCGTCGCCGTGGATCCGATCCCCGGCTGTGAGGCGGGAGATCCTTCGACCGCCCTCACCTGGTGAGTCCAGACTTGGCCATCCCAAAACCGTTGGCGCCGGGCATCGGCCGGATCGGCATACCACCCTGCGGGTGGCTGCGGGCCCGGATAGGTCGCGCTCACGTGATCAACACTCCTCGCTGGCGGCGCACCGCCTCGCTCGTCGTTTCCGTCATTCTAGGCCGTGAGCGCCTCTCACGGGGGGTGGTTGTGGATAAGTGACCATGCCCGTGAGGTGGCTAACGGTCGACGGTGGCGATGGCGCCCTGCCCGCTCGCCTTCCACGAGACCGTAGAATGACCCCATGCCCACCGCGACCCCGACTTTGGCGCCCGGTTCTCAAACCGTCCTCGACCGCACCCCCGTGCTCTCCGACGAGGACGACCACGAGCGCTATTCCCACTTCGTCAAGCAGAACAAGCTCATGGAGGCCATGGTCATGGGCACCCCCGTCGTCGCTCTGTGCGGCAAGATCTGGGTGCCGAGCCGGGACCCGGAGAAATTCCCCGTTTGCCCCGAGTGCAAGGAGATCTGGGAGTCGTTCCCGGAGAACCGGAACAAGTGAGGTCGTTACCTCTCACAGAACCTTCGATAGGAACGACTGCGTCCGCGGGTGCTGCGGGTCGCTGAGGACCTCACGCGGATCGCCCTCCTCGACGATGACGCCCTCGTCGATGAAGATGAGCCGAGTGCCGACCTCGCGGGCGAAACCCATCTCGTGGGTGACGACCATCATCGTCATCCCCTCGTTGGCCAAGCTTTGCATGACGTCGAGGACCTCGCCGACCAGTTCCGGGTCGAGCGCCGAGGTGGGCTCGTCGAAGAGCATCATGTCGGGGTTCATCGCCAACGACCGGGCGATGGCGACACGTTGCTGCTGGCCGCCGGAGAGCTGGCTCGGATGGGCGTCGACCTTGTCGGAAAGCCCGACTCGCTCGAGCATGGCCCGCGCGACCTCCTCGGCCTCAGCTTTGGAACGCTGCAACACCTTCTCCTGGGAGATGGTGATGTTGCGCAACACCGTCATGTGAGGGAAGAGGTTGAACTGCTGGAAGACCATGCCGATCCGCGTGCGAATCTTGTCGAGGTTGACGTCGGGGTCGGTGATGTCGATCCCCTCGATGACGACCTTGCCCTTCGTCGGCCACTCGAGGAGGTTGACCGACCGCAGCAGCGTCGACTTGCCCGAGCCGGAGGGCCCGATGACGCAGACGACTTGCCCGCGCTCGATCGTCAGGTCGATCCCCTTGAGGACCTCGTGATCGCCGAAGCTCTTGTGCAACCCGACGACTTGGATCGGCGGCGCCGAGGGATCCGGAGTGTCGCGGGGGTGGAGGTTACCGCTGCTCATTTGCGCACCGCCAATTTCTTTTCCAGTTTGCCGATGAGCATGGTCAACGGGATCGTGACGATGAGGTAGAGGATGGCGGCCAAGATGAGCGGAGTCGGGCTGCCATAGGTCGAGAGTCCGTCGCGGGCGAAAGCCGTCAGCTCTTTCGTCGGTGGGGTCAGACCAGCGATGAAGATGAGCGATGAGTCCTTCAGCAACATGACGAACTCGTTCGTCATCGGCGGGATGACGATACGGAAACCCTGGGGCAGGATGATAAAGAGCGTCGTCTGCACCGGCGACATGCCGAGCGAACGGGCTGCCTCCCGCTGCCCCTTCGGCACCGCCTCGATGCCGGCGCGCATGATCTCCGCCGTGTAAGCGCTCGTCACAATGACGAGGCCGAGACACGCTGAGCCGACGGCGCCGCCGACGATCTTGACCCCGAAGGCAATCGGGAGGATGAAGGTCATCGCGAAGATCGTCAAAAGGGCGGGAATGCCTCGGAACAACTCGATATAAGCGGTCGCGAACCAGCTGAAAGGGCCTTTCGACATCTTCATGAGCGCGAACACCGTGCCCAACGCCGTCCCAACAATGAAACTGATGAAGGTGTAGATGAGTGTGTTCCGCATGCCGACAAGGACGATCTCTGGCCAGAGATCTTTCATCACCGCGACATTAAGGAACTGCTTGCGGATGTTCTCCCAGTCGGCCATCAACGCGATGAGGAGAATGACGACGAGCGCACCGATCCATATGAGGGTCTGCGAGATCCGCCGTCTCACCGTCGGGCGGATGTCAACGAGCGCCATGAAGCGTGCTCACTTAGCGAAGTAGGAGTCGTAGATCTTCTGATACGTTCCGTCATCACGCATCTCTTGGAGCGCGGTGTCGACGCCCTCACGCAGTTCCGGGTTCTTCCCCTTGGCGAAGGCGAAACCGTATTGCTCGTCCGTCTCGTAAGTCGCGGCAATGACATACTGCGGATCAGCTTCGGTGTGGGCTTGGTTGACGGGGAGATCCTGGAGGATGGCCTGGATCTGATCGGCCTGGATAGCCGGCCACAGCATGCCGTCGGAGTCGAGTTGAAGAAGAGTAGCGTCAGCCGGTGCGTGCTCCTCGGCGTACGTCTTGCCCGTCGAACCGGTCTGGACACCGATCGTCTTGCCCGCCATATCGTCCAAGCTCGTGATGCCCGAATCGGCCCGCACGAGGAGAGACTGCAGAGAGTCGTAATACGGCTCGGAGAAGTCGAGGTTGGCCTTGCGCTCCTCCGTGATCGAGACGGCCGAGGCGGCCATGTCGCACTGGCCGGAGACGAGCGCGGCGCCCGATTGGAGGCCGTCGAAGTCGACGTCGCGGATCGCCAAGCCGAGGCCGAGGCGGCTGCTGATCTCCTTGACGAGATCAACGTCAAAACCCTTGTAACCGATCTCGGAGCCGGGATCCTCCTCCTCGAACGGAGGATACGGGATGTCGGCGCAGACCGTGAGCGTGCCGGCCGTCACCGTCGTGTAACCGGACTCGCTGGTGCCAGCGTCTCCGTCCACACTCGTGCAACCGGTGGCGACAAGCAGAGAGGCCGCCATGACGGCGAACGCTTTGAGACTCCTCATGATGATCCTCTGGGGGTCGCGATCGAACGATCGATCAGGTGGAATGACGGACGATAGTTCAGCCTAATGATGTTTCACCAGCGTTTCAGACCTTCTCCAAGCGGTGAGATCGCGGGGCCCGAACGAGCTCGAGCCTCTTCTTCGCGCAGCTCGATTCCTCGTGACTTCGACGATGCCCTTTCGCGTGAGTCCCCGGATCGGAGATCCACACGTGGGGCCGAAGCAGAAACGCCAGGATGATCAGTAGCGGTAACTATCAGGTTTGTATGGACCGGCGACGTCGAGGCCGAGGTAGGCGGCCTGGTGCTCGGTCAACCGGGTGAGACTGACTCCGGCGGAGTCGAGGTGGAGGCGGGCCACTTCTTCGTCGAGAGTCTTGGGCAGGGTGTAGAGCCCAGCCGGGTAGCGACCGGGGTGGAGGTGGAGCTCGAGTTGGGCGAGCACCTGGTTGGTGAAGGTGATGCTCATGACGAAGGCGGGATGCCCTGTCGCGTTGCCGAGGTTGAGAAGACGCCCCTCGCTGAGGATGACGACACCGTGGCCGTCGGGGAAGGTCCACAGATCGACTTGGGGTTTGATGGTCGTACGGACGACGCCAGAGGTTTGGCGCAGACTCGTGACATCGATCTCGTCGTCGAAGTGGCCGATATTGCCGAGGACGGCCTGGTGTTTCATCCGGGCCATGTGCTCGACGGTGACGACATTGACACACCCCGTCGCCGTGATGACGACATCGGCCCGCTCCACGACATCGTCGAGGGTGCGAACCTCATACCCATCGATCGCCGCTTCAAGAGCGCAGATCGGATCGATCTCCGTGACGACGACGCGAGCCCCTTGCCCTCGGAGGGCTTCGGCGCATCCCTTGCCGACATCGCCGTAACCACAGACGACGACGATCTTCCCCCCGAGGAGAATGTCGGTCGCCCGGTTGAGACCGTCGATGACGGAATGCCGGCAACCATATTCATTGTCGAACTTCGATTTGGTGACGGAATCGTTGACATTGATCGCCGGGAAACGTAATTTCCCTCGTTTGACGAGTGAGGCGAGGCGGCGCACGCCCGTCGTCGTCTCCTCGGTGACGCCTTCGAGGTCCCGGACGATGGCGGTGTAATCACGTCGTTCAGTGGCCATGGTGTCACGGAGGCAGGCGATGAGCGCCCGGCGTTCATCGGAGGCGTCGGCCTCCACCTCGGGCAAGCCATCGGTTTGAGCGGCGGCCGCTTCGCTGAGGAAGAGGGTGGCGTCTCCCCCGTCGTCGAGAATCGCCGTCGGACCCTCGCCGTCGGGCCAGGCGAAAGCCTGACGCATGCACCACCAGTAGTCCTCGAGCGTCTCGCCTTTCCAGGCGAAGACGGGGACCCCGGCCGGTTTCTCCACGCTGCCCTGGGGACCGACGACGGCGGCGGCCGCGGCGGCGTCTTGAGTCGAGAAAATATTGCAGGAGGCCCATCGGACTTCGGCTCCGAGGGTGACGAGCGTCTCGATGAGGATCGCCGTCTCGACGGTCATGTGGAGCGAACCGGTGATCCGGGCTCCGGCCAAGGGACGGGTGTCGGAGAATTTCTTCCGCATCGCCATGAGACCGGGCATCTCATGCTCCGCCAGAGCGATCTCCCGGCGCCCAGCCGCAGCCAGGTTCAGATCGGCGACACGATAATCGAGCGTGGTCTCCATAAGTGGCAGCCTAACTCACAAGATCGAAAGTGATCATCACATGAAGAAGTCCCGCGAACCGGCGGCGTGACACGAGGAACAACGGCTCGCGTGCCAGAGGTGATCCGCCTCGTCGCCGACCGACGCCTTCGGCACGAAGCGATTACGACGGAACGTAGGAGTTCGACGGGCCGACGCACGAGGACGTGGCGTATCGGACTTCGAGTTCCTCGCCTTTGACCCAGACGTATTCGTTATAGAACTTCCCGTCGGCGCCCAGTTGGACGGTGTCGAGCGGAGAGCCGTCATGGAGCAACTCGACGGTGGCATGGGCGACACCGCTAACGTTGATCCTCAAGATGTCGTCAATCATGCCGAAGCCGACGGTGGGCGGAGTGTCGAGCGTGACACGATCCGCGGCGGAGACTTGCGAGCCTGTCGGATCGAGGACAGTGACATCGGCGCCGCCGGGACGCATCGGCAAGGGGGTTGTCTGCCAGTGACCGGCGTCATCCGCCGTGACCTGGACATTCGGCCCGGAGAAGACGGAGACGATGAGGTTGCTACCCGGGCGAGCGTTGCCGCTGATCACGGGATAGCACATGCCTCCGCCGTTATCGATGCCAGTGATCTCGATGATCGCGGGCGGTTCGGGCTCCGGACTGGGTGTCGGAGTCGGCGTGGCCGACATCACCGGCAAGGGTGTGGGCGACTGTGCCGGCGTCGGGGTCGGTGTCGACGGCGTGGGAGTCGGGGTCGGGGTCGGCGTCGCTGTGGGTTCAGGAGTCGGCGACGTCGAGACGAGAGGCTCCGGCGTCTCTCTGGGGGTGGCGAACGGCGTGCTGGAGATCACTGGAGTCGGGGAAGGAGCCGTCGGCAACGGATCGAGGACCATCGCGCCCGTGAACACGCCCATGCCGACGACGACAGCTGAACCGCCCGCGACGAGCGCTTTGCCCGTTCCGACGGCGGCGGCGGTGACGCCGAGAGCGGTGGCGACGTGGCTGGCGAGGGCATCCGGCACCCCCGGCGGAGCGATGATCTCGGAGACGGCCCCATAGGCTTCAGGAGCCTGGAAATACTGGCTGGCGCCGACACCGACGACAGCCGGGACGAGGGCAGCGCCGAACATCGTCGCAGCCTTCCGCGCCTCGTTTACCGTCTCGGTGCACGATTCGCACCCCTCAAGGTGCTCATCGACACGCTTCTGTTGCCGTCCAGACATGGTCTCGCTTATGTACTCCCCTGCATGGTTCAGAACCCATCCATGCTCCCCTTGACAAAGATGGGGATCAAATCTTACATGGGCCTGGATCCATAACTTCTGGAAAGATTTCTTGGCCCGAAATAATAATACCGAGGTATGCCTAGGATTCACGCCGATTTTCTCAGCGATCTCGGCTGGTGACAGCCCTTCGACCTCGGAATACCACAGGACGGCACGGGATCGCTCGTCCATGGCGTAGAAGACTCGGTTGATCGTCTCGGAGTCGAGCTTGCCCATGACAGCGGCTTCGTCGTTGAGCGTCGGAGCGGCGTCCTCGACCATCTCGCTGTTGACGTACTCCCGCCGGGCCTGCTTCCAGTTCTTGGCCGTGTTGCGGATCGAGGCATAGAGATAGGGGGCGAAATCCTCATGGGGCCCCTTGCCCCGTTGAATGGCGTCGAAGATGCGGGTGTAGGCCTCGATGACGAGCTCTTCCGGCTCCAGGGTGCCGCCCACGCCCCTGGCAGTCGTCATGGCGGCGGCATAGTGGCGCTTCCAGAGCACCGCGTAGGCGCCGTCTTCTCCTCTACGGGTCCTTTCGACGAGTTCACGGTCAGGCAGGAGCTCGAGATCCTCCTCAGCTCTCTTCGCCATCGCGTTGTACCCCCACAGACTCTTCTACAGGCTTAGGTCAGCCCCCACACCGTTAGGCAGTCTACCTGCTCAGGGAATGGAAAGACTCTGACGCACGTAATGTTACCCATTCTCACGTCATCATCAACATGCCATTCACATGACACCACAACTCCTCATAATTTTGAGGAAATTTCGCATGTGATCAAAGACACCGCCAACAATGTCATCAACGACAAGCTGGAGTCAACCACTGCCACCCGCCTCGGCGCTCAGGCGTCTCGGCGTTGACCTCATCTGCCCCCAGACACGCCAATGGCGGGGTTGGCTTCACGCCAACCCCGCCAAGGCTTGGTGATAAGGGACCTACCTTCGTGCTGGTTGATGAAGGAGTACGAAGATCTCAATCACCTATCACCCTCTTCCCTCGGGGGCACGGTGAGGGAAAAAGGCGCTCTTTCAGTGGGTCAGTCCCTTCCGGCGACGCGAGGTGGCGACGAAGCCGACACCCAGGCCGATGGTGAGGAGACCGACGAGAGCTGCGACCGTCACGACAACCGAATTACCCGTGTTCGGAATAATCGAACCTGGTGTGCCCGGGGTATTCGGGATGTCGGTTTCAACGGTGACATCGTCGGTGGGCTCATCCGGCGTGGTCCCGCCGGGGGTGGGCCCGTCGCAGTCGGTGACGCAGCCGCCGGTGAAGGCGGAGTTCACGACCTTGCCGAGTTCGATGTCGTCAGCTGTGATGGTGTAGCTCGCGGTGGCGGTGACGGAATCACCGGGGTTGAGGACGCCCGTGATGCCGGACGGCCAGGCGCCGTACACGATCGGGGAAAGCCCGACCATGTTGTCCGTGATCGCCACGTTGTTGAGCGTGACGTCACCGGTGTTCGTCACCGTGAAGGTGTAGTCGACACGGTCGCCGACGACAGCCGGAGAGCTGCCGACGAAGACGCCGGTCTTCTCCAGATGGATCGACGGATGCATCTCAAGCGGGACGAGAACCGTGAAGCTCGACTCGACCTGGTTGCCGCTGTCATCGGTGCCGTAGGCCGTCGCCGTGTTGACGACGGAGCCGGCGTCGACATCAGCCTGCGTCAGCGTGTAGGTGGCGTTCGCCTTGACGGAGTCACCCGGCTCAAGAACACCATCCTCAGCCGTCGGCCAGACCTCGTAGGTGATCTCAGAGATACCTTCGAGCATGTCGACGATGTGAACGTCATGCAGGACCGTCGGGCCGGTGTTCGTCACGGTGAAGGTGAACTCCATCGTGTCACCGGCGACGCCAGCGGCGCCGTCAGCGAGCTTCCCGCCCTTGATGAGCTGGATGCTCGACACCGGGGTGGTCGTGCAGGTCGGGTCGCCAGCCGGGCAATCGTCCGGCACGCGGCCGCCGGGACGGGCCACGTAGTTGACCAACACGTTATTGGCGTTGGCCGCTGCGCGATCCTGATCCGACTTGACTTCGGCGGTGTAGGTCACCTCGAGGACGGTCGCGGCTGCGATCGTGCCGGTGAAGTGCATCTCGGCGCCGTTGTTGACCATCTGGTAGGTGAGACCATCCGGCATGGTGGCCGGCGGCGTCACCACCGCGTCATCGATCACGTCGTCCAGGAAGTCGGTGAAGTCGACCGGGCTGGACACGGAGCTCTTCGAGTTGTCGAAGCGCAGGGTGTAGCTGACGGTCTCACCGGCGACGACCTCGGCCACACCGGAGGTGACGACCTTGGAGGCCTGGAGAGCGTTGACGGGGTTCTCGACGCAGTTCGGATCGACGACGACCGCGCCCGGCCCGGGCTCGGGGCAGTGCTCGACCGGCTGATCGGGCACATCCGGAGTCGGGATGAGGCGGTTGACGAGCGAGGCGCCCGCGGTCAGCGTGTCAGCGCTGTTGACCACCGCGCTGTACTCGACCGTGATGACCTGACCAGCCGGGACGATGCCCGTGATCTGGTAGAGGCCTTCGGCCACCGCCGCCACCGTGAGGTTGGCGTCGGAGGACGTCGGGCCAGCGGTGATGACCGCGTCATCGATCACGCCACGGGCGTCATCGGTGTAGTCGACGCGAGCGTCGGCGGCGCCGTTCGTGTTGTCGAACGTCAGCGTGTAGCGGACCAGACCATCGGCCGGAACAGCCTGACCAGCGGCCGGCGAAGCGTCCTTGCGCGTCGTCAGAGCAGCGGTCGGGTTGTCGGTGCAGACTTCCGAGCCTTCCTCGCACGTCGGGTGTTCCGGCGTGCCACAGGTGGGATCGTCGTCGGCGCACAGCGTCACCTCAGGAGGCGTGTCGCCCGGGACCACGATGTTGACGAGGTGCCCGTTCTGGGACAGCTCGGCGACATTGTTGACGAGGACGCTGTACGTCACCGTGTAAACCTGACCGGCCGGAACCGTGCCGTCGATGAGCCAGACGCCCTCCGAGTGACGGGTGATCGTCAGGTTCTCGCTCGAGGGAACCAGTTCGGCGACGAGCGTCGCATCGTCGAAGACGCCACGAGCGTCGTCGATCTGATTGACAGTCGCGTCGACCTTTCCGGCCGAGTTGTCGAACGTGAGGGTGTACGTCACCGTCTGCCCCGCCTCGACCGCTGTGCCGGAATCCGGATTAGCCGTCTTCGACACCTTGAGCACCGGGGTCACGACGCAGATCTCGAAGTTGGGATCGCACTCGGGAACCACCGGATTAGTCGGCGGGTTAGTGGGTTCAGTCGGGTTCGTCGGCTGGGTCGGTTCAGTCGGGTTCGTCGGCTGAGTGGGCTCAGTCGGAACCGGCGGCGTCGGCTGCGGCGGCAAGTTCGGCCGCAGGATGTTGATCGCCGTCTGATCACCCAACTGGGAGGCCGCCTTGACCATGACCTGGTAGGTCACGGTGTAGGTGGCGCCGGCCGGGATGGAACCGGTGACGAAGAAGTGACCGTTCTCATCGACCGCCGTGGCGGCGATGTGGTTGTCACTCGCGACGGGCTGGGTCACGACGACAGCGTCGTCGAGGAGCCCTGACATGTCGTCGGTGTAGTTGACTGCGGCGTCCGTCGTTCCGTTGAGGTTCGAGAAGGTCAGCGTGTAGGTGAGGATCTCACCCGGGGTGACCGTCGTCGACACCGGCGGTTCGACCGTCTTGGTGACGTCGAGACGCGGCGTGTAGGTGCACAGCGGATCGTCACCGGGGACGCACTCGGTCGGAGGCACCGGCGACGGCGGGGTGTCCCCACCGAGGAGGAGGTTGACCAAGCGGCCGTCTCCACCAGCGCCGGTGGTCTTGACCTTGACCATGTAGGTCACGGTCGCCGTCTGCCCAGCGGGCACCGAACCGGAGATGTCGAACAAACCACTCTCGATCGAGGAGATGGTCAGCATGCTGCTGGTCGGCTGCTGGATGACCACGGCGTCGTCGAGGACGCTACGCATGTCATCGGTGTAGTTGACCGGAGCGGCTTCCGTCCCCAAGACATTGGAGAAGGACAGCGTGTAGGTGATGACCTGACCGGCCTCGACCGTCTGACCCTCAGCCGGGTCAGAGGACTTGAGGACCTCGAGGCGGTAGTTCTGCGTGCAGTCGGAGTCACCCGGCTCGCACGGCGGAACCGGCAGGTCGCAGGACGGATCCTCGATCGGATCGCACGGCGGCGGGGCCGGGCAATTCGGATCGGTCGTCGGATCGCAGTCTGTCGGCGGCGTCATGTTGGTGACGACGTTCGTGAGGATCCCATCGCCACCAGCAGCGTTGACCGTGACAGCGTAGGTCACCGTGTAGGTCGTGGCCGGAGGCACCGTGCCGGTGATTCCGATGAAGCCGTTCTCCGTCACCGGGGTGACCGTGAGACCGTCGCTGGCGGGAGCCTGCGACACCGTGGCGTCATCAAGAAGAGCACGCAGATCATCGACGTAGTCGACCGTGGCCGACGTCGCGCTAGAGGTGTTCTGGAACGAGATCGTGTAAACGATCTTCGATCCGGGCTGGACCGTCTGGCCGGAAGCCGGGTCGGAGCTCTTCGTCACGATGAGAGATTCGACGGGGTTCTCGGTGCAGGTCGGATCATCCGGCGCGCAATCAGGAGCAACCGGCGTATCCGGGTTATCCGGATTATCCGGGTTCGGCGGGTTATCAGGATAGTTCGGGCTATCCGGATTATCCGGATTATTCGGGTTCTCACCAGTCTTGAACACAAAGTTCAACACCGACTCGTCACCACGACCCGACTCCTTCACCTTCGCGACATACGTCACCGTCACCGTCTCACCAGCCGGCACCGAACCAGTCACCTGGAACGAACGACCATCAGCAGCCATCGCCACCGACAAGCCCTCACCAGCCGTCACAGCGCCAACCAAATCAGCATCATCCACCAGACCCTTCAGATCATCGGTGTAATCAACCGCAGCAGCAGCCGTATCAGACGTATTCACGAACGACAACGTGTACGACAACTCGTCACCCGGCTCAACCGTCGAACCCTTAGCCGGCGACACCGACTTCGAAACCTGAAGCGGGTTGTCGGTGACATCGGTCGTCGTCGTGCACTCGGGCTCCTCGCCGGTGACACAGTTCGGGGTCACCGGGGTCGGGGGCGTGTCGGGCGTGTCGGGGTTCGGCGGGGGCGTGGCGCCACTGCCGACGACATGGTTGACGAGTTCGGTGTTCTCCGGGACGTTGGCGTTGACGTCGACCGTATAGGTGATCGTCTCGACGCCGCCGACCGGCAGATCGCCCGTCCACGTCAGAGTGGTTCCGCTGACGGTGGCGTTGTTGGAGGTCACCGTCGGGTTGGAAGCGTTGGCCAGCACGGCGGAGAGATCATCGGTCACGACCGCATCGCTGAGAGCGACATTGCCGGTGTTCGTCACCGTCACCACATAGGTGAGCGTCTGGCCGGGGGCGACGATCGTGACGTCGCCTTCCGTCTTCTTCTCGATCTTCCAGCTGGCGTCCTGATCCACGACCGTCGTGGTCGAGCAGGCCGGATCATTCTCAGCGCCGGGCTCGACACAGTTGGAGTCGACCGTGGTCTCGGACTCGTCGGTGTCCGGCGTGGCCGGATCGTCAGGCTGATGCCCGCCGGTGCCGACGACGACGTTCTTGAGCAAGGCGCCGGCTTGAGCCGACTCGTTGACCGTGACGGAGTAATCGACACGCACGACGGCGCCGATCGCCAGATCGCCCGTCCACGTCAAGGTGGCGCCAGTGATCGTGGCGTTGCCGGAGGTCACCCGGGCGTCCTTCGCGTTGGCAAGGACACGGGTGAGATCGTCGGTCACCGTGGCGCCGGTCAGAGCGACGTTCCCAGTGTTCGTGATGACGAGCTGATAATCAACCTTGTCGCCAGGAGAGACTGGGCTGGCCGTCAGCACGGACTTATTGACCGTCCAGGAGGCGTCCTGGAGGACCGGGGTGTCAGTCGAGCACTCGGGCTCTTCACCGGTGACACAGTTCGGCGGCACCGGAGTCTCGGACTCGTCGACATCCGGGGTATCCGGGTTGTCGGGCTGCTCGGCCGGCGGGCCGGTCACCACATTGTGGAGGATCGTGCCGTAGGCGACATCAGGGTTGACCGTCACGACGTAGGCGACCGTCACCTTCTCGCCCTTGGCCAAGGAACCCGTCCAGGTGAGGGTCGTGCCCCCGACCGTGGCCGTTCCGGCGGACGCCGTCGGGCCCTCGGAGATCGTGGCGTAGGCGAGGACCTGGGAAAGGTCGTCGTTCGCCGTCACCCGGGAGAGATCGACGTCACCGGTGTTCTCGATCACGACGTTGTAGGCGACCGTCGCGCCCGGGGAAACCGGACCCTCGGGGCTCAGCGACTTCGTGATCTTCCACGCGGCCACCGGGTTGCTCGTGCAGAGCGGATCGCCCGGAGGGCAATCATCCGGGTTCGGCGGGGTCGTCGGCTCGGTCGGGTTGGTCGGCTGAGTCGGTTCCGTGGGATTCGTCGGTTCCGTGGGCTCAGTCGGGTTGGTCGGCTCGGTCGGTTCCGTCGGATTCGTCGGTTCCGTGGGCTCAGTCGGATTCGTCGGCTCGGTCGGTTCCGTCGGCTCTGTGGGATTCGTCGGCTCGGTCGGGTTGGTCGGCTGAGTCGGCTCAGTCGGGTTGGTCGGCTGAGTCGGTTCCGGCGGGTTGTTGTCCTTGAGACGGTTGACCAGGTTGGGGCCAGCCGTCAGCTCAGCGACGCTCTTGACGGTGACCTGATAGGTCACGTGGTAGACGGCGCCAGCGGGAACCTCACCAGTGATGGTGAAGGAACCCGAATCGGAGACCGCGGAGGCCGTCAGAGCGGCATTGTCGGAAACCGGGTTCGAGGTGACCGTCGCGTCGTCGAGAAGACCGGACAGATTGTCGGTGTAATCGACCGACGCGGCCGAACCACCATTGGTGTTGTCAAACGTCAGGGTGTACGTCAGGACCTGACCGGGAAGAACCGTCACACCGTTGCCGGCGGAGACGGCCTTGGAGACCTGAAGGTCGGGCAGCGGGGTCTCGACCGGGTGGGTCGTCGTGCAGTACTGCGCGAAGGTCTCGGGGTCGGAAGCTTCCATCTCAGCCGAGCAGATCGACGTGGCCGGATAGTCGACGACCTCATTGGTGTCGCCGTCGTATTCGGGGTAGGTGGCCTCGCTGGTGATCTGGTTGCGAATGACCGTGCCGCCGGGGATCGTCACGTCGGAGCGGACGTTGACTTCGTAACGAACGGTGACCGTGGCCAGCTGAGCGAGATCCGTACCTGAAATCGTCAGCGTGTCATCGGTGTGCGTCGTCGTGGCGTTGCCCGTCGTCACAACGACCGAATTCCAGTCGACCGTCGCCCACGGGGTGACGTCGGACAGATCGTCGACGACCGAGAAGGTCGTCAGCGTGGAGGTGCCGTCGTTGATGAGATCGATCTCGTAAACGATGCGGTCGCCAGCCTTGACGGTGGCGCCGGTGGCGGGGTCGGAGGACTTCGAGACCGCCATGTGCGGCTCCGTCGTCGTCGGGTGAGTCACGCCACAGTCGTAAGGGTTGCCCGTTTCAGGATCGACGCCACCGTAGTTGACGCCGTCGTAGCACAGACCGATCCACACGGGGGTGGCGGTGAAGCAGCCTTCCTCGGTGCCGTTGAGGCAGTTGGAGAGGACCTGATCGCCGTTTCCATCGACCGCGTACCCGGAGACGGAGTTGCGCAGCGTCTGGCCGAGGGCGGTGGCGGAGCCATCGATCGGGGTGGCGGCACGCACACGGTAAGTGAAGGAGGCCGAGGCGCCGGGCTCGAGGGTGCCCGTCCAGCGGAAGACATCCATGTCGGCGGGACGGGTGACCTCACCAGAGGTGGCCGTCGGGCCGGAGTAGATGACGCCACCCATGGCGAGGATGCCGGAGAGGTAATCCGTCACGCTGTTCTGATCATTGAACGTCAGCGTCTCGTCCGTCGTGTTCGTCACGGTGACGGTGTACTCGACCGTTCCGTTCGGAGCGACTGTGCCGGGAGCGGCGAACGGATCGTCGGTGACCTCGTCAAGGACGGTGGCCGTCTTCTCGACCTGGAACTTTTGACCAGAAGCGGGTTCGTTCAGCGGGATGTCGACCGAGCAGACGGAGGCCTCGGGGGCGCAGCCGTCGATCGGGCCCCGGGGGACCTCCGTCGTCGAGCCGTCGGGGTTGACGACGAGTTCGGGGGTCGGGGTGGCCGTGGCTGTGACGGTGTTGCGCAGCAGGGGGCCGCCCTCCGTCGTCGCCCGCAGCTGATACGTCTGCGACGACGAGCTCACGACCACCTGATAGGTGTAGACGACGTGCCCGCCGGGGACGAGGTTGCTGCCGGAGATAGTGAGCCGATTGCCGTTGACCGCGTAACCGCCTTGCGTCGACACTTTCTGAACCGAGGAGCCGTCCAGAGAGGCGACGAGGCTGGTCGAGCCCACAATCGACGAAGTCATGTCTTCGATCGTGTACGACGACAGCGTCGAGTTGCCGCTGTTATAGGCGTCGATCGTGTAGGTGACGACGTCTCCGGCCTTGACCTCCGTCTTGTCGGCGGTCTTGTTGACCGTCAACTGAGGTTCGTCGACCGTGACGTGCGTCGTTCCACACGAGAAGATGCCGTTGTCGTCGTAATAACATTCGATCGGCGAGCCACCATCGCTCGTCGGATCGCCGTTAGCCGCTTGCGCGACCAAGACGCCGAGACCGGATAACGCCAATGCGACCGCAGAAACCAGCGCTAGCGGTCGAAAGCGTCGGACGGTGCTCGGCGTGCGAGGCGCTGAGGCCTCAGAAGAGCGTGTGTTAGAGGTCGTGCCGCTACGCGACCGCCCCCCTAACAAACGTTCATCAGCACTGCGTGACACGTGTGCCCCCTTCTTAAGAGAGGGCCCGGGAGGACCCTCACATACTTCTGATCGCGTCCCTAGACATTGGGTTGCAGGGGACATAACAGCAATCGCCCAGTAAATTTCACTGGTTGCACGAAGTATGCTCTTCGGTTCGGGCTTTGGTCACCTTTGACCAGGCGCGTCTAAAACTCTAGCACTAATTCAGATCGTTGTCGCGTTAGGAAGTAAAACGCTACAGCTATAACTGAAGTTTTACGAGAGGGGGTGCAGGAGCCCCCTCAGCGCTCTGCCCCGGCGGCCCTCTCGGATCCTTCGCCGGACAGCTCCGGACAAGCGGAGATATAACGCAGCGCGAGCTCGTACCCCATCGTCCCGAGTCCGGCGACGACCCCGCGGACAGCCGGGGAGACGACCGAATGACTCCGGAACTCCTCACGGGCGTGGATGTTCGTCAGATGGACCTCGACCACCAGGGGCGCCTGACGGACGGCGTCGGCGATGGCATAGGAATAGTGCGACCACGCCCCCGGGTTGATGACAACCGGGATCGCGGCGTCGGCCGCCTCGGCCAACCAGCCGACCAGCTCGGATTCGGCGTCGGTCTGACGGACCTCGACCTCAAGGCCGAGATCACGCCCGAGTGCGACCAAGCTCTGGGCCAGCTCGGCGTGCGTCGTCGATCCGTACAGCTGGGGCTCGCGGCGACCCAAGCGACCGAGATTGACGCCGTTGAGAACGAGGACTCGACGTGACATCAGGCCTCCTTGGCCACGGCGGCGCCACCGGCGGGGATGACATCCGGTTCGAGATAGATCGGCCCCGCCATCGGTTCGGCCCGACGGATCGCCACCTCGGCCGCGTCGACGATCTCGGCGAAGGACTCCGCTCGCTCCGAGGGACGGACCGCGATCTTGGCCGCGACGAGGACTTCCTCGGGGCCGACGTGGAGCGTCTTCATCTCGATGATCCGCTCGACGCCGGTGGTGGCGGCCAAGGCGCGCTCGATCGCCGTGACCGACCGCGGTTCGGCCGACTCCCCGACGAGGAGGCTCTTGATCTCGATCGCCAAGACGATGGCGACGGCGATGAGGAGGACGCCGATGAGGCCGGAACCGACGGCGTCCCAGATGGCCGAGCCGGTCAACAGGCTGAGCCCGACGCCGCCGAGGGCGAGGATGAGACCGATGAGCGCGGCGAGGTCCTCGAGGAGGATGACGGGCAGTTCGGGGGAACGCGACGTCCTGATGAAGCGGTACCAGCTGAGATCGCCCTTGGCCGGGCGGGCCTCCTTGATCGCGGTGCGGAAGGAGAACGACTCGGCGATGATCGCCCCCACGAGCACGGCGATCGGCACCCACCACCAGCGCGAGGTCAGCAATTCGTTGGGGTGGCCGGCGCGAACCTCTTCGAACTTATGGAAGGCCTCGTAGCAGGCGAACAGGCCGCACATCGAGAAGAGGATGATGGCGACGAGGAAGGCGGTGATATAGCGATCCCGCCCGTAGCCGAACGGATGCAGCTCAGTGGCCTCGCGTTGGGCCGATTTGCCGCCGATGAGGAGGAGGACCTGGTTCGTCGAATCGGCCAGCGAGTGGATCGCCTCGGCCAGCATCGACGCCGCCCCCGTCAACAACCAGGCGATGGCTTTCATGACTGCGATCGATAAATTGGCCGCCAATGCCGCGACGACAGCTTTAACCCCACTGTGGTGACTCACGCACCCCATTGTGGCATGAGGAACGTCGCCGACCGAAGACGAGGCGGGCGGGAACAGAGGAAGACAACCGCTCTGGAGGGGCCGTCTCTCTTGATCGAGCGATGAGGGGCGATGGCGCCCCAGGAACCAGGACGACGTGGCCTCAGAGCGTGGCGACCTCGAGATAAGCGGCCGCGAAGGCGCCCTCATGG
This sequence comes from Propionibacteriaceae bacterium, assembly GCA_031262485.1. Lineage (GTDB taxonomy): Bacteria > Actinomycetota > Actinomycetes > Propionibacteriales > Propionibacteriaceae > WQYJ01. The sequence continues at coordinate 101,865 of JAISHO010000012.1, forward strand.
CAGAGCGCGGCGAACCGGCCCAGATCATCGCCCCCCGCCGTCGTGATCTCCGCCACCCGAACGCCGTGATCGCCCGCCAGATCGACGAGATACTGGCGTTGCCGGCTAGGAGGATCCGCCTCAACGGAATCGCTCAACAGGAGCAAGCTGACACCGTTGGACGACGCAGGATCGTCGAAGGGATCGGCGAAAAGATCCTTCCCGCCAGAGCCTTCGATGATGACGACGACCTCGTCGGTTCCTGCGGCCAACGCCGGGCGACGCAACGATTTCCGCAGTTGGCAGGCGATGCGCGTCGCTGCGCAGACGGTGACCGGGCTCTCCCCCCAGATCAACGGGGTCGTCTCCCCCAGCGCGCAGGCCAACCCTTTCGCCCGGTTGACGCCGAGGTGGACGACCGGGCCGCACTCGTCGGCCACGACGTCGAGACGATCAGCCAAGGCGGCGGGGTCGAAGACAGACGACAACTCCCACCGCCCGAGGACATCGAGAGCGCGGACGGCGATGGTGAACGGATCGTCTTCGGGAACCGTCACGAGCGTGGTCGAGGAGCCGACGGCGTAATCGACGAGCGGGGAATCCTCCGTCGCGATGACGAGGACGCAGGCCCCGCGCCGGGAAGCCTCGATGACGGTCTCCGTCAAGGTCGGGTCACGCCCGGCCAAGACGACGACGAGATCGAGCGTTCCGAGCCACCCGGGCAGACGAGCGGCGTCCCACACGAGGACAGGAGCCGGGCAGACCGGGCCCGCGACAAAACGGACGAGGTCGGCGCCCGCCCCGACGAGGACGACTGAACGCGGCCGCGGCGGCTTCTCGAAACGTTCGGAGGCGGCGTGGCCGAAAGCCTGACGGATCCGCGCCCCCGCTAGCGCGATGCGCTCGAGCCGGGGCCGGTGAGCCTCGAGAGCGACGGGGTCGTCGAGTCGGCTGTCGTCAAACACTGGGGGCGTCCTTGACCGGTTTCGTCGACCTCGCCTCATCGACGAGCATGATGGGGATGTCGTCACGGATCGGATAGGCCAGAGCGCATTGATCGCTCGTGCACACCAATTCCGCCGCCTCGTAGTCGACCGACAGGTTGGCATGACAGTTGGGACACGCCAAGACGCCGAGGAGAGCGGGGTCGAGGGCGACGGTCATGAGGTTCTCCGATCGCATCGGTGGATCATCACCAGGTGGTGCGGTTGCACATCATCGTCTCAAGAACCCCGGACCAAGGCCAGCACCTCGTCGCGCAAGGCGGCCATCTCTTGAGGACTGGAGGCTTCGACGTTGAGGCGAAGGAGTGGTTCCGTGTTGCTGGGACGAAGATTGACCCACCAGGTCGGCCCGACGATCTTGACCCCGTCGCCCCATTGGGCGCTCCCCCGCCCGGCGAAAGCGTCGGCCACCTGGCGCATCGAGGCTTGAGGATCTACGACCGTCGAGTTGATCTCCCCGGAGGCGGCGTACCGGGTGAACTGCGCCACCATCTGCGACAACGGTTGGTCGGAACGCCCGGCCTGGGCGAGAACGTGGAGCCCGGCCAACATCCCGGTGTCGGCGCCCCAGAAATCGCGGAAGTAATAATGGGCCGAGTGCTCACCGCCGAAGATGGCGTGATGCTCGGCCATGAGCGCTTTGACGTAGGTGTGGCCGACCCGCGACTCGACGACCGTGCCACCATGCTCGGCGACGATCTCACGGACGGCGTTCGACGTGATCGTGTTGACGACGATCGTGCCGTGAGGCTCCTTCTCCAATTCGCCGACCGCGATCATGGCCGTCACGGCCGACGGGGGAACGACCTCGCCGCGCTCGTCGATGACGAAGCAGCGATCGGCGTCGCCGTCGAAGACGAGGGCGAGATCGGCGCCATGGCGGCGGACGGCCTCCTGGGCGTCGACGAGATTGGCCGGTTCCAACGGATTGGGCTGATGGTTGGGGAAGGAGCCGTCGAGATCGAGGTAGAGGCCGATCACCGTGACGCCGAGCGGTTCGAGCACGGCCGGCGCCGTCAACCCAGCCATGCCGTTGCCGGCGTCGACGACGACGGTGAGAGGACGCAGCCCCGTCAGATCGACGAGCTTGTGAAGATAGGCGACGTAGTCCGGCATGATGTCGCGCTGGGTGACCGTGCCCGCGACCTCGGCGCGGGGCGGTTCGGCCTGACCGGCGTCGATCGCCCGCGCGGAGGCGGCCAGATCGGTGAGGAAGGACGGTTCGACCGGCTGAGCCTGGCGGCGGCAGAACTTGACACCGTTATATGAGGCCGGATTGTGGCTGGCGGTGAACTGAACGCCGGGGCAATCGAGGAAACCGGAGGCGAACCACAATTCGTCCGTCGACGCCAAGCCGGCTTCGACGACGGAGATCCCCCCTGACGTCACCCCCTCGATGAAAGCGGCCGACAATTCGGGGCCCGAAGCCCGCATGTCATGGGAGACGACGATGGACGTTTCCTCGATGAGGCCGGCGTAAGCGGCGCCGAGCGCACGGGCCCCGGCGATATCCCATTCCGGGTTCTCCCCTGACACCACACCGCGGATGTCATTGGCCTTGAAGATGACTGGTTCTAGCACGAGGCAATCTTACGCAGTGAGGACCGTCTTCCCGGAATCGCTGGGAGTATTGCCGACATCGGTGACGATCCGCAGGTGGCCCCGGCGGGCCACCGTCACGACGGATTCGGGCACCGCGTGGGGATTCCTCGCCTCCCCCGACGGCGCGTCGGGATCGAGCCCGCCGGCCACTCGGATGGCCCGCGCCAAAGCGGCGAGATCGTCATCGGTGTTCGGCGGCGGCGCGGCGGCCCGGCCTCCGCCGACACGGACGAGATCCCACCCGCGCGGCACCGTCAAGGTTTCGGCATGGACAACGCACAGATCATGGGCGCCCCGCTCCGGCTCCGGCGAGATCGGACCCAATGCGGCGGTGGTGTCGCCGTAGGAATAGGTCAGAGTCGCAACAGCCGGTTGAACACACCCCGTGCGGGAACAAATTCGCTCACTCACCCCGCCAGGGTACTCGTCCGTCACCCCGCCCGCACGGCCTTTCTCCCCACGACGACACTGCCGATCTGACACCGATTTCATCGCCACGCCCTAAAGTGGAGGCCATGGCGAGCCGTGACCGACACCACCGAGGCCGTAATCCCATGCTCGCTCCCCCGGGCAGTCCAGCGGGGCAAACGCTTCGTCTCCTGTATCCGGCGACGCCACGCGCCTTCTTCGTGGCCTGTGTGCGCGACGCCATCGACGACATCCTCGAGGCCTGCCCGGAAGCGCTGCGCCACTGCGACGTCGCCATCGAGGAGATCCCCGATCCGGAAGAATGTTGGGATGACCGGGTCCCCCTGACCGGCGAGATCCCCGCCAACGGCGGAAGACCGCCCCGCGTCATCGTCTACCGGCGTCCAGCCGAATTGCGCGCCGCCGGCCGTGACCAATTGCGGCGACTCGTCTTCACGTTGGTCGTCGAACAAGTCGCGCTCACCACCGGGTTGGACATCGATCTGCTCGACCCGCAGCATCACCGCTTCGACCCCTTCGACTGATTCATCGCCCCGCTGACCAGCCGACCAGCTGATCCGTTGCGGATCATCCCAGCGACGGATCATGCTCCATCGTCACCAGCGTCGAGACCGCTCCCCCACTGCCCAACGGGACGATCGACAGCCCGCCGTCGGTGAAGAGGAGCGCGGCCCGCAAGGAATCGGCCGACGTCGTGATGAGGATCGAGCCGTCGAACTGTTCGAGGACGTGCTCGACCGAGCCGCGCGGAACCTCGACGATGACCTCGTCGATCGGCACCCCGGCCGGATCGAGCCGCGTGATGGTGACGGCGGCAGGCTCCTCATCCGGGTTGGTGAGGGCGAGGATGCCATTAAGCGATGGCAGGACGATGCCCCCGGTGAAGGCCGGTTGTGCGGACACCCCGGCGATGTCGGTGGTGACGGAGACGAGCGAGGCGGAGACCGGCTGATCGCTCGTCAGGCGAAGTCCGAGGGCCTCCTGGCGCAACGCCGGGCCCAACTCGAGGCTGATCGTGTCGAGCGGCCCGACATCGATGGCCGCCGCTCCGACCGGGACGAAATTCTCGAAGGCGCCGAGGGCTTCGACCGCGACCTGAGTTTGGCGTTCGGAGGTGTTGGTGATCGTCAACACCCGGCTGCCGGCGCCCCCCGGAATCCCGGGAATGACGAGATCGGTGGAAGTCTGCTCGAGCGGCGCCTGCCAATCGGAGCCCTGAGCGCCATAGGTGCGCAACGTGGCGACGACCCGCCCGACGGTGGCCCGGACTTCGACCGCGATCGGGGTCTCGGAGATGACCCGGTCGTTGAGGGAGAATGAGACCGTCGACTGCCCCGAGATCTGGGTGTTGTTCAGCGCGGCGACGGAGATGAGCCCCGTCTCGCCGTAGAGCGAGACGTCGACGGTGGCTTGGGAATCATCGACGTTGGTGAGGACAAGTGTGGAGAACTGGTCCGCCGTGACCGGCACGCCGTTCCACCATCCAGAGGAGATCGGCGACGAGCACAGGCTCGCCATCGCCTGGCCGCCCTGGACGGCCTGGACGATGCCGCCGACCGATTGACCGCCGGAGACGACGACGGCGCTGGCCGGATTCGTCACCGAGGCGCGGATGGCCGGCTCGCTCGGCGGCTGGCCCAGTTGCCAGATCGTCACCGGTTCGATGCCGGTCGCCTGAACCGTGACATCGCCCAAAGTCGGATCGCCGACGACACAGCCGAGCAGGCGCTCGCCGCTGGCCAGGACGGTGGTGGGCTCGATGACCGGAGCTGGGGTGGAGAGCGCGGCGACGATCCCCCCGGCGGCCAGCAGCGCGATGACCCCCTGGGCGCCGCGGGCGAGCCAACGGTTGCGGCGTTCCTTGGCGCTCGGCTGATCGAGCCGCGTCGAGGCGTCGTAGGTGTGATGGTCCTCGAGCGGCGGAACCTCCGAAGCGGCGGCCTCGGAAACCGTGGTGTCCGCGGCTCGGCTGGAATCGACCCAGGGATTGGTCGATGACGGCGTCTGGCTCATCGGTCTTCCTCCGCTTCATCCTCGCCCCGCCCCCGTCGCGGCGACAAGACATCCTCGTTGCCCCGGCTCAAGGGCGGGAGGACGAAGATCACGAGCAGCAGCACGATGCCGCCCTGGACCCAGCACCACCAGCCGTGGTCGAGGTCACGGGTGATGACGACCTCGCCCTGGCGCGAGCCGATCTCGTAAGCCGCCCGCCAATCGGGCGACGTCGTCGTGGGCAGTTCGACTCCGCCGACGGTGACATGGAGGCGTTGGTCGGGCGGTTGGGCGAGGAGGAGGATCCCTTGCTCGCCATTGATCCAGGTGACGCCGTCGTCCGGGTCGTCGTCCAGCCCGATGAGGTCGGAGTTGCCGAGGAAGGCCGTCGTTCCATCGGGGAGGAGGATCTCACGGCGCGTCGGATCGCCTTGGATCGTCCAGACGAGGGCGGCGCCCGAGCTGGTGACCCGTCGCATCCCCGCCGCCGAGTCGAGAGCGGCGACCGCGGTGTCCGGCGGATCGATGACGACGACGGCTCCGACTCCGAGCGCCTCCAGCTGGGCCGACATCTGTTCGTCCTGACGACCGGCCAAGACGTGGGCCACCGCCTGCTCGGCCCACTGAAGGGCCTCGTCGGAGACGAGGGCGCCACCCAGGTGGTCGGCGTCGTCCCAGCGGGTTTGGCCATGCCAGCGCAGAGTCCAGGTGTTCGTCTCCCCGGCGTCGATGATGAGAGTCGCGGTGCCCCGGACCCGTTCGTTTTGCGCCAGGAACTCCGGCACGTCGGCGCGGGGGCCACGATGGATCCCCGTCATGCCGGCGATCATCATCCACACCGTCGAGGCGATGAGGCTGAGGATGAGCAGAAGACCGGTCAAGCCGATGAGAGCTTGGTCGAGCCCGAAATCGTTGGCCGCGACATCGGTCGACGTGGCGTCCTGCCAAGTGATGGTGGCGTAAAGGAGGGCGGCGAAACCGATGAGGACCCAAGCCGAGGGATCGGCCACCACGGCGCCGTGTTGGAGCGTGACGACGAGGTGGGTCAGACCAGTTCCGACCGCCAAGGAGACGATCCCGACGAGGACCGGCCACAAGCGCGACAGGGACCGCACGACGGCGATGACGGCGCCGAGCCAGATCGATCCAAAGGCGAAGACGCTCACCCACAGGGGTGGAAGTCCTCCGGCCATGGGGCGCCCGACGAGGATCTGCCAGGCCTCGGACTGATCGACGGCCAGGAGCGCGTCCGGAGCGACGACGAGCGTCCCCCACTGACGGACGATGCCGGGCAACCAGGGCGCCCAGAACCCGATCGCCAATCCGCACCCGATGACGCCCTGCACAGCCACCGTCACACTGCGGCTCCGCACCGCCGCGACGACGACGGCGAGAAGGAGCGCACCCCACAACGAAGGGCTGACGGCGAAGGCGATCGCCCCGGCCAAAGCGATGCCCGCGATCGGCTGGAGGGCCCGCACGCCGCTCGCCCGTCCGGCCAAACGCCGTACCCAGGCGGCGGCGAAGGGGAGGACGAAAGCGACGGCCAACAACCACAACGAGCCCCGGTTGAACCCGCCGAGCAGGACGGGCAGGAGGGCGTAGCCACCGGCGGCGACCCAGCGCAGGCGTTTGCGCGCGCAGAAGGATTTGAGGAACCAGGCGGCCATGAGCATGATCGCCGGGAGGGCGAGGGCGATCACGGCGACGACGAACCAGTTCGGACGGATCGCCAGCACCGAGGCGGCGGCCAGCACGAGGAGCCAGGGATCCGGTTTCCCGAAAGCGCCCGGAGGGGAGGCCAAGGCGATGCTGAAGGCCTCGCTGATCGTGGTCGGCGCGCCCAGGAGATGGGAGGCCGTCACCAGGCCGGTTCCGACGAGGTGACGGGCGCCGACGAGGACGGCGACGAGGACGGCGAGGGCCCAGACCCAGGCCGGCACCCGGGTGGGCTGATCGGCGGCCCGTGAAGTGAACTCGTCGCCGAGAAGGTCGTCAAGCAATACACCTTCATCTTGCGATCCGAACAGGCCCCTCAGCCCATCGACGACAGCCTCGTAACCATGCTCGATCGTCGATCCGATCGTCGGGCGCAGGGCCCGGATCCGGCGGGCGTCGACATCGTGGCGATCGTGGTTGAGGCGACGGCGCAACCGACGGATCTGCGCGCCGCTGGCGAGGAAACCGCCGAGCGCCGCGATCTCGTCGCGGGCCCGGTCAGGAGCCTTGCCGAGGAGGAAGCCCAAGGTCCGGAAGAGGCAGACGAGAACGAGTTTGATCGCGGTGAGAGGGACGAACCCGCCCCGACTGTGAGCGGCGACCAGCCGTAATCCCATGAGACGTTCCCAGGCCGCCTCGGTGCGATGGGCTTGCTCGGCGATGGTGCCACGGCGCACCTCGCTGCGTCCGGCTTGACGATGGCTGAAGATCGCTGTCGGGCAGGTCATGACCCACCGGTTGGTGTTGTTCGCCCGCCAGCCCAACTCGACACCATCGAAGTAGGAGGGAATTGCAGCGTCAAAACCACCCAGTTGCTCATAGGCGTTCCAGTTGACGAGCATGCCGCAGGTCGAACCACCCAGCACGGGGCGGGATTCGTATTGGCCTTGCGCCACTTCGCCGGCCTCGATGCCGAGATGGCGTCGACCGGTGCCAGAGATCGACGCGCCGACCTCCAAGGTGGTGGCGGCTTGCCCGCGCCTGGCCGGGCGCACCGTCAAGGGCACGCCGATCGCCATCCGGGGCGTGCGGGCGGCCAGGGTGAGCAGTTCGGAGAGGGCTTTGGGATCGGGGGTGGCGTCGTCGTGGAGGAACCAGACCCACCGGGTGCGTCGGGTGGCGGCGGAGAGCGCCTCGTCGATCGCCTGTCCAAACGTCGCGTTGGCCCGTCCGGCGACGAGCCCGTTGATGAGACCTTCGGAGAGGGCGGAGCGCAAGAGAGAGGCGGTGTCATCGTCGGATGATTGATCGACGGCGATGATGACCGTGGGACGATACTCGAGACGACGCAAACCCTCCAGCGTGCCATCGAGCCACTCGGCGCCATTGCGCGCGACGAGCACCGCCGTGACGTCATGGGTGGAGAGATCGACACTGCTGAGTTCAGGGGCGTCGATGAAACTCCACGTCTTCGCGGCCTCTGACTCCATCAATCCTCCGGGACGACTCTAACGATGCGGCCCCTCCCCTGCCGCTGCGGTCGCCATGTGGCTAGTTCAGAGGCTGTCAGGCGCCGCGCTTCAGCTTACGGCGTTCCCGTTCACTGAGGCCACCCCAAATGCCGAAGCGTTCATCACGGGCGAGAGCATACTCCAAACACTCTTTTCGCACGTCACAGCCCTTGCACACACTCTTCGCCTCGCGCGTCGAGCCACCCTTTTCCGGAAAGAAGGCCTCCGGGTCGGTCTGCGCGCACAGAGCGCTCGCTTGCCAGGAGAGAGCGTCGTCGTCATCATTCATAACAACACTTAATAAAGAACTCATAAGCTGCCTTTCCCCGTTCCTCGACCACGTGTAATTACATCAGTGTTACTTGTTCGCGTCAAGACGGGGCCCCGATCCACAACGGGAAGGAAACGGGAGGAGGGATTGACGCGAGGTTTGTTCAGGTTGCCCGGTTCGACCATGTCATCTCGCCGTCGGCGACGTCGCTGGCACGGATCCAACCGACCCCGGCCAGAGGGTCGAAGGCAGGCTCATCGGGGGCCGGGGCGGTGGCCCCGGACGAGGAGTCAGGCGCCTGAGGAGCGGAGGATGCGACCTGATGCGAAACGGGTGCGGTGCTGAGGGCCGGAACGGGCGCGGCGGCCACCGCGGGTTCACGGCACAACCAAGCGCCGATGGCGATTCCCAGGCAGCCCCACCCGAGCGCTCCGGCGACGAGGCCGGCGATGGCGAGGAGGGCGGAATCGCTCCCGGTCAGGGTGCGAGCGATCAATGCGCCGGCGCACAGGACGATGAAGACGACGAGCGCGATCATGGCCCGGGAGGCGACGGTGGACCAGTGCGGTTTGCCCGAGGCGACCGCCCCGCGGGCGGTGGGCACGGTCGAGACTGCGGGATCAGACATAGCGCTCCCCCGCGACGGAACGGACCTGGGCGACGAGCTGTTTGACGTTCTGCGCGGCTGACAGCGGGCAGACGAGGGTGACGTCTCCGTCGACGACGACGACGAGATCCTGCACCCCGGTGACAGCCACGAGGTGGCCGTCGGCGCCCCGGTTGATGAGGAGGTTTCCGCTCGACTGGTCGGCGACGACAAGGCCTTCGATCGCATTGCCGGCGGTGGAGCCCCATTGCTCGGCCAAGGCGGGGAACCCGCCGACGTCATGCCAGTCGACCGGCAGTTCGACGGCCCGGACCCGGCGCCCGCCGGCTCCTTGGCTGGTCGGCTCCATGATCGCGTAGTCGACCGAGACGCGGGGCAGTCCCGGATAGATCATCTCCAACTGTTCGGGGGCGGCGATGATCGCCTGGATCCTCTCGGACACCGCCGGGACGAGTTGGAAGACCTGATCGTTGAGCGTCGCGGCCCGCCAGCAGAACATCCCCGAGTTCCACCACCAGTCGCCGGCGGCGAGATAGGCCTCCGCCCGGGCCAGATCGGGTTTCTCGGCGAACTCGAGGACCTCCCAGGTGTGCGCCAGCCCGGCGACCGCCTCACCCCGGTGGAGATAACCGAATCCGGTCTCCGGGGCGCTCGGGACGACGCCGAAGGTCACGAGCGTGCGATCATCGGCTGCGGCGGCGATGAAGGCGTCGTCGAGGGCGGCGGCGAAGCGTTCGAGAGGAGTGATGACCTGATCGGCGCTGAGGACGGCGACGACGGCGTCAGGATCGCGATCGGCCACGACCGCCGTCGACCAGGCGATGGCGGCGAGAGAATCACGGCCGGTCGGCTCGCCGAGGAGGTTGGCCGCCGGAACCTCGGGCAGTTGAGCGGCGATGACGTCGAGATACGTGGCTGAGGCACAGATGAGGATGTGGTCGGCCGCGACGACCGCCCGGGCCCGCTCGAACGCGAGTTGAAGCAGAGACGTGCCCTCGAAGAGCGGGAGGATCTGCTTCGGTGTGCCCTGGCGGGAGAGGGGCCACAAACGGGTGCCGGCGCCTCCGGCCAAGATGACGACGTAGCGTGACGCCTCACCGGCAGGGCCGAGCTCGGATTCCACCTCAGATGACGCTCTACTCAACACAGCCCTGAGCTTACGGGGTCAACGCATCACGGTCTAACGCGGAGTTGGGCGCGAAGATTCTCGCCCTTCTCCTCGGAGGCGACCCTCAATTCCGATTGGTAGGTCTCCATCGCCTCGACCAGCGCCGGATCGCCGGCGGCGAGGATGCGCACGGCGAGCAACCCGGCGTTGCGGGCGTTGCCGACCGCCACCGTCGCGACGGGCACTCCGGCCGGCATCTGCACGATCGACAGGAGGGAGTCGAGGCCGTCGAGGTGGGCCAGAGGCACCGGCACGCCGATGACGGGCAAGGGGGTGACGGCGGCGAGCATCCCAGGTAGGTGGGCCGCTCCCCCGGCGCCGGCGATGATGACCTTGAGGCCGCGGCCATGAGCCGAGGCGCCATACTCGATCATGCGCTGGGGAGTCCGGTGGGCGGAGACGACGTCGATCTCGACGGGGACGTCGAACTCGCTCAAGGCGTCGGCGGCCGCGCTCATGACCGGCCAATCGGAGTCGGAGCCCATGACGATGCCGACGAGGGGGGATGATTCTGACGCGTTCATGACGTCATCTTCGCATGAGGGCGGCGGCTCGCCGGGCCCGCTCCGCCACAGCGTCACGATCGATCTCCTCGGCCCCGCCCCCAGGTTCGGCGCAGACGGTGACATGGCCGAGTTTGCGGCCAGCTCGAGGCTCTTTGCCGTAGAGATGGACGCGGATCGCCGGATCGTTCTCGACGGCGGCCCGCCAGCCTTCGACGAGGTCCCCTGCGCCCCCGAAGACATTGCTCATCGCGACGGCCGGGGCGCGCAGACCCGGATCGCCCAACGGCAGCCCGGCGACGGCGCGCAGATGATTCTCGAATTGGCTCGTGATCGCCCCGTCGATCGTCCAATGGCCCGTGTTGTGGGGCCGCATCGCCACCTCGTTGACGAGGAGTTCCCCGCCCGGCGATTCCATGAGTTCGATGGCGAGCAGGCCGACGACGCCCGCCTCGGCGGCGACGTGCTCGGCGAGGGTCCGGGCGGCCTCGTCGATCTGCGCCGCTGCGAGGGCGGGGGTGAAGGTCTCCGCGCAGACCCCGCCGGCTTGGACCGTCTCCGTCAACGGATAGCGCACGAGCTGTCCATCCGCTCCCCGGCACACGATGATCGACAGTTCCCGGGTGAAACGGACGAATTCTTCGACGACGAATCCTCCGTCCGGCGCCGGCGGAAGGAGGGAACGCGCGCCAGCGGGATGGGGAACCTCCCCTGCCGACGATCCGGGCGCCGACGACGACACGGAAGAGGAGGAGCCGGAAGGGGATGCGCCGACCAGAGCGGCGAGATGGGCGGGATCGTCGATCCTCCAGACGCCGTGGCCGTCATAGCCGCCGCGGGCCGTTTTGACGATGACCGGCCAGCCGATCGCCTCAGCCGCATCAGCCAGACCCGATTGATCCGCCACTAGGCGGAACCGCGGCTGGGCCACCCCCCACCGCTCCAGCCGTCGGCGAAGAATCGCCTTGTCCTGGGCCATGAGGAGGGATCGGGCGCCAGGCCTGATCACCACCCCCATCTCCTCGAGGCGAGCGAGATGGGCGGGGGGAACCTGCTCGTGGTCGAAGGTGAGGACGTCACAGTGGGCGGCGAACCGCTCCACGGTCTCACGATCATCGGGTGAGCCCACCATGACATCGCTGATGAGCGGGACGGCTGAATCCAAGCGGCGCTCGGCCAACAGAGCGAGAGCGATTGGCAGATCGGCGGCGGCCTGCGCCATCATCCGGGCCAACTGCCCGGCGCCGACGATGCCGATCCGCGGAATCGTCACCGGACTGAGACGGGCAGTGGCGCCGGTGCGAAGATGACCCACCGCTGGACACAGAAATTGGTGACGGTGGCGACGCCCTGGGCGATGACGAAGGCGAGCACCTGGGACGCCGTCGTGCCAAGCGCGGGGACGAGGAGGGGGTAGAGGACCGAGAAGATCCCCACCTGGAGGACGAAGGTGATGGCGTACAGCGAGGCGACAGCGGCGAAACGGCGCTTCGACGGGGCGGCCCCGAAAGTCCAGCGCCGGTTGAGCAGATAGGCGACGATCGTGCCGACGCACCACGAGAGGGCTTTGGCCGAGACGTGGGGCAATCCCGCCGTCATGATGAGGGCGAGCAGGCCGAAATCACAGATCGCGGCGATGACGCCGACGCCAAGGAAACGAACCGCTTGGACGCTCAGCCCCGGCGTGCTCTCCCTTGCTGTCAGGCCACGGTTTCGTGCCACTGCCATGTCTTCAGTGATCCTCATTCCTCGACTCGTGCGCCTCGTCCTCACCAGGAGTGAAGAGAAGATCGGTGATCATGACGTGAACCTGTTTCAGGTGAGGCACATCGGAGAGGGTGACCGGATCCTCGGCGGCCGTCGTCAAGACGAGCGTGCCGCAGCCGAGCATGCGATCGATCACCCCCTGGTGGGTCTCGACATTGTTGACGCGAATCAACGGAAAGTCATGACCTGTCTTCGTCAGGATACCTCGTCTCGACACGATACGCCGATTCGTCACCGTGTACGTCGTCGTGAACCAGCGCAGGAAAGGAATGAGACAACCGGCGATGAAAACAATGAAGCAGAGCGCTCCGGCGGCGATGAGGGTGCCGGGACGTCCGCGCTCGGGCAGGAACCCGGCCGCCGCCCCGAAGCCGATGGCGACAAGGAGGAAGAGCAAGGACGGCCCGATGAGGGCTTTGACGTGGGTGCGGGTCCGCCACAGGATCCGCTCGCCCGACCCGAGCGCCGTCATCGGGCGGAGAAAACCCATCGGGTGCGACGTTGATACGTCTGACCGGGGCGGACGAGGACGGAGGGGAAGTCGGCCCGCCGCGGGGCGTCCGGATAGCCCTCGGCCTCGAGCGCCACCCCGGTGCCAGGCCCGCCCGTCGGGTGGGCGATCGCCGAATCGGCCAGCATGTGGCCGGTGTACACCTGGAGGGCCGGCTCGTCCGTCTCGATCGTCAAACGGCGTCCGCTGCCCTCATGAGCCAACACTGCGGCCACCGGCAGCCCACCGTCGACCGCGGGCTGGGCCGCATCGAGGACGAAGGCGTGGTCGACGCCCCCGACCAGGCGGATCTGCGGATCGTCGGCGGCCATGACCTGGGCCAGCGGCTGGGGCTGACGCAGATCGAAGGCCGTGTCCGCGACCGGGCTGGGCGCTTCGGGCAGCGGGATCGAGTCATCGTCGATCGGCAGGTAACGCTCCGCGAAGACCTGGAGCGTGTGGTCGCCGACCGGAGAGAGCGAGCCGGAGAGATTGAAATAGGGGTGGGAGACGACGTTGAGCGGCGCCGCCTGCGGGCAGGCCGCCTGAACGATATGGAGCAAGGAGGAGCCCTCGAGCACGTAGGTGACCTCGGCCCGGATCGGCCCGGGGAAGCCGCCGTCGGGATCGGACCACTCAAGGCGCAAGGTCACTTCCGTCGGCGAGACGTCCGTCACCTCCCAGACCTGCTCGCTGAAGCCGTGCGGGCCGCCGTGCAAGGTGGCGTGCGGCTCGTTGAGGACGGGCGTGTACGTCGTCCCGTCGACCTCGTAACCGCCCTCGGCGATCCGGTTGGCGACCGGCCCGACGATCTCGCCGAGATAGCCGCTGCCGGCGCGACGAGCCGCCTCGTCGGCGTACCCGAGGATGACGGAGGCGAGCACGCCATCGCGATCCGGCGCCTTGAGGTCGTTGACGGCGGCGCCGAGGCTCCAGATCTCCGCCTCGATCTGGTCATTCGACAATGTGATCTTCTCGTTGCCGCTCACGGCGCTCCTTCAGTCCGGTGGCTCGACCGGCGCCGGTCGCCCGGGCCATCAATGAGTTTCACCCTAGACGGTTGATTCCCCGACATCCACCTCTCGGTTCCGTCAGTCGCGATCGCCCCGGGGCGGAGAATCCGGCTTGCCTTGACCCCGGCGCGGTTTCGAGGCTCCACCATGGCCATGGCCCAATTCGAGGCCGCGCCCGTGCGGGATGTCGAGACGGTGCAACTCGGCCGGGTCGAGGTGACCTTGGAGTTGCCGTTCGGTCTCGTCGTAGTGCCCGGAGACGTTGACCGGCTCGAGCATGTTCTGCACCGCCGAGGAGGTGACGTTGATGGGGATCTCCTCAGCCGCTTCATCGTTGAGATCGATGCCGCGGGCCCGCATCTTCCTCGACGACCACTCCCCCAGCTTGCCGAGGCCGAAGTTGATGAGGATGAAGATGACGGAGGCGACGAAGATCGTCTGAAGGGTGTTGAGCGGCGTGCCGAGCAGGGTGGCCTGACGCAGCAACTCGGCGTAGGCGATGGCCTGGCCGAGGGCGGAGTCTTTGAGGGCGACGACGAGTTGGGCGACGAGCGCCGGCATCATGGCGAGCAGCGCCTGGGGCACCTCGACGTGGGTGAGCGCCTGGCCGCGGCGCAGCCCGATCGCCATGGCGGCCTCGTGCTGGCCGTGGGGCAGGTTGATGACGCCGGAGCGGACCAATTCGGCGACAACTGAACCGTTGTAGGCGATGAGCGCGATGACGACGGCCCAGAAGGACGGGTTCGGCAACGTCGTCTGCCCGAGGAAGGTCCACAGGAAGATCATCATGAGCAGAACGGGCACGGCGCGCAGGAATTCGACGACGACGGAGGCGAACCAACGCAAGGGCCGGTGCACCGACAATCGGGCGACGCCGAAGAGGAGGCCGAAGATCATCGCGCCGACGATCGACAGGACCGCCGCAGTGATCGTGTTCCACAGCCCCGGCAGGAAGTAGGCCGTCCACGAGACCGGCTCGAAGATGATCCGCCACATGTCGGGCGACAGTTGGCCGTAATCCCACAACCGGTAGAGCGCCGCGCCGAGGAGGACGGCGACGATGGCGACGCCGACGATGTTGCCGTACATGATGCGACGGCGGGTCTTGGGCCCGGGAGCGTCGAAGAGGAGGCTTGGTTGCGCGCTCATCGCTTCACCGCCAATCGCTGGGAGAGATGGGTGATGAGCACCCCGACGGGCACGACGATGATGACGTAGCCGATGGCGAAGGTGAGGAAGATGAGGATGACGTGGTCGGGACGGTTCTCGATCATCGCCGCCATGACGCCGGAGGTCTCCGTCGCGACGGCGGTGGCCGAGGCAACCGTCGTGTTCTTGATCAACGCGATGAGCGTGTTGCCCAGAGGGGCGACGGCGCCGCGGAAGGCCTGCGGCAGGATGATGATCCGGGCCGACTGGATGAAGGTGAGCCCGATCGCCCGGGCCGCTTCCGCCTGCCCCAAGGGCACCGTGTTGACGCCCGAGCGGAGGGCCTCCGCCACGAAGGATCCGTGGTAGAGGCCCAGCCCGATGACGGCGAGGATGTAGAAGTTCGTCGTGAAGGTGTCGGAGAACTCGATGCCGAGCGAGACCCACACGACCGAATACATCGCCACCATGACGATCGTCAGGGGGATGTCACGGAAGACGTTGACGTAGAACGTCGCCGCCAACCGCAACGAGGCGATCGGACTGATCCGCATCGCGACAGCCACCGTTCCGAGAACGAGCGAGAGCAGGCCCGACCAGAAGGTGAGCGTGATATTGACCCAGAAGGCGTGCAGAACGGGATATTCCCGCAACACCTCCCAGTAACCGGTGAGATCCATGATCGATCCGCTGCCGGAGGGGGCCTCAGCCCTGGGAGGCCTGGGCCGCCAAGCCGGCGAGGATGATGTCGTCGGTCGTCACGGCGTCGATCTGGCCGGCGATGAGCGTCTGGACACACTCGGAATAGGTCCGCTGCTCGATCAGCTGAACATCAGAGGCGTAGTTGTCCTTGATGTTCTGGGCCGGGGTCGAGCCGGAGACCGAGCAGAGACGCTTGCCGCCGTTGAGGGACTCGGGGCCGGTGATCGAGGTGTCGTCGGCGCGCACGAGAAGATCCTGGCCGGCGATGAAGTAGGGGCCGGCGAACTGGACCTTCTCGGCCCGGGCCGGGGTGATCGAGTAGGTCGCGAAGATCATGTCGACCTGGTGGTTCTGCAGGAGGGTCTCACGCTGGGAGGAAACGGCTTCCGTCCAGACGATCTGATCCGGGCTGAAGCCGAGCTCGCCGGCGACATAGGTGGCGACGTCGACGTCGAAGCCGGTGTACTCGTTGCCTTCCTTGAAGCCGAGCTTGGGCTGATCGAACTTGATGCCGATCGTCAACTTGTCCGGAGTGACGAGGCCGGCGTTGCCCGCAGCGGCGCAGGTCTCGAAGTCGGTCGGCGGGTTCGTCTCGGCGTTGGGCGTGTATTCGACGCCCTCCATCTCGGCGTCGAGCTTCTCTTGCCACACGCCCTCGTCGATCATCTTCTGGATGGCGGCGTTGACCTGCTCGCAGTAGGGGGTGTCTTGAGGCAGACCGACGCCGTAGCGCTCGGTCGTGAAGGGCTGGCCGACGACGCGCAGTTCGGCGGTCGCCCCGGAGCGGGAGGGTGAGTCCCCACCGTCGGAGGAGCAGCCGGTCAGGACGAGACCGGTGGCGGCGACGGCGGTGACGAGGATCGTGAGAGATTTGGTGCGCATGGGGGTTCTCCTTCGGAAATGAGGGCGGGCGGCGACTCGGGACGCGACCGCTCGCCTAGCGGGAGGTCGTGGGGTCAGTGTTCGAGGATCTTGGCGAGGAAGTCCTTGGCCCGGTCGGTCTTCGGGTTGGTGAAGAATTCCTGGGGCGTGGCCTGCTCGAGGATGAGGCCGTCGGCCATGAAGATGACGCGGTCGGCCACCCGGCGGGCGAAGCCCATCTCGTGGGTGACGACGAGCATCGTCATGCCGTCGCGGGCGAGGTTCGTCATGACGTCGAGGACCTCGTTGATCATCTCGGGGTCGAGCGCGGAGGTGGGCTCGTCGAAGAGCATGAGCTTCGGGTTCATGGCGAGCGCCCGGGCGATGGCGACGCGCTGCTGCTGGCCGCCGGAGAGTTGGGCGGGAAGCTTGTTGGCTTGGTCCTTGATGCCGACCCGTTCGAGGAGGGCGATGGCCTCTTTCTCGGCTTGATCCTTCGAGATGCCGCGCGCCACCCGGGGGCCTAACGTGACGTTGTTGAGGATCGACTTGTGGGCGAAGAGATTGAAGGACTGGAAGACCATCCCGACCTCGGCCCGGAGCTTGGCCAGATCACGCCCCTCCTGGGGCAGGGGCTGGCCGGCGATGAGGATCTCGCCCGAATCGATCGGCTCGAGTCGGTTGATCGTGCGGCACAATGTTGACTTGCCCGACCCCGAGGGGCCGATGATGACGATGACTTCTCCCTTGTCAACCGTCAGATTGATGTCTTGCAGGACGTGGAGTTGGCCGAAATATTTATTGACATCCTTCATTTCGACGACCGGATAAGTTTCCGGAACGGCGGACGACGTGGATGACACCGACGTCTCGGGGACGGCGAGGCTGTCCGGAGCCAGGGGGGCTTCGATCATGGCCGGTCCTCCTTTCACACGGCGAGGCGACGGCGGCGATAGCCACCCTCACCCCGGAGTTTCCAGGACGCGTGGACGAACGAAAGAAACCGGCCCCCGTGGGCCAGCTGATTCGTCGACACGCCTTCCGCCCCAGAGTGCCCTGTGGATGTTTCATCCAGATGAACAATAAGCACGACGCCGATCACCATGGGGCGGAGATTCACCTTGCCGATCCATACTATCAGAGGCCGACCTCAACGAATGAGAAGATCGTCCACGCGGTATCGCCATCTGAGATATCACCGTTGACGACCCTTTTCCCGGCCCACGCCGTCCTCGGCCTTGAGGACCACTTACGATGCAAGGGTGACCGACTTGCTCTTCCGTTCCGTCCTCCTGCCCGACGGCCGAACGACCGACCTGGCCGTCCGCGACGGCCGCCTCATCGACCCCGCCGACGTCTCAGCCCCCCGCGTCGTCGACGTGGCGGGATCACGTGTCCTGCCCGGCCTCGTCGACCTCCACACCCACCTGCGCGAGCCCGGCGGCGAGGCGGCCGAAACGATCGCCAGTGGGACGGCGGCGGCGGCGCGGGGCGGCTACACCGCCGTCTTCGCCATGGCGAACACGACGCCGGTGGCCGACAGCCCGGCCGCCATCGCCGACGTCGCCGAGCGCGCCCTCGGAGCCTCGGCTGAGGTCGTGCCGATCGGCGCCGTCACCCGGGAGTTGGGCGGATCGCAGATCGCCCCGCTCGAGGAGATGCACGCCCTCGGGGTGACGGTCTATTCCGACGACGGCCACTGTGTGGCCAACACCGACGTCATGCGGGAGGTCTTCGAGCGGATCCGCTGTTTCGGAGGGGTCGTCGCCCAACACAGCCAAGACCCGGTGCTGGCGCCGGCGGCGGCCTGCTGCCATGATCCCAGCGTCGCCCTCGACTACGGGCTCGTCGAGTGGCCCCCGACGGCGGAATCGGTCATCGTCGCCCGCGACGTCCAATTGGCTCAGGAGACCGGCGCCCGTCTCCACGTCTGCCATGTCTCCTCGGCCGAATCGGTCGAGATCATCCGGTGGGCCAAGCAGCGCGGCGTGGCCGTCACCGCCGAGGCGACCCCCCACCACCTCCTCCTCGGCTCAGGCGAGGTGCCCGCCTCGGCCCCCGATCGAGCGAGCGGCCCCGACCCGCTCTACAAGGTCAATCCTCCCCTGACCGACAACGAGCACATCGCTGCGCTACGGCAGGGAGTGGCCGACGGGACGATCGACGTCATCGCCACCGACCACGCGCCCCATCCGGCCGACGCCAAGCGGCGACCCTTCGCCACCGCCAAACCCGGCATGCTCGGTCTCGAGCAAAGCCTCGCCGTCGTCATCGCAACCCTCGTCGAGCCCGGCTTGCTCGACTGGGTCGGCGTGGCCGACCGGATGTCGCTGGCTCCGGCCCGGATCGGCTCCATCCCTGATCGACAAGGGCGTCCGCTCACCGTGGGCGAACCGGCCACCTTCGTCCTCATCGACCCCACCCGTCGCGGCGTCGTCCCCACCACCGGGCGCTCGATCGCCCACAACAATCCATATGCCCATCGGGAGCTTCCCGACCCCGTCTTGGCGACCCTGTGGAACGGGCGGGTGACGTGGGCCGATCCGGCGCTCGGCCTCGTTCCCGCCTGACCTGGCAGACGGCTCGGATTCGACCACATCGGCTGTTCTTGATCGCCCGCCTCGATTAATCGGGACGAGGGAGCCCTCAGCTACGGCGCCCAGGGCACGCCAAGGGCCGGCCCGCAGTACGCGCGACCGGCCCTCGTGAGATCGATGCGATCAGGCGGGATTGACCTCCAAGGTGATCGGAATCCCGGCCAGAGCCTGGGAGACGGGGCAACCCTTCTTCGCCTCCTCGGCGATGGCGGCGAACTGGTCGTCGCTCAGCCCCGGCACGACGCCGGTGAGGGTGAGCTTCGAGCCGGTGATGCCGACGCCGGGCTTGAAGCCGACCTCGGCGGTGATGTCGAGCTTCTCCGCCGGCGTCTTATTCTCGGCCAGAGCGTTCGACAGAGCCATCGCGAAGCAAGCCGAGTGGGCGGCGGCGATGAGCTCCTCCGGATTGGTCGTGCCCTGGCCGGCGTCGGCGCGCTTGGCCCAGCTGACGGGGAAGGTGGCGACGCCGCTCGTCGTCAGATCGACGGTGCCGGCTCCTTCCATGAGGGTGCCTTCCCAATGGGCGTGCGCGGTGCTAGCGGTCACAGGATTCTCCTTCGTCTACGTTTACGCGGCGGCTCTCCCTAGGAACCACCGTTCGTGTCAGCTTAAGGCACATGGTCCTCTCAGGCCGGCGCGACCACCCCTCGGCGAGCGCCCAGGAGAGGGCTCGTCTCACTGGGCGGGGAAGCCGACGGCGTCAGGCGGCTACAAGCTCTCGTGCAGCCTCGACGGCCACCTCGGCCGCTTCGGCGTCGAGGACTCCGAGCCAGGCCAGCACCCGGCCGACGTCTTGATCGAGATCGCCTCCGACCAGGGCGCGGACCTCGTCGGCACGCACATCGCTCATCGTGTCGTCGGCGCCCCGGAGGTAGACGACCCACCCGGCCACGGCCCGCAACGCCCCGGTGGGCATGCGCCCCGCCTTGCGCTCGGCAAGGATCGTCGGCACGAAACGCATCGGCACCTTCTGGGAGCCATCGGCTTGGATCTGGCTGAGGAGATGCTTGATGGCGGGGTTGCGGAAGCGTGCGACGAGGGCACGGCGGTAGGCCATGATCTCGTCGGCCTCGATCGGGATGTGGCGACAAGCCTCGTCCCACCACTGATCGACCCACCCGGCGATGACCGGATCGCTGATCGCCTCGCCGACGGTGGCGTGCCCGCGCAACGGCCCGATATAGGCCATGAGCGAGTGGGAGCCGTTGAGGAGCCACAGTTTGCGATGCTCGAAGGGTTCAATATCGTCGGTGAAGCGGGCCCCGGCCTGTTCCCAGGCGGGCCGTCCCCCGGCGAAGGCGCCGGAGAGGACCCATTCGCTGAAGGGTTCCGTCATGACGTAGGCCGGATCGTGGTAGCCGGTCAAGCGGGCCACGGCGATGGCGTCGTCGTCGGTCTGGTGCGGCGTGATGCGGTCGACCATGGTCGCGACGAAGGCGACATTGTCGCTGATCCATGAGGTCAGTGTGGGATCGACCGCCTCGGCCATCTGGGTGACGACGGTGCGCACCATCGTCCCTGAATCGACGACGTTGTCGCACGGCACGAGGGTGATCGGCCCGGCGGCGGCGTCCCGGCGGGCCAGGAGGGCGGCGACGAACTTGCCCGGGGCGGTCGTGACGACCCCCTGGAGCGGATCGGCGGCCAAGGCGGCGACATCGGCGGCGACGTCGGGGTGGGCCAGATCGAGGTCGCCGGAAGCGTCACGGCGATACCCGCCCTCGGTGACCGTCGCGGTGACGATCTCGACTTCCGGGCGCCGGGCGTAATCGCGCCAGGCCGCGAGATCGTCGCCCCGGTGGGCGGCCGAGAGCGAGGCGACGACGCGGGTGGTGATCTCCTCGCCCTGCTCGACGAGCGTGTAGAGGCAGTCCTGGCCCCGCAGATCGTCGATATGGGTGGCGGAGCGCCCGGCGAAGGCGGCGATCCCCCACTGCTCGGCGCCGGGGACCCGGTCGGAGTACCAGGCGGTGTGGGCGCGGAAGAAGTGGCCCAGCCCAAGGTGGAGATGACGCACCGGCGCCAGAGGGCGGCCGTCGCCAGGGCGGGACAACCGGCGCAGCGCGTTCGGATCACTGGCCTGCTCCAGGGAGGCTTTCACCTCGGTGACGGTCGATTCGGTCGATTCAGTCAAGGTGGAACACCTTCCGCGGGTTGACGGCGACGAGGTCATGGATCGTCTCGGCCGCCTCGTCCTCGTCGAGCCGGTGCTCGGCGACGAGTTCGGCCAGATGGACGGCGTCGAGCCGACGCGACATGTCATGGCGGGCCGGGATCGACAGGAAGGCCCGGGTGTCGTCGATGAACCCGCTCGTGCGGCTGAACCCGGCCGTCTCCGAGACGGCTTTGCGGAATCGACGGATGGCGTCGGGGGCGTCGATGAACCACCAGGGCACACCGACGTAGACGCTGGGATAGAACCCGGCCAGGGGGGCCAACTCACGCGAGTAGACCGTCTCGTCCATCGTGAAGACGACGAGGGTGAAATTGGGGTTGGTTCCAAACGCGTTGAGGAGCGGGTGGAGCGCCCGGGTGAACTCGACCGAGATCGGGATGTCGCAACCGACGTCGGGCCCGAAGGCGCGGAACGTCGGGGTGTGGTGGTTGCGGTACGTGGCCGGATGCAAGGTCATCGTCAGACCGTCGTCGGCGGCCATACGGGCCTGTTCGAAGAGCATCGTCTGCTGGAGCGCCTTGCACTCGCTCTCCGTCGCCTCCCCGGCCAGCGCCTTGAGGTAGACGCGAGAGGCGTTGGCGTAGGTGAGGGGCTTCGTCTCGGCGTCGAGGTGGGCGTGGTCGCTCGAGACGGCGCCGTGCTCCTTGAAATAGGCGCGCCGGTTCTCCATCGCCTGGATCCACCCAGCCCAGGTGTCGGTGTCGATGCCGGAGGCTCTGCCCAGCTTCGTCATGAGGGCACGCCATTCCGGGCGAGCCGGCTCGAGATAACGGTCGGGGCGGAAGGTCGGCACGACCCGGCGGGTGAAGCTGGGATCTACGGCCAGCTTCTCGTGGTGCTCGAGATCGTCGCAGGGATCGTCCGTCGTCGCCATGAATGCGATGTCGAAGCGCTCCATGAGCGCCCGGGGGCGGAAACTGGGATCGTCCAGAGCCGCCGCGATCCCGTCGTAGATCGCATCGGCCGTCTCCGCGCTCGGGCGCATCCGCAAGCCGAAGACGTCGACGAGGACGGCCGACATCCAATAGCGCATCGGCGTGCCGCGGAACAAGGGCCAACGGACGCAGAACTCGCGCCAAGCCGCACGGGCCTCGGCGTCGCTGAGGACGCGCGAACCCGGTGGCACCCCGAGACGTTCGAGCGGGACGCCGTCGGCGTGCAGCATGCGGTTGATGTAGTGGTCGGGGGTCAACAACAGGCTCACCGGATCGGTGAACGGCACGTCGTCGGCGATCCACTGCGGCGGCACATGGCCATGGGGGGAGATGATCGGCAGATCCCGCACGCCTTCGTAGAGACGACGGGCGACATCGCGCACCGTCGGTTCCGACGGGAAGAGACGGTCCGGATGCCATGAGAGCTCTGGAGACATGACTCAAATCCAAGTCCTTGAGGCCGTCCGGCGCATCATTTGGCAACAGTTTCCGCACCTTGGACGACCTCGTCACAATAATATGGGTGACGATACCGGCGCGCCCTAGGGGTCTGGAATCGCCTGAAGCCACCTGTTCCCCACTTCGTCGAGGAGTCCGATGACCACCGCCGTTTCAGCCTCGTCCCCCTCGGCGACGACGGCGCCCGAACTCATCGGCGGCGCCCACCGCCATGTCGCCGACGACGATCTGACGTCCTTCATCGAACGTCACCTGGCCGCATCGCCGGTCGACGGGTCGGACGTCGTCCTCGTCATCCCCGACGCCACCCGCTCGATGCCGCTCCCGCTCGTCATGCGGGTCGTCCATCGTTCGCTCATCGACCGGGTCGCCAGCCTCACCGCCGTCATCGCGCTCGGCACCCACGCTTACATGGAACAATCCGCCATCGAGGCGATGTTCGGGGTCGAGCCGGGGGGGTTGGCCGAGGCCTATCCGGGGCTGACGGTCGTCAACCACGAGTGGGCCGATCCGTCGATGATCGTTTCGGTCGGCCGCCTCTCCGCCAACCAGATCGACCAGCTCTCACAAGGAAGAATGCGTGAAGAGGTGGAGGTCGAGATCAACCGGCGCGTGGCTGAGGCGGGCCATGTCATCGTCATCGGGCCGGTCTTCCCGCACGAGGTCGTCGGCATCTCCGGAGGGAACAAATACTTCGTGCCAGGTGTGGCGACGCACGAGATCATCGATCTCACCCACTGGGTCGGGGCGCTCATCGGAATCGATGGGACGATCGGACGACGTGGCACGACCGCGGTGCGCGCCATCATCGACGCCGCCGCCGCGCTCATCCCCGCCCCGCGCTCGGCGTTGTGCCTCGTCGTCGAATCCGGTTCCGGGGCGGTCGAAGCGGCCGCCTTCGGCACGCCTGAGGAGGCGTGGGCGCTGGCCAGCGAGGTCGCGGCCGATTCCCACATCGTCTACCTCGACGCCCCGGTGAACCGGATGCTCGCGATCATGCCGCGGCGCTACGACGACATCTGGACCGCCGCCAAGGGCTGCTACAAGGCCCAACCCGTCATGGCCGAGGGGGGCGAGGTCGTCATCTACGCGCCCCACATCACCGAGTTGTCGCAGACCCACCCCGAGATCGAAAAGATCGGCTACCACTGCATGGAGTTCTTCCTCAAGCAATGGGATGTCTACGGCGACGCGCCGAAATCAGTCCTGGCCCACTCGACCCATGTGCGCGGAGCGGGGACCTACGATCCCGCCACCGGAGTCGAACGCGATCGCATCCGCGTCACGCTGGCGACGGGAATCCCGCGCGAGGTCTGCGAGCGGGCGAACGTCGGCTATCTCGACCCGGCGACGATCGACGTCGACGCCTGGCGGGCCGATCCCGAGATCATGGTCGTCGACAACGCCGGTGAGGTGCTGTTCCGTCTCGCCGGCGAGTGAGCCGGTTCCCGTCCGAAGCCGGGGCAAGCCGGTTCATGCGCCCCCGACGGCCTGACCCGAAGTCTTAGTCGGAATGGCGGTTGGCTAGGCCGAACACGGTGGCGACGACGGTGATGCCGCCGACGACCGCTCCGCCGAGGGCGGCCAGGCGATCGACTCGCCAGCCGTCTTCGTCACGGAATTGCGCTTTGAGGTCGTCGAACTTCGTCTTGGCCATGTCCTTGGCGTCCTCGACCGACCGGTGGACGACCGCTTTGGGGTGGACTTCGTTGATCAGTGAGCTGACGTTCTCGGCCAACCGGGACCGAGCGTCGGCCAGTTCCCGTTCGATGTCCCCGATCGTCCGCTCCGCTTTCGCGTGGGCCGCCTTGTCGTCCTGAGCCATGGCACGCCTCCTCCAGTTCACAGTGAGAATCCCTCACCCCGTGTTCGATGATCAAGCTTAGAGGGCGCGGTGAAAGCCGACCAGTCGACCTCTCACGACGGTCCCATCCGCCTCTCACGGAACTCGTTGCCGCATGTTGCCATGATCCTCTACGGTGGTCTCGTGGACTCCGATATCCCCGACCCAGCCCCCCATCCCGTCACGATCTACGAAGTCGCCACCGCAGCCGGCGTCAGCCCCTCGACCGTCTCCCGCACCTTCTCCCGGCCCGGGCGCGTCTCCGTTCGAACGGCCGACCATGTCCGCACCATCGCCCAGAAACTCGGCTACCGCGACGAAGCCGTTTTCCGTCCGGTCGTCAACTCCCGCACCCACGTCATCGCGCTGGCCGTCTCCGACGTCACCAATCCGTTCTACTTCGGGCTGTTACGGGGAGCTGAGGCGGCCGCCGCCAAGGCCGGATACACGATCCTGTTGCTCGACGCCCAGGAGTCCTCCGATCACGAGCGCGACAATCTCGCCCGTGTCCTCCCCCTCGTCGACGGTTTGCTCGTGGCGAGTTCGCGGATGAGCGACACCGTCTTGCGGTCGATCGCCAAGACCCATCCCCTCGTCGTCCTCAATCGGCATGTCGCCGGCCTGACCTGCGTGGTCCCCGACGTCAAGCTGGGGATGCGCCAAGCCATCGCCCACCTCGTCTCCCTGGGGCACACCCACCTCCACTATGTCGCCGGGCCGGACGCCTCCTGGATGTCGGGGATGCGCTGGATGGCGATCCGTGAGGCGGCTTCCGACGGCTCCTTCACCCCGCACCGAGTCGGCCCGGCCACGCCGACGGTCGACGGGGGGAAAGCGGCAGCCCGGCTCGTGGCCGATCGCCGAGCGACGGCGGTGCTGAGCTACAACGACCTCACCGCCATGGGGTTGATCCAGGGACTGAAAACGCTCGGGTTACGCGTGCCTCAGGACGTCTCCGTCCTCGGTTTTGACAACATTTTCTCTTCCGACTTGGTGACACCGTCGTTGACGACGATCGCCGCGCCGATGGGGAAACTGGGCGAGACGGCCGTCGCCCACATCATCACGATGCTGTCCGGATCGCGCACCCACACCTCGGGGCCGATCACGGTGCCGGTGCGCCTCATCGTCCGATCCTCGACCGGCGTCGCACCCGGCGTGGAGCCGAACCGACGTCGCGGCGGCTCCATCCCGGAAACACCGTGCAAATTCCTGTCCCACGAGCCTGGGGCCAGCACAATGGTTCCTAGCGGGACGACCCCGGGCGAACCATTGCCGGAAGCCGCGAACGGCGTCCTTCCCACCCACTGATCGACCCATTCGTCCACTGACCATCATCTTCACGAGGAGCCCGATGTCCGAGACCGTCACCACCACACCGGTTACCACCGCCGAGGACGGCGCCGCCCAGGTCGGCGTCATCGGCATGGCTGTCATGGGCTCGAACCTGGCCCGCAACCTCTCCCATCACGGCTACCGCACCGCGATCTTCAACCGGACGACGGCGACGACGTTGGAGTTCGCCAAGCGGTTCCCGCAGGAGGGCTTCGTCGTCACCGAGACGCTCGAACAGTTCGTCGCCGCTTTGGAGCGGCCGCGGCGGATCATCCTCATGGTCAAGGCCGGCCAGGCCACCGACGCCACGATCGATTCGCTCGTCCCGCTGCTCGAGCAGGGCGACATCGTCGTCGACGGTGGCAACTCGTTCTTCCAGGACACCCGTCGCCGGGAGGCGGCCCTGCGCGAGCACGGCATCCACTTCGTCGGCGCCGGCATCTCCGGCGGCGAGGTCGGGGCGCTCGAGGGGCCGGCCATCATGCCGGGCGGCTCGGAACACGCTTACACCTATGTCGGCCCCATCCTCGAGGCGATCTCGGCCAAGTACCACGATGAGCCGTGCTGCGCCCACATCGGGCCGGACGGCGCCGGTCACTTCGTCAAGATGGTCCACAACGGCATCGAATACGCCGACATGCAGTTCATCGGCGAGGCCTACGAATTGCTCAAGGGGGCGGGGTTCTCCCCGGCCGAGGCGGCCCACGTCTTCGCCGCCTGGAACACCGGGGATTTGGAGTCCTACCTCATCGAGATCACCGCCGACGTCCTCCAGCAGCTCGACGCCGCCACCGGGGTGCCGCTCGTCGACCTCATCGTCGACGAGGCCGGCATGAAGGGCACCGGCACGTGGACGGTGGCCGAAGCGCTCAAGCTGGGCGTTCCGGCGGCGTCGATCGGCGAAGCCGTCTTCGCCCGCGCCGTCAGCTCGACGCCCGATCTGCGCCAGGCCGGCCAACGCGCGCTGTCGGGGCCGTCCGGCTCGATCCCGGTCGAGGACCGGGCTCAGTTCACCGAGGACATCCGCCAGGCGCTGTGGGCCTCCAAGGTCGTGGCCTACGCCCAGGGTTTGCACGAGATCGCCGTCGCGGCCACCGAATACGGCTGGTCGATCGACGTCGGCGCGGTGGCGAAGATCTGGCGGGCCGGCTGCATCATCCGGGCCCGCCTGCTCGATCGCATCGCCGACGAGTACGCTGCCGACAATCTCGTCACCTTGCTCGAGGCTCCCTCGATCGCCGAGGAGTTGGCTCGCTGCCAGCTGGCCTGGCGCCGCGTCGTCGGGGTGGCGACGACGGCCGGGGTGGCGATCCCGGGGTTCAGCTCGGCGCTGTCGTACTACGACATGGTGCGCGCCCCGCGCCTCAACGCCGCGTTGACCCAGGGCTTGCGCGATTACTTCGGCGCCCACACTTATCGTCGGATCGACCAGCCGGGCGTCTTCCACACCTTGTGGTCGGACGACCGGCGTGAGATCAAGGTCTCCGACTGAACCGAAGGGAGGGCGTCATGCCCGCACTCAATCATCGGGCCGAGCCGCTGAGCGACTCTTGGATCCGTTCCATGACGCAGGTCAGCCGTCAGCACGAAGCGATCGATCTGGCTCAGGGGTTCCCTGACCACCAGCCGCCGCAGGTCGTCCTCGACGAGTTGGCCCGGATCGCCCACGACGGCCCGCACCAGTACGCCATCAGCTGTGGGTCGCCGCGCCTGCGCGAGGCTTTGGCCCGCAAGCAGGAGGCGTTCCGGGGCACACCGGTCGACCCGGAGCGTGAGATCGTCGTCACCTGCGGGGCGACGGAGGCGATGCTCGTCGCTTTGCTCAGCGTCGTCAACCCGGGCGACAAGGTCGCGATCTTCACCCCGTACTACGAGAATTTCGGCCCCGACAGCATCATCGCTGGGGCGACACCGGTGTATATCCCCTTGCGGGAGCCGACGTTCGAGTTCGACGCCGACGAGGTCGAGGCCGCTTTCAAGAAGGGCGCGAAGGCGCTCATCCTGTGCAACCCGTCGAACCCGTCGGGGCGTTCCTTCACCCACCACGAGATGGACGTTCTGGCTGCGTTGGCGCAGAAATACGACGCCTGGGTCATCACCGACGAGGTCTATGAGCACATCGTCTATCCGCCGCACGAGCACATCTCGATGGCCGCGCTGCCGGGCATGTGGGATCGCACGATCACCTGTTCGAGCTTGTCGAAGACGTATTCGATGACGGGCTGGCGGATCGGGTATCTCATCGGCCCGCCCGCCGTCGTGTCGGTGGCGAAGAAGATCCACGACTTCGTCACCGTCGGCGCCTCGTCGATCCTCCAGGAGGCGGCCACCCCGGCGCTCGACTTGCCGCCGGAGTACTACGCCTCGCTCCAGGAGACGTACATCCAACGCCGTGACCTCTTCCTCAACGGTCTCGACGACCTCAAGGTGACGACCTCGCGGACGGAGCCGGAGGGCGGCTACTACGTCCTCGTCGACATCGCCGACTACGGGTATGACTCGGACGAGGATTTCTGCGTCGATCTGGCCGAGAAGGTCGGGGTCGGCGCGGTGCCGGGATCGATGTTCTTCCATGAGCCGACGAACCACCTCATCCGACTCAACTTCGCCCGCGACGAGGCGGTGTTGACGAACGCGCTCAACCGTCTCTCGGAGATGTCGAAGCTACGACGGGCCCGTTTCTGAGGGCGGTTTCCAGTTCCTGAGTTCGAGGACGGCGCCCGGGTTTCGGCCTGCGCGCCGTTCTTGCTTGTGGGGCCGCCGCGAGCTCAGCGAGCGGCGCGGACGTGCTCGATCTCGCCGGAGCCGAACCAGCGGACCGCGTCTCCAGGCACGTTCGTGGCGGCGATGTCGAGGCCGAGGCGGCCGTCGTCGCCGATCGCGACCGCCCGCCCAGTGATCGTCTCGACTCCCCCGGCGCTGGGGACGGTGACGTCGACGACGCGCCCGAGCGTAGAGCAGAGCCGCCGGTAGGGCTCGAGCACGGCGGCGTCTCCTTCGGCGCGCCAGCGCTCCATCGTCTCCCCGAGGGCGCCGAGGACGGCGTCGGCCGCCTCACGCGGGGTGATCCCGGTGGCCCCTGCGAGGGCCAACGAGGTCGCCCGCGGGATCGGCAGGTCGGCGACGGTTTGGCTGAGGTTGAGCCCGATTCCGGCGATGGCTAGGTATTTCACCTGAGAGTTCGGGGTGGACGAGGGAACGGCGCGGGTCTCGACGAGGATGCCGGCCAGTTTCTTCTCCTCGACGAGGACGTCGTTGGGCCATTTGAGCCGGGCGTCGATCCCCCAGGTCGTGACGGCGGTGGCGGTGGCGAGGCCGACGGCGAGCGGCAGGATCGGCCACCGGGTCGGCTCAGCGGGAAGCGCGAGAGCGGCGGAGAGAGCGAGCGAGGAGCCCGCAGGGCTCGACCAGACGCGCTCGAGGCGGCCCCGCCCGGCCATCTGCTCCCCGGCGATGAGGACGTCACCAGGTTCGAGCGCGCCGCCATGGGCTCGAGCGGCGAGGTCGGCGTTCGTCGAACCGGTCCGCTCGACCGTGGTGATGTTCCAGATCATCCAGCCCCCGCTAGGTGGCGAAGATAGCCAAGGCCACGCAGACTAGCCACAGGCATGCCATGGCGAGAAGGGTGACGTCGCCGAGGACGGCGTCCTCGGGCTCGCCGGCTTTGCCGGCGTCGATGACGCGGGCGTAACTGATGATGACGAGGGCGAAGGGGGCGATCGAGACGATGGCCCAGGGGATGCCGAGCCAGGTGTCGTCGTGGTGTTGGTCGAAGGCCCACAGGGCGTAGCTCGAGACGACGAGGGCGGCCGACATGCCCCAGATGAAGCGGAGGAAGGTGGGGGTGTACCCGGCCAAGGAGGGGCGGGTCTTGGCGGCTGAGCCGAGGGTGACGAGTTCGGAGTAGCGCTTGCCGGCGACCATGAAGAGGGATCCGAATCCGGCGACGAGGAGGAACCATTGGCTGAGCAGGAGTCCGGTGGCGACGCCGCCGGAGATGGCGCGCAGGAGAAAGCCGATGGTGACGACGGCGAGGTCGATGATGGGGCGGTCCTTGAGCCACAGCGAGTAGCTGATTTGGAGGAGGACGTAGAAGACGAGGATGGCGCCGAAGTCAGTGTCGAGGAAGAAGCCGAGGGCGAATCCGGCGAGCGCGCAGCAGGCGCCGATGACGAGCGCGGTGACGGGTCGGATCTCTCCGGCGGCGATGGGGCGCAGGCGTTTGACGGGATGGCGGCGGTCGTCTTCGGCGTCGCGGACGTCGTTGACGACGTAGATGGCGGCGGAGACGGCGATGAACGCGACGACGGCGAGCAGGGTGCGCCACAGCACCCCGGTGTGGAAGAGGGTGCCGGCGGCTAGCGGCGCGGCGAGGACGAAGACGTTCTTGAGCCATTGCCTGGGGCGCAACACCCGGATCGCCGCGGGGAGCTGATGGCGGGGCGGGGTCGCCGCGACGACCGTGTCCCCTGAGGGGCCGGTCGGTGGCGCCGTCGTGGCAGGGGTGGCGCTGGCTCCGTTCGCCGGCGTTTCGGCGGCCGCGTCGTCTCGTGCCACGGTTTCGTTCGTCTCATTCATCGTTTTGAGGAGATTACCCCAGACACCCGAGTTCTCAGCGCCATCATCATGACCACGGCTGAGGCTCATGGGCCGGCGGCTGTCTGCTCTGGAATCGCCTCGGTAGGGTGACGATCGTGTCGAACCGCTCCACCCGTCGCTCCCGGTCGTTCGCCGGGCTGCTCGCGATCGCCTCAGCCGTCGCGCTCGGCGGGTGTGCTGCCGCCGCCCCGGACGCCATCGATCCTTCACCGACCACGGTGGTCTCCCCCGCCGGTGGTGTCGCCTTGGCGTCGCTCGGGTTCACCCATGAGCCAGCTGAGCGCGTGTGGTTGCCGGCCGATGTCGACGTCACCGCTTTCGTCGATCAGCCGAACGCCCTAGTCGTGACGGGTGATGGCAGCGACGCGGCGCAGGTCGAGGATTTCTTGGCCGAGACCCTGCCTGACACAGGGTGGACGGTCACCGCGGAGGGCGAGGGCGGCTTGATCTTCGAATCCGGGGAATGGAACGGGGCGTTCGCCGCGGGCGAGGACACCTGGGGCCTGACTGTCCGCAACGACGAGGGCTGAGCGTCGCCTCACGGCGGAGACGACCAGACGACCACGGGCCGGGCTCTCGTCCTGCGCGAGCCGAGTTGAGCGTCACTTCACGGTCGGGGCGACCACAGCGAGGTCCAGGAGACGCCAAGATCGGCCAGCATGAGGCGCAGGAGCGGAAGGCTCACGCCGACGACGTTGTGGTGGTCGCCTTCGATGTGGGTGATGAAGGGGCCGCCGAATCCGTCGATCGTGAAACCCCCGGCGACCTCGGCCGGTTCACCGGTGGCGACGTAAGCATCGATGTCCTCGTCGGAGAGATCGGCGAAATGGACGACGGTGCGAGCGACACGGGTGTCGGCTTGGACGGATCCGGCGCAGCGAACGATGACGCGATGCCCGGTGATGAGCAGCCCGCTATGCAGACGAAGCCGTTTCCACAAGGTGACGGCCCGTTCGCTCGTGCCGGGTTTGCCGACGGCACGGCCTTCGAAATCGAGGACGGAGTCACACCCGATGACGATGAGATCCTCATCCGCTCGCGGCCCTTGGTCGGCTGAGGTCAGTTGTGCGAAGACGGAATCAGCTTTCTGCTCCGCCAAAGCGGCGACTAGTTCTCCCGTGCTCGAGCGGCGGGTGAGCGATTCGTCGACGTCGGAGACGATGACCTCAGGATCGAGCCCGGCCCGGCGCAGGGTCAGCAAGCGGGCCGGTGATTTCGACGCCAGGACGACACGCATAGTTCTTCTCCCTCTCTCGCCACCGGGCCGACGCGGGCCGTCCATCCGCCGGTGGACAAGGGGCTGAGGGCGCCGTCCAAGGGGTGGCTCACGCCTTTAGGGTACGCTCACAATGTCACAACTATGCGTCACTCATCGTGTTTTTTGGATCGAGGTCATGTCGAACGTCGGGGTCACCATTGCGGTCGTCGCTCTGCTCATCATCGTCGGGGGGGTCTTCGCCGCTTCAGAAATGGCGCTCGTCAGTTTGCGCGAGTCTCAGATCAAACACCTAGCCGGACAGGGGCGCCGGGGGCAAAAGGTGGCGGCGCTGACGGCGAATCCGAACCGCTTCCTCTCCGCCATCCAGGTCGGCATCACTCTGACCGGGTTCTTGGCGGCGGCCTTCGGCGGCGACAATCTGGCGGAATACGTCGCTCCTGTGTTGACACGGGCCGGCTTACCCGAATCGGTCGCCTCGACGATCGCGACGATCCTCGTCACCATCGTCATCTCGTATTTCTCGATCGTCATCGGTGAATTGACGGCCAAACGCCTCGCCATGCAACGGGCGGAGGCGTTCGCGCTGACCTTGGGCGGATTCGTCGACGTCATGGCGACCTTGGCCCGCCCGGTCATCTGGTTCCTCGGCGTCTCGACGAACATCGTCGTCCGTCTGCTGGGGGGCGACCCGAAGGCTTCCCGGGAGGAAGTGACCGACGAAGAGTTGCGCGCCATGGTGACGGGCTCGGCCAGCTTGGGCGACGAGGAACGTCACATCGTCGAAGAGGTCTTCGCCGCTGGTGAACGGAGCTTGCGCGAGGTCATGGTGCCGCGCACCGAGGTCACCTTCCTCGATGGCGACATGCCGGCATACAAGGCGATCACCGCCGTCGAATCGGCCCCCCACTCGCGCTATCCGGTGACGGGGCGTTCGGTCGACGACATCGTCGGTTTCCTCCATGTGCGCGATCTCATGGGGCTCGACCCGACCGGTCGTCAGGCGCCGATCCGCCAACTGGCCCGCCCCGTGACGGCGTTGCCGGCGACCGTCAAGGTGCTCCACGCCCTCACCCAACTGCGGCGCGACTCCGCCCATCTCGCCATCGTCCGTGACGAATACGGCGGCACTGCGGGGATCGTCACCCTCGAGGATCTCATCGAGGAGTTGATCGGGGAGATCCGCGACGAATACGACGCCGACGTGCCGATCGTCAAGGCTTCCGGCATCGGTCTCGACGTCGAGGGGCTCGTCACCTTGGAACAGTTCCGTGATCTGACCGGATACATCCTGCCTGAGGGTCCCTATGACACGTTGGCCGGTTTCTGGGTCGCGTGCCAGGGCGATCTGCCTGAACTCGGGGCGACGGTGCACACCGTGTTGGCCCGAGCTGGCACCCCCGAGGAGGTCGAGGGAGAACCGGTGGCCTTGACCGTCTCCGAACTGGACGGACGACGTGCCGCACGAATAAATGTTCGTGTTGTTGATGTCCGAGGCGATGCCACCCCATCAGTGGCTCCCGCCTCACCCACTCCCTCGAATCATTCGTCTGACTAGGCAAATATTACACTTATCAGAGATTAATTGCGATACCAATTTCCCTATGAACAATTTGTCATCTTTTCAGATCGGCCCAGTTCTGCGACACTGAGGACAGCGGACAACGCGACACACAAGCGTTGGTCCGCGGGGAGCGGGACATGAACGACGCTGATGGGGCGAAGACATTGACCTCCGCCGAAGCGAAATATTTGCTGGAGGCGGTGGTCAGCCGGGATGGGGGCCGGTTGTTGTCTTATGCCCTTGACCATGTCGACGCCAGTCCGGGGCGATCGACGACGGCTACCTACCGGACGAGAATCGCGCGCCCTCAGGGGAACACGAACGAGACGATCGGGGTGACGATCCGCGCCAACGGACCGAACACCTCCGATCGCAAGGCGAAGCTCTTCGCCCAAAACGGTGTCCAGGCGGCGTGTTGGTTTTACCCCAACGATCCTGATCTGCCGGGGTTGGCCCACGCCAGCGACCCGGTGGCGATGTCACAGCTGTTGCGCCGCTGCGGCCTGCCAGAGGAAGGATCGGCGCCCGAGGATCTCACGATCACACTCATCCGCTACCGGCCCCGGCGACGGGCGGTGTTGCGTTGCCGGACCGCCAGTGGGGTGACCGTCTACGTCAAAGCCTGCCGGGAGAGCGACGTGGAACGGATCCGGGTGCGCCATGAGATCCTCACCGCGGCCAAAGTGCCCTGCCCGAAGGTCTTGGTGACGACCGACGATTACCTCCTCGTCCTCACCGAATTGTCGGGCCATCCCTTGTCGAAGGCGATTTTCGACGAGTCTCGCCCGGTCACGGCGCAGGGATTGCTCACCCTGCTCGACAGTTTGCCGCACGACGTCATGAGGTTGGAGCGGCGCCCCCCTTGGGCCTCCTCGGTGCGCCACTACGCCTCTGTGGTCTCAGCCCGGCTTCCCTCCGAGGAGCGCCGGCTCAACCACCTCGCCCAGTACATCTCGACCGCGCTCGCTCCCCTGCCGTTGGGCGAGGAGCCGACGCACGGGGATTTTTACGAGGCTCAGATCTATGTCAACGACGGCCAGGTGACCGGTTTGCTCGACATCGACACGGTCGGACCGGGACGGAGGGCTGACGATCTCGCCTGCCTACTCGCCCATCTCGCTTGCATCCAGCGCATGGACGCCGCCCAGACCGAGCGGGTGCGACGCTTGGCCCGCGGTTGGATGGCGGCGTTCGATAGCCGGGTCGATCCCTGGGAATTGCGGCTGCGCGCCGCCGGGGTGGCGATTTCCCTGGCCACAGGGCCGTTTCGGTCGCAGGAACCGCAGTGGGAACGCGAGACGAAACGGATGATCGACATCGCCGACGGGTTCGTCAAGCAAGCCGTCCAGATCGGTGGGCCAAGAGTCACCGGCCGACCTCACGGCCCGGCGCTCGATTTCGCCTCAGCGGTGGTGTCGGCCGCCCCTCCCCGGCGCGATCGCGAGTCACGCCGTCCTGCTCCGGTCGGTTGAGCCCCACGAGACGCTGATCCCACCGTCGCTGCCACCGTCGGCGTCGTCTGACTCCGGCCAGCCGGTCGACTCGGTCCCCGACCTGGAACCGCTCGATGCCGAGGCCCCCTCCCGTCGTACGGGTCCGCGCTAGGGTATTCCTCATGTCGAAGATTCTCGCAGCCGTCGCTTGGCCGTACGCCAATGGCCCTCGTCACATCGGGCATGTCTCCGGGTTCGGGGTGCCCTCCGATGTCTTCTCGCGCT
This sequence comes from Propionibacteriaceae bacterium, assembly GCA_031262485.1. Classification (GTDB taxonomy): domain Bacteria; phylum Actinomycetota; class Actinomycetes; order Propionibacteriales; family Propionibacteriaceae; genus WQYJ01. The sequence continues at coordinate 137,014 of JAISHO010000012.1, forward strand.
ACATGCGGATGGCGGGTCACGACGTCCTCATGGTCTCCGGCACCGACGAGCACGGCACGGCCATCCAAGTTCAGGCTGACAAGGAGGGATTGACCCCTCAGCAGACGGCGGACAAATACCATCGCGTCATCGCCGAGGATCTGACCGGCTTGGGGCTGAGCTACGACCTCTACACCCGCACGACGACGTGCAACCATGCACGTGTCGTCCAAGAATTGTTCCGCGCCCTGCACGCCAACGGCTATGTCGTGCCACACACCCAGTTGGGAGCGATCTCGCCGTCGACCGGGCGGACCCTGGCCGATCGCTACATCGAGGGCACCTGCCCGATCTGCGGCTACGAGGCGGCCCGGGGCGATCAGTGCGACAACTGCGGCAATCAGCTCGACCCCATCGACCTCATCAATCCGCGCTCACGCATCAACGGGGAGACGCCGAAGTTCGTCGAGACGGAGCATTTCTTCCTCGACCTGCCGTCCTTGGCCGAGGCTTTGTCGGCCTGGTTGGCGACGCGGCGCGACTGGCGGCCCAACGTCATGAATTTCTCGCTCCAGCTGCTCAAAGATCTCAAGCAACGCCCCATCACCCGTGATCTCGACTGGGGCATCCGCATCCCCCTCGACGGGTGGCGCGACAACCCGATGAAGTCGATCTATGTCTGGTTCGACGCCGTCATCGGCTACCTTTCCGCCTCCATCGAATGGGCGTCCCGCAAGGGAGAACCGGAGGCGTGGCGGCAGTGGTGGCAGAACCCCGAGGCGTTGTCCTACTACTTCATGGGGAAAGACAACATCACATTCCACTCGGTCATTTGGCCGGGGATCCTCCTCGGCGCCAACGGCGAGGGGGCGAAGGGTGGCACGCCGAGCGCCTTCGGGAAGCTCGACTTGCCGACGGAGATCGTCTCGAGCGAGTTTTTGACGATGAGCGGTTCGAAGTTCTCGACCAGCCGCTCGACCGTCATCTACGTGCGTGATTTCCTCCGCGAGTTCGGCCCGGACGCGCTGCGGTATTTCATCGCGGTGGCGGGCCCTGAGAATCAAGACACCGATTTCACGTGGGACGAGTTCGTCCGGCGCACCAACGCCGAGTTGGCCAACGAGTGGGGCAACCTTGTCAACCGCTCCGTCTCGATGGCGTTCAAGAACAACGGCGCCGTGCCTGCGGCGACGGATCTGCGCGACGTCGACTCCGATCTCCTCAAGCTGAGCCAGGGCGGCTTCGTCAAAGTCGGCGAATTGTTGGGGCGGGCCAAGTTCAAGCAGGCCATCGGGGAGGCGATGCGGGTCGTCGCGGCGGCCAACCGCTATCTCTCCGACACCGAGCCATGGAAGCTCAAAGACGATCCGGCTAGGCGAGGCACCGTCCTTCATACGGCTTTGCAGGTGGTCCAGGACGCCAACACCTTGCTCACGCCCTTCCTTCCCCACGCCGCGCAGAAGGTCCATGAGACGCTCGGCGGCACGGGCGTGTGGGCGGCTCAGCCGTCGATGGTCGAGGTGAGCGAAGAGGGCAATGAGGATTACCCGATTCTGACGGGCGATTACGCCAGCGAGCAGGCCCGCTGGGAGTCGACGCCGATCGAGGCCGGTCGGCCCCTAGCCAAGCCGTCGCCCCTGTTCGCCAAACTCGACGAGTCCTTGGGTGAGACGGGCCCGGAATGGGCCCCGGTCAACCCGGCCTGAACGCGGTCGTCTTTGTTCGTGGTCGCCACGGCCACAGGTGACTCGGGATCCGTGTCAGCCCGAGACCGCCAGTCCGGCCCGAGGCTAGTGACGGCGGATCTGGGTCAGTAAACGGCGGTCAGCGTCTCAGCCGTCTCGCTCATGCCGTACCAGGCCGGCGTGTTCGTGATCGTCTCCTCGGCCAGGATCGACGCCACCTTGGCGAGGTCGAGGTTCCCGTCGCGTCCTTTCGTCGCCTCGGCCCAGCGGCGTTGCCGCTCGTAGCTGGCGCCGCGTTCGAGGATCGTGTGGGTGAAGTCGAGTTCCTCGGCACAATCCAGTTGCTCAGCGTAGGGCTCGAGGCGGTCGAGGAGGGCGGGCAGACCCTCGCGGAGGGGCAGGGTGCGCCGCCCGGGCTGGGGGGTGATGATGGTGGCGTCGAGCCCGTAACGGGCGGAACGCCACTTGTTCTCGCGGACGAGCCAAGGGGCGAGATAGTCGGGTTCCTCGCCGCGATCGAGGGAGTCGGCGAAGAAAGCCCCGAGACATTGGGTGAGCGCCGCCTCACAGGCCAGTTCGCGCAGGGTGGTGGCCGAGTCGGGGATGCGGTTCTCGATCGTGCCGAACTTGGGCGAGGGGCGCACGTCCCAGCGCAATTCGTCGACGTGGGTGATCATGTCGCAGGCGACGAGGTCGTCGATGTAGGCCTCGAAAGCGTCCCATTCGGCGAAATAGTACGGCAGCCCGTTGGTGGGCAACTGCTGGAACATCATGGTGCGCTGGGAGGCGAACCCGGAGTCCTCGCCGTCCCAGAAAGGCGAGGAGGCCGTCACGGCGAGGAGGTAGGGGTAGAAGCGGGCGAAGGTCCACGTCATCGGAAGGACCTTGTTCTGGTCGTCGACGCCGAGGTGCACGTGCGTTCCGCAGATCGCCATCTGGCGGCCCCACCACTGGTTCCGTTCGGTGACGATGTCGTAGCGCGGGGTGCGGAAGGGAGCTTGATCGGCCGGGCGGCTGAAGGGGTGGGAGCCGCCGCCCATGAGGGCGACGCCGAGGTCGCGTCCGGCCTCGTCGAGGCGCTCGAGGTGTTCGGCGAGATCGGCGATGGCGTCGGCGACACGGGCGTGCGGCTGGGAGACGATCTCGATCATGCAGGGGAGGTATTCCTTGCGCACCGGTTGGTCCTCGCCGCCGCCGACAAGGTCGATGAGTTCAGCGGCCGCCGGGGTGAGCGCGTGGGTCTGACGGTCGACGAGGTGGAGCTCCCATTCCAAGCCGATCGTCGCGAGCGGGGACTGGCTGAAGGTCACCTTCATGGGGATCCTCCTCGTCGATGGGTCCGTTCCTGCGCACCCAATTTTAAAGGGTCGTCCGTCGGTGTCCACTTGTTGAACAATGCCCCCGCCCGTGGCTCCGTGCGCTGCCGAGCATAGCGTCGGAGCAAGCCTCTCCGAACGACGAGACGTGGTGTCGGACCCACCGTCTAGACTTCATCGTGTGAAAATAACTGTGGCGAAACCGGTGGTCGAACTCGACGGCGATGAGATGACGCGCATCATCTGGCACGCCATCCGTGAGCGGCTCATCCTCCCCTATCTCGACGTCGATCTCGATTATTACGATCTCGGGATCGAGCATCGCGACGCGACGGAGGATCGCGTCACCGTCGAGGCGGCCGAGGCGATCAAACGCCACGGCGTCGGCGTCAAATGCGCCACGATCACCCCTGATGAGGCGCGCGTCGAGGAATTCGGCCTCAAACAGATGTGGAAGTCGCCCAATGGCACGATCCGCAACATTCTCGGCGGCGTCGTCTTCCGTGAGCCGATCGTGGTGAAGAACATCCCTCGTTTGGTGCCGGGGTGGACGAAGCCGATCGTCATCGCCCGTCACGCCCACGGCGATCAATACAAGGCGACGGATTTCGTCGTGCCGGGCGCTGGGAAGGTGACGATCACCTTCACGCCGGAGGACGGCTCGCAGCCGGTCGAGCATCTCGTCGCGAATTACGGCGACGACGGCGGCGTGGCGATGGGGATGTACAACTTCACCCAGTCGATCGAGGATTTCGCCCAGGCTTGCCTCTCGTATGGGCTGGCCAGGAATTATCCGGTCTATCTCTCGACGAAGAACACGATCCTCAAGGCCTACGACGGCGCCTTCAAAGATATCTTCGCCCGGATCTACGAGACGGAATACAAGGAGCGTTTCGAGGCGGCCGGGTTGACGTATGAGCACCGCCTCATCGACGACATGGTCGCCTCGGCGCTCAAGTGGGAGGGCGGCTACGTCTGGGCATGCAAGAACTACGACGGCGATGTGCAATCCGACACCGTCGCCCAGGGGTTCGGCTCGCTCGGGCTCATGACGTCGCTTCTCATGACCCCCGATGGGAAAACGGTCGAGGCGGAGGCGGCCCATGGCACGGTGACAAGGCATTATCGTCTCCATCAGGAGGGCAAGCCGACGTCGACGAATCCAATCGCGTCGATTTTCGCCTGGACGGGCGGCCTCAAACATCGCGGTTCCCTCGACGGCACGCCGGATGTGACGCGCTTCGCCGAGACGCTCGAGCGGGTCTGCGTCGGCGCGGTCGAAGCGGGAAAAATGACGAAGGATCTCGCCCTGCTCGTCGGCCCGGATCAATCCTGGTTGACGACTGAGGAGTTCCTCGACGTCCTCGAGCATGATCTCGCCGCAGCGATGAAGGCGGCGTGAGCGGCCGTCGCGCCTCGTGTCTGATGCCCTGCTACTCTGGATGAGACGGCAGAGCGACGTGACGGGGGTCACCGGGCCGATATGTTTTCGAAGAAATATCCCCCTCGGGAACAGTCGGCGATGTGAGCGCTCATGGCACGTGAACGCCGCCGTTGGAGAGGTGTGCTCCCCATCTCTCAGTGGTGCTCTGTGAGAACAAGGATTTTTCAGTATGTCTGACGAGACCCGGCCCCGCGGATCCTCATCTTCGAACCCGTGGGTCACTCCCCGGCGCGATCAGCCGGAGCAGGAAGCTCCGCGCGATTGGCGCGACACCCCCAGCGAATGGGAGGAGTCGCCCGAGGAGCCCTGGGACGATCGCCCCCACAACCGTTGGGACGACGACCAGGATCAGTCGCACGACCGGACTCGCGAACGCTGGGATGACCAGCGGGACCGCTGGGATGACGATGGCCGTGCGCGCCGAGTCGGCGCTGATGACGACCGCTCCTCCTCGTCCTCCGGTTCGGCCTCCGCGAACAAATGGACGGGCGATTACCACCAGGGGTGGGATGAGGACGAGTGGACGGACGATGTCCGCGATTACAGCCTCGATCGCCCGACCACCTCCGAGGCGCCGCCGCGGGACCGCCGAGCCACCAGCGGTGATCGCCGATCGTATCCGTCGGGCCGTTCGTCGTCTTCGTCTTCTGCTTCTGGGGCTGGATATGACTCCAGACGTTCGCCGTCGGCTCGTTCCTCGGCGGGTGATTCGTCGTCACGTTCCGACGTTGAGGCGGGAGCCCAGCGCTGGCAGGCCGCGTCGCAGCGGACGACCGGAGAGAGGGACGACCGGTCGTCGTCGCGGACGGCGTCGTCGCAGCGTTCCCGTGCCCAGGAGTGGGATGGCGCCAGTGATCCTTCCCGCGGCGCAGGGGCTCGCGCCGGGGCGGCCCGGGATGAGCGTTCGGGCTCGTCTTCGAGGTCGTCGCACGCGGAGGCTGCCGACACTCCCCCGCCGACCGGCGTCAAAGGAGTGATCCATCGTTTCAACGTCTGGCTGGGACCGGTGTTCGATCTGCTGCGCCAGCCAGAAGCTGAGTTGCGCGCAGCGGATGGTCTCCCGGCCGACGCGGTGCGGCGCGACCCGGAAAATCCCCAGCACAAGTTCACGTTGAACCCGTTCGCGCGGTTGGCCGTGTTCGCCGTCCTCTTCATCCTCACGTTCTTGTTCGTCAACACGATCTATATGGCGGTGACGGGGTCGGCGACGATGCCGGAGATCGTCTTCACCACCTTGGCGGCCTTGTGCGCCCTCGGTTCGTATCTTCTTTTCACCTGTCTCATGGAGGGGCGGGTCTGGCCGATCGAATTGGCGGCGCGGCGTTGGGTGGGCGTTTTGCTCGGCATCGCGGCGGGCGTCGTGCTCATCACCGTCATCGTCGGCATCATCGCCTTGTTCGGCGCCTACCGGATCCGGGGGCTCAACCCGGCCCATTCCTTCTGGCTCGACTTCATCAACATGGGGATAGCCGCCGCGCTCGTCGAGGAGATTCTCCTGCGCGGCGTGCTAGCTCGGGTGCTCGAAGACGCTGTCGGCTCCTGGATCTCCATCGGCATCGTCACTGTCGCCGTCGTCCTCTTGCAATTGCGCGTCTCAACATCACCGGTGGCGTTGCTCGCCGTCGCGGCCGGCTCCGGTGTGCTGCTCACCGCCGTGTATTTCGTCACCCGCTCGCTGTGGTGGGTCATGGGGTTGCACCTGGCTTGGAATATGACGGAGAACCTCTGGGGATCGGTCATGTCGGCCTCGTTGTCGGCCAACTCGGGGCTGCCCGCCACCTCGTGGCCGGGGCCGGCTTGGTTGACCGGTGGCGCCGTCGGCGTCGAGGCCTCTATCGTCGCCTTCTTCCTCTTCGGCGGAGCGTCGGCCTGGATCCTCGTTCAAGCGCAACGTCACGGTCTCATCGTGGCGCCGTCGTGGAAGCGCGGGGAGCGTCCTGTGAGCGCCGGCCATGCCGCCTGACGCGTCGGGATTCTAGAATCCTTGCTGTCATCAGCAATTTGAATGGATCATGCACTATGCCCCCTGTGAAACCCTTCCTCCTGCTCAGCACCCGTGACGACGACGCCACGGCGATCGGCGAAGCGAGCGCGGTGCGACGGGTCTGCGCCCTGGCCGACGATGACTTGGTGCAGCTGCGTCTCGAACAAACTCCCCTGCCAGCCGACCTCTCACTCGACGATTACGCCGGCGTCATCCTCGGCGGCTCCGGATTCTGCACCTCATCGGCAACGAAATCTCCCCTCCAGCAACGCGTCGAAGCCGATCTCGGCCGTCTCCTCGACGAGATCATCGAGCGTGATTTCCCCTTCTTCGGGCTCTGCTACGGGGTCGGAGTGCTGGCGACCCACCTCGGCGGCGTCGTCGACTCGACCCACAAGGAGGATGTCGGCGCCATCGCCATCCGGCTGACCGAAGCGGGGCGGGCCGATCCGCTCACCGCCGGGCTGACCGAACCCTTCTGGGGCTATGTCGGACACAAGGAAGCAGTCCGAACCCTGCCCGAGGGGGCGGTCGTCCTCGCCACCGGGGAGACGTGCCCCGTCCAACTCTTCCGCGTCAAGACGAACGTTTACGCCGCGCAGTTCCACCCCGAACTCGACACCGACGGCCTCATCGAGCGCATGGGCGTCTACCGCAACGCCGGTTATTTCGCTCCCGACGACTTCGACCGCCTCGCCGCCGACGCGCATGCCAGCGGCGTCGACGGGACGCAGGAGATCCCCCTCCAACGCTTCGTCGAACGTCACCGCTGACGCGACAATTCCGCGCTTCGCATCGGCACCGCTCACTTGGCGCCGGGGGCGGTCGCACACCGCCGTCTAGTCGGGTACGTCTATACCCGACGAAATGGCCAGATCGACGTTTTCTTTCGATACGATGGAATCAAATCGATCTGGGAGGCACCCGATGGCACCCATGTTGCGCCGCGAGCGCTACCTCGACGCTCTGCGCCCGTACTACGACCAATACGACATCGTCAAAGTGCTGACCGGCATTCGCCGGTGCGGCAAATCGGTGCTGCTGAGCCAGATCGCCGAGGAGATCGCCGAGAAGACGGGGGCGGACCACGTCATCCTCCTCAACTTCGAACTGACGGACTACGCCGACATCCACGGCCCCGCCGATCTCGACCGCCACATCCGTGAACGCATCGTCGACGATCGTCCTTACTACGTCTTCCTCGATGAGGTTCAAGAAGTGCCCGGGTTCGAGAAGGGCATCAACTCACTGCGCGCCCGGGGCAACATCTCCCTGTTCATCACGGGCTCGAACGCCCATCTCCTCAGCGGCGAACTCGCCACCTACCTCTCGGGCCGCTACGTCGAACATCGCGTGTGGCCGCTCAGCTATACCGAAGCTCTCCACCTCGAGGGGGCCTCCCCCGCCGGTGGCGACACGGCGTCGCTCATGGACTACCTCACGTGGGGCGGCCTCCCCCAACGGTTCGCCTTCGAAGGATCACAGCTACGGGCGTACCTCCGCGACGTCTTCAACTCGGTCATTCTGCGTGACGTCGTCCAGCGTTCAGGCGTCCGCGACATCGCAGCGCTGGAGACGATCCTCGATTTCACGATGGAGAACCTCGGCCGCGTCATCTCCCCCGGATCGATCACCGACTACCTTAAGTCGCAACGGCGCAGCATCTCAACCGAGACGATCTATGCCTACCTACGCGCCATGACCGATTCGCTCCTCCTCAACCGGGTGCGCCGGTGGGACGTTCGTGGCAAACGCATCCTCGCCACCCTCGACAAGTACTACAGCACTGATCTCGGCATCCTCACCACCCGGCAAGTCGGCGCCGGCCCGGGCATCGGCGATCGCATCGAGAACACGGTGTACACCGAGCTGCGCTCACGCGGTTTCGACGTGTACACCGGGAAAACCTCCCACGGCGAGATCGACTTCGTGGCCATCCGCGACAGTGTCCCCCACTACATCCAAGTCGCCTACCTCATCGCCGACGAGAACGTCGCTGCCCGGGAGTTCGGCGCCTTCTCCCCCGTTGGAGACAACTACCCCAAGTACGTCATCAGCGCCGACCCGCTGACACAGAGCCGAGACGGGATCGTGCACCTTGGTCTGGTGCCGTTCCTGGTGGATCCTCCCGGTGAGCTTACCTAGGGCGAACAGACGACGGCCTTGATACAAGTTTCTTCCATACTAGAAACTATTGACTAATTTCTTCTGAGTTTCTAGTATGGAAGAAACTCAGAAAGGAGGATCGTCGATGCTCATTCGGCACCTCTACCTCGACAGGATCTCCTCCTACTTGGACACTCCCGTCGTCAAGGTTCTCACTGGTGTGAGACGCTGTGGCAAGAGCACGATCCTCACGATGGTTCGCGATCTCCTTCTCGAACGTGGCGTTCGACCGGAGCAAATCTGGATCGTCACCTTCGAATCCCTCGCCCACGAACATCTCACCGATGCCAACTCTCTGTACGAAGAAGGTCTCGAACGAGCCGCCCAGGCCGAGGGCAAGCTGTACATCCTCCTCGACGAGATTCAGATGGTCGATCGTTGGGAACGCGTCATCAACTCATTCCGCGTCGATCTCGACTGCGACATCATCATCACTGGCTCCAACGCCTCGCTCCTTTCCGGAGAACTCGCCACCTTCCTCACTGGACGCTACGTGGAATTTCGCATCCACCCCCTCTCCTTCAGCGAATATCAGGAGCTCTCCTTCACCACATGGATATCACAGCGCCGTGAAACCGCCCGAGAGAACAAACTTCTTCACCCCAACGAGCAGTCCACCACCACTGAGGAACTCACTGAGCTCTGGCACGCCCTCCACCCCCAAGCATCCCTCTTCAATGAGTTCGTCCGCTTCGGCGGCCTGCCGGGAATCCACGAACTCCGAGGCGATGCCGACGTTCAGGAGCAGTACCTCCAAGACGTCCTCAACTCCGTTCTCCTCAAGGATGTGGTGAGTCGGTTCAAGATCCGTGACGTCAACCTCCTCGATCGCGTCCTCAACTTCGTCGTCTCAAACCTCGGTCAAGTCATCACCGGCAAGCGCATCGCCGACTATCTCAAGAGCCAACGACGCAACGTCGGCGTCGAGACGATCTACAACTACCTCGATTACCTCGCTCAAGCTTTCATCATCCACAAGGTCTCCCGCTACGACATCACCGGGAAGAGGATCATGGAGACCCACGAGAAGTACTTTCTTGAGGACCAAGGGTTCGCCACCGCACGCCTTGGCTATCGCCCCCAAGAGTACCCCGGTCTCCTTGAAAACATCGTCTACCTCGAACTCATCCGACGGGGTTATGACGTTCACATCGGCAAGCAAGGGAACGCCGAGGTTGACTTCATCGCCACCATGGGATCTGAAAAGATATATGTCCAAGTGAGCTACCTGCTCGTAAGCCCCGAAGTTGTCGAGCGTGAGTTCAAACCACTCCGCGAGGTCAAGGATCACTTCCGTAAGATCGTCCTCAGCCTTGACGACACAGAGAATTACACAAGTGCTGAGGGAATCGAGAGAATAAATGTCAGGAAATTTCTTTCTTGAAGAAGATCCACCTCTCAAATACAATCCCGGTAGCAAGTTATTTCTTAATAAAACTTCGAAGAAATTTCAGTATCAATATTGCTATAGAATTCTTCATGGCAATGGATAAAGCGAAATATACCAACCCTCCAAAAAATAATGAGGTTAGCATAAATATTTCCCCGTTCAAATAGTGTTCAGCTACCGTGATTAACAACCCCAACGCGCACGATGCCAGGATAACTTTCCCAAAGTTTACAAAATCGACCTGGAATCTATCGACTTTATGGCTAAACCAAATACATAATGCCAATACTATCGTTTCTGAAATAACACCAGCCCACGCTGCACCGTTCTGCTGATATCGCGGGATAAAAATAATATTCATTATCAAACTAACACAGGCTCCCAGACCTACCGCGATAAGTAATTTGTTTTCATTCCCGGATGAAACAAGTATTTGTGTACCAACAAAACCGCTAAATCCAAGGGAAGGGATCAAAAAAGAAGAAATTTTCAATGTCTCTCCGACGGGGATAAAAGCAGTTCCATATAGGAATATAGCCAATTCATCTGATATCAGAAATAATCCAATACATGATGGAATTAAAACAAATGAGAGAAACGACAAGGCTGTCGAAGTTAGTTTTCGGAATTGTTCCCTATCTTCACTCCATGCTAATGTTAATCGTGGCAAAAAAACGGCAGTTGAAGCCGCTATTGTAGTCAATAGCATTCTAACGAGCTTTACGGAATTCGAGTAGTAGGCCACTGCTTCTACGGTTGATAAAAGCCCAAGAAGAGTGACATCGAACAAAACATAGACCTGAATGACCAATGAAGTTGCGAAAAAAACCAATGAAGATCGTATATGATTTTGCAGACCAGAAAAACGGAATTTCGTGAAATTTTTTGTTTTCACCAACTTACAAAAATTCCAGATATTATTTCCCGCGGTTCCAAATACTAATATCCCACAGTAAACAATAAGATCTGAGCTGTTCCTCACAAAACAGAAAATAAGGACAAGGCTCAAAACTCGAATTATTGCACCGCGAATTGCAATAAATCTATAATTCCCTATGCCTTGGAAAAACCAGTCTACATTAAGGCCACTGAAAATAATCCCCACACCAGCAACAACGTAAAGGGCTCCATTTGTTCTATATAGCGGGCTAACAAATACTATTGCAATATAGGCGAAGAAACATACGATTCCTGAAATCAGTCCAAGAGAACCAAGCTCTTCAACAATCCGTCTTCTATCCGATGCTTTTCCCTTGACCACCGATACCAATCGAATACCATAAGTTGGTATTCCCAATACGGCAAAAATAGCAAAATACTGTGCCAAATTCTGGGAATAAGCTACTCTTCCAACACCTTCGGGAAGCAATATTCGTGCGACATAGGCGCTCGAAACTACAGGAAAAATAATATTTAGGCATCGATAAAATACGTTGAATATCGAATTTTGAAGTAGAGATTCTTCTTTCATATTGAATCAGTGAAAATATCATTTACAGATTTATAGAATTCGTCTTTTTCTGTAGAAATAATGTCCCTGTAGTGATCGAACTCTCTTGCATGAGCATCGAAGTCAAAAAATATCGAATAAATCAATTCTCCTATTCGTGGAATCTCATTGCGACTATCATAAAATTTGTACTGCCATGGAATCGGAACATCAATTGCATTAGCTGCGGAACCTTTTCGTCCGGTTATTACGCAGCATCCTCTCATTGCCGCTTCTCTTGGAAATCGATCCTTCCCAGGGTGTGGTCCAAAATCAATATAGACCTTCGCAGTATCAAGTAACTGAATTATCTCTTCAGTTGACATATCAACTAATGGAACATAGGAAAATTGAGGGAAATGTGAAATAATTTGTTTTGCAAACTTCAATCCTTTTTTTGGATTATAGACTACAATATTTTTCCGGTTTGAAAATGAAATATTTGCAGGTAGATAATCGCTCGAAATATAATCGGATAGAACTTTTGGCGAAATTCCATGATTTAATAGATACTGACGAGCATATTCGCTCTGTACTAAGTGTAAGCAATCCTCTCGTTTCGTGAGTTCTCTAAGTGAAAATCTCCATTTTTTATGCTTGAAATATGATAGAAATCTTCTAGCCGCACCATCAGTTCCAGCAAATATACAATTCAATCTCAGATAGTTATCAACACTGAGCCACCATATATATTTTTTTTCTTTTGGAAATGTATGTGCAACCGAGACTAACGTTTCCGGAAGAACAATTATGTTGTCCTTATCGTCAGGTATTTCGCTTACCGCAATCCATGATTCACAATATTTTCTAAACTCAGCTGGAGTCGGGTTAATACCAGGATTTACATAAGCTATTTTTGCATCTCTTCCTATATCAAGTAGAGCAAATACCAACTGATGAAGCAGTTCAGTTCCACCGGTTTTTATCCGAGGAGGACATACAACGTATATTGACATAAATAGACCATCACTATATTAGGGATCCTTCAGGCCCACACTGAGGCATATTCATAACAAAGAGGAACCCACAAAGAACTTCGAAACCCACTTGGGGAACTACTAACTCCGTCGTTCATGCGAACTAAAACAATTTAAATATTAACAAATGTTATATATTTAATCAGCAAACCGCTCAAATATCAAATACTGAATTATTATTAAGCATCGCAAGGAATACATTAACCCAAAAATTTTCTCTGGAGACAAGAAAAAGGATAAACGAAGAAATAGAATAAAGAATTGGGAAAAATGGTAATATCCATTTAGGTACTATGCTTTCCCCACTATATAAACTCATATTTCCATAAACACTAGTGGCTCTATCGGAACCATCATTCTCTTTACCCATGCCAGAAATAGGAGAGATTTCACTCCAATAAGATGTTGAGTTAATCATAACAGCTAAATATATTGGTGCAAGAGCAATCAAGACTCGATATGCATCAACAGTAACAAAATTCAAAGGAATTAGCAGTAGCGATGCAAGATTTATCCTCTTCATGATAGAAATTGTACTAGTCGAAGCATGATCTCCAACCACTCCAGACGAAACATGAAGTACTTTTATGAACGCAGCGACAAGTAAATAATGCAAAAAAATTAGAATAGCGACTCTCGTTAACCCTTCAAGATCAAATCTTTCAGTCCATGAAATTCCTCCACTTACTTTGTACACCACAGACTCCAGTGTTTGTGGTATTAGATTTACAATTACAGAAAAAGAAACAACTGAAATTATCTCGATTGAAATTAATGTAATCAGTAAAATCCGGAATTTCGCTTTCTCCCTTATTAGGCCAAGAAAGGCAATCAATGAGATGATTAATGAGTAGTGCATTAAGGTTCCGGCAATAATTAATATCGCAGCTATCCCAAGCTTTAGCTTGGTCTTGTTGTAGGAAAAAATTATAGCAACTGCCGGAATTACAAATATTAATCCACACGTGTACCGGATTATACAAGTATAGATTGAAAATGGAAATAGTAGCAATAAATATGGTACTATATTAGCTCTGGTAAATTTTCTTACAGTGATAGCAAGAATGCCTGTAAATGTAAAGCCCACAATTATTAGAAACTGCTGGTAATCGAGTCCAGCATTCCTCGAAATTTCGATCACCAAATTAAATAATGGTTCATTTCTAGTGTCTCCAATAGTAGCATACTCGAACTTTGTCTCATGAACTAATCTATCCGCGTTATCGGTATTAAAAGAAAACAAAATGGCAAGAAGAATCCACCCCATGATCCCAAGAAGTGAAAGCCTTGGGAGCACTATGCAAAATATAACGGCAGTTACCGTTAAAGTCATAATGAAAAATACTGCCACTTCTTTCCCCGTAAAACGATAGAGACAAGAATTACTTATAAGTTACGCGTGATTATATTTAGAAAAATTATGGATTCTATCTTCAGTTACAGTAGTCATCCTTCTTGATATCAATAACTGATCCCGAAATAGGAGAAGACAAAACTTTTAGTGTCGCCTCAGCAACTACCTTCGGCGATAGCAATGTTCTCTTATCTTCCTGTCCAAATGCCTTCCTCCTCATTGGCGTATCAGTTCTTTCGGGATTAATCGCATTTACATGTATATTTTCTTCAGCCCATTCGTCCGAAAGTGCTTGCATCAGATTTACGACAGCTGCCTTTGAAGAGGAGTACAGCGCATAGTTCTCTCTTCCTCGTGTATAGGAAGATGAAGTAAAAAAGACCAGATGCCCTTGAGTTTCCCTAAGGTATTTAAAAGATTCCCTAGCTACGATTACCGGACCAATATAATCACAAGAAATCTCATCCAACACTTCAGTGAGAGTACTGTTAATTAATTTTCCTGATCGAAGGGTACCTGCTGTAATAACAACCGCATCAATGCGCCCGTACTCATCGAAAGCATCTTTCAAAGCTTTCTCAACACTGTGACTATCACAAATATTTAGCCCAGTTGTAGATCTAGAATGTGGGCATACTCTCGCCCCGTATGTAGAGGCAATCTCTGTAATTTCTTCACCAATTCCGCTGCTAGCCCCCAAAACGACAATGACCTTGTCTACAATCTCCAAGCAGTCATTAGTGATGTTTGCTAGCTTCGTTGCCCTCATTTGGAATATCTTATCCGCTAGATATAAATCTACGGGAAATGTAACTTTGATATTTTCTTGGGTTCCAGTAATGCATTTTATAGAAACTGATGGAAGGAAGTTCAAAACTATCCCACAATCATCTGTCCCAGAGTATACTTGCGAATTTTCCGAGTGAAAATAAGCTTTCTCAATAGTCGATAATAAGAATGCTTGCGGAGTCTGCCCCCTTCTGAGAAAATTTCTGTCCGGAATACCGCATATCAGATTATTATCATCAATGCTCACAATCGTATCTGAAGAAGGAATAACAACATCAACTGCTTGATATGTGTCTAGTTCATTCACACATTGCCGTATTGTTTCCGGATCTACTAAAGGTCTGACTGAATCATGGATTACAACTTTAATATCTTCGGAATGTTTACTTGACAAATGTTCAATTGCTCTCATGGTCGACTGCGAACGAGTTGCTCCGCCAACAATTAGATCTGCAACCTTGCTATACCTATCACCCAACATTTCATCAAGATAATCCTTCCAACCTTCAGATACTACTACTAAAATTGAATCTATGAATGGTGATGATTGAAATGCATCTAAGGTATGTTCGATTATTGGCTTACCAGCAACCCTGATATATTGTTTTGGCATGGAAAAACCAAATCTTTCCCCTACACCTCCAGCCAAAATTACTGCACAAGTTTTCATTACAATCTACCTAAAACGAAATCACTATACTTCCAGCGCATTCTCTAACTAATATTAAACCTCGTCATTTTCTAAGTCGCGCATTGTCAGATTATGATTATCTCGATGCCTTTCATCTGGAGGGGTCATGTAATCTCCATAAATCCTTGAGAGATATTGTTCACATCTTTCCGGTATAAATACTTGGGTATTTTCAAAGAAATGTAATCTTGGTTCTCCAAAATACGATTTGGGGACTACTTCTCGATATCTATATCTTCCCAAAAAATTCCCGACATAGGCAGATTCTTCAAATTTCCAATGCGACCTAAACTTTGAAAATGCATCTGTAATTCGCTCTGTTGGAATTCTTTCTTCAAGGTCCAGTAGGCGTCCTAATTTAATTAAGTATTGCTTATACCATGGTCTATGTATTGAAATATCTGCATGATTAACTTTTCCCATTCTCAAGAAGAATAGGAAAATAAAACATATTCCATAATGAGCTAACCTAAATAGGTGTTTTCTAGGGGCACCGTCAATTGGAAACACATCAATATACGGATCTTTAACCACGTCGAAAACACAAGGACTCCATATCTCTTTCCCCTTGACGTGTTTTGTATACATTGCAGCACCATCACATGGGGTTACCAGGCTGCCCTCAGGAAATTTACCTTGGTCTAGAGATATAAGTTTATCGAACGCCCATCTTGGCATTCCGATATCAATATCATCATCCCAAGGAATAAATCCATGATCTCTTATCGCTCCAATTGCCGTTCCTCCAATTACATACCAAGGGAGATTTTCCTTATCACATAGCGACTTAAACGCTATCAGTGTGTCCAAAGCATAACTTTGGACATCTGTCAATCTCTTCATGACATCCTCGTAATACTTAGGTCAGGACAACTCATATAAATCGTATCGGGAATACTACAGAATAGCAATTATAATTTCCTTTGCTATCAACTCTGACATTTCCAGTTCTTCTTTGGGCATTTCATTGATTTCCTCCTAGATATCGGCATCGATATTCCTCAACTGGGAAATATTTCTGATACCCAACGAACGGAGTAGTGTATAATCTGATTTTCTGAGCTATAGATATCCTATTTACACGCATACGAACCATAAGCCGAAGTAACCGTACACCACCAGTTGCGATTGATGTTTCTATTTGTTCAAGGGACACCGGGGCTTTTATCTCTGCCTTTGTAGAATTTAACAGTTCCGCCACCGAAGATGTATGTGTCAACGGCCCAGCCGAATCCCTTCGTAGTTTCTTCAGATACCTTACGACATTCCTAATAGAACATTTCTCTTTTAGATTAGACAAATTGGTTTGAGGCATCATTCCACCTATCCGGGAAACGTTACTTCCGTGCCTTCGATATCTGACCAACTTATTATCAATAAAGGAAATATCTCCTAGCAAATATGCGCACTTCACAATAAAGGCATCATGCGCAAAGTAGTATCCCGGAGAAATCTTTGTTAAGTCCGGCAGGAGACTAATTAGTTCATAATTAAACATCATAAGACACCCATAATATATATGAGCAAATAACGGGGTACCTGAATTTGTTTGGCATAATCCACGAATTGAATTTAGGCTTTCGTGTTCTATTTCGCCGCCACAATTGATAATACTTGCATCAGATATTATTACTCTTGGTGAAGTCCCTAACTCTTTGAAGTTAGAGACTATCGTCTCTAACTTTTCCGGCTCCCAGAAATCATCTTGATCTGAAAAAGCAAAGAATTGGTAATTATTTCTATTTTCATAGGCTATGGCCAATAGATTCATGAAGTTTCGGAACGGACCTACATTCTCACTGTTTCGAATAACATATTTTACCCGCGCATCTCTTTGCTGAAACTCATATATAACATCTAAGGTAGAGTCAGATGAATTATCATCTGCAATAATGATCTCCCAATCTCTATTTGTTTGGCTTTCGATCGAATATATCTGCTCGGATATATATTTTATCCCGTTAAAGGTAGCCATAAGTATTAGTACGCTCGCCATGATTTACCTGATGGCATTCATGCTATATTCTCTGAGCTACAACGACTGCAGGCGATTAGCAACATATTTGTACCATAATCCTGCGCGTGAAGAAATTATTCTAGAACTCGTAACACAAGCCGTGCAAAACTGATTTTCGTCAAGAGAAAGCACGTTATTAAATGCCGCTAATGCTCCAGAAATATCGCCCGCTGGAAACGTCTGGATTGATCCCCCTTCTGGAAATAAATACGGTAGAATTCCCACTCTTGACGAAACAACATATGCTCCCCTGGAGATTACTTCTTGGGCAGTTAGACACGCAGTCTCTGATAATGAGGGGATCAATACGATATCCCCTGCCTCCACCCAATCAGGCCCTTTGCCGAATTCCTCTAACCACGGTGACAGACTCCGCCTTATGTACTTTTCATATTTCGTATCTCCATCGATACTTTCACCCAAAGCGACCCGACATATCAAACCTTTTTCTTCCAGGGATCTATATATATCGGGAACTATATCCAAACCTTTAACCCTGTCTGGACGTGCAAATGTTTTAACCTTCCTCGTTGGCATAGCCGAGTTAACTTGAGGTCCAGCTTCACAGATACTCAGCCAGGGAGGATTATCCGTAACAGGTAACGAGCAAGATATTCCTGGCTCGACAGAAAGGCATATATTATATTGACTTTGAAGAAATTTAGTAATTTTTCTGTAAAAAATATTCCTAGGATATGAATGTACTATTGAGATAAGCTTGACAGGTCGTCCATTATCTCTAATTTTCTTAGCGAGCCGAGCAACCCCCTGAAGATCAGAGTTCGTGTTTGAACACAGCGCGACTGTCATATTATTTGGATATGATCTTATGTCCTCAAATATGCGATCTGCCGAGAAAAATATTTTTACATTCTTCCCAATGATCATTTTTTTTGACAGCTCGTTCGAGGTGAGCAGATATACTATACTATTCTCAAAGATTTTATTGGATATCAACTGTTCAAGGACCACTTGCCCGCCGCCTTTGGCTTGTTTCCTATCGACAAAAATAATTATGTCACTCATAAAACCGAACTCACCAAAGGAAGTGGCTGAGGCAGGCCAGAAGATACCCAATGCAAAAAATTTGACTTGAATCTTTCCCTAGAGAATATTGTTGCCCTCTCTGCACTACTCAAAGTATCAATCTTTTCTACACGGTCGAACGCCTCGCGAAGAGTCTCTCCGTTCCATTTCTCAACCAATACCCCCCCTTGACATATAGTCACTGACTCTGCGGCTCCACCAAGGGAATTCACTATTACCGGGGCACCACATGCCATTGCTTCGACGGGCATAATTCCGAAGTCTTCAATTGGTGGAAATATATATGCTGTACAGCGTTGGAATAGAGCCCTCAGTAATTCATTAGATGGTTTATTTAGAACTAGCACAGGAACACTTGCTCGTCGGCCTAGTGACTGTAACTCTCTGTACTCTGGTCCAGATCCCGCCAAGACAACAGGGATTCCTATACTTTCACCCGCTTCGATAACATAATTGAGGCATTTATACGGAACAAACCTAGATGCTCCTAGAATAAATTCTAAAGGTAGGTTCTCTAAAGACCTCTCCTCTTCATCTCTGACAAAGGAAGACCAATCTGAAACAGACTGGATCTCCTCAACATCGACGGGCGGATATATGACTACCGAATCACGACCCCATGAGTCCTCTATACGCTTTCTTACGAATTCGGAGTTCGCAGCGATTGAAACTGCTTCAGATGATCTCTCCTTATCGATTTTTTTAAGGAACGGAGATACAAAACGAGGTAATATACCTCTTCCGCGTCTATCAATCTCCGGTGCCCAAATGTACCGAGCGGGGGTATGAGCGTACACAAATTTTGGAATATCGGATTGTCCGATAAATTTCGCATGATGCGCAAACAAATGACTGCTTGCAACTATCCAATCAAAATCTTTCTCTGCCTTAAGTCGAGGCCAAATACCAAGCATCGCCGGCATCGACAACAACTTCTTCCCACGAAGAGGAGTTCTCGATAAACTACTTTCATGTGCAGTTGGAAAATGAACTAAGTCATTATTCCATAATGTATATATCTCGGCGTCGGGAAATACCTCGACCATCGCAGATAAGACATTTTCGGATCCTCCGATACTTTCAATCCATTCATGAACGATTGCACCGCTCATTTCTTTCCTCGGATCATGACAATTGCTTATCTTAATTGTTTTTCGGTTACAGAGATCACCGAATTACGGGAGATTACGACTTGCCGAATTTCTAGACTTAATATGCGCCCACTCCCTTAATTACTACAAATAATGTTTTTACTATAATTAATAGATCGGTTACAATCGACCAATTTTCGACGTACCGAAGATCTGCCCGTATTGCTTCCTCTGCCGTAAGTTTCGATCGCCCTGTCACTTGCCACAAGCCAGTGATCCCGGGCTTGATGAGCAAGCGTCTCATATGCACATTCGTGTATTCATCAACCTCACGCTGAACCTGGGGGCGTGGCCCAACAACACTCATTGAACCTTTTAAGACAGTCCAAAATTGGGGGAGCTCGTCAAGGGAGTATTTTCTGAGCGCATGGCCAAGCGAGGTGATCCGGCTGTCATTCTCCAGCTTGAAGAGAAGAGAACTCCCACCATTCTCGTTGATCAACGAATCGATCTGGTCTTCTGCATCGACACACATCGTGCGGAACTTATGAATGGTGAAGGGCTCACCATCCCTGCCGATTCGTTCTTGCCGAAATATGACAGGCGCCGATGGGTCGCTGAGCTTGATGAGAAGGGCGACGGTCCCAAGCACGGGAGATAGGATCACGAGGGCGAGAGCAGAGAACACGACGTCGAACGCCCGCTTGAGCACGAGCTCCCAACCGTCGTACTTGGGGAGATCGACGTAGACGAGGTTGAGCGCCTCAGCCGCTTGGGAAGACATCCGAGGGCCAGTGATATCGGTGATGGAGGCCTGAAGTATGAATTCGACGGGGCTCTTCTCCATCTCCCAGGAGATGTGGCGGATCTCCATCTTGCTGAGGCCGCCGAGGATCATGATGGCGCCGATTCCGTCGTCGGTGAGATCAGCGGAAACGTCCTCAAGCCGAATGCGATGAAGCTGTCGCAAAGCCGGTGGTAGCTCTCTGCCAGCCGTTCCATCGGTGACACAGATGGCGACAGGACGATATCCAGCCCCCCGGACTTTGGCGATATCAGAGACCATCGTGGCGATGTCCGCCACGGGACCGACGAGGAGTGCGGGGGTCATATATCGGCCCTCACGCTGTCGACGACGGTTGAGCACAGTACGTGCGACCCACCGTTCAGCGATGAGAGCGACGACACCCATCGGTAGCGTCAGCACGAACATGAAACGAGCCACGGGCATCTGCACGATGAAGGAGAAGATGGCGACAAGCCCGAAGAGCCACAGGCTGGCTTTGACGACGCGCTGATATTCGACCACTCCGACACCGACGCAGTTTCGGCGCCTCGTCCCCTGGGCGCCGAGCAGAGCGATCCACAGGAAGAGAAGGACGACGCCGATGACGGCGTAACGGCCCGGCGCGATCGTCCCGGTGAACACATCGGGATAGTTCATCCGCCAGGAGAAGGTTCCCGTGATGACTGCTGTGAGAACAACCGAATCAAGGATGACGAGCAACCGGCGGAAGCGTCGATACCACGTGGAATCCCCCTCGAAACGGCGGGGTTTCTCCTCGATTGGGAGGGCAGATTCGCCCTGGGCGACCGTTCGTGGGTTGTAGCCCTCGTAGACACCCACCGCTCGGGCCGCTCTCCCCTGTGTGGGGTCGGTGACGGTGACGAGACGACGCTCTAACAGAGCCGTCGAAGACACGCCGCCACCTGCGTTCACAAGGGGGGATGTCATCAGTTCAGGGCTTGCGCCCGCCTCCTCCTGCGCGGAGGCAAAAGAGACAGTGTGAGGGCGCGAAGTATGAACATGGGTAGTTTTTCTTCCCATAACCTCCTCGCCTGCCTCATCTGTTTCTAACGTTCAGATTGAGACACTATCAGAAAGCAACATGACGCAAAACCCAAATTTCACACCACAATGCCTTTATGGTTACAAGGTGTTGTTGGGCTCCTTGAACCGTGACCTACCCGTAACTCCAGCTCCCCTTGGGGCAGCCGCACCGACACGGCCGACAGAAGAGTTAGGGCTCCTGTGGTAAGGTGAACCCGCTTACAAGCGCGAGTGGCGGAATGGCAGACGCGCTGGCTTCAGGTGCCAGTGCCCGCAAGGGCGTGGAGGTTCAACTCCTCTCTCGCGCACGAGAAGGTTGGAAGGTCCCTGTTCGCAGTGCGAACGGGGACCTTCTCGTCATACCGGTCCGGGGGCCTAGCCCCCGGAGCCCCAAGAAAAAGGGGGCTGGGGTCGGTTCGTGGAGCGAAACGACCCCATTCAATTCGTTGCGGGGGCCAAGCCCCCGAACCCCACGACCGGACGCGATCAGGATGGCCAGGAGCGCCGATCAGGGTTGCCCGCCAGAAGGTTGGAAGGTCCCTGTTCGCATTGCGAACGGGGACCTTCTCGTCATACCGGTCCGGGGGCCTAACCCCCGGAGCCCCGAGAAAAAGGGGGCTGGGGGCGGTTCGTGAAACGAAACGACCACATTCAATTCGTTGCGGGGGCCGAGCCCCGAACCCCACAAGCGGACGAGATCGGACGAGGCGTGAGGACGAGCATCAGAGACGGTCAAGAGACCGGTCGACATCTTGTGCAGACACCTTGTTGCAAGAGCTCAGTGAGCATAAGGCAGCGGAGACATCGATTCCCCCGGTATAACTCATTGGGAGGATTGTGCGTGGCGGCGAGAGGCTCAGCATCGAAGGAGAGCCTATGTGCCGCGACAGTCAAGGGATGCAGCTTCCCGAGAACAACGTGAAGTTCCTCTGGCGTTCGTGACGGATTCTTCATGCGTTCCGAGAGAAGCCTGAGAGCTCGCGCGTACCCCAACCTTGTGACCCGTTCCGCAAGAAACAAGTCATGGTTGACTACTGCGAGGCCGACGACGTCAAGGTCTTCTTCGCCGAAGTCGTCAACATCTTCCGTAACGATGAAGTGAGCTTTAGCAGCCACGGCATCAGCGAGGATTTGACGATCTTTCTGGCTTGTCCAGAAGAACTGTTCAGCGCCGTCTCCCGTTGGCGACAATGATTGCCCCGCCTTTTTCCTCACGAACGCTAGAGACTTGGCTGATTCTCTCAGATGGCTGTCGCCTTCACGCTCGGCGTAGTCACTCCAGACGACCGAGTATCCGCTGGCGTCCGCAGCAAACATGAGGAGGGACCGAGTAACAGGTTTTGCCAAGATGTTGCCATCGAGAAAAACCACGGCCTGAAGGTCATTCATCGCCGAAGAGTTCCGCCTCGACCTCTGGCGCCCACTCGTCGGCAAGCGTTCCCATGGTCTGTTCCCAGACGCGGCGGTACTCCTGGAACGGAATACGGTGACGGTTACCGACCATGATCGAGTGAATCTCGCCCGCCGCAATCTTCCGGGACACGGTGGACCGCGACATCATGAGGCCACGACCAACCTCGGCCGGAGTCATCATCTTCGGCTCACTCGTGACCGTGACAACTTCTCCCGCTTGGCCGGCCTTGCGAACGTAATCAAGCAAACGAGGCATCCACGGAGGATCCGATTTCTCCGCTACAAGAGTTTCTGGTTCGAAGATCAGAGCTTCTGACATACACCTAATCCTACGCCATGCTGCACAGACAAACTAGATCTAACTGATCATATCTTGGTTTCTCAAAGCCCCCTCGACCGTCGACATGAACTGTCTCCCCGGCGCGTTTTAGATGACTCTAGGTGTTGCGTCAGGTATGTTGAAGGTTGTGTGCCGTGTGTGAGACGAACCGACGACCTGAGGAGCCTCCCCGTGACCTCCGCCCCTGTTGCCACTGACTCGTCGAGCCCCTCATTGACGTTGCCTGATTTCTACGCCACTGACGATCGCAACCCGCCGATCGATCTATCGGAACCAGTCGGAGGATTCCGGCTGCCAGCTCACCCCCCTGTCATCAGCGACCCTGCGGCCGCGTGGCAGCACAACAGCGAATCCGCCGCCGCAGT
The DNA here is from genome assembly GCA_031262485.1 of Propionibacteriaceae bacterium. Classification (GTDB taxonomy): domain Bacteria; phylum Actinomycetota; class Actinomycetes; order Propionibacteriales; family Propionibacteriaceae; genus WQYJ01. Next base: position 160,382 of record JAISHO010000012.1, read on the forward strand.
CGTGCTCGTCTCCGACGCAGAGGAAACCGGCCTGACCGATGGTGACGACGCCATCGACGATCCACAGTGGCCGGCGGACGCTCACCAACCGGTCATCCAGCACAGCGCTCCTCGCCCCGGGCCGGCCTCCGAGGCGCCGATTCGGCGTTCCGGCATTCCCGGAGGAGCCGGACCTTCGCGCCATCAACACAGCCACCAACACCACACGGCGACGACCGGACGGCACGAGTCACGGCCGGCGCCGATCCCCGGGCGCCGCAAGCCCCGGGGCCGCGGGCTCGCCACCGTCATCGTCTTCCTCGGGCTCATCACCGCCGGGCTCGCCGGCGGCGCCATCTACGCCATCGCCAGCGGGGACGTTCCAGAAGACACGCTCACCTTCGTCTTCACCCCGACCGTCCTCACCTACATCGTCACCGGGCTCGTCTGCTACTTCGGCTTCCTCGTCGCCCTCGTCGGCGTCGCCGTGCGTCTCGCGCTCCGCGCCCGTCTGTGACCTACGACGGTCACCTTGTCTGTCGCGCCTCAAACGTCGAGGTTCATGGTGGTCGGTGGGATGGCCCGTAAGCAGGAACAGACCACTAAGCTCTCCGTGTGATCTTCAAACGCGTCGGGGATGAGCGCCCCTATCCACCGCACGGGCTCACCACGAAGGAGTGGGGAAAGATCGAGCCGAGCGAAGTGCGGCTGGCCGACCTCGTCACGACGAAACGCCTCCTCGATCTCGACGTCCTCTTCGACGAGGACTCCACGTTCTACGGCGACCTCTTTCCCCACGTCGTCGCCTGGCAGGGCGAGTTCTACCTCGAGGACGGCTTGCACCGCACGTTGCGCGCTGCCCTCCAGCAACGCCAGACCATCCATGCGCGGGTTCTCACCATCGAGTAGACTCCGATGCGTGCCTGTGAGGGTCCGCACTCGCGGGGCGCAGTGGAGAAAGAACATTCCGGCCGCGATTCCCTCACCGAGGGCCCGCCGCGGCCGAGCCTTGTGGAGGAGGGATCGTGTCGGGTAGCTCAACGATGGAAAAGCTCAAAGCACCGATCGCTCTCATCATCTTGTTCGGCATCCTCGCCTTCGGGATCTGGTGGGGTTACCGCACCGTCACCGCTCCCATCGAATACGCGCCACCGCCCCCCTGCGTCACCGTCGCCATGGAAGAGCTGACGACCGCCTCCGTCACCGTCGACGTCTTCAATGGCGGCGAACAGCGCGGGTTGGCCAACGACGTCGCCCGGGCGCTGCGCAACGGCGGCTACATCGTCGAAAACGTCGGCAACACCGAGGAAGACCACCCCGTCGTCAATGAGACGACGATCGTCGGGGTCTCCGCCGACAGCCCCGAAGTCCAACTCGTCGCCAGCTGGTTCAACAACGTCATCATCGAAGCCGACGGGCGGCCCGACCACACCGTCGACGTCCTCGTCGGCAACGCCTACGGCGGCATGACCGAGGCTCCGCCCATGGCGCTCCCCCTCCCCACCGGCGAAGTCTGCCTCCCCCAGAGCGAAGTGCCCGAAGAAGAAGGCGCCGTCGAAGGAGAAGCGGGAGCTGACGAGGCCGCTCCTGAAGGAGAAGCCGCTCCCGAGGGCGAGGGTGAGACCGCCGAAGGCTGACGGGCGAACGTCTCAGTTCTGCGCTCCCTGATCCTCACCAGGTGAGATCAGGGCTGTCGAACCACAACCGATCCAACGCGAACTGCCCCCGCGCCTCCGCCTGCTGCACGTGGACGACGACCGACCCATAATCGAGCAGCACCCACCGCCCCTCCTGAGCGCCCTCTCGGCGCAGCGGCTTGAACCCCTCGCCGAGCAGCTTCTCCTCGACGGCGTCGACGATGGCTCCCGCCTGGCGTTCGTTGCCGGCGGTGACGATGACGAAGACGTCCGCGATCGACAATCGCTGCGAGACGTCGAGCACACGGATGTCTTGCCCCAACTTCTCCTCCGCCGCGGCGACCACGCCACGGGCGATCGTCTTCGCCTCCTCGGAAGCCGTCACGCGATCTCCTCCACGTTCTCTGGCACGGGCTCCTGGTAGAGCCCGCGTTTCGCGATGTACTGAACGATGCCGTCGGGCACGAGATACCAGATCGGCAGCCCCTGGGCGACCCGGTCACGGCAATCCGTCGACGAGATCGCCAACGCCGGCACCTCGAGCAGCGTCACCCGGTCGCTCGGCAACTGGCTGACGATCGACATGTCGAGCGGTGAGCCCGGCCGCGACACCCCGACGAAATGCGCCAGATCGAACAGATGGTCCGTGCCCTTCCACGTGAGGATCTGCGACAGCGCGTCCGCCCCGGTGATGAAGAACAAATCGACGCCGTCGCCCCGGGCGGCCCGCAGATCACGCAACGTGTCGATCGTGTATGTCTCGCCGCCCCGATCGATGTCGACCCGGCTGATCGAAAAACGCGGATTCGACGCCGTCGCGATGACCGTCATGAGATAACGGTCCTCCGGCGACGACACTCGGCGCTCGGCCTTCTGCCACGGCGACCCCGTCGGCACGAACACCACCTCGTCAAGACCGAACCGGTAAGCCACCTCGGAGGCGGCCACCAGGTGACCGTGGTGGATCGGATCGAACGTGCCACCCATGACCCCCAGCCGCAACCGGGCGCCCGGCTCATGCGCCAACCCCTCCTCGGACAGAGGGGAGAACGTCTCACTCATGCGCCGCAGTCTACGGGCCGACCGGCGTCTCTGCTGACGCGTCGTCATCGGCCCAGTCGTCCCACTCCTCGTCGTCGGGATCGAAGCCCTCCGTCGCCAAGTTGACGGCCCGCTCCGCCTCCTTCTGGGCGTGATACGCGGCATCCTTGACCCGACGACGGCGCACCGCCGGACGCAGCTCCTGGAGCCGGTTGTCGTCTCCCCGGCGGCTCAGCAACTCCGCGCCGATGTCGATTTGAGGCGCGAAATCGAAGACGACGGCGTTCGCCCCGCCGATCGCGACCGTGTCACCAGCGACGGCGCCCTGCTTGAGCAGTTCGTCTTCGATGCCGATGCGGTTGAGGCGGTCCGCCAGATACCCGACCGCCTCACCGTTGCTGAAATCAGTCTGCTTGACCCAACGCTCCGGTTTGACGCCGCGCACCCGCCACAGGAAACCCTCCCCGTCGTTCTCACGGGTGACGGTGAACTCCGGGCCGTTCGCCGGCACCGGCGTCAGCACGATCCGCCGCGGCTCAGGCGCAGGCGCCGCCGCCCGCCGCGCCTCGACGATTCCCGCCATGGCGAAGACGAGCGCCTTGAGGCCCTCCCCCGTCTTCGTCGAAATCTCGAAGACCGTCAATCCCCGAGCCTCGAGATCGGGGCGCGCCATCGCCGCCACCTCACGCCCATCGGGCACATCGACCTTGTTGAGCGCGACGAGACGAGGACGATCCTCTAAGCCCCCATGGGCCGCCAGCTCTCCCTCGATGACATCGAGATCGCTCACCGGATCACGGCCGGGCTCGTAGGTGGCGCAGTCGATGACATGGACGATCGCCTGGCAGCGCTCGATATGGCGGAGAAAATCGAAACCCAACCCTTTGCCCTGGGCCGCGCCCTCGATGAGCCCCGGCACATCGGCCACCGTCAACGTCGTCGACCCCGCCACGACGACCCCGAGGTTCGGCGTCAACGTCGTGAACGGATAATCGGCGATCTGGGGCCGAGCCCGCGAGATCGCCGCGATGAGCGACGACTTGCCCGCCGAAGGGAAGCCGACCAGCCCGACATCGGCGACGACCTTGAGCTCGAGGGTGATCTCGCGATCCTCGCCGTCCTCCCCCAACAAGGCGAAACCGGGAGCCTTACGGGCCTTCGTCGCCAAGGCCGCGTTGCCGAGGCCACCGCGACCGCCCTGGGCCACGACCACCTCCGCGCCCGCTCCGACGAGATCGGCCAACACCTCCCCGGTGGCGACATCCGTCACAACCGTGCCGTCCGGCACCGTCAAGACGACGTCGCCGCCATCAGCGCCATCAGCGTTGTTCCCCTTGCCCGGCTGCCCGTTGTCGGCCGAACGATGGGCGTGACGGTGATAGGCGACGAGCGTCGTCGTCGACGGATCGACCTTGAGGATGACCGAGCCGCCATCGCCCCCGTTGCCCCCGTCGGGCCCGCCGAGCGGCTTGAACTTCTCCCGGTGCACCGACGCGCAGCCATGCCCGCCCCGCCCGGCTGTGACCTGGAGCGTGACCGTGTCAACAAAAGAGGGAATCGCCATCGCGGCCCCACCTCACCTTCGTCTGAAGAATCGCCGCACCGTCACCATCGAGGCGAGCGACCGGCGAAGAGCGCCGGATCGGCCGACACCCGGGCGCAGGAACACCGGTGCGGGAACGCACGAAAGGGACGGCTCTCATCGAGCCGCCCCCTCGTAGCTGAAAAACTGTGATAACGCTCAGTCGCCGACGACCGAGACGATCCGCCGACCGCGGCGTGTGCCGAACTCGACCTTGCCCTCGGCCAGAGCGAACAACGTGTCATCGCCACCACGGCCGACGTTGAGGCCCGGGTGGAAATGGGTGCCGCGCTGACGGACGATGATCTCGCCCGCGTTGACGGCCTGGCCGCCAAACCGCTTGACGCCGAGACGCTGCGCTGTCGAATCACGACCGTTGCGCGACGAAGACGCGCCCTTCTTATGTGCCATGGCTCACTCCCTCACTTGATGCCGGTGACCTTGACCCGCGTGTAACGCTGGCGATGCCCCTGGCGCTTCAGATAGCCGGTCTTGTTCTTGAACTTGATGATCTTGATCTTGGGGCCCTTCGTCTCCGCCATGACCTCGGCCGTGACCGAGAAGGCGGCGAGCTTGGCCGCATCCGTCGTGACGGCGTCGCCGTCGACGACCATGAGGGGCGTCAGATCGATCGTGTCGCCGATCTTGACGTCACGCTTGTCGATATCCAGGACGTCGCCCTCGGCGACTTTGTGCTGCCGTCCACCACTACGCACGATCGCGTACACGTCCGACCTACTCTCACACTCGTAAACTTCTGCTCACCGCATGATCGCGATGACGGGGCCCTCCCGGAGGGAACGAGACCCAAGGCTCTCAGCACGTCCGCATGACACGGCGCGCCGACGACTCATCCTAGATGATCACTCCAAGGTGAGCAACTTGTCACCACGGTGTGAACATCGGTTCCCTCTGCCCCCTCCGGCGGCGCCGTCGCTGAGACGACGCCGAGCGGACGGGCCGCGGGAAGACTCACGATTTCCGGTTGCGCCCTCCCCCGCCGCGACGGTTGCGCTTGTTCTCGCGCTCGCCGCCGTCGGCCGGAGCCTGGGTGTCGACCGGGGTGTCGTAGCGGATGTACCCCAGCCCCTGGCAGTGCTCGCACGGTTTCGTGAAAGCCTCCGCCAACCCGGTGCCGACCCGCTTGCGCGTCATCTGGACGAGCCCCAAGGAGGTGACCTCGGAGACCTGATGACGCGTGCGATCACGGCCGAGGCACTCGACGAGACGACGCAAGAGCAACTCGCGGTTGCTCGGCAGGACCATGTCGATGAAGTCGATGACGATGATGCCGCCGATGTCGCGCAGACGCAGCTGACGGACGATCTCCTCGGCCGCCTCGAGGTTGTTCGCCGCGACCGTCGCCTCGAGGTTGCCGCCCGAGCCGGTGAACTTGCCGGTGTTGACGTCGATGACCGTCATCGCCTCCGTCCGGTCGATGACGAGCGAGCCGCCCGAGGGCAGGTGAACCTTGCGGTCGAGCGCCTTGGCGATCTGCTCGTCGATCCGGTACTGGGCGAACAGGTCGCCGCTGGCGTCGTGATCCCAATGGTCGATCCGCGCCGCCAGATCCGGGGCGATGTGATCGAGATAGGCCTTGACGGTGTCGTGGGCGTCGATCGCCGAGCCGTTGCCGTCGACGATGAGCTTGGAGAAATCCTTCGTGAACAGGTCGCGCACGATCCGCATCGTCAGATCGGGCTCAGCGTAAAGAAGCTGGGGGGATTGCCCCTTGGCCACCTTCTTCTCGATGACCTCCCACTGGGCCTTGAGCCGGTTGACGTCGTGGACCAGCTCCTCCTCCGAGGCGCCCTCGGCGGCGGTGCGGATGACGACGGAGGCCTCGTCGCCGACGAGCGAGTCGAGGATGGATTTGAGACGGCCCCGCTCGACGTCGGAGAGCTTGCGCGAGACGCCCGACAGGTGCCCCTTGGGCGCGTAGACGACGTAGCGGCCGGGGATCGAGATGTGCGAGGTGAGCCGGGCCCCCTTGGCTCCGACCGGGTCTTTCGAGACCTGGACGAGGATCGGTTGGCCGGAGGCGTAGGCGTCCTCGACCTTGCGCGAGGAGCCCTTCTCGCCGAGGGAGTCCCAATCGACCTCGCCGGCGTAGAGGACGGCGTTGCGCCCCCGGCCGATGTCGATGAAGACGGCCTCCATGCTCGGCAGGACGTTTTGCACGCGCCCGAGGTAGATGTTGCCGATGAGCGAGGTGGCGGCGGCCCGGTCGACGTAGTGCTCGACGAGGATGCCGTCTTCCAAGACGGCGATCTGAGAGTATTCGTCGCGTTGACGGATGAGCATCGTGCGATCGACCGACTCACGGCGGGCCAGGAATTCCGCCTCGGAGACGATGGGGGCGCGGCGGCGGCTGGCGGCCCGGCCCTCGCGGCGACGCTGGCGCTTGGCCTCGAGACGGGTCGAACCCTGGATGCCGGTGACAGAGTCGTCGGCTTCCTTGTTCTTGCCACCGTCCTTGGTGCGATTGCGCTTGCGCGGCTCGCGGACCTTGACGACGATCTCGGCGCCCTCGTCGTCCGTCTCATCACCGGCGTCGGAAGGATCCTCTCCCCGGCGGCGGCGACGACGGCGACGACGGACCGCGTCGGATTCGCCCTCATCGTCGGATTCCGAACTGTCAGCCTCGGACGAGGCGCCGGCAGCGGATTCGCTCTCTTCGGAGGCGTCCTCGTCATCGTTCGTCTCATCGGACTCGGCCCGATCGTCGCCCCGGCGACGACGACGGCCACCGCGACGGCGGCGGCGGCGGGAGAACTCGCCCGTCTCATCGTCACCCTCGCGTTCGGAGGGAGAATCGCTTCCTTCTGGCTCGTCGGCGCTGTCCTGGGCGATCGCTTCGGCTAGGTCGTCGAGTTCTTCGCGGCGCGGCGCGCGGGAGCGGGAACGGCGGGCCCGGGTGTGGGAGAGCTCGGCCAAGGCGTCCCCGATCGGGTCTTCGCCGGAGGTTCCAGTTGTCAACGCCGGGGTCGAATCCGAAGAACCGGGCAACAATTCAGGGGAGGCCGGGGCGTGGCCCAGCTCAGCCCGGGAGGCTCCCGCCTCGATCGCGGCGGCGTCACGCTCCGGGTGGGAGTCATCAACCGCATTGGAGGTCGAACGGTTCCGCGGCGTCGTCGTGCGGCTCCGGCGGTTGCGTTGCGTCGAGGGACGGGTCGTCGCGTCTGCTTCCGAACCGGCGGGGTCGCCGGATTCATCGGGCGAGGAGCCAGCCGACGGCGCCTCGCCGGAGGGGGTGTCACCGGCCGCGACGCTCGCTGCGGCGGAGGAACGACTGCGCGTGGAGCGGGTGCGCCGAGCCGGGGCTCCTTGAGCCTCGGCGGCGGAATCGTGGGAGGAGGCGTCGTTTGCTTGAGAACGATCGCCTGGCCCGGTTGTGTCGGCGGTGGAATCCGGGGAATCGTCGGCCGCTCGATCGGCGGCAGACGAACGTTGGCGGGTCGTGGTCGCAGTCCGGCGCCGCCGGGTCGCCCGGGGCGCATCGTCAGATGCCGCCGAGGTGGTCGGGTCCCCGGCGAAAGCGGGGATCGTCTCCTGAGCTGGGGACGATGTTTCCGACGTCGCGGGGGCGGGTGAGAATTCTTCGTCGAGCATGAGTGCTCCTCTTCACCGGCTGGGGGCCGGAGTCGTCTTCGTGGGGCGGGCCTCACGAATCAAGCCTGAAATATCCGGGCTTCGTGCTCGCCGCGGTCCGCCGGAAGGATCTCTCCGTGTCAAGGAGAATTCTCGGTGGTCGCGGTCAGATGGACGAAGCGACGTGGGCGTCTCTTGGAATCAGCCGAGATCAGCCCGGGCCCGCTCGTGCCTTCCGCGGGGATCTTGACGTGAGATCCGGTTCCACCGAACGGCGCGAAAGCGCGGCCTTGGAACGTATTATTCCACATCGTTCCCATCGCAGTCGCCGCGCCCCTATCGATGAGCCCCCTTTCGCCCCAGGTGATTCGCCGAATGACGACCGTGCGCCCGCGTTCACGCACGATTGGCCCGCCTGGGCGATTCCTGGCGTGGCGCGATCACGGCCACCGTTCACAAAACCCTCATGATGCGGAATGCTCGTCCTATGGCATTCTCGATCACTCCCGCACCGTCCCTCTGGCATGACGTCATCACCGAGGCGCGCTGGTTCTCCTCCCACGGCGAGGACGCCCGCATCGCCCGGATCGACGCTGGGCCGTGGTATCGCGTCACCGACGAGGTGGCGGTGCGCTCCGAGTTCGCCACCGTCGTCGCCGGGGCGCACGAGGAACACGAGGCGATCTACCACCTCATCGTCGGCTACCGACCCACGGGGCAGGCCGACCCCTCCGTCGTCATCGGCTGTGTCGAGGAGACGAGTGACGGCGTCACACAGACGTTCGACGTCGTCGACGCGACGAGTGATCCGCTGGCCCGCGACGCCCTCGTCGACGCCCTCGTCGATTCCACGACGCCGGGGCCGATGACATGGCTCTCCGCTCCCCCGCCGCCCGGGATCCCGGCCACGACGGCCGCCGGGTTCTCCTCCAACACCCTCCTCCTGCTCGGCGAGGAGATCCTCCTCAAAATAATCCGGCGTCTGCCCGGCGGGGCGGCGATCGAGGCGGAGATGCTCGGCGGTCTCAACGGATCCGCTCTGGCCCCCCGGCTGCTCGGCGTCTTCGCCTTGGAGACGGCCGAGGGCGAATCGGAGCCGATCACCTTGGGGCTCGCCATCGAACGCTTGGCGAATCGGGGGGACGGCTGGGAACTGGCGGTGGCCGCGTGCCAAGCCGGACGATCCTTCGCCGCCGAAGCCCAAGAACTCGGCCAGACCCTGCGCCTGCTCCACGACCGTTTGGCCGACGTCTTCCCCACCGAACAGCGGCCCCGCCACGAGTTGACCGCGGCTCTCCACGCCCATGCCCTCGACGCCACCGCCGACATCGCCCCGCTCAGCGCCCATATCAGCGAGATCGACCGGGTGCTCGGGCCAGACGGAGACGCCGACACAAGCGTTGTCACCCAACGCGTCCACGGCGATTTCCACCTCGGTCAGGTTCTCGCCACCGACGATGGTTGGCGGGCGATCGATTTCGAGGGCGAACCGCTCAAGACGCCGCAGGAGAGACGCCAGGCGGATTCCCCGCTGCGCGACGTCGCCGGCTTGCTCCGTTCCCTCGACTACGCCCGGGCCCATCATCCTGAGCCGGATTCCGAGGCGGCCCGTGCTTGGGGTGAAGAGGCCCGTGCCGCCGCGCTCGACGGCTACGGCCCGATCGACGATCCGGGGCTGCTGGCCGCCTACGAGCTCGACAAGGCGTTATACGAGGTGGTCTACGAGTTGCACCACCGCCCCGATTGGGCGCCGATCCCCCTGCGGGCGGTCGCGACTATTCTGGCTGGCGCAGCGGAGAAGTGAGCGTCCCCTCGGCGTCGAGGTGGCCATGGCCCGTCCGCTTAAGGAGGGGCGGGGAGGTCAGTGTGTGGCCGAGCAGCCCGGCGGCCGCGGCGACGACGTCGTCAGGGCGCACGAGCGGTTCCTCATGGCGCAGCGTCATCGCGCAGGTCCGATCGCCGGTCGTCGTGAGATTGAGGACGGCCGGGCGGGTGTCGAAGGTCCGTTCCCCGTTCTTCGTCAACCGGGTGGCGAGGGCCTCATCGGCGGCAAGATAGCGGTCAATCGACGCCGGGGCGACGATCGCGGCGTCGGCTTCCTCGACGACGGCTTCCCACCTCGAGCCGTCGAGGAACCGGGTGAGCGACGAGACGGCCGACTCCCCCGCTTCGAGGACGACGAAACCCTCGGGCAGGTGCGCGTTGAGAGCTTCGACGACGTCGGAGGGATCCCGTCGCTCGGACAGCCCGATCTCGACGAACTCGGCTTCAGACAGCGCCCCGGTCGGCGCCGGATTGGCGTAGGAGATCCGCGGATGAGGATGGAAACCGGACGAGAGCGCCAACGGGACTCCGGCCCGGCGCAAGGCCCGTTCGAAGACGCGGGCGAAGTCACGGTGCGACGTGAAGCGCATCCGGCCGCGTTTGGCGTAGCGCAAGACGAGCTTGAGCGCCGGAGGGGGCTGCTGGGGAGGCTGCTTCTGCCGTGCCATCAGGCCGCCTTCGTCAACGGCGTCAGGGGAATGAGGTGGCGCCCGGTCGGGCCGAGGTCGAGGGAGGTCTCCAGCATCGGACAAACCCCACAATCGGAGCACCCCTCCCAACGGCAATCGCCGACGGTGAGCTCAGATTGGGAATCCTGCCAGTCGTCCCACAGCCAATCCCGGTCGACGCCGACGTCGAGGTGGTCCCAGGGCAGGACTTCGTCGCGATCACGCTCCCGGGTGGTGAACCACCCGAGGCTGACGCCGAGCGGTTCGAGGACCTCGGCGGCGCAGCGGCTCCACCGCTCATAGGAGAAGTGCTCGCTCCACCCGTCGAAGATCCCGCCGTCGCGCCAGACCGCCTCGATGACGCGCCCGACTCGACGGTCGCCCCGGGCGATGAGTCCTTCGACGACGCCAGGCCAGCCATCCGAATAACGCACGGTGATGGCTCGGCTGTGACGGCGATCGGCCCGCACACGATCGCGCAACCCCTGGATGCGCCGGTGGACCGTCTCCGGATCGGCCTGGGCGGCCCACTGGAACGGGGTCTGCGGTTTGGGCACGAACCCCCCGATCGAGATCGTGCAGCGCGCCTCGCGCCCCCCGGTGATTCTCCGGCCGGCGTCGACGACACGGGCGGCGACATCGGCGATGGCGACGACGTCCTCGTCCGTCTCACCCGGCAACCCACACATGAAATAGAGCTTGATCTGGCGCCAACCGGCGGCGAAAGCGGCCTCGGCGGTGGCGATGAGATCGTCCTCGTCGACGTTCTTGTTGATGATCCGCCGCATCCGCTCCGAACCTCCCTCAGGAGCGAAGGTCAGGCCGGTGCGCCGCCCATTACGGGCCAATTCCTCGGCCAAGTCGATGTTGAAGGCGTCGACCCGCGTCGAGGGCAAGGAGAGGGAGACGTTCGTGCCCTCGTAACGATCGGCCAACTCGCGGGTCAGCGGGGCGATCTCGGAATGATCCGCGCTCGAGAGCGAGAGCAGACCGACTTCTTCATAGCCCGTCGCCTCGAGACCGCAGGCGACCATCTGGCCGATGACGTCGATCGAGCGCTCCCGCACCGGACGGGTGATCATGCCGGCCTGGCAGAACCGGCAGCCCCGGGTGCATCCGCGGAAGATCTCCGCCGAGTAACGCTCGTGGACCGTCTCCGCCACCGGCACGAGCGGGCGCTTCGGGTAAGGCCAGGCGTCGAGACGCTCGAGGAGGTATTTCTCCACCGTGGCCGGGGCGGCAGCATTGGTGGGACGGATCGCGGTGATCTGCCCGGCCCGTTCGTCTCCCGCCGGCGCGTAGTCGACGTCGTAGAACGCGGGGACGTAGAACTTCCCCGTCGCGGCCAGACGCTCGAGCACCGCCGTGCGTCCGCCCGCACGACCGGATTCGATCCACTCGGCGACGATGGCGCTGAGGTCGAGGACGGCCTGCTCACCATCGCCGAGGACGGCGACATCGATGAAATCGGCCACCGGCTCCGGGTTGGTCGCGACGTGCCCGCCGACGACGACGAGAGGATCGCCGGCCCCACGATCGGCGGCGTGGAGGGGGATCCCGGCCAGATCGAGGGCTTCGAGGAGGTTCGTCACGCCCAATTCGGTGGCCAGCGACACGCCGAGGACGTCGAAAGCAGCCACCGGCGCGTGGGATTCGAGGGTGAACTGTGGAATGCCGTGCCCGCGCATGAGGGCCGCGAGATCGGGCCAGACGGCGAAACTGCGCTCGGCGAGGACGTCGTCGCGTTCGTTGAGGACCTCGTAGAGGATGGCGAGCCCTTGGCTGGGCTGGCCGACCTCGTAGGCGTCGGGGTACATGAGGCACCAGTGGACGACGGCCTCGCCCCACGGCTTGACGACCGCGTTGATCTCCCCGCCGACGTATTGGACGGGCCGGGAGACGCGCATGAGGAGCGGTTCGAGACGGGGGAAGAGATCGGGCGGCGACGCCGCGAGAGTACCGCTGACGTTGCCTGGCTCACTAGGTGAAACAAGATTCATAAGGGTTTGTTGATGCCTCTAAATTGGTGAGAATTTCACGATGATCACCCCTAGGCTACCGGAGCGATTCGTGACAGACTCGGCTCATGAAGAAACTCATCAATGACGCCAGCGCCGTTGTCACCGACTTCCTCGCTGGCTTTGCCGCCGCCCATGACGATCTCGTCCAGGTCGACCACGAGAACCGTGTCGTCTACCGCTTGGGCGGAGCGAAAGAGGGCAAGGTGGGCCTCGTCTCCGGAGGGGGATCCGGGCACGAGCCGCTCCACGGCGGTTTCGTCGGTTTCGGCATGCTCGACGCCGCTTGCTGCGGCGAAGTCTTCACTTCGCCAGTGCCGGATCAGGTGTTCGCCGCCACCCAAGAGGTCGATTCGGGGGCTGGGGTCCTCCACATCGTCAAGAACTACACCGGCGACATCATGAATTTCGAGATGGCCGCTGAGATGGCCGCCGCCGAGGGGATCACCGTCGAGGCGGTCGTCGTCAATGACGACGTCGCCGTGCAGGATTCGCTCTACACCGCCGGTCGCCGCGGGGTCGGTCTGACGGTCCTCCTCGAGAAGATCGTCGGCGCCGCCGCCGAGGACGGCATGCACCTGCTGGCCCTCAAGGAACTCGCCGAGCGCGTCATCGCCAATGGCCGTTCCATGGGGATGGCGCTCACGAGCGTCACCGTCCCGGCCGCCGGCAAGCCGACCTTCGAGTTGGCCGACGACGAGATCGAGCTGGGCATCGGCATCCACGGCGAGCCCGGCCGTGAACGTCGCAAGATCACGACGGCGGCGGAGACGGCCGAGCTCATGCTCAAGCCGATCCTCGACGACATCGACTATCGCGGCTCCGAAGTCATCGCCTTCGTCAACGGCATGGGCGGCACCCCGCTCATGGAGTTGTATGTCATGTACAATGAGGTCCGTCGCGTCCTCGAGGCCAACGGTGTGCGGATCGTGCGCGATCTCGTCGGCAACTACATCACCAGCTTGGAGATGGCCGGCTGCTCGATCACCCTGCTCAAGGCCGACGAGGAGATGATCAAGTACTGGGACGCCCCGGTCGTCACCCCTGGCCTGCGCAAGGGGCAGTGACGATGGCGCTCGACTTGACGGCCGTCAACCAATGGATGTCCGCCTTCGCGGCGGATGTCCATGAGAATGCCGACCTGTTGACTGATCTGGACCGCCAGATCGGCGACGCCGACCACGGTTCCAACATGGATCGTGGCATGGCCGCCGTCGTCGCGCTCGATCCGGGAAGTTTCGACAGCCCGGCCGCCTACCTCAAGAAGGCGGGCATGACGCTCGTCTCGACGGTCGGCGGGGCCTCCGGGCCGCTCTATGGCACCTTCCTGCTCCGCGTGGCAGGCGGGTGGCCCTCCGACGGAGACGCCGCCGGGCTGGGTTCCGCCTTACGGGCGGGCCTCGACGGCCTCCTCCAACGGGGCCGGGCCGCCGTCGGAGACAAGACGATGATCGACGCCTTGTCTCCAGCGCTCGACGCCTACGACGCCCACGCCGGAGAAGGGATCGGCCCCGCCTTGACGGCCGCAGCCGAAGCCTGCGCCGCCGGGCGTGACGCGACGATCCCGCTCGTGGCCAAGAAAGGCCGGGCCTCGTATCTCGGTGAGCGCAGCGCCGGTCACCAGGATCCGGGGGCCACCAGCATGACGATGCTCATCGAAGCGGCCGCTCGCACCCTCTCCTGACCCATCAGGGCTTTGGTGGTGGGGAGCCGGGAGGACCTGGACCATTCTCGCGCCAGGGACACAGGCTCGCCCGGTTCCACACCACCAGGGGATTCACCTGAGCGTCAACGGTGGAGGACACTCATCGCTCACGACAGTGATCGCCGGCAGAGGTTGTCGCCTTGCCCGAATCCGTCGCTCGCCCGTCATTGAAAGAAAGTGAACTTATGATCGGAATTGTCGTCGTCTCTCACAGCATGCCGCTCGCCGAGGCCGCCGTGGCCTTGGCCGAACCGATGGCCGCCGCCGGAGTGACACCGCCCATCGCTGTCGCCGCCGGAGTCGACGGCGGATTCGGCACCGACGCCACCGCCATCTCCGAAGCCATCAGCCTCACCGCCGAGGTCACCGACGGAGTGCTCATCCTCGTCGATTTGGGCAGTGCCATCCTCTCGAGCGAGATGGCCCTCGAACTCGTCGATCCCGATCTCGCCGCCCGCACCAGGATCAGCCCCGCTCCCCTCGTCGAAGGGCTCGTCGCCGCCGTCGTCACGGCCTCGACCGGAGCCGACCTCGCCACCTGCGCGGCCGAGGCCGAAGGCGCCCTTTCGGCCAAACGGAGCCAACTCGGCCTCGATGACGACCCTGTCACCTCGACCGCCCCGGAAACGACCGCACCGCAGGATTCCGCCGCCACCGCTGACAGCGCGGACGCCGCCGCCTCAGGCGATCTCAGCTTCGACGTCGTCATCGCCGACCCCCACGGGCTCCACGCCCGCCCGGCCGGAGCGCTCGTCTCGAGTTTGGGCGGTCTCAACGCCACCGTCACTCTGACGAACACGACGACGGGCAAGGGACCTGTCTCAGCGGCCAGTTTGTTGACGGTGATGACCCTCGGTGTCAAACAAGGCGACACGCTCCACGCCGACATCACCGGCCCCGAGGCGGCCACCGCCCTCGAACGTCTCGAAAGCTTCGCCAGCGCCGACGCCGCAGCCGGCCAAGCGGGGTGACGGAGGGAGAACCAGCGCCGACAGTGACCTGGCGGGTTGCCCTGCCGGGCGCCGCAACGACGACCTGTTAGGCCCGACAGACCATTAGATCTCCTCGTCGCGTCGACGGAGGAGAAGATCGCGCGCCTGACCGGCCAGGATGACCGAACCGGCGACGAGGATACCCGCGCCGATCCCCGCCAGATCGGCCGTCATGATGGCTCGGTCGATCGCGTCGGCGACGTGGGGGACGACGACGACGCGCTCCGGGCCAAAGATCTCGCGGGCGAGGTCGCCCAACTCCTCGGCCGGACGGGCTCGGGGGGTGTCGAGCGTCGTGACGATGAGGGTCGCGACATCCGGTTCGAGCAATTCAAGAGAACCGCGAGCGTCCTTGTCGGCCATCATGGCCCACACGGCGATGAGCGGCGAGAAAGAATACGCTTCGCGGATCGTCGCCACAGTCGAGGCGACCGCCGCCGGATTGTGCGCGGTGTCGATGACGACGGGCGGCCCGGAATGGACCAACTCGCTGCGGGCCGGGGCGACGACCGCGTCGAAACCGTCCTGGACGACAGCCGGATCGAGCCCCCGACCCCCGTTGAAGGCTTCGACCGCGGCGACAGCGAGAACCGCGTTGTGCGCCATGGAGGCGCCGTGGAGAGGGAGGTGGAGATCGCCGATCGGGCCGCCTCCGGCCGTCTCGAGGCGGATGACCTGCCCGCCGACGGCGATCTGGCGATCCAGCAAGGCGAAATCGACTCCCTCGACCGTCACCTGGGCGCCGGCTTCGACGGCCCGGGCGACGAGCACCGCGGCGGCCTCCTGCTCCTGGCCGGCCAACACCGCCCGCCCCCCCGGCTTGATGATGCCGGCCTTCTCCTGGGCGATCGCCGTCAGGGTGTCGCCCAGCAGATGGGTGTGGTCGAGACTGATCGGGGTGACGACGGAGACCGCGCCATCGGCCACATTGGTGGCGTCCCAGGCGCCACCCAAACCGACCTCGACGATCATGACATCGACCGGCGCGTCGGCGAACGCGGCATAGGCCATCGCCGTCAGATATTCGAAGAAGGTGACCTTGACCCCGTCGATGAGCCGTTCGTCGATGAGCGCGACGAGAGGGGCGATCTCCTCGGCCAGATCGTCGAACCGTTCGGCCGAGATCGGCTCTCCGTCGATGGCGATGCGCTCGCGGACATCGACGAGGTGGGGCGAGGAGTAGCGGCCGGTGCGCAACCCTTGGGCCCGCAGAAGGGCGTCGATGACGATCGCCGTCGAGCCCTTGCCGTTCGTCCCCGTGATATGGACGACGGGGGCCGAGCGCTGGGGCTCGCCGAGCAATTCCATGAGCGGGGCGATCCGGCCCAGGCTCGGAGCGACCCGATGTTCCGGCCAGCGCGCGAGCAGGCTGGCCAACACCTGAGCATGACGAGTGGAGGAGGAGGCGGTCGGATCGGTCATCGCCTCAGTCTAGAAGACGGCCCGGCTTCGACTAGGAAGCGTCTACGAGTCCGTTCGGATCAGCGGCGGGAGACGACGGGGCGGCGGCACACAGCCCCGTTCCACGCCCTCGACACGCCCGGGAAAGCAGGTTTTAGACGGGGGTGAGTACGATGGACGACATGTCTTCCACGGCGACACCCACGAAGCCCGGCCCGGCCCGGCTCCTCGGATATGTCATCGAGCATTGGCAGGAGGCGGTCGGGCTCGTCGCCCGTCTCGTCCTCGGCATCACGCTCCTCGTCGCCGGTCTTCTCAAAATCGGCAACCTTGAGTCGATGGTGCTCGCCGTCGACGCCTACGACGTCGTCCCCTATTCCCTGGCCCGTGTCATCGGCTATGTCCTGCCGCCGGCCGAAGTCATCGTCGGGGCGCTGCTCATCGTCGGTCTCTTCACCCGGTTATCCGGGCTGGCCGGCGCGCTCATGATGTTCGTCTTCATCCTCGGCATCTCCCAAGCCTGGGCCCGTGGGCTGTCGATCGACTGCGGCTGCTTCGGCGGCGGCGGACCGATCTCCCCAGAGGAAGCCGTGGCGCAATACCCCTGGGAGATCCTGCGCGACACCGCCTTGTTGGCCTGCGGCGCCTGGCTGACGATCAACCCGAAGACGCTTCTCAGCGTCGACTCCTGGCTTTTCAAACCGATTTCCCCCGACCCTGACCAGCGCGACTGATCTAGCGCCCCCGAGGAGAATGTGATCATGGCAAACACCCCTTCAGACTCCAACCCGAGCCAGTTCAAGCGGAAGCGCTCCTCGATCGTCCTGCTCGGCATCATCATCGCGGGCCTCGTCTTGGCCGGAGCCATCACGATGCTGCTTCAACGGGGCGGGCCCGAGGTCACCCCCGATCCGCCGAACGCCAACGCCGACCACTCCGGCATCGTCGTCAACCCCGAGGCCACGACCCAGCACTCCCTCGTCATCTATCTCGACTATCAATGCCCTTGGTGCGCCCGGTTCGACATCGCCTTCCGCGACATCATCAATCAAGCCGCCGACGATGGCGTCGTCAAGGTCGAATATCGCGCCATGACCTTCCTTGACAGCATGCTCGGCAATGACTCCTCCGTCAGAGGCGCGGTCGCCGCCGCCTGTGCCGACGAGGTCGGCGTCTACCGCGAGGTGCACGAGGAGATCCTCAACCGGCAGCCGGCCCAGGAGGGCGACGGCTTCACCGACGACCAATTGCGGGAGATCATCCCCTCCGCGGTCGGTTTGTCCGGCGGCGATCTGACCGCCTACCAGCGTTGCTTCGACACCCAGGCGACGATCGGTTTCGTCCAGGGGACGAACACGAAGGCGGGGCAGGCCGGGATCAACTCGACACCGACGTATCTCCTCGATGGGGTTCAAATCAACAACCAAATCGACTATCAGAACCCCGCCACTCTCCAAGCCCTCTTCGACACTCTCGGCTGATATCACGTGGGTGGTATCACGTCGTCGTAGGCAATAGTGCCTTTCTCTTTCATGATACGGACGCTCCGAGAAGAGAGAATCACCTAGCCACAGGCTAGATTCCAGCGACCGATTTTCCATCATCCATTGAATCCCCTATATTTAGAGGGATAAATTCTGTTCCCTGGAGAGCGGGAACAGGAAAATGTTTTAATCCGGTCGCCCCGGCCTGGTAGGCGCGTTCTGTGGAGTTCCAGGGCGCGATCCCCCCTTCGATCCGGGTGTGGTATGCGCTCCGTGGCGTGTGCCCGCAGAGGTGTGGAGTGTGTATGAAGACTGATGCGGTGAACCCGCGGTCTCGGATCCGAGCCGTCATCCGACCCGACGGACATGGCGAAGTCACCGTCAATGACATCACCTACCCCATCCGTTCCGACAGCCCGGAAGAGACGCGATCCACCGCGATCTCGCTCATCACCGACATCGCCCGCCAGTGGGAGCGCTCCGTCCGCGTCATCGCCGTCGAGCCCGAAGGGCGCTGGCCGCTCATCGTCCACCCCGACGGCCGCGTCGAACCCGACACCGAGCCGCGTCCGCGCAAGCGTCGCCGCCCCCGTCCCGCTGAGGGCGCTCCGGCCGCCGCCTCCGCCGCCTCCTCCGCATCGCCTGAGAGCGCCGCGGAACCGTCGGCCACCTCGCCAGTCTCAGCTCAATCCGCCGCCTCGGCGCCGTCCGCCCCCGAACCCGTCGCCACCCCGGCGCCGGCGCCCGCGTCCATGCCCTCCGACCAGGCACGAGACGACGAGAAGCGCCCGTCGGAGCCCGCATCCAGGCCCGCTGAAACGCTCGACGACTCCGCTCCCGCCCCTGCTTCCGAACGCCGCCGCCCCTCCCCGCGCAAGCGTCCGCGCCGCCCCCCCACCGCCGCCCCGACGGCGGCTCCGGAGCCCGATCTCGAGGCGGGGCAGCCCCTCGTGGCATCGCCCGAGTCGTCCTCCGAGCCGCTGGCACGTTCGACTGATCCCCTGGAGACGGTCGAACCGGTCGCCACCGGCGTCGTGACGGCGACCATCATCTCTCCGGAATCCTCCACCTCGCCGATCCCGGCCTCGTCGCCCGATCCGCTGCCCACTCCTGACCCCTATGGAGACATCTGGGATGCCGATCCGGTGACCCCTCACCCCGCCGACGAGCGCCCGGGCGATGAGCCCCGGGGCGATTCCTTCACGGCGCCCGATCATCCTCACGGCGAGGTCGAGCCGACCCCAGGGCCCGAGGGCGGCGACACCATCGCCCTAGAGGAAAGCGACAACCTTCCCGTCCACAATCAGCGGGCGAGGCCGGTTCTCGTGGCGCGCGAGCAGGGCCCGCAGATCAGCCCGTATGATCTCCCCATTCCTCCGCCTGACCTGGCTCCGAGCCAGGCTTCGTGGTCGCCGGCCGACGGCCCCGCCCTCTCCAGCGACGCCCCCTCATGGGCGACGGGCGAGCCGACCTGGTCCGGCCCCTCGAAGACGATCTCCTGGTCGTCGGAAGCCTCCGGGTGGTCGAGCGAGACGAGTTCGAAGTTGGGCCCCTCCTCGCCGGTGGAGATTCCCGCCGATCCCCACGAGGACGAGACCCCGGCCGGTGAGACCCTCACCGATCCGGACGCTCTCACCGACCCGGACGCTTTCATCCCCTCCGATCCCTTCGCCGAATCGCGTCCCGACGCCGACCCTGCGGTGGACAGATGGCGCCCGCACAACGACGATGACCATTCTTTCCACGACGACGAGGATCGTTCCTATCGCGAGAGCCGTGAGCCCGCGCCAGAGGCCGACGAGCGCTTCGACGTCGATCGGCGCTGGGATGACGAGGCGCCTCAAGGTTTCGCCTCGTCGACCGACGATCATGACTACCTCGACGACGATCGGCCCGCCCCTGGTTACCCCGACGACGCCCCTGGCTACCACGACGACGACGTCCAGCGCAGCGCCTTCGGCGACGACCGCTTCGCCGACGACGGCCGCGACCGTTTCCGAGGCGACATCTTCGCCGACGACGACTTCCGGCGCGATCACGATGACCGCCGCGACCTCGACCCTCAGTTCCCCTCTCACCACGATCGCATCGACGATCCGGCCTACCGCTTCGACCGCGACGAGTGGGTGGATTCCCGGCTCGAGTCCGGCCCGTACATGGACCGCGGCCGCGAGGAGGGGCCGTATTCGGCCCACAGCGCGTGGTCTCCGGTCGATGTCGATCCCGAACCCTACGTTCCCGCCCCGCCGCGGCATCTGCCCGCCCTGCCCGCCACCCGCCAGGCTCCGGCTTTGTCGCCGGATCGTCCCACCTTCATCGCCGACCCGAGGATCGACGAGCGGGCGGCCCAAGGCTGGCGCGGCCAACTCAACCGTCTCGGGCTTCGTCTCAAGCCCGGCGAGGCCGAGGTGACCCACCGGCGCGATGTCGCCGACGTCTCCCGGCACTGGCCCGGGCCGCGCACCATCGCCGTCGTCAATGGCAAAGGGGGATCCGGCAAGACGCCGACGTCGATCCTCCTGGCCGCCGTCTTCGCCCGCTACGGCGGCGCCGGGGTGCTCGCCTGGGACGCCAACCAGACCCGGGGCACCTTGGGCTGGCGCACCGAACAGGGCCCGCACGAGGCCACCGTCATGGAACTCTTGCCGGAGGCGAACCGCCTGCTCGCCAGCGAGGCCCACGCCGCCGACCTCGACTATTTCGTCCACCACCAGAGCCGGGATCGTTTCGACGTCCTGCGCTCCCAACCGGCCCTCGTGCCCGGACGCCACCGCATCGGCGTCGAGGACGTCGACGCCATCCACGCGGTGGCGGCCAAGTATTACCGGCTCATCATCATGGACTCCGGCAACGACGAATCCGATCCGGCGTGGCTGCGCATGATCGACGTGGCCGACCAACTCGTCGTCACGACGACGACGCGGGCCGATCACGCCGAGGCCGGCGCCCTTCTCCTCCACGACCTGGCCGCCCGCGACGAACGCTCCGCCGCCTTGGCCTCCCGGGCCGTCGCGATCATCTCCAAGGCCGATCCGAAGGCGTCGAAAGAGACGATCGCCACCTTGAGCCAGGGGTACACGGCGATGACCCGCCAGATCGTCACCGTCCCCTACGACGCCGCCATGGTCGACGGGGTGCTCCGCTACGACTCCCTCAAGTTCGAGACCCAGAAAGCTTGGTTGCACGCAGCCGCTGTCATCGCCGAAGGATTGTGATTCGTTCCCTATCGGGACTCTCGTCATTTGTTCACCGGCCCCTCACCGGGTATTCTCCTCGCCCCGGAGCCACATGGTATTTTGGCCAGTGGCATTGTGAATGAGGATGAAGCTAGGGGATTCCATGGCGAAAAGCGCGTCACGCCGCGAACAATTGCAGGCTCAACGTCTGGCGGCGGCGAAAAAAGAACGTCAGCAGCGCATTGTCATCGCTGTCGTCGGGGTTGTCGTCCTCGCTCTCATCATCGCGGTGGCGGTGTGGGGCGTCAATCAGGCCCGCCAACCCGCTCAAGGCGGCGGGGAAGTGCCTGAGATCGCCTTGGCCGACAGCTCCGGTCTGGCCGTCAATCTGACCCCGCCGGCCAGCGGGGCGAAGACGCTCGACATCTATTCCGATTACCAGTGCCCGTCCTGCCGCACCTTCGACCTCACGCTCCACAGCGTCCTCGACGAAGCCGTCGCCTCCGATCAGATCGACGTCCGGGTGCACCTGCGCAGCTTCCTCGACACCAACCTGCTCAACGACTCTTCGCGCCAGGCCTCGATCGCCGCGACCTGCGCCGCGATGAACGGGACGCAGACCTTCTGGGATTTCCACAATGAGATCTTCACCAACCAGCCCGCCGTCGAGGGCGACGGTTACGAGGAGTCGGTCCTGCGTGAGACGATCCCGGCCGAAGTCGGGATGACCGGCGACACGCTCACGACCTTCCAGTCCTGCTATGACAACGCCGAAACCGGCGCCTTCGTCGACGGGATGGAGGACGCCGCCGCCCGCACCGAGTACAACTCGACGCCGGTGTACCTCGTCGACGGAGTCCAGGTGAACGCCGACATCTGGGACGCGAAGACTAGTTCGCCCGACGCTTCGGCGATGCGCGAACTGCTCGGCCTCTGATCGTCCTTTCCCCACCATCGTTCGCTCACGTCGCTTGGGGCCTTGTCGGCTCAGGCGACGTGAGCCGGTCGACGGCGTCGCGCTCGTCGCCTCCCTCGTCGGCCCCCTTGCGTCGAACCTTCTAGAATGGCCCCATGACCACAACTGACACCGTTTCATCCACCGCCCTGACCCGGATGCCCGACCGCCCCGTCCTCGAAGGGTTGGAGGAGAAGTGGGTCGGCCAGTGGAGCGAGGAGGAGGTCTACGCTTTCGAGCGCCCCGCCACCCGCGACGAGGTCTTCTCGATCGACACTCCCCCGCCGACGGTGTCCGGATCGCTGCACGTCGGCCACGTCTTCTCCTACACCCACACCGACGTCGTCGCGCGCTATCAGCGCATGCGCGGCAAGCACGTCTTCTATCCGATGGGGTGGGATGACAACGGGCTGCCGACCGAACGGCGAGTGCAGAACTACTACGGGGTGCGCTGCGATCCCACGCTGCCCTACGAACCCGACTTCACTCCCCCGGCCAAGCCGGATCCGAAGCGCCAGATCGCGATCTCGCGCCAGAACTTCATCGAACTGTGCAACGAGCTGACGGCGATCGACGAGAAGACCTTCGAGGATCTGTGGCGCCGTGTCGGCCTCTCGGTCGACTGGAAGCAGCTGTACACGACGATCTCGCCGGAGACGATCGCGACGGCCCAGCGCGCCTTCTTGCGCAATCATGGCCGCGGCGAGGCCTATCTCTCCTTCGCCCCGACCTTGTGGGATGTCACCTTCTCGACGGCCGTCGCCCAGGCCGAACTCGAGGCCCGGCAGTATCCCGGCTTCTACCACCGGGTCCGTTTCACTCGTCCCGACGGACAAGCCGCCTATATCGAGACGACGCGCCCGGAGCTCATCGTCTCCGTCTGCGCGCTCATCGCCCACCCCGACGACGAGCGCTATCAGAGCCTCTTCGGCACGACGGTGACGAGCCCGCTCTTCGGCGTCGAGGTGCCGGTGCTGGCCCATCCCGCCGCCGAGCCGGACAAGGGCGCCGGCATCGCCATGTGCTGCACCTTCGGCGATTTGACGGACGTCCAATGGTGGCGGGAGCTCGACTTGCCGATGCGCACCGTCATCGGCCGCGACGGACGCCTCCAGCGCGAGACTCCGTCCTGGCTCGTCCACCCTGAGCCCTACGAAACGCTCGCCGGGAAAACCGCTTTCTCCGCCCGTGAGGCCGTCGTCGCACTCCTGCGCGACAGTGGCGACCTCGACGGCGAGCCGACCCCGACGACGCGGATGGCGAACTTCTACGAGAAGGGCGACAAACCGCTCGAGATCGTCGCCACCCGCCAGTGGTACATCACCAACGGCGGGCGCGATGAGAAGCTGCGCCGCCGCCTCCTCGACCGGGGCGAGGAATTGGCCTGGACACCCGAGTACATGCGCCATCGCTACGAGAACTGGGTCGAGGGGCTCAACGGCGACTGGCTCATCTCGCGTCAGCGTTTCTTCGGCGTGCCCTTCCCCGTCTGGTATCCGCTCGACGCTGAAGGCCAGACGGATTGGGATCATCCGATCGTGCCGGAGGAGTCCGCGCTGCCGATCGATCCGATGACCGATCCCGCGCCCGGCTACGACGCCTCCCAGCGCGACGTGCCTGGCGGATTCACCGCCGACAAGGACGTCATGGACACCTGGGCGACCAGTTCGCTGACCCCGCAGATCGCCTGCGGCTGGGAACGCGATGATGAGTTGTTCAACCTCACTTTCCCCATGGACATGGCTCCGCAGAGCCACGACATCGTGCGGACCTGGTTGTTCAGCCGGATCGTGCGCGCCGAGTTGGAGAATCACACGTTGCCGTGGAAGCGCACGACGATCTCCGGCTTCGTCGTCGATCCGGATCGCAAGAAGATGTCGAAGTCGAAGGGCAACGTCGTCGTGCCGACGGAAGTGCTGGAGAAGTTCGGCTCCGACGCCGTGCGGTGGCGTGCCGCCATGGCGCGTCCGGGGGCGGACTCCCCCTTCGACGAGACGCAGATGAAGGTCGGGCGCCGTCTCGCCACGAAGATCCTCAACGCCTCGAAGTACGTCCTCGGCATCCCCGGCAACGATCCGGCGACGTGGTCGGTCGATCTCGTGACCGACCCGGCCGATCAGGCGATGCTGGCGGCTCTCGACGGTGTCGTCGCGCAGGCCACGGAGTCGTTCGAGGCCTTCGAGTACACCGACGCGCTGGAGGCG
This sequence comes from Propionibacteriaceae bacterium, assembly GCA_031262485.1. Classification (GTDB taxonomy): domain Bacteria; phylum Actinomycetota; class Actinomycetes; order Propionibacteriales; family Propionibacteriaceae; genus WQYJ01. The sequence goes on from JAISHO010000012.1 coordinate 184,639, forward strand.
GCCGAGCGTTTCTTCTGGACTTTCTGCGACGACTACATCGAGTTGGTCAAGGAGCGCGCCTATGGCGCCCGGGGCGAGGCGGCCGCGGCGTCGGCCCGCTCCGCCCTCGGGTTGGCGCTGGGCGTCCAACTGCGCCTGTTCGCCCCGTTCTGTTGCTTCGTCACCGAAGAGGTGTGGCGTTGGTGGCACGACGACTCGATCCACCGCGCGGCCTGGCCCCTGCCGGGCGAGGTCACCGCGCCGGGCGATCCGGCCGTCCTCGACGACATCGCCGCCGCCCTCGTCGCTATCCGGGGCGCGAAATCGCAGGCCAAGGCCTCGATGAAGACGGAAGTCTCCGCCGCGACCTTCCACGGGCCTGAAGACGCTTTGACGAGGCTGCGGGCCGTCAAGGACGATCTGCGCGCCGTCGGACGGATCACCGGAAACATCGCCTGGCAAGCGGACGAGGGGCCGATCACGGCCGACATCACTTTGACGCCCTCACAGCCCTGAGAAGCGAGACAAAGGCCACCCGGCTCGGCTAGGTTGACCCTAGAGATCGCGGCACGGTGGTCTGTCGGCTGAGGCGATGAGTCATCGGGCGGCATGTCGCTGTGGATGCGGTCTCCTAGCCGTTCGGAAGGGGGCTTCAATGCGGAAGTTGCGGGCCGATGTCGTCGTCGTCGGCGGTGGCTCCACAGGCGTGGGGGTGGTGCGTGACGCCGCCATGCGCGGTTACAAGGCGATCCTCGTCGATCGGGCCGATCTGGCTCAGGGCACGAGCGGTCGTTTCCATGGTCTCCTGCATTCGGGCGGGCGTTACGTCGTCTCCGATCCCGAATCGGCCACCGAATGCGCCGAGGAGAACGCCATCGTCACGCGGATCCAACCCCACGCTGTCGAGACGACCGGTGGGTTGTTTGTCGTCACACCCCACGACGATCCCGCTTTCGGCGATCAGTTCCTCGCCGGCGCCCTCAAGGCCAAAGTGCCGGCCCGCGAGATCGACCCAGCGCTCGCGCTGGCCCGTGAGCCCCGCCTCAACCCGGGGATCCTGCGGGCCTTCGAAGTCGAGGACGGCACGGTCGACGGGTGGCAGCTGGTCTGGAGCGCCGCCGCCTCGGCGCAGGCCTATGGCGCCGAGATCCTCTCGTATCACGAGGTCGTCGCCGTCGAACGCACCGGCGAGGCTGTCACCGGGGTGCGTTGCCTGAATCGCAAGACCGGCGAAGACGTCACCATCGAGTGCGGTTTCGTCCTCAACTGCGCCGGTCCGTGGGCGGGCCGGATCGCGAACGCCGCCGGGTGTCAGCCGGTCGACGTCGTGCCCGGGCGCGGCATCATGGTGGCGATGGCCCATCGGCTCGTCAACACCGTCGTCAACCGGTGCATCTATCCGGCCGACGGCGACATCCTCGTGCCGATCCACACCGTCTGCGTCATCGGCACGACGGATCACCCGACGACTGACCCGGATCACCTCGAGATCCCGCGCGAGGAAGTCCAGCAGATGCTCGACGCCGGCGAGGAACTCATCCCCGGCTTCCGCGACGCCCGCGCCGTCCACGCCTGGGCCGGCGCCCGTCCCCTCATCAAGGACAAGCACGTCGCCGCCACCGACACCCGGCATATGAGCCGCGGCATGTCGGTCATCGACCACCGCGAGCGTGACGGGTTGTCCGGGCTGCTGACGATCGGCGGCGGCAAGTTGACGACCTACCGGCTCATGGCCGAGCACATCGTCAACGCCATGGAGGAGCAGTTAGGCGTCTCGCACCCGTGCCGGACAGCCGACGAGATCTGCCCCGGCAACGTGCCCGGAAAGACGTACCTCATCACGGATCGGCTCCACGAGCGCGAGGAGGACCGACTCTCCGATCAGATCATCTGCGAGTGCGAGCTCATGAGCCGCTCGATGTTCATCGATCTGTTGGAGAAGTTCCCCCAGGCCAGCTTCGACGATCTCCGCCGCCAGCTGCGGGTCGGGATGGGGCCGTGCCAAGGCGGTTTCTGCTCCAGCCGGATCGCCGGGCTCACTTTCGAGGAAGGCGCCGTCGACATCGAACGAGCGACCGGCCTGCTGCGTCTGTTCCTCGAGAACCGTTGGATCGGGCTGTGGCCCATCCTGTCCGGCGACCAAGTCCGCCAGGCCGCCCTCGACGACTGGATCATCCAAGGGATCCTCGACGTCGACCATCTGCCCCACCCAGCCAAGGAGGAGATCTGATGGCCCGCATCGTTGTCATCGGCGCCGGGTTCTCCGGGCTCGCCGCCGCGCTCCGTCTGCGCCAGCTCAACCATGAGGTCACCCTCGTCGCCAAGGGCGTGGGCGGGCTGCAACTCTCCCAGGGCACCGTCGACATCCTCGGCTACGCCCCCGAATGGGTGCAGGCGCCGTTCAAATCCTTCGCCGCTTTCATCGAGGCCAACCCGGATCACCCCTACGCCACGATCGGCACCCAGCCGGTCAAGCGAGGGTTGACCTGGCTGTCGGATCTGTTGCCCGGACTCGTCGTCGGCGACATGGAGAAGAACGTCTGCCTGCCCACCCCGGTCGGGGCGATGCGCCCGACGGCCCTCTATCAACCGTCGATGGCCTCGGGCGTCCTGACGAAGGGGAAATCGTACGCCATCGTCGGCTTCAATCAACTGAAGGATTTCTCCCCCGAGTTCTGCGCCGCCAACCTGACGCGCACTCCCCTGCCGACGGGCGGGTCGGTGACGGCGACGGCTTACCGGATCGACCTCGAGGTCGCCCCCGGCGAGGCCGACAGCTCGGCTCTGCGCTACGCCCGGGCCCTCGACGATCGCCCGGAGTTTCGCACCCGGCTGGCCGACGCCGTCAAGACCGTCATCGGCCCCGAGGACATCGTCGGGTTGCCGGCGTGCCTCGGGTTGGACGATCCGACGATCCATATCGACTTGGCCCAGGCTATCGGTCGGCCAGTCTTCGAGATCCCCCTCTTGCCGCCCGGGGTGCCGGGGATGCGGATCAACGAGGCGCTCATGCGGGCCCTGCGCAAGGCGGGGGCACGCTTGGTTCTCGGCAGTTTCATCACCGGCTTCGAAGCCTCCGCTGGTTCGATCGTCTCGGTGACCGTCCAGCAAGCCGGCCACGACCGGGAGTTGCCGGCCGACATCGTCGTCTACGCGCCGGGCGGGTTCGAATCAGGGGCGCTCACCCTCGATTCAGCCGGGAAGATCAGCGAGCGGACTTTCGACCTCCCGTTGACGGGGACGAACGCCGCCGACCTCGTCACCGGCGACTATTGGCATGATCAAGCCCTCTTCAAAGTGGGGGTGAGAACGGATTCGACCATGCGAGCGCTCGGCCCCGATGGGGCGCCTGTGTATGGCAACCTCTACGCGGTCGGGTCGATTCTCAGCGGGGCGACGAGGTGGGCGGAGAAATCCGGTGAGGGCATCGCTCTCGGCTCGGCGTTCGCGGCCGTCAACGCCATCGGAGGAGGGAAGTAATCATGCTTGAAGTCGATTCCTATGAACACAACGTCTTGGCCCGCGCCAGCCTCGATCATTGCGTCAAGTGCACGATTTGTGAGACGCAATGCCCTGTCATGCGGGTGACGCCGTTGTTCTCCGGCCCGAAATACGTCGGCCCTCAGGCCGAGCGTTATCGCCATGGCGAATCGGTCGACCATTCCCTCGATTACTGTTCGAGTTGTGGCACCTGCACGCTCGTCTGCCCCCAGGGCGTCAAGATCGCCGAATTGAACTCCGTTGCCCGCGCCGCCATGAAACGCGACCATATGCCTCTGCGCGATCAGATCATCTCGCGCACGACGCTGCTGGGCACGGTGATGACACCAGTCGCCCCGATCGCCAACGCGGTGCTCAAGTTCAAACCGGCCCGGATCGTGGCGGAGAAGACGGTCGGAATCCACCGAGACGCGGCCATGCCGACCGCCCAGTTGACGACCTTCACCTCGTGGTTCAAACGCCACACCCCCTCCACGACACCGACCCGGGGGAAGATCATCTTCTTCCACGGGTGCGCGGGGAAATACTTCGAGGTCGACACCGCCGTCAAAGCAGTCGAGGTGCTCGAGCACATCGGCTACGAAGTCGTCGTGCCGAAGCAGGGCTGTTGCGGTATGCCCTTGCAGTCGAATGGGATTTTCGACGCGGCCCGGAAATCAGTGCGCACCTTGGCCGGGCAGTTGCAGGCCGGGCCCGCCGGAGTGCCGATCGTCTCGACGGCGGCGTCATGCGCCGGAATGATCCGCCATGAGGCACGCGAGATCATGGGGGTGACGGACGACGCGCTCATCGAAGCCGGCAGCCGCACCTATGACATCAGCGAATTCCTCCTCGGCCTAGCCGACAAGGGCGAGCTTCCGCTCGACGATCTCAAGCGCATCGACACCGAGGTCTGCTATCACGCCCCCTGCCAGCTCAAGGGGCAGGGCATGGGCACGCCGGCCGTTCAGCTGCTTCAGCTCATCCCCGGGGTCAGCGTCGTCGAATCCGGCGCCACGTGTTGCGGCATCGCTGGAACCTACGGGTTGAAGAAAGAGAAGTTCGACGTCGGCCAGGCCGTCGGCAAACCCCTGTTCGACAAGGTCAAAGAGGTCAATCCCGAGCTGGCGGTCTGCGACACGGAGACCTGCCGGTGGCAGATCCGCAACGCGACTGGCGCCCAGGTCGTCCACCCGATCGCGTTCATCCACGAGGCCTACGGGTTGGGGAAGGCGACGGAGCCGAAAGCCGGGTCGGTCTAAGCGCTGGCCGGTCCGCGACCTCCGTCTACGACCTTCTCACAACGCCATTGACGACGATCGGGGCCCCTCATCGCGAGGGGCCCCGATCCGTTGTCGTAGAGAGAGGGTGTGGCTATCCGCCAGTGGTGCGTTCAGCCGTGGCGGCGGATGTTCTTCCGTTCGATGCGGGCGCGTTCGATGACACCGTCGAAGCCCCAGCCGCCTCCGCCGACGCCGGTGAAAAGCAGGCCGATGGCGGCGAGGATGACGTGGATCTCACCGGTGAAGCCAAGGACGTTGTCGTTGAGGAAGCTGACCCCGCCGCCCCAGGTGACGAGCGCGAGGACGGCGGCGTTGACGAGGAGGAGCAGGGCGCCGGCGACCCTGACGCCGAGACCGAAGACGAGGAGGACGACGATCGTCGCTTGGATCGCCAGATAAGCCCAGGTCGCGACGACCGTATACGAGCTCGGGATGATGGTGTCGGCCCACATTTGGCGGGCGCCGGGTAGATCGCCGAGCTCTTGCACCACGCGCAGGCCGACGACGCCGGCGACGATGAGGCGGAAGAGGATGAGGATGAGGCTGGGCCACGCCTTGTAGGTCGAGGGGGGCATGATCTTCGGTGGGGCGACGACGACGTCCGGCGTGGGGGCGACTTGGCCGAGGGCCCGAGCACGATCGGCCCGTTGGTCGCGGATGACGCGCTGCAGCTCCGGATCGGCCGAGCGGTCGTCGCTCTGCTTCGGCGTCGTGACGACGGAGGTGAGGGCCGCCATCGCCGGTGCGACCCGCGTGGCGTCCGCCTCTTCGACGGCGGGAATCGTGTTGTCGTGGGTGTAGGGCTCCTCGGGCAGATCACCTGCGGCGAGGGCCTGGGTGGCGTCGAGGGCCGGCTCGTCGTCGGAGTCCTCGTGGGCGGCGGCGGAATCGACGTCGTCCTTCAGGTCTGCGTGGTCGTCGCCCCAGTGGTCGGTGGCGTCGTGCCCGTCAGCAGACGTCGCCATGTCCTCATCGCCGACGTGGGAGAGGTCGTCGGTGTCGGAGGGAGCGTTGGACATGTCGACGTCGTCGTCCCCGAGTGCGATGGGGGTCGTCGAGTCCTTGGAATCGTTGTCATGGTCGAGGGACGCGTCGGTCTCTCCCCAGGCGTCGGTCGACGTGGTCGCGTCGTTGCCGTCGGCGACGCCATCGTCGTGGTGATCGTCAGGGGCGTCGCTGGTGGTCCGCGCCTCGTCGTAACCGCCCGGTTCTGTCTCGGTGACGGAGTCTGCGGCGTCGTGGACGCTGGCTTCGGACGTGTCGAAGAGGAACGGAGCCGAAGCGGTGGAGAGGGATCCGGTCGCCTCGGAACTCGTCATCTCAGCGCTCACCGATCCGTCGGGCCCGAGCCAATCGACCGATTCACCGTTCGCCCCCGACGTGGGGTCGCCGCTGGGGGCGATCCACCCCGCGGCCGGAGTCGCCAGGGCGCTCGTGGGATCGTCGGCGATCGAACTCGGGGCGATTGAATCAGCGGAATCGAGGATGTCGTCGATGCTCGGCGCCGCCAGGACGGAATCCACGCTGGTGGGCGCGGAGGAATTCTGGGGAGGAACCACCGGCTCGAAGAGAAGATCGCGATCCTTCAACTCGGGAGTGATGGTGGCCGCCAGTCCGGTGACGATAGCGTCGTCGGTGGTGCTGACCCCGGGATCGGCGGCGGAGAACTCCGGGTCGATGAGATCGACGGCGTCGGTGGGATCAGGCGAACTCCCGACGACACCGCTAGCAGCGCCGTGTCGGCTCTCGCCCCAACCCGAAGATGAGGTGGTCACAACGATTTCCTCCCGTCAGTCATTTCCACCATTCACCATTCCACACCGGTTCTCGATTTTCCCTTGAGACACGCGGAAAAGAGGAGTGCGGTCGATTGAGGACAATGTCACATCATCATGGAGCGGAGGCGCTGATGACGAGCGACGAGGGAGAGGTCACAGCAGGGAGGTGAGGAGCGACTCCATCGCCAGGAGCGGGGTGACGTTCGTGGCGAGCGCTTCTCGGCAGCCGATGATCGCGTCGATCCGCTTGACCGTCACCTCCGGGGTGCTCGTGTCGGCGACGTGGCGCACCGCGTCGGCCAGGTCGGCATTGATGAGCGGCACCTGAGCGTCGGTTTGAATCGTCATGACGTCGCGGTAGAACGCCGACCATTCGGTGAGGATGAAATCGAGAGCGTCGCGCTGCATGCGTTTGGCGCGCAGTTGTTGGCGTTCCTCGAGATCCTTGAGGGATCCTCCTCCACCTCGGCGGCTGCCCTTCGCGCCCAGCCCGAGCGCCTCCGTCAACGCGGCTTTCTCTCGGGCGTCGATCTCGCTCGTGCGAGCCTTGACGTCCTCCTGAGTGGTGGACACGAGACGTTCGGCCGTCGCGAGGCAATCCCCCAACCCGTTCAAGCGGCTGGGCACGGTGAGGATCTCGCGGCGGCGCTCGAGTTGTTCAGGATGGCGGGCCAAACCGCGGGCCCGCCCGATATGGCCCTGGGCGATCCGGGCGACGAACCTGGCTTGTTCTTCCTCGATCCCGTCACGGCGCATGAGCAACTGGGCGACCGCCTCATCCGACGGCGTGAGGAGTGTGAGCAACCGGCTGCGCGAGCGGATCGTCACGACGACGTCGTCGGCCGTCGGCGCGCACAGCAGCCAGACCGTGCGTGAAGCGGGTTCCTCGATCGCCTTGAGAAGGGCGTCGGCGCCGCGCTCCGTGACCCGATCGGCGTCCTCGACGATGAGCACCTGCCAGCGCCCCATCGTCGGCGCCATGGCCGCCCGGCGCACCAACTCGCGCACCTCGTCGACCCCGATGCTCAACTGTTCGGTGCGCAACACCGTGACATCCGGGTGCGTCCCATCGAGCGCCGTCCGACATGCGTTGCACTCCCCGCATCCGCCACGTTCGCACTGCAGGGCCGCCGCGAAGGCGCGGGCCGCGTTCGACCGCCCGCTGCCCGGCGGGCCCGTCACCAACCAGGCGTGCGTCATCGCGTGCGCCCCGCCGGCGACCGCCTGCTGGAGCGTGGCGACGACGGCGTCTTGGCCCACGAGGTCGTCCCAGACAGTCATGGGGACAGTCTGCCGCATCGGCGTGGCAGCGGGATCGTCCGCCCCTTTTCCCCAGAAAAGAGGAAAATTTGCCTATTGTCACTGACGTCGAGGCTTTGCTAGTGTCGTAACGAACCAATCCTCAGTAAGGATTGCCACGTTTGCAATCCGGAATGCTCCAACGGGTATCCCCCTCCATCGTGAGGGGGACCCGTTCATTCCAGGGATCGGTGCGTCGGCGTGGTGTCCGAGGCGGTGTGCTCATGGGGAGGATGAGGCGTCGATCGGGGGATCACACTCATCATGAACACGCGTTGAGCGAGGGGGACGTCATGCGCCTGTCAATGCCATTTCGTTTCGCTACATTACTTCCATGGAATCAACGATGACTTCTTGTTCTTATCGCGTCGGCATCGACGTCGGCCTCAACTCCGTCGGATTGGCAGCGATCAAGGTCGACGACGAGGGCTTCCCCACCGAGATCCTCAACCTCGAGACGATCATCCACGACGGCGGCGTCGAGGAGGCGAAGACCGCTAAGACGCGCAAGGCGATCTCCGGAGTGGCCCGGCGGATGCGTCGGCTGGTGCGCCGGCGGCGTCAACGTCTCGCGAAGCTCGACGACGTCATCCGGGGTTATGGGTGGCCGATCGTTTGTCTTGAGACAGTCGCCGACCCCTACTATCCCTGGCGGGTGCGCAAGGAACTTGTCACTCACCCGATCAACCGGCCCGATGAGCTCTATGAGAAGCTCTCGGTGGCGCTGCGGCACATCGCCCGGCATCGCGGCTGGCGCAATCCGTACACGTCCGTCTCGTCGCTCATGCAGGTGACGGAGCCGTCGAAGGAGTTCGAGGCGCTCTTCACCGAGTTGCTCAAGAAACCGCAGGCCGGCGTGGGGATCGACGATTCGATGACGGTGGCTCAGATCGTCTGCGAAGCGTTGCGCACCGACCTGACGCAACGCATCCGGGGCAACCGGAAGAACATGATCCCCCTGCTGGAAAGCAAGATCCATCAGTCCGATCATGTCCGTGAGATTCGGCGCATCTGGGACATGCAGGGGTTGCCCGAGGAGCAGTTCCGCGAGGTCGTCCAAGCGGTGTTCCACCAGCGTTCCCCACGCGGCGCCCAGGCCCATCGCGTCGGGAAGGACCCCCTGCCCGGGATGGGCAAACAGCCCCGCGCCGAGAAGGCGTCGTTGGCGTTCCAGCGCTTCCGCATCGTTCAGGTGGTGGCGAACCTCCGTGTCAAGGACGGCTCCGGGCAGGATCGTCCCCTCTCCCCCGACGAACGGCGCTCCGTCGTTGATCTGTTGTGGAACGCGGAGGAGCCTCTGACCTGGGCGGATGTCACCGAGCACCTCGGCATCGACCGGCGCGATCTCACTGGCACGGCCAAAGAGACGGAATTGGGCGAACGGGCCGCCGGCAAACCGCCCGTCAACATCACCCAACAGCGTGTCCTCGAATCCGGGTTGCGCAGCCTCATCGAACGGTGGGAATCGGAGGACGACGAGGGGCGCGAGGCCCTCATCGAGGCGATGTCGAACGGCTCCGGTTCCGGGTTGGACGAGAAGTCCTCGGCGGTGGCGCGGGCGAACGAGTTCCTCGGCGAGATGCCTGAGGAGGACTTGGCCAAAGTCGACGACAAACTCAAACTCCCTGAGGGACGAGCGGCCTATTCGGCGAAGTCGATGCGGCTCATGACGGAACGGATGGAATCGTCGACCGACGACCTCCATGCCGCACGCAAGCATTGCTTCCCAACAGTTGATGACCTGTGGAAGCCACCGGCCGACCCGATCGGGCTGCCCGTCGGCAACCCTGCCGTCGATCGGGTGCTCAAGATCGTCGCCCGGTATCTCAGCGCCGCGGAGAGCATGTGGGGCGATCCGATCTCCGTCAACATCGAGCACACGCGCGACGGGCTCATGAGCGAGAAGATGGCCCGGGAACAGGCCCGCGAGCGGAATCGCAACGCGGCGTCGAATGACGAATCGCGTGAGGAACTCATCGAATACCTCGCCGGCAGCGACGAGGCCGGTGCGGACGACGCCGAGGAGGCGAGCGGCCCGAGCCGATTCGGCCCCCGCCAATCCGATGTTTACCGGTGGCGCGCCATGCAACGGCAGAACTGCCAATGCCTCTACTGCGGCACGACGTTGATGTGGGGCACTTTCGAGATGGATCACATCGTCCCCCGGGCCGGGCAGGGGGCGACGAACACTCAGACGAACCTTGCCGCCGTCTGCAAGCCGTGCAACCACCTCAAGGGGAAGATTCCCTTCGCCGTGTGGGCGAAGACGGAGTCGGCTAAGACGCGCGGCGTCACGCTCAAGGACGCTTTGCGGAGAGCCGACGATCTCTTCCCCGGCCTGCGGAAAACTCCACGCGACCGGGCCTTCATCCGGGCCGTCCAGGAGCGGCTGCGACGCACCGACGAGGACGAGGCGATCGACAACCGTTCGATGGAATCCGTCGGGTGGATGGCCAACGAGCTCCACCACCGGATCGAAGCGCACTATCGCGACGAACGTGGCGCAGAGACGAAGGTCGGCGTCTTCCGCGGGTGGATCACCTCCGAAGCCCGCAAAGCCGCCGGGATCCAGGATCGCTTCCTCCTCATTGGCGGGGGCATGGGGAAGAACCGGCTCGATCGGCGGCATCACGCCGTCGACGCGGCCACGATCGCCATGCTGCGGCCGGGCATCGGCCAAGCGCTCGTCGTGCGTGACAATCTGCGCCGCTCCCACCAGATCGACATGGCCGACTCCGAATTCGACGGCTGGCGCGAGTTCAAGGGAGCGAACCCCGAACTCTTCGACCGCTGGACTGGGCAGATGGAAAACCTCGCCGACCTCGTCCAGGACGCTCTTGAAGCCGATCGGGTGCCCGTCTTCGAATTCCTCCGATTACGGCTCGGGAATTCGGCCGGTCATGAGGACACGATCCGTCCGCTGGATAAGTATCGCGTCGGCGACGAGATGCCGATGGAACTCATCGACCGCTCGGCCTATCCCCAGCAATGGGTCGCCTTGACCCGCGCTGAGGGATTCGATCCTCAGAAGGGATTGCCCGCCGACCCGAACCGGCGCATCCGCATCGGGAACGACCATTATGGGCCCGACGATGAGATCGGATTCTTCCCGACGGGCGCCGGCTGCATCGCCGTGCGGGGCGGTTACGCCGAACTGGGAGCTTCCTTCCACCACGCCAGGATCTACCGCTGCGTCAAGCGATTGAAGTCCGGAAAGACGACTCCGTTCTACGCCATGCTGCGGGTGTATCAGGTCGATTTGCTTGGCTGCCGAAAGAAAGGCGCGGATCTCAAGAGGCCTGATCTTTTCACCGTTGAGATTCCACCTCAATCGATTAGCTGGCGGGCTGCTGAAACTCGGCTTCGGGAAGCCGTGGCTCGCGGGGATGCGGAATACATCGGGTGGATCGTGCCTGGGGATGAGTTGAAGCTCAATATGAGCAGTCAGACATCTGGGCAGGTGGGAGACCTACTCGCCGAATACCCGGATCAAGACGAAATGAACCGCTGGGTCTGCGATGGTTTTTACGAGGCTCACCGCCTTCGTCTCCGTCCGAGAGTTCTCGCTGGTGAAGGGCTAACTGATGATGCTCCATCATGCGCAAGGAACTTAGTCGCAAAAGGTGGCTGGCATCCTTCTGTCGACGTCGTTATGAGCAGTTGCCAAGCTATTGTCATTCGCCGCGATATCACCGGCCGCCCTCGTCTCCATAGTGACAGAGGGCTGCCAGTGTCATGGAGAGTCTCCGATGCCGAACCTCTCATCCCCCAAGGGGGCGAGTGAGAAATAGACCATTGGCGCATCCTTGATTTCACGTCCTTCGCTGGGAGCATCCATTACCAGCGCGGGCAGTTGGTCGTGCGGCCGGACGAAGGCGATGAGGTCACGGCGCCGTTGGCCGATGTCGCCACGGTGCTCATCGGGCTGAAGACGTCGCTCGGCGCGACGGTGCTCCAGCAACTGGCGTCGCACGATGTCGTCTTGCTGGCGTGCGATTGGAACGGTGTTCCGAGCGCGGCGACGTACACCTGGGGCGAGCACACGCGGATCGGCGCCCGGCATCGGGCGCAGGTGGACGTCTCGCTCCCCCGCCAGAAGAACGCGTGGGGGCAAATCATCCGAGCCAAGGTGACGGGGCAGGCGGAAAATCTGCGCTGTCTCGAGCACAAGGATTGGAAGCGCCTGGCCGAGATGGCGAAGAATGTCCGATCCGGCGACCCCGGCAATGTCGAGGGGGTGGCGGCGCGGTTTTACTGGTCGCGCCTCTTCTCCGGAGACAAGTTCTCCCGGGTGCCCCGCCTCGGCGAGGGCCGTAACGCCATGCTCGATTACGGCTATGCCGTGCTGCGCGGCTACGGCATCCGGGCGGTCCTTTCGGCTGGCCTCTCCGCCAGCATCGGGCTCTTCCACCACAACCGTGCCAACGCGTTCAACCTCGTCGACGATCTCATCGAACCGTTCCGCCCGGCTGTCGATTGGACGGTGGCGACGACGCCTCCAGAAATGACGATCCGGCACCCGGCGGTCAAACATCGCCTCGTCGGCGCGTCCACCCAGGCGTTCACCCCCGACGGCCTCTCGGTGGCGGCTGTCTTGACCGACGTCGCCCAGCAGTTGGGGCGCTATTTCGAAGGCGACATCGAAAAAATGACAGTGCCGGCGTGGCACGGTCCGGTCAAGGCGCCAGTATCCGAGTTCGCCGGCGCGATGACGGGCGGCGTGGGCCGAGGTGATGATGATGCCGAAATCGGATGAACCCATGTGGTCGATGGTGATGTTCGATCTCCCCGTGAAGACGAAGACGCAACGTCTCCACGCCACCCAGTTCCGCCAACTGCTCCTCGACTGCGGGTATCAGATGGTGCAGTTCTCCGTCTACGCCCGCTTCTCGCCGTCATCGGCGTCGATGCTCCCGACAGTGCGCCGGATCAAATCCGGCCTCCCCCACGGCGGTGACGTGCGGATCGTCTCCATCACCGACCACCAGTGGGCGACAGCGCTCCGTTTTTCATCTGGAACCACCGCAGAGGTAGAGGATGCGCCCCTTCAACTCACGATTTTCTGACCCCTCTCAAGTATCCTGGTCCGAGAGGAAATTATGACTGTATACAGCTTCACCGTCCATCTGGATCAAGCGCCTGACGGCGAAGGTCTTGACCGACTCTTCGAGTCAGGACTGGACGACAGCCAACTGGTGATCAGCTCCGACACGGCTATCATCATGGTCTCCCGAGAAGCTGGCACATTTACTGAAGCGATCCTCAACGTTGTCGCCGAAATTGAGCAAGCGGGTTTTCGCGCCACGGGAATAGATTCTCAGGATTTGGTGACACTGGAAGTCATTGGACATCGCACCGGACGAACTCGAGAGTCGGTTCGTCTCCTCTCCAAAGGCAAACGAGGTCCAGGCGGGTTCCCCTCTCCATCCACAACAGGGAAAACTCCCCTTTGGTCGTGGGCGGCAGTTCGCGAATGGTTCAGGACTCATTACGGAGACGAGGTGGCGGGGGTCGCGGATCGCGATGCCGACACCCTCGCGGCAGCTGATCTCTTGATCAGAGCCCGTCTCATCGCGCCGGCAGTTCGAGATCTCTCGCCGCTGGTCGACGCATGACCAACCCCCGCCGATCCCCACGGTTTCACTGTCGCAACCCTCAGATTCGCGCCCATGAGGCGGGCAGACGGCCCGATTTCGGATCGTCAAATCTTGGCGTTTTCCCTAGTTGGGGCCCATTTCAGGGCCCCAACGAAGTCTATCAGGGGAAATATGAACCAATCCCCAGCACCGAGTCGATGCCGATGATCATCTCCAGAAGTCTATCAGGGGAAATATGAACCAATCCCCAGCAGGAATTCCATTCGCCGTCTTATACGCCGAAGTCTATCAGGGGAAATATGAACCAATCCCCAGCCCGATGGTTGGTTCGGCTTCGCGTAGCTGAAGTCTATCAGGGGAAATATGAACCAATCCCCAGCCCCGCGTCATCGGCCTGACCGGCACGCCGAAGTCTATCAGGGGAAATATGAACCAATCCCCAGCTCGATTTGTCGCTTGGTCGATGGCTTTGGAAGTCTATCAGGGGAAATATGAACCAATCCCCAGCAACACCACCTCACCCCCGTCAAAGTCGGGAAGTCTATCAGGGGAAATATGAACCAATCCCCAGCGCCGCCGACGAACCGCCGTTTCCGACGGGAAGTCTATCAGGGGAAATATGAACCAATCCCCAGCCCCGGCGAGCCAATCCACCCCCGCCGTGGAAGTCTATCAGGGGAAATATGAACCAATCCCCAGCAGTCGCGGATTATCCGACAAATAGAAAGGAAGTCTATCAGGGGAAATATGAACCAATCCCCAGCCAAGTGGAATGCCTCGACACTTTATCTCGAAGTCTATCAGGGGAAATATGAACCAATCCCCAGCGCTCGTGACGCCCATCGAACGAGTCGCGGAAGTCTATCAGGGGAAATATGAACCAATCCCCAGCAGGTGTCAGCCGAGTTCTACGCCGCGCCGAAGTCTATCAGGGGAAATATGAACCAATCCCCAGCTAGAGGGCCTCGCCGATCCGAGCCTCGAGAAGTCTATCAGGGGAAATATGAACCAATCCCCAGCCGAGAAGCCCCGGTGTGTTCCACAGGCTGAAGTCTATCAGGGGAAATATGAACCAATCCCCAGCATTCCCTTGAGCTCACCCTTCGGGCAAACTCAAGGAAATCCCGGAACTCCGTTCCGGGAGGCACCAACAGAAGGGGCACGTCCAAAGTGATCAGTCATCTTCAGGGCTGGGCAGCTCCACTACCTCTACAACATTCTTGAGACCAAAAAAGTCATCGCCGTTTTCTGTATAGAGCGGAAGCCCAGCTATCGCGGCAGTTGCGGCGATCATGAGATCAAGGCGACGGGGCTTCGGGCTCCGCCCGGTTGATTTGACCAACGCTGCCAATTCACCGTATTTCATCGCTTCCGCTTGGCCGAACGGCAGCGGATCCACCCATGCTGTCACCTGGGCCAATCGATTGGCTCTTCTCGAAGCCTCCACAGGGTCAGCCGCCATGGGGACTCCATAGGCCAATTCTGCGACGACGATCGCGGGAACCTCGATCACCTCCGGGAGCCTGTCCTCCCCTTCGTGAAAATCAAAATGGACGAGCACATTGGTATCTAGGACCCCTCGTTCACCCGACACGATCGCCTCCATCTCCGAAGAACTCATCGGCCTCAGCCTTGGGGTCACCCACCATGTCGGGAATCCCAGCCAGAGCTCGGGCCAAGTCTTTCCTCCTCACGGACCGCTTCGGACCAGCGATGGGAATCAGTCTCGCAACCGAGTAGCCAGAGCGAGTGACTTCAAAGGCCTCCCCAGCCTCCACTCTGTCCATGATGGCAGCGGTGGACATCTTCAAATCCCTCTGCGTGATCGCACTCATGGACACATTGTAACACCAGGTGCCACATCGAGCTCATGCGATTCACCCTTGAGCGCTCTCGCATCACCCAGGTTGCAAACCTTTCACATAGCTATCGAGAACTCTGGGAACCTCCTTGTCGACCTCCGAAAGCCTGTTGCGACGACATGGACTGGTTCACCAAGGGGGCGCTTGGCTCCGGCGGCCGACGGGTGGAGACATTGCCATCGGTAGATTGAGGCTTATTCATAGTGAATGACATTGCCTGTAGTTTCAAGAAGCCAGATCGGGTTTCCCCAGGAGTGGGTCCTCATGATGAATGAGATTCAGGGAAGAAAGATCATCGCCTTCTCCATACCACATGAGTTCATCTTCCATGGTGAACTCATCGAAATTTTCAGGCAGATAAAAACCCGATCTTCGCCAGCGGCCCGGTACGCGTTCTTCACCTGTCGCCTCTTGAGGCTGATCAGACTTCATGAAATTGTGATTTCCACAACCTTCCAGGGCCTCTGACATAACCACAGAATAGTCCATCAGTTGCAACGCATTTCCACTCATTCGCGATAGTCTCAAGGCACGGGATCGCACCAACGATCAGAGAGGTATCAAGATGCTTTCTTCAACCATTTCCGATCATGGAGAAATAACAATTCCTTCGGAATTATTAGAGAAGCTCGGCCTTGAGCCCGGCGACACCTGCATCTTCGAACTTGGTCCGGGACGTGACGAATTCACGATGCGGCGCCAGTCGGCGGATGATCGGGGTTCGACTACTACAACCGGCAAGCCGCGGCATCGCTGGACGGCGGAGCTCAGCACGATCCCGTTCCACGTCGACCACGAAGGGGCCACGGCCACGGTCTTTTGGCAGGCGCGGAATGAACTGCGCGTTCTCGCCGGTGCGACTCTGGTGGCGGACGCACCGCTCAACAAAGACGGGTCGCTCGGATTCGCGGCACGATTCGCTTTGACGTTGCGCGAGGAGCATAAGAGTGAGATCTCGGGCACGACGACGACCGCTGACATCGTTCTGCGGAGCGTCAACGAGGTCGGTCATCTGCTTTACTTCGCCGGGACGAACAGTTGGCTCGTTCTCACCGATGCGAACGGGAAGACTCTTGATGAGTGGTCTCGCCTGGATTAACGGCGTTTCGTGGCCTTCATTGAGATGCTGAATCTACAAAATTCGAAGGGCGCGACAGAGCCCTCTCGATTCCAGGAAGTCGACGCGGAGGCGCCTCTAGCATTTCGTTGAACCATTGCCATGTCTCCTCATCGACGACGATGGGGACAGGCTTGAGAAGACTCAGATCATCGTCCTCCCCCATGCTCTCAGGCATGACATCCATGTGAGAGCGTTCATACTCGCGTTCACCCACGTCGCAATCCTTCCGCGTAATGATCGAGCACTCTGAGAATTCCAGGATGTTCCCACAGGCGGTTGCGGCTCTGGCCGGTGCGTTCGACGAGGACGCCAGCCTCGGTCAGGTGGTCGAGGGCCCGACGAGCGCTGTCGCGACCGAGACCGATCCGCTCAACAACGAAATGACTGTTGAGCACGGGATGAGCGATGAGGTGGGGGACGATCGAACGCGCTCCGGCCTGGGCGTTGAGGTGCTCCACCCGCTGCTCGGCCCGATCGAGTTCGGCGGTCAGATCATCGACGAGGCGGGCTCCGGAACTGGCGGCGACTTGGCTCGCGTCGCAGAACCGCTCGACGATGGGACCGGCGTCGCCCGCCCGGTAGGTCGTCAGCGCGCTGACATAGGTCGCAGTGTCCGTCAACAGACCTGCGGAGATCGGTGCCGTCGTCCGAGTCACCACCCCAGCAGCCTTGAGCAGCGCATGGACGAGCGCTCGTCCAGTGCGGCCGTTCCCATCGGCGAACGGATGGATCGTCTCGAATTGGGCATGGGCGATCGCCGCCTGGATGAGCACGGGAACATCCAGGCGATGGATGAAAGTGACGAGATCGGCCATCGCCGCTGGCACCAATTCAGCTTGAGGAGCGACATGGCTCGCCCCGATAGGGCTGACACCGCTACGCCCGACCCACACCAACTGTTCGCGGTAACGACCGGCCCTCCCCTCCCAGCCACGTTGATCGTGCAACAACGCCTGGTGCATCGCCAGTATCGCCGACTCGTCGAGATCGTCAGCTAAACGCAGAGCCGCCTCCATCGCCCTGACATTGCCGAGGACTTCCTGAGCGTTGCCGCTTCTCGCCTCACCGAGTTCAGCCACCGCCAATTGCCGGGCGCCAGCCGTCAAATGCTCGATCTGGGAACTGGACGCCGACTCCGTCCGCAACAACACAGCACTCATGGGGCCCAGAGTCGGACTGGCCGAACCGAGCCGGGCGGCGGCATAGAGATCGAAACGGACGAGCGCCGCAGTCGCCTCTTCGACCTCCGCCGCCAAAGCCGAAGGAATGGCCGGGGCATAGTCGGAGATCGACGCGGGGATCGCCGACATGTACTCGCCCGACGCGGCAGCTAGCGACCGTCGACTCGTGAAACCATCGTCGAACGCGACCCACCGCTGCGTCTCGCCCCCCATGGGCGGGATGGGAAGAAGTGCGCTCACAGCCTGATCATATACGCAGTTTTTCGAAAAGTGCGTATATGGATGAGCGTTACTCGCATTTCAGGCCTGAGGGCTTCTCGCCTCAGTCGCCCTCAGTCGCGGCGGACGGAAGACCACTAGGCTGACGAGCATGAATGCGAGTTCCCAGTCTTCGGATCCGAGCGACCCGTTGCAGTCGTTGTATGGCAGTCCGCTCGACGATCGTGGAGTGGAGCCGGATTACCCGGCCAACGAATGGCCGACCTCGCCGCCGCCGTCCCCCACTCAACCAGCCCCCGCCTCGGGGACGGCCAGCCCGATCGTCGACGCGGTCATCCAAGGGCTCCAACAGTGGCAGGCCTCCCAGCAGAACCAGAGGAAGCACAAGCCGAGCAAAGACCTCGCCCCGCGGCCGGCCGCGCAACCGCCGGCGCCGAAGGACCGCACGAATGTGTGGCGGACCGTCTGGCTCGCCATCGTCATGGCCTTCGCCATTCCGACCGCGATCGTCGCCGCCACCCAACTCGGCCTCCTCGGATTCAGCATTTCGCTCGCCGCCATCCTCGGCATCATCTTCGTCATCTTCACGACGACGCGACCGCCCGAACAGAGCTAGCGGTCCGTCGATCCGCTTTTCCAGCACGCCGCCGCCCGACCAGCCCACCGCGTTCGTGATAGAAACAGCCCTATGAATCACCGTCGTGCCGTCGTGACCGGCGCCTCCTCCGGAATCGGAGCGGCCACCGCCAAGAAATTAGCCGACGAAGGCTATGTCGTCTTTTGCGTCGCCCGCCGGACGGAACGGATCGACGAACTCGCCCAAGAGATCGGCGGGCAGGCGATCACCTGCGATATCACCGACGCCGACGACGTCGCGCGCATGGCCGCCACCGTCGGCGACAGTCTCGATCTCCTCGTCAACAACGCCGGAGGGGCCCTGGGGCAAGATCCGCTGGAGAACACCGATCTGGCCCAGTGGGAGGCGATGTATGAGAGCAACGTGCTCGGCGCCGCCCGCGTCACCCAAGCGCTCCTGCCCGCCCTGCGGCAAGGCAAGGGAACCATCGTCTTCGTCACGTCGACGGCCGCCGAGGCGCCCTACGAGGGCGGCGGAGGCTACTGCGGGGTGAAGTCGGCCGAGCGCGCCATGGCGACGTCGCTGAGGCTTGAACTCAACGGCGAGCCGATCCGCGTCTGCGAGATCGCCCCCGGCATGGTCCACACCGAGGAGTTCTCCCTCGTCCGCTTCGGCGGCGACCAAGCCAAGGCCGACGCCGTTTACGCCGGGGTGCCCGATCCACTTGTCGCCGACGACATCGCCGACGCCATCAGATGGATCGCGACTCGCCCGGCCCATGTCATGATCGAACGGCTCGTCATCCGGCCCAACGCCCAAGCCGCCAATCACAAGGTGTTTCGTATCGCTCAGTGAGCCGCCACGAGCGTCATGAGATTCTCGGGCACTCCGAGAGACGTGCGCTCGCCCCACGTCTCCCTCGCCAGGAGCCGCTGTTTGACGGCGAGGCCGTCGCGGAAACCGCCTTGGCTTCCGTCGCTCCGAATGACACGATGGCACGGAATGAACAACGGAAGAGGATTGGCGGCGCAAGCGCTCGCTGCCGGACGCACCGCCTTGGGACGCCCAGCCAAGGCCGCCAACTCGCTGTAGGTGATCGTTCGTCCTGGCTCTAGGGCGCGCAAGGCCTCCCAGGTCTGGCTGCGGAAATCCGCCGCCTCGTAACGCACCGGAACGCGCTGGACCGACTCGGTGTCACCTCCGTAATACGCGTTGACGGCACGCGCCGCCCGCATGAGCGCCGGATCGACCGACGACACCCGCTCGACACGCTCCACATCCGCGCATTTTCCCTTGCCACGAACTTTTTCAAACCAACGGATCTCGATGTCTTCGATGGGCGCGTCGGGCGCGAGATGCGGGCCGATCTCGTCAGCCCCCATGAGCATGAACTCCCCCGGCCTCACCCGAGGGTGCATATACCCGAAGATCCGCACGATGCCAGTGAGAGTGTCCTCCATATCATGGGGATCACCCGTCCACCCCGCGCCGATGACGGCGCCGTCGATCGCGACAATCGTGAACCCCCCATCCGGAGTGTCTACAACAAAACCTTGACCCATTCCCATACCGTGATGATATGTGACGCATTCAACAGAAAGGTGACGACGCTCTTTAGGAACACTCGCTCCACAACAGCGAGTGGAAGCCTGGGACGACGTCTCCTCGACCGTCATCGTCGTCGACGTCGCCGCCGTCATCGCTCGTGCCACAACCATCATGATAAATATGAAAGAGCATGGGTCCCAGCCTCTCGGCCAGAACCCATGCTCTTTCTGGGAAGGGGTGAATCACACAAGAAGTGTGGAACGTTGAGGCCCGCTCTGCTTAGAGAGTCGGGTAGGTGACGTTCGACTCGGAGTCCTCATAGGGCGAGGACCCGGTCACGTTGTCGCCCCGGTTGGGGTTGGGGCGAGGTTGGCGCGCTTCGCCGTCTCCGTATTTCGCCTTGACGAGGCTGGCGTGGGTCGGCGCGTCGGGAACCTCGGGATCCTTGCGGGATTCCAGTTCCTTGCGCAGCGCTGGGACGACTTCGCCGCCGAGCAGTTCGAGTTGATCGAGGACGGTTCCCAGCGGCAAGCCGCCGTGGTCGACGAGGAAGAGCTGACGCTGGTAATCGCCGAACTCGTCGTGGAAGGTCAACGTTTTGTCGATGACCTCTTGGGGGGAACCGACCGCCAGAGGGGTCTCCTCCATGAACCGCTCAAGGCTCGGCCCGCCGCCGTAGACCGGGGCATGGTCGAAGTAGGGACGGTAGTCGCGGATGGCGTCTTGCGAGTTCTTCGCGATATACGCCTGGCCGCCGAGGCCGACGATCGCCTGCTTGGCGGCGCCGTGGCCGTACGACTCGAAACGCTGCCGGTAGTAGTCGACGAGCATCTTGAAGTGGCCCTTGGGCCAGAAGATGTTATTGGCGAAGAATCCGTCGCCATAGTAAGCGGCCTGCTCGGCGATCTCCGGGGTGCGGATCGAGCCGTGCCACACGAACGGCGGCACGTCGTCGAGCGGACGCGGCGTCGAGGTGAAGCCTTGGAGCGGAGTGCGGAAACGGCCTCGCCAATCGACGACGTCATTCGTCCACAACCGGTGCAAGAGGTGGTATCCCTCGAGCGCGAGGTCGAGGCCGTCGCGGATGTTCTTGCCGAACCAGGGGTAGACCGGCGCCGTGTTGCCGCGCCCGATCATGAGGTCGAGCCGGCCGTCGGCCAGGTGCTGGAGCATGGCGTAGTCCTCCGCCAAGCGCACCGGGTCGTTCGTCGTGATGAGCGTCGTCGACGTCGAAAGGATGACGCGCTCGGTGACGGCGGCGACGTGGGCCAGCAGCGTCGTCGGGCTGGACGAGAAGAAGGGCGGGTTGTGGTGCTCGCCGACGGCGACGACGTCGAGGCCGACATCCTCCGCTTTCTTCGCGATCTCGACGAAGGCCTTGATCCGTTCCGCCTCCGACGGCGTCTTACCCGAGACGGGATCACGGGTGATATCGCTGACCGAGAAAATTCCAAATTGCATAACCCCTCCTGGTTTCTCCTTGTTACCGCCTGGGATCAACTGACCTCGTCACATTTTCGTTCAAGCAAGACGACGCGTCGCGAACGTCCCTGTGACCGAAGCCAGCGTCCCAGGCCTCCCCATCGTGAAAAAGCCTAACGTCGTCTTCCCTCGCTGTGTCCACGTGGGAGAAAACCGACGCATCTGTGTCAACGCGACACCGTCTGAGAAATTCCCCCGAGAATCGTGGGGTCGTTCACATTCACTCGGCTCACATCCCCGAGCCCGCGGGCAGGGCGATGAACCAGGGGACGGACGGGTCGAGCCTGGGCACTCGCGAACCGGGGAAGGATCGAAGGGTGCGGTGGAGACGAGGGCGCGCCTCAGGCGACGAGCGGATGACCGCCGAACTCGGATCGCAGGTCGTCGACCGGGCGCGGAGTGGTGCGCTTGCCGCTGCGCCCGTCGCCGCTGGAACGGCCCGTCACCCGACGCCCGACCCAGGGCAGGAGGAAGAACTTGACCCAACCGGCCGTCTCCTTGGCCCGCTCGAGGGTGGATTCCGGTTCCAGGGCGGGCAGAGGGCGGGCGTAATTCGGATCGACCGGGAAGCCGAGCGCCTCCCAGGCGCGGGAGGCGAGGCGGGCATGGCCCTGGGGAGTCAGGTGGATGCGATCGTAAGCCCACAGGCGCGGATCGCGCAGTGCGCCGAACCCCCAGACGTCGCAGACGTAACACCCGTGGGCGGAGGCGATCGACCAGAGGTTGGCCGTCAGCACCCCGCTGCGAGACGCCGTCCACGACAACCCCGGGGTTTGGGCCGCGTTATAAGCGGTGACGAGGAGGACGTCGGCCCCCGAGGCCCGCAACCTACGCACGGCACCCTCGTAGCGGCGCGTCAGATCGTCGCCGTCGATCCCTGGGCGCAAGCAATCATTGCCGCCGGCCCAGATCGTCACGAGATCGGGCTTGAGAGCGATGGCGGCGTCCGTCTGCGGACCGGTGATGTCGCGGATGAGGCGGCCTCGCACGGCCAGGTTGGCGTAGTCGAACGAGCGCCCTTCGGCGGCGGCCACATCACCGAGCGCGACGGCGAGGCGATCGGCCCATCCGAGGTGTTCACCGGTCGTGGCGCTGACCTCGTGCAATCCTTCGGTGATGGAATCTCCGATGGCGACATAGCGGCTCCAGGGGCGGGGGGTCGAGCGGATCGTCACGGATCACTCTCCTGAGGAAATCGACAATGGCGGGCAGATGTTCAGGGGTCTTCAGCTGCGCTCGAGGTGGGATCACTATCAGCGGCGAGCTCACGACCGTCTTGTATTTTATCGGCGATCCGTCCGTGTTCCAGTTCGACGAGCGGCTTCGGGACGGTTCGAGGAAGCTCGTCAGTCGCGTTCTCATCGAGGGAGATCAGCCCCGATCAGCGGCGATGAGGACGGCCACGGAATTTGGCCAGCCGTGCCAGGATGTCATTATGACTGCGACGACGATGATCTTTCTCCACGGGCCAGGCCAGACGCCCCCGAACTGGCAGGGAGTCATCGACCACATCGATCCTGAGCAGCCGATGTTCGCGCCCTGGATCAAGGGCATGAAGCCGACCGATTCGGATGAGTTCGAGATGGCCGCGGCCGCCGCCGACGTCGCCAACACCGTCGAGATGCGTGGCTTGGAGCAGATCGACCTCATCGGCATCTCGCTCGGGGGCATGGTCGCCCTGCGCGCCGCCGCCGATTACCCGAAGATGATCCGCCACCTCATCGTCATGTCGGTGCCGGTCACGCCGCCGGCCAGCCAGCTCAAGGCCCAGCGCCTCATGCTCAAGCTCATGCCGGAGTCGCAGTTCAAAGACGCCCCCAAGGCCCAGGTGCTGGCCGCGCTCGACGCGCTCATCGGGGCCGACATGCACGACTTCCTGAAAAAGATTTCCGCGCCCACCCTCGTCATCACCGCCGAGGGCGACGCCAACTCGAACTCCGGCGCGCCGACCCTCATCGAGCAGACGAACGGGCAGCTCGTCTCCGTCCCCTACGACAAACCGAATCTCCTCGACGCCCCGACGCCTGTGCAAACCCGCGTCGCTCAACTCGTCATGAATTTCTGCGCCGACCGGCCGCTCGACACCCCGATTGAAAAGCACACCGACGAGGGCGAGGAGGGCTCATCAGCGGAGTGACCAGGTGAAAGACCGGCGAGCATCGGCGGGGCAGGGCATCGCCCGCACGGCCCGGATGGCGCCGTCACCACACTGACGATGAGATTGAGCCGATACGGCTCAAGTTCCCCCTTGAGTGTGCTAGACTCAAGTTCATCAGCGGTGCTGAGCCGCGCATCGAATGTCATCAATTCAGTGAAATCACTTTGGAGGAACCATGGCCCGTGCAGTCGGTATCGACCTCGGCACCACCAACTCTGTCATCGCCGTTCTCGAGGGCGGCGAGCCGACCGTCATCCCGAACGCTGAGGGCGCTCGCACCACGCCGTCGATCGTCGCGTTCGCCAAGGGCGGGGAAGTTCTCGTCGGCGAGGTCGCCAAGCGGCAGGCCGTCACCAACGTCGACCGGACGATCCGCTCCGTCAAGCGCCACATGGGCACCAACTGGTCGATCGAGATCGACTCCAAGACGTACAAGCCGCAGCAGATCTCGGCTTTCGTCCTCCAGAAGCTCAAGCGCGACGCTGAGGCCTATCTCGGCGAGACGGTGACGAACGCTGTTATCACTGTTCCGGCTTATTTCTCCGACGCCGAGCGTCAGGCCACCAAGGAAGCCGGTGAGATCGCCGGGCTGACGGTCGATCGCATCATCAACGAGCCCACCGCCGCGGCGCTGGCTTACGGTCTCGACAAGGGCGGCGCCGAGCAGACGGTCCTCGTCTTCGACCTCGGCGGCGGCACCTTCGACGTCTCTCTGCTCGAGATCTCCGAGGGCGTCTTCGAGGTCAAGGCCACCAACGGCGACAACCGCCTCGGCGGCGACGATTGGGATCAGCGCGTCGTCGACTGGCTGGTCAAGGATTTCAAGAACGCCCACGGCATCGACCTGAGCAAGGACAAGATGGCTCGTCAGCGCCTCCAGGAGGCGGCCGAGCGGGCCAAGATCGAGCTTTCGAGCGCCCAGGTCAGCGAGATCAACCTGCCGTACATCACGGCCGGCGCGGAGGGTCCGCTCCACCTCGACGCCAAGCTGACGCGGGCCGAGTTCCAGCGCATGACGCAGGATCTGCTCGATCGCTGCCGCGCCCCGTTCAACAAGGTCCTCTCCGACGCCAAGATCTCCGTCGACAAGATCGACCAGGTCATCCTCGTCGGCGGCTCGACGCGTATGCCGGCCGTCAGCGACCTCGTCAAGGAACTCTCCGGCAAGGAACCGCACAAGGGCGTCAACCCCGATGAGGTCGTCGCGCTCGGCGCCGCTCTGCAGGCCGGTGTGCTCAAGGGCGAGGTGAAGGACGTCCTCCTCCTCGACGTCACGCCGCTGTCGCTCGGCATCGAGACGAAGGGCGGGGTCTTCACCAAGATCATCGAGCGCAACACGACGATCCCGACGAAGCGCTCCGAGATCTTCACGACGGCCGAGGACAACCAGCCGTCCGTCATGATCCAGGTCTACCAGGGCGAACGTGACTTCGCGCGTGACAACAAGTCGCTCGGCAACTTCGAGCTGACGGGCATCATGCCGGCGCCGCGGGCCGTGCCGCAGATCGAGGTCACCTTCGACATCGACGCCAACGGCATCGTCCACGTCGCGGCCAAGGACACAGCCACCGGCAAGGAACAGTCGATGACGGTGACCGGCGGCTCCGCCCTCGGCAAGGACGACATCGACCGCATGGTGCGCGAAGCCGAGGCCAACGCTGAGGACGACAAGCGTCGCCGTGAGGCCGTCGAGATGCGCAACGAGGCGGACGCCTTGGCGTTCCGCACCGAGAAGCTCCTCGACGAGCACAAGGACATGCTGACCGACGAGATCAAGGCGCCGGTCACGAGCGCCCTCGACAAGCTCAAGGAAGCCCTCAAGGGCACCGACAACGACGACGAGGTGCGCGCCGCGATGGACGAGCTCAACAACTCGGCCGCGTCGATGGGCCAGGCGATGTACGCCGCCGCCCAGGCCGCGCGCGGTGAAGGCGGTCCGTCGACCTCCGGCGCCGGGGATGAGGGCGATTCCGCCTCGTCTTCGTCGTCCGATGAGGACGAGGTCGTCGACGCGGAGATCGTCGACGACGACAAGGACGACACCAAGTGAGCCCAGCTCACTGAACGTGCGATGGCGGCGCGGCCCGGGGACGGCGCCGCGCCGCCATCGCCGTCTTGGAGCGTCGCACCACACTGAGCCACCAGTCCGCATGACAAGGGGAGATCGATGACTGACAACATGCCTGAATCCGAGAAGGTTCCACCGGAGGACGCCGCAGCCGAGACGCCGGGTGAGAACTGGGACGACGCCCTCGACGCGCTCGTCCAAGACGTCGCCGACGCCGACGCGCAGATCGGCGAAGAGGTCGCCACTGCGGAGTCCGAGCTGGCCCGCCTCGTGGCCGAGCGCACCGCCGACCTGCAGCGCCTCCAAGCCGAATACGCCAACTACAAGAAGCGGGTCGATCGTGATCGCGACCAGGCCCGGTTGCGCGGCATCGAGACGGTCATCAAGGATCTGTTGCCCGTCCTCGACGGGATCGACGCCGCTCGCGCCCACGGGGAACTCGAGGGCGGGGCCGCCATGCTGGCCGACGAGTTGGGCAAAGTCGCGACCCGTCACGGGTTGGAGTCCTACGGCGCCGAGGGAGACCCGTTCGACCCGCACATCCATGAGGCCCTCATGCATATGGATAAGCCTGGTTTTTCCGTCACTGCGGTGGCGCAGGTCTTCCAGGCCGGTTATCGCATCGGCGACCGGGTGTTGCGCCCGGCCCGGGTGGCGGTGGCCGACCCGACCGAGGAGGCCGACGACGCCGATCCGGCGACGACGAGCGGAGCGGCCGCCAAGGCCGCGGAATCCCCCACCTCGCCGGCGACACCCGATTCGATCGACGATGACGCCGGCCGTACTAACGGCGAGGATTCATGAGCACGAAAGACTGGATCGAGAAGGACTACTACAAGACCCTTGGCGTCAAGAAGGACGCCAGCCAGGATCAGATCAAGAAGGCCTTCCGGAAACTGGCGCGGGAGAATCATCCCGATCAAAACGCCGATCCCAAAGCGGAGGAGCGTTTCAAGGAGATCACCGAGGCGCATGACGTGCTCGGTGATCCGGCAAAGCGCAAAGAATACGACGAGGCGCGCAGCCTCTTCGGGGCCGGTGGAGGCTTCCGCTTCCCCGGGGCCGGGGGCATGGGCGGGGCCGCCGGTGGCCGGGCCAGCGGCATCAACCTCGACGATCTCTTCGGCGACGTCGGCGGCATCGGCGACATCTTCGGCAACCTCTTCAACACGCCGGGCGGCGCTGCTCCGCGCACGTCGACGGCTGGAGCCGGGCGCGGGCCGCGTCGGGGCGCCGACGTCGAAGGCGAAGTGACGGTGTCGTTCCTCAACTCGGTCGAAGGCGCCACCGTCGAGGTGCGCATGGCCGGAGACACCGCCTGTGACAACTGCCATGGCACTGGCGCCGAACCGGGCACCGCCCCGCGGGTCTGCCCGACCTGTCAGGGCTCCGGCATGATGTCGCGCCAATCGGGCGGTTTCGCTTTCTCCGAGCCGTGCTCCGATTGCCGCGGCCGCGGGCTCATCATCGACCATCCCTGCAAGGTGTGCAACGGCACCGGGCGCAAACCGTCGAGCAAGGCAATGCAAGTGCGCGTCCCCGCCGGGGTGACGGACGGCCAACGCATCCGCGTCAAAGGCAAGGGCGGTCCCGGGGCGAATGGTGGTGCGGCCGGCGATCTCTACGTCGTCGTCCACGTCAAACCGCACACGCTCTATGGCCGCAAAGGCGACAATCTCACGATCTCCGTGCCCGTCACCTATGCGGAGGCGGCGCTCGGATCGACGATCGAGGTGCCCCTGTTGGGTGGCGGCTCCGTCTCCCTCAAGGTGCCTGCGGGCACTCCGTCGGGGCGGACCTTCCGCGTCAAGGGCAAGGGGATCGCGCTCAAAGCGGGGCGCTCTGATCTGCTCGTCACGATCGACGTCCAGGTACCGAAGACGCTGAGCGCCGAGGCCAAGGAGGCGCTGTCGGCGTACCAGTCGCTCGCCCACGAGGGCGATCCGCGCTCCGAGTTGGCGAGGTTGGCGGCATGAGCGGTTCCGCTCAGCTGCCCGACCGGATCGACTCGGACGCTCCCCTCTTCCTCATCTCGACGGCCGCCCGCCTGGCGGGGATGCACCCGCAGACCCTGCGCCAATACGACCGTCTCGGGCTCGTCACCCCCCGTCGCACCCGCGGCCGGGGGCGACGCTACTCGGCCAACGACATCGCCCGACTCCGCCTCGTCCAATACCTCTCCCAAGACGAAGGCATCAACCTCAACGGCGTGCGCCGCATCATGGAACTCCAAGCCC
Source organism: Propionibacteriaceae bacterium (assembly GCA_031262485.1). Classification (GTDB taxonomy): domain Bacteria; phylum Actinomycetota; class Actinomycetes; order Propionibacteriales; family Propionibacteriaceae; genus WQYJ01. The sequence continues at coordinate 212,507 of JAISHO010000012.1, forward strand.
GCACCGCCGACCTGCAAAACGACGTCGAACGCCTCACCGAAGAGGTCCGCCGTCTCAAAGCTGCCCCCCCAGGCTCGCGGGTGTTCGCAGCCAACACCGCCGGTGGAATCTGGCTGCGCCCGACGGCGCGGCGGATCCACGAGATTCTGCCCTGAACTCAGTAGCCTGTCGCGCCTAACCATCGTGGTCGTGGCGACAGGCGCCGCAACCGCTCACTTACACGGGCTCACCCGCATCTCGCCGTTCCCTCGGTTCTCCCTCTGCCGATTCGCCCCATTGTGCCCGCTTCCTCGGGCCGGCGAGCGCTGGCCTCGGATGAGACTGCTCACCTTGTGAAACCGACGTCCTGCCATCGGATCGTCCCGCAGCGGACGGGGCCGAAATTGGCGAGCTGCGGCGTCATGGCGACGATGTGAGGCAACTCGTAGAGGGGGATGACGGCCGCTTGCCGCCAGATGAGCTCGAGGGCGGCGTTAACGGAACGGTCCTCGGCGGTGGGGTCGACGGAGGCGGCGGCCAGGCCGATGGCGGCGTCGATCGCGGGGTCGCTCACGCCGGTGATGTTCGTGGGGCTGGCGCTGTGGAACTGATCGAGCAGACGCAACGGGTTGACGAGGATGTCGCGGGTGAGGGCGACGAGAGTGTAGTCGCGGCTGGCGGCGACATCGACGGCGGTGACCGCCGGATCGGTCTCGACGAGGGTGCAGACGATGCCGAGTTCGGCCAGTTGGACGCGTAGTTGATAGGCCTCCGCCTCGGCCCAGGGATCGGCCGCCGGAACCGTCAGGCTCACGGTGAGGACCTCGCCGTCGCGGCGGCGGAACCCGTCGACGCCGATCCGCCAGCCCGCCTCGGTGAGGAGGTCGGCGGCCGCCTGCGGATCGTGGTCGCCGATGCCGGTGGCCTCCGCCAAATCGCTCGCGCCCGGTCGCTGGGGGTCGCCCAGCAGGGTGGTGAACGGCTCGGCCGTCCAATCGAAGCCGGGCAGCGCCGCCGCCGCCACGGCGACGCCGTCGATGCCGACGAGGAGCGCCTGCCTCACCCGGGGATCGTCGAGGGGGGCGCGGGTCGTGTCGAGGGTGAGGTAGCGGGCCCGCCCGTCGCCGGAGCGGCGGATCTCCAGGGTCGTGAGCGCCTCGACGTCGGCGGCGGCGTTGGGGTCGGTCAGGGCGGCGGCGTCGATCGCGCCCTGTTCGAAGGCGAGACGGAGGTTGGCTTGCGGGACGAGCGAGACGGTGATGGAGTCGAGTTTGCCCCGATCCCCCCACCAATACGGGTTGCGGGTGAGGACGACGGCGCGCTCGGTGACGGCGGTCACCTGGTAGGGGCCGGCGAACCAGCCGGGTTGCGAGGGGGCGCTCCCCCACCGGGTGGCGAAGGCGTCGCCGGCGACCGACTCCGCGCGGGCCGGGCCGGTCGCGAAGGAACGTCGCCACTCCGGGTAGGCGCCGGTGTAGGTGACGACGACGTCGTGGGCCGTCTCCCCCGGGCCGATCTCGGCGATCCGGTCGAAACCGCGCTCGAGGCAGACCTCGGTGGCGTGGAGGCGGCAAGCGTCGAGCGTCGCTTGGAAATCGACGAGGCCGAGCGCGGCGCCGTCGCCCCAGACGGCCAAGGGATTGAAGCGGTAACGCACGATCGTCGGCTCCGCCACGAGCACCTCCGGCTCCGCGGCGAGATAATCCGGGTTCCAGACCCACTCACCGGCGGCGTCGACGGTGAAGAACGACATCGCCATCGGGCCCAAGACGAGGGCGGCGTCGTCGCCGACCGGTTCGGCCCACGGGTTCCAGGTTCCCGGCCACTGGGAGACGGCCAAGCGGAGGTCGCCGCCATCGGCCAGCCCGTCGCGATCGACGACGAGGAGATCGCCGTCCGCCGGCTCATCGGTGGACGCCTCCTTGCCCTCGTCGGAGTCATCTGATTCTTCGCCGCCCGAGGTGGGATCGAGAGTGTCACTCGCCCGCGACGGTGAGGCCGCTGGGGTTTGACCAGGAGCTTCGTCGTCGACGCTGGCGACGACCGATGGAGACGGTGAGGCGATCGGCTCCGCCTCGCACCCGCTCACTGCGGCCAGAAGCGCTCCAAGCGCCACCATGATGGCGGGAGGGCTGGAGGAACGAGTCAGCATCGGGGGAACATCGATTCGCGAAAGACGACGGGAAGAGCCTTATTCATTTTAGTCTGTACGTTGAGAAGTCACACGCCGGTGAGTTCTTGACCTGGAAAGCCGAGGAAACATCATGCAAGAACAAGAAACGGATCAACCAGAACCTACCGAAGAACCGATCCGTTTAGGAACGTTCATTCACGATATCGCGATGAGCGTCGGCGGGGTCGAACTCATCATCGAACGCGACCGATCTGAGCACCCACCGATCGATTTCACATGAACCTGGGCAGCGTGAATCCCCCAGCGAAGGAAGATTCACAAGAGCGGAGGTGGTGGGATTTGAACCCACGAGAGGGTATTAAGCCCTCAACCCGCTTAGCAGGCGGGCGCCATAGACCTAACTAGGCGACACCTCCTCGGCCGCTTGGAATACTGTAGTCCCCCGGCCCGGCGAGGGCCAATCCGGCGGCGGCGCCCAACGATCAGTCTCGGAACGCGACCACCCATCATCGCCCGTAGCGCCGTCGTCCTTCGTCAACGGCAACGAGGGTGATGAGACGGACCGGGCCGGGGGCGGCAACGGCGCTGGGCGAGCAGCGGCGCTCGACCGAACACGCCCAGCCCCCACCGGCAGCTCGCTCAGTGAAAGCGGGGCCAGAATTGACTCATCCCGATCCGTATCCGCGACGGGGAGCTCCGTGTCTTCGCTGTCCTCCTCTGACTCGTCAGCGATGTCGATTCGGCTTTTCTCCTCATCCTCTGAATTCTCTGGACCGGTGTCATCCTTGACGACCGGGCGGAATGGGGTGAGGAGATAAGCGAGGCAGATGCCGATGATCACGCATCCGACCCCCATGAGGAAGGCGCCGACCGCCGCGTCGATCCCATCGAGAACGTATGAGCTGAAAGATCCCATCAGCCCGGCGTTCGTGGTGATCACGAGGTTGCCATCCTGCACCGAGGCCACCAACTCATTCATGAAGGGCTGATACCACGAGAACAGACAAAGGCCAGCCAGCGTCAGAGTTCCGGAGACACCGATGAGAAGAATGGCGACGATCCCCGTGAGACGAGTTCTCCACACCATCGTGTTCGCCTGCGACGGCCCCGTCGAACGGATGAGAAGGAAAATCACGGTGAGGACCACCGCCAGGACGCACCAAGTCACTGCGTACACCAAGGTCATCGGGTGAACCGCGCCAAAACCGATCATGTCCGAACCCATTCCCGAGATCATCACCGAACCCTCGGTCAGATACGGGATTTGGCTGAGGGAAATGCCCATACTTCCAGCACTGACTGTTCTCCCCCCGAGCACCGAGAAATAAGCCTCGGGCTCACCGCCCGTCAATCGCGCCATCGTGACGGAGTAAGGATCGCTTCGAGGCAACGCCCACGCCAAGACACCCCCGAGTGTCAGGAGGAGAGCGATGAGCCGCCACGGGAAGACTCGAAGAATCGGGATAACTGTTTTCGACAATCTCCTGGTGCCTGTCGTGGGCTGAGGCGCCGGTTCCGCACCATCGTCGTCGATCTCATGGTTGGCATCGTCGTCAGTCATGGGACCTGCCGTAGGCTCTCCCATCGACGCCTCCTGAGCTTGGCGCCGAATCAGCCCTCCGGAGGCGCGAACCCGCATGATCCAGGCGTGAATGGCGCCACCCAGACAAGCGATGAGGAGAAAGAAGGAGATGGCGAACGGGGTCATCGCCAATGCGTTGTCGGTGCAGAGAGCGCCTCCGCAGAGTGCGGCCCGTCGGTCCCATGTCTCCACGGTGGAGTACTGAGCGGGAATAAGGAAAGCCAGGAATAGAGCGACTGCGGCGAATCCGCCCCAGAGCCACCACCGGGTGATCCGCTCATCGGAAGATCGCACGAGGTGCGAGCCGGTTTTCGAGAGAGAACGTCGACGCCACAGGTGTGTGACGATTCGATAGGTGAAAGTGACGGCGAAGATGACGAGAAAGAGGACGAATCCGACCAGGAGGATTCCAAGCAACAGTGGATCGGAGACGATGGTCTGAATCATGAGTCCTGACTCCTGTCGGGGAAGGGGTGGGGACGTAAGAAATCTTCAGAGGAAGAGAGTGACATTCAGTGTAGGGGTAATCGCGGAGAGGGCCGAAGGACAAGGCGATATTTTCGCTTGATTCTCCCGTTTTCTCCTCTTCTGCGCCCGGATAACGAGCGTTTTTTCTAGGCTGTCTCCATGTCTTCTCCTGCCTCGGACGTCGTCGTCCATCCCGCTTGGTTGCCCGCCTCCGCCTTCGCTCTCTTCGACGGGCGTCTCGTCGCTGTGCCGGAAGGGTCGGATGCGGATCCGGTAGTGGAGACGTTGCGCCGCGAGGTGAGCCGAGCGGGGGCGAAGATCGTCGCACCCGGCGAGGCTTCGGTCGTCTTCACGATCGACGGAGAGCGTTCCCAGCGCGAAGGCTTCACCATCTCCCGGGACGGCTCCCGGATCGTCGTCACGGCGGCGAACGGGCGCGGGCTGCTCGACGGGTTCTTCCACCTCGTCAGCCACAGGGAAGCGGCTTTCACACCGGGAACCGGCATCGAGGGAACCTTCACGCCGGCCGTTCCAATCCGGATGCTCGACCATTGGGACAACATCGACGTCCACCCGGTCATGGGGCAGGTCGAGCGCGGTTACGCCGGCGGCTCGCTCTTCTACGACGACGGCGACCTGCGCTGGGATCTCAGCCGACTCGACGACTACGCCCGACTCCTCGCCAGTAGCGGCGTCAACCACGTCTCGATCAACAATGTCAACGTGCACCGGACGGAGACGACGCTGCTGACCGAACGGCTCGGCTGGGTCGGCCGGATCGCCGACAAGTTCCGCCCCTGGGGGATCACCACGCACTTGGCCGTCAACTTCTCCGCTCCGCTCGTCCTCGGCGATCTCGACACCTCCGACCCACTCGATCCGGCCGTCCAAGATTGGTGGAAGAGCACGGCCGAACGCGTCTACGCGGCGATCCCCGACTTCGGCGGCTTCGTCGTTAAGGCCGACTCCGAGGGCCAACCGGGCCCCTTCGCCTACAACCGCACCCACGCCGACGGCGCCAACCTCTTGGCCCGCGCCGTGGCGCCCTTCGGCGGGATCGTCCATTGGCGCTGCTTCGTCTATAACCACAAGCAAGATTGGCGCGATCGTTCGACCGACCGGGCCCGCGCCGCCTTCGACCACTTCACCCCCCTCGACGGCCAGTTCGACGACAACGTCATCATCCAAGTGAAGTACGGGCCGCTCGACTTCCAGGTGCGCGAACCGGTCTCCCCGCTCATCGCGGCCATGCCGAACACGCGCGTCGCCATCGAACTGCAGGTGACGGAGGAGTACTCCGGCCAGCAGAAACACGTGTACAACCTGGCTGAGCAGTGGCGCGAGATCTTCGACTTCGACCCGTGGGGCTCCGGTGGCGCGCGGCTTTGGCAGATCGCCGCCGGGCAGGCCGAGGGCGGGAGAACCGGCTCGATCGTCGCCGTCGCCAACACCGGCGATGACCCCTTCTGGACGGGCCACCCCCTGGCCCAATTCAACCTCTACGCCTTCGGCCGGATGGCCTGGGATCCTACGGCCAGCCCGGCCGCCCTGCTCGACGAATGGATCGCCCTCACCTTCGGCGCCGACCCCACTGCCGTCGGCGAAACCGTCCGCGCGCTGCTAGCCGGCTCCCGCGACCTCTACGAGTCGTACACCGCCCCGCTCGGGGTCTGTTTCATGGTCAACCCTGGCCACCACTACGGCCCCTCGATCGACGGCTACGAATATTCCCCCTGGGGCACGTATCACTTCGCCGACCGCGACGGCATCGGCGTCGACCGGACGCGCGCCACCGGCACCGGCTACAGCGGGCAATACCACGAGCCCTGGGCCACCCGCTTCGAGACTCTCGCCGACTGTCCTGACGATCTGCTCCTCTTCTTCCACCACGTGCCTTGGAGCCATGTGCTCCACGACGGGACGACGGTGGCCCAGCACATCTACGACACCCACTTCGCCGGGGCGGAGCGGGCGGCCGAGCTGCCTGGTCTTTGGGGCGAGCTCCAGCCCTTGGCCGATGACGGAGCCCTCGATGAGGCGCTCTTCACCCGCGTCGCCGCCCTCCTCGACGAGCAGGCTCGCTGCGCCGCCGAATGGAGAGACCAACTGACCACCTACGTGTGGCGCCATAGCGGCATCCCTGACGCGCAAGGACGCCCGCTGTACTAATCAAGGCGGCGGCGAAGCGAAGCGGGTCAGGCAGCTACCGGCCCCCGCTTCCGGTTTCTCGCAACCGTGCCGGGCTTCACCAGGGCATACCGGGAGCACCTCCGATACTCCGATTCACGAGTCCGATCCCAGGGACATCACTGATGCGTCGGGGCGTCCTTGGCTACGTCGCCCGTCTCATCGTCGTCTTCTGAAACCTCCGTCTCCTCGTCCGAGGCGACGAACCGGTTCATGACGAGCGCTTCGACGGGCATGCTGTTGAGCGAGGCGAGCAGCGTGAAGGCGGAGGCGAGGATGAGCACCCAGAGGTCGCCGAGGAAGAGGGCGGCGGCTGCGGCGAGGACGGCGATGGCGATCCAGCCGAGCGTCGTCAGCGGGCGGACGACGGTGACGAACGCAGCCAGCCGGAAACGGTCACGCAACCGGAAGCTGAAGATCGCGCTCAGCAGAAGCAGCGGACAGGAGAGCAGGGCGAGCAGGCCGAGGACGGCCCAGGAGAAGGCGAGCATCCAGCGCGGTCCGTCGTAGAGGTCGCCGTTCGTCAGTGTGATCGACAGGAGGGCGGCGATGACGACGAGCGGCGCCCACCACACCAGCACGTCGCGCCAGTTGAGCTTGTAGCCGCGCCAGAAATGCCTTGTCGGAGCCATGTCGTCGTCGAGGCGGCGTTGGCGCCAGGCGAAGAGCGCGGCGGCGATCGGCGGACCGACGAAGACGAGCGAGAGGACGAGGACAGGGATCGTCGTGGCGCCGACGCCGAAGAGGACGACGATCGCGACCGTCGGCAGGCAGGTGAGGACGATCCACATCTCGAGGACGAGCAGCCAGTAGACCCACGAGCCGATCGCGCCGAGGACGCCGCCGCCCGTCACCCCACCGGAGAGGAAAGTGTCAGAGCGCGCCATCGGGATCCTGGCCGAGGATGCGGCAGTCGTCGAGACCCTCGTGGCGGGTCGGGGCGACGGGGAGGACTTCGACGAGGGTGATCTCGTGGCGGGCCAACGTCAGGTCGAGGCGACAGCGCCCCTGCCCCGTCTCGCCCGGCTCGATCGGGAGCGTCTCGTGCGAGACGACCGGTTGGGAGGCCGCGTCGATGAGGTCGAGTTCTTTGAAGCCGGGGGCGACCGGGCGGCCGAGGCGCTTCCACGCCGTCCAGGCATTGCCGTCTTCCTCATTGACGCGCTGACGGAAGGCGACCGCCTCGGTGGGGGCGCTCCGCCCCGCGACGTCGGCGCCGATAGCGGTGGTCCCATCCGCTGCGGCCGACGCGCTCGTGGACGCCGCCCCCGCGCCCGCCTCGACGGGCAGTGACAAGCTGATCCGATGCTCACTCGGAGCCGTGCCGAAGACGCCGTCATCGGTGCCGCCCAGCGGCTGCCAGGCGAGGATGGCGAGCCGACCGTCGGGGTGACGCGTCACGAGGTGGTCGTCGCCGCGGGCGAGGATCTCCTCGCCCATCCGGGCCATGAAGGCGTAGAGGTGGAAGGTCGGTTTGCGGATCTGGCGGTGGGTGAGGAGCCCGAAACCGCCGTGGAAGAACGAGGTCGGGATGCCCGACTCCTCGAAGACGTCGCAGAAGGTCCAGTAGGAGAAGGAGTCGACGAGGTCGCCGCCCCCGGCCAGGACGGGCGCGAGATAGGCGGCGTTGTAAGCGGTGTCATGGACGGGGTTGTCGGGCCGGTAGCTCGTGTTGAACTCGGTGATGTGCACCGGCAGCTGGTCGAGATTCCCGAAGCCCGCGACGCGCTGGCGGGGGGCCGCGAACTGGTCGAGCAACCATTGGGGCGCCCGCAAGGTCTGATACGTGCCGAAGGGGATGTGCTGGGCGTCGCCAGTGGCATAGGCGTGGCCGGAAATGAAATCGCACGGAAGGTCATGGGAGACGACGTAATCGGCGAAGGCGGTGTACCACTCCTCCGCCCCCGGGGAGATGGCCGGCCCGCCGACGACGAGGTCGGCGTCGACCTCCTTGACAGCCCGCGCCGTGGCGGCGTACAGCTCGAAATAGGCCCGCTGGTCGGCGTCCTTCCAAAACACCGTCAGGTTCGGCTCGTTCCACACCTCGATCGGCCAAGTCAGCACTTCGTCGCGGCCGTAGCGGGAGATGAGGTGACGGAGCAACGCTTGGACGAGCGCCGTCCACTCCCCCATCTCGCGCGGTGGGGTGATGTTGCCCTTCCACCAGAAGACGGTGTCCGTCCCGGAGGCGAGCAGTTCCGGCATGAAGCCGAGTTCGACAAAGGGGGTGAGCCCAGCGTCGAGATAAAAGTCGAAGACCTGGTCGATGTAGGTGAACGAATAGCGGTTGACGCCCTCGTCACGGCGCAGAACCCCCAGATCGTCGGTGAGTAGCCCGTGGCCACGGATGTGCTTGAAGCCGATCTCCTGTTGGGTCAGCGCGACGGAGGCCTGATAGTCGGCCCGCAAGGCGAGATTGAGGCGGCCGGTGCCGACGCATTCGCGCCAGGCGCTCGTGAGACGGCTGATCGGGTGGGCGGGGACGGTGATCATGGGGGCCTTTCACAACGGTGGGACGAAGAAGAGTCTACGAGGATGACGAGGGGTGGGATCGCTCTCGTGCCCGCGCGGCTCGGCGTTAAGAAACCTCAAGGGACCAGGAGGAGAGAGGAAAGGAAGTGTGAGGCGTGCGTGACCGTCGAAGACGCGAACGGGGGCGGGCCCTTGTGGACCCGCCCCCGTGTTCGCGAATGATGAGCTCAGATGATCAACCGATCACTGAGCCCGAGCGTCGTTCCAATACTGAACGAGGGTGTCCATGCCGGCGGACTTGAGCCGCTCGACGTGGGCGTCCCAATCCTCCTCGACGCTCTCGGCGCCCTGGAGGTAAGCGACGGTGTCCTCGATCATGATGGCCTGCAGCTGAACCTGGAGAGTGGCGGCATCAGCCGACTGGTCCTCCGTCAACGGCGCGCCCGGGGCGACCGGGAGGAGTTCCTTGTCGGCCATGGCTTCGGAGAACTGCTTGCCGTCCTCGGTGGCCATCGAGGCTTCAAGCTCGGCGGTCGAACCGTTGGCAAGCATCCATTCGCCGTTGGAGAAGCCGAAGTCGACGTTGAGCTTCTTCTGGCTCGAGCCGTCGCCTTCCTGGTTGATGCCGTTGTAGGTGATGCTCGGGAGGAACGCCCGCGTGCCATCGGTGTCGGTGTAGGTGCAGTCCGTCTCAGCGCCGCCCTCGCACAGAACGCCCCACTTGGAGAACTCGAGGCCCTCATCGGAGTAGTAGAGCCAGTCGATGAACTGGAGCAAGGCCGTGAAGTACGGCTTATCAGCCGCAGCGGCCGAGACCATGAGGCCCGACTCGAAGCGGTTGCCAGCGAGATAGTCGCCAGCCGGGCCCCCCGGCACGCGGATGAGCTTGATCTCGGCCGGGGTGCCCTCGGCCTCCATCGTCGTGCGCAGATCCGTCTGGGTCACCTGGTCGTTCGAGGAGATGGCGGCGGACTGGCCGGTCGTGAACTTGGCCGTCGCGGCGGTGTCGTCCTGGGTGATCGATTCGGGATCCATGAGACCGGAGGCGATGAGGTCGGCGAAGTAGGCGAGCATCTGCTTCTGCCCGTCGTTGGCGCCGGCGTACTCGAACTCTTCGCCGTTCCAGAACACCCCGGCGCCGTAGCCCCAGGTGTTCGTCGAGGTGGTGCCGCCGATGGTGTAGAAGCCGGGGCCGGCCTGGGAGAGGAGCGAACCCATCTTCCAACGGTCGGACATCGGATACGTCAGCCCCGGGATGTTGGCGTCCTTGATCTTCTGTAGGGCGGCCTTGAACTCGTCCCACGTCTTCGGATCCTCGGTCACACCAGCTTGATCCCAATAATCCTTGCGGATGGCGACGGAGTATTGGACGCGCACCTTCTCATGGAGACCGGGCAGGACGTAGAACTTGCCGTCAGCTTGGCGCAGCGCCTCGAGGTCCTCCGTCAGATCCCACTTCGAGATCTTGTCTTGAAAGTTCGGCATCTCGTCGAGATAGTCGCTGATCGGCAGGATGGCCCCGCCACCGGCGTACTTCGACTGCTCGGTGGTGTACGTGACGGGGATGAGGTCGGGGGCGTCGCCACCGCCGATGATGATCGCCTTCTGCGAGTCCCAATCGGCGATCGGCACGTTCGTGTAGTCGAAGGTGACGTTCTGGTTCTCTTGGAAGGACTTGACGATGAGCCAGTCGTCCTTGAACGGATACGCCGTGTGGTCGCGATACATGAGGCTGACTTCGATCGGCTCGGTGGCCTTGAAGGACGTGCCAACGGCGAAATCGGCCATCGCCCCCTGATCCGTGCCGCCGCCGTCGGTGGTCCCACCATCGTCGGTGGATCCGCCGCCGCAACCCGCCAGGGTTCCGAGCGCCAGCGCCATCGTCGCGCCGAGGGCGACGAAGCGTCGTGAGGTGTGCATTGTTCTCCTATTCACTGTGTTCATTCGAAGGGGTTTGTCGGGATGACGATGAGGTTGTCGCGAGGAACCGCAGAAGGTCACGACTTAACGGCGCCGAGCATGACGCCGCTGACGAAGTAACGCTGGACGAAGGGGTAGACGCACAAGATCGGCAGCATCGTCAAGATGATGGCGACCGACTTGATGTTGGCGTTGATCTGCACCATCATGTCCGGGCTCTGCCCGGCGGCGGCCTCGTTGCCGAAGTTGGATTGCATGAGGTTGCGCAGATAGATCGTCACCGGGCGCAGATTGTCCGCTTTCGTCAAGTAGAGCGAGGCGGGGAACCAGGAGTTCCAGTAGGCGACGGCGTAGAAGAGCGTCATCGTCGCCAGCACCGCTTTCGAGAGCGGCACGACGATGCGGAAGAAGACACCGTAGGTCTTGAGGCCGTCGACCCGGGCCGCCTCCTCCAGTTCCGTCGGGAAACCCTCGAAGAAGGACTTCATGACGAGGAGGTTGAAGACGGCGATGGCGCTCGGCAGGAGCACGGCCCAGATCGTGTTCATAAGGCCGAGTTTTTGGATGAGGATGTAGTTGGGGATGAGACCACCGGCGAAGAACATCGTGAACACGGCCAATCCAGTGAAGAAAGATTTTCCAACAAGCTCTTTCTTCGAGATGGCGTAGGCGTAGGTCGCCGTCATGAACAGCGAGATGAGCGTTCCCAGCACCGTATACATGACGGTGTTGCGGTAATACCCCCAGAAGGCGGGGTCGCCGGCGATCTGTTGGAACGTCGTCAGGTTGAAGCCGACCGGCCAGAAGGTGACCCGTCCGGCGTTGATGGCCGAGGCCGAGGAGAACGCCTTGGCGATGACGTTGACGAAGGGGATGAGCGTGGCCAGGACGACGCCGATGAGGATGACGACGTTGACGATGAGGAAGATCGTCTGCCCTCGGGAGTCCTTGATCTTCGTCGGATTCTGGCCCCGCTTCGCCGGGGAGGTGTCATCGTGGCGCGAACCGGGGGCGCCCGCCGTGGCGGTCGCGCTGGTGGAGGCGGTTGGGTTGTCTAGCTGAGTCATGATCGTGTGCTCCTCACCACAAGCTGGAGCCGACGAGGCGGCGGGACAGGGCGTTGACCGACAAGACGAGGGTCAAGCCGATGACGGCTTCGAACAACCCGATGGCGGCGCCGAGGGCGTAGGAGCTGGGCGAGGCCAAGCCGACTTGGTAGACGTAGGTCGAGATGACGTTCGCTTGAGCCAAATAGGTGCCGTTTTGAATGATGAGGAGGAGTTTCTCGAACCCGACGGCGAGGAAGGTGCCGATGTTGAGGGTGAAGAGCACGACGATCGTGTGGCGGATGCCCGGCAGTGTGATGTGCCAGGTTTGACGCCAACGCCCGGCGCCGTCGATCCGTGAGGCCTCGTAGAGCTGATCGTCGATCGTCGTGAGGGCGGCGAGGTAGAGGATCGTGCCCCAGCCCGTCGTCTGCCAGATCTCGGAGATCCAGTAGACCGGCCGGGCCGCGTTCGGATCCGACATGACGGCCACGGCGTCCGGGTTGAAGAAGCGGATGACGGTGTTGATGATGCCGGTGCTCGTCCCCATCTCCCAGATGATCGCCACGACGACGACGACGGAGAGGAAGTGGGGCATATAGCTGACCGTCTGGACGAAACGCTTGAACTTCGACCACTTGATCTCGTTGAGGAGCAGGGCGAGGACGATCGGCAAGGGGAAACAAACCGCGAAAGACACCAACCCGATAATGAGGTTGTTGGTGAAGACCGTCCAGAACATATCTTGCTGGATGAAGCGTTCAAACCACTTGAGCGAGAGCGCCCCGTGGCCGAAGTAGCCGTCGCCGAGCCGATACTCACGGAACGCGATGATGTTGCCCAACATGGGCACGTATTTGAAGATGAGGAAGAACGCGACCGGCAGGATGAGGAAGGTGTACAGCTGCCAATCCTCGACGATGCGCTCACGGCGGGTCTTGAGCCGGGCGTGCCCGATCGTCCCGTCGTCGCGCAGCCAATAGCCGCTCGGTAATCTCAGTGACCCGTCCTTGAGCGTCTTCGTGCCTTTCGGCAGAGTGACGCCCGCGGCCAGGGCGGGTGTCGCCACCTGTGCCACGCCGGTATTCCTCCCACCACGTCGTTGTAGATCAGTCGACTTCCCCCACCATCGATGCGGCGCCGGAGGTGGGTCGTCGTGGAGGGACGATCGCGACCAAGGGAAAATTTCGCATTTCCAACGGGGAACTTCCGCAAAGATAGAGAAGCGGATGAAACGTGTCAATGAGCACGTAGTAACGATTTGGTCACATCGCCCCATGTGCAACTCTCCGGCGCGGCGGGCCGGGGCGATTCCCCCTCACGAAGACGAATATCGTGACAGCGTCACGTCGTTGTCACCTGTCGTCGCTCACGTTCCCTTCGTCCCCCCCCCCCCCCGGCATCAAGATCATTTCCCCTTGACATCCGAGGTCGATCGGTCCGATGTCGGCGGTGGGCCGGCCGATGCCCATCGTCACTCTTGGCGACCGAGGGCGGCGGACAGGCGAGCGAAATCCCCGACCGTCAACCGTTCCCCCCGCACCTGGGCGTCGAGGCCGACCTCGGCGAGGGCGGCGACGACCTTGTCCGCGCCGTAGCGTGCGGCCAAACCCGAGCGGAGCATCTTGCGCCGTTGGGCGAAGGCGGCGTCGATGAGGGCGAACGTCTCCTTCCGGTCGGCTCCCGCCGGCGCCGGGTGACGTTGGAAGCGGACGAGCCCGGATTCGACGTTGGGGGCGGGCCAGAAGACGGAGGCGGCGACGACGCCAGCGAAGGAGGACTCGGCATGCCAGGCCAACTTGGCCGAGGGGACGCCGTAGGTTTTCGACCCAGGGCCGGCGACGAGACGCTCGGCCACCTCGCGCTGCACCATGACGAGCCCACGCTCGACGCTCTCCCAACGCTCGAGGACGGTGAGGAGGACGGGGACGGCGACGTTGTAGGGCAGGTTCGCGACGAGGACGTCCGGTTCCCACGACGCCGCGAGGACCGGATTCGGCTCGCCTCCCCCCTCTTGCGGCGATTGCGAGCCCTCGGGGCCGCCGCGAACCGCCCCCTCCGACGATCCCTGTGGCTCCGTCTCCACCTCCCGAGCGGCGGCGATGTCGGCGGGGACGGCGGTTGCAATGTCGGCAGGAACAATTGTGAGGGCGTCGGCCTCGACGACGTGGAGACGCTCGCTCGAGCCGGGTTGGAGCTCTTCCATCGTCTGCGGCAAGCGCTGAGCCAAAACCGGCTCGATCTCGACGGCGACGACGCGCGCGCCGGTGGCCAACAATCCGGCCGTCAACGACCCGAGCCCCGGGCCGATCTCCATGACGACATCGCCCGCCCCGACCACGGCGGCGGCGACGATGCGGCGGATCGTGTTGGCGTCGATGACGAAGTTCTGACCCCGTCCCTTCGATGGGTTGAGCCCGAGCTCGGCGGCCAGGGCCCGGATGCGGCGAGCGTCGAGATAGCCGTCAGCCACGCGTCGCCCCCGCCTCCGGTGCCGAGGCCGGCCCCGAGTCAGTCGGTGATGACTTCGGACCCGATCCGACGGCTTCGGGGACGATCTCGCCGAGAGCGGGCCAGGCGCCCCCGAAAGCGGCCATCGTGTTACGCGTCAGCAGGGCGCAGGTCTCCGCCAGATCCCACTCCCGCTGCTCGGCGACGAAGCGGATCGTATGGGGCAACAGATAGGTCGAGTTGGGTCGCCCTCGGGCCGGCACGGGGGTGAGGTAGGGGGCGTCTGTCTCGACGAGGAGACGGTCGGGCGGTGTCACCGCGAGGGCCCGGCGCAGGTGGTGATTCGCCTTGTAAGTCGTCACCCCGGGGAAGGAGAGCCAGTAGCCGCGATCGAGGCAGCGGTGGGCGAAATCGGCGTCGCCGGAGAAACAGTGCATGACGACGCGAGAGGGCGCCGTCGATCCGGCGAGGACGTCGAGGATGTCGTCGTGCGCGTCGCGATCATGGATGACGAGAGTGAGGTCGTGGGCGGCGGCGATCTCGATGTGGGCGGCGAAGGCCTCGCGTTGGAGGACCTGGCCCTCCGGCTCCGTCGTGCGGAAGTAGTCGAGCCCCGTCTCGCCGATGGCGCGGACGTGCGCCCCGGCGCCGGCGAGCCGTTCGACCGTCTCCACACCTGGCTTCGTCCGCTCCGGATGCCGGGCGACCTCGTTGGGGTGGAGGGCGACGGCGGCGACGACGGAGGGATGGGCGAGCGCGAACTCGGCCGCCCACAGCGAACTGGGCTCGTCGCAGCCGACCTGGACGATCCGGTCGATCCCCACGGCCGCGGCCAAGGCGAGGGCGTCGTCCGGCCTCAACCCCGACCGTTCCTCGACGGCGTCGAGGTGGGTGTGCGAGTCGGCGGCGAAACCGGGCAAGGGCTCCGGGGCCTCGGGGAGGCCGAGATCGGCTAAGAGCGCGGCGAGATCGGTCGGGTCAGTCACCGGGATATCATCCCACGGCGGTCGAAGCGAAAGACCACAGTCGGAGGCTGACGGAAGTAGAGGGGCGACCCAGCCCGACGATCGAGGCGCGACGAAGGACGAAGAGGATGGGGTAGCCAGAAGCGACGAGCGGCTCAGCGCTGGTCGGGGCGCCCGATGCTACGGATGGCGAGGAGGGGGTCGTCCCAGGCGTAGCTCGTCACGGTGATGAGATCCTCTTGATTGCCGCCGATGGTGACGAGTTGGCCGTCGAAGACGCCGAGGACGAGGTTCGTGTGCCCCTCGTAGACGGTGCCCTCAGCCTCGGAGCCGTTGTAGAGCATGACATCGCCGAAATGGGGGACGTATTCGAGCGGATCGGCATAGACGCCTTCTTCGACGAAGTATTGCTCAAGGGTGTAGATCCCAGGAATACGCCATGAATATGAATTGGGATTCGTGAAAGGCAGATCAGCTTCGTTATAGACCCAACTGACGAAATCGGAACACCAATCCTCCTCGACCCCCTCGGAATACTTCGTGCCGAGAGGCTGGGCGGCGTACTCCGTCTGCAAAATCTCAAGGATCGTCAGCTGAGAGGCGGAGAACTCGCTCGTGTCCAAGTCGGGGAAAGGAATGGCTCCCTTCGTCTGCAAGGCCATTTGCTGGCGTGTCAACGGGGTCAGTGACGCCTCGGACTGAGCCGGATCGTTCCCATTGGAGTTCCCATTGCCATTCGGATCCACGGGGATCGTCACGGGGGCGGGATCGGGGGGAACGGTGTCGGAGGTGTAGGCGACGAGCCCGGAGCCGACGCCGAGCATGGCGAAAGCAGCAAAAAAGACTTTTGCTCTTCCTAATGCCATGGAAAAAACCCTCGCGATCGAATGATGTTCCGCCCGCTGCCAACCTCCGCAGGCCGCAGACGTCACACTACCTCCGAGGCGAGCTAACGACGGGGCCTCGTCGGGGGAGGCATCCATTCTCTCGCCAAATCCTCACAGAACCCCCCTTCCGACCCAGGCGTGTCATCAATCCATCAAGAAACTCCTGATGTTAAGCGGTATGAAACAGTAATTTCATACTGAACGTGTGGTGATGCGGCTAGTGGTCTGTCGCGTCTCAATGTTGAGGTTCGGGGTGTTCGGTGGGGTAGCCGGCAAGGCGGAGGAGGAGCCGCTGTCGCGTCGGAAGATTTTGGTACGGTTCCCTCGTGACGATGGCGTGGGATGAACCCGTCGCCGGCGACATCCGTGTTCGGGTGCCCGGCAAGCTCAACTGCGCTCTCAGAGTCGGCCCCCGCCGCCCAGACGGCTACCACGAGTTGGCGACCGTGTTCCAGGCCGTGTCGCTTTACGACGAGGTGAGCGCGATCGCCACCGACGACGACGCCATCACCTGTGTCATGCCCGGAGCCGACGATTTCGGCGATGACAACCTCGCTGTCAAAGCGGCCCGACTGCTGCGCGAACGGGCGGGGTTGGCCGGACGGGGCGTCGCCTTGACGATCGACAAGCGCCTCCCCGTCGCCGGCGGGATGGCTGGTGGCTCGGCCGACGCCGCCGCCGCGCTCGTCGCGTGCGCCGCCGCCTGGAACCTCGACGTGCCCACGGAAGAGATGCACGCCTTGGCCGCCGAACTCGGTTCGGATGTGCCGTTCGCGCTGACCGGCGGAGTGGCCTACGGCAGCGGCCGCGGTGAGATCCTCGTCCCGGCGCTGGCCCGCGGCACGTACCACTGGGTGCTCGCCTTCGCCCGGCGCGGATTGTCCACCCCAGCGGTCTTCCGGCGCTTCGACGCCCTCGTGCCCGATCCCCCGCCACCGCAGCCGCCGCGCGAACTGATGAGCGCCTTGGCCGCCGGCGATCCCGTCCGGCTAGGGCGTTTCCTGACGAACGACCTCGCCGAGCCGGCCCTGACGCTCGCCCCTGAGCTGCGCCGCACTCTCAACGCCGGCCGGGCCCTCGGGGTGCTCGGCTCCCTCCTCGCCGGGTCCGGGCCGACGATCGCTTTCCTCGTCGCGACCGAACGCGAGGCGATCGACGTCGCCGTCGAACTCTCCAGCCTCGGGGTCGCGCGCGACGTCCGGCGCGTCACGGGGCCAGTGGCGGGCGCCACACTCCTGTAGTGGCCTGTCGCGCCTGAGCGCCGTCTATCCTCCGTCTACCCTTCGTCGATCTCCCAGCGCTCTCGGATCACGACTCCCGGCACGACTCGGCGGATGATCTGCCAGCTGGACATCAAATCCAGGCTGGGAACCACATTCTCAGACTCCACTCGGTGCGCGTCATCATGGTGTCCGTCAAGACGGGATAGATGAAGGCGAAATCAAGGATGATGAGGGTGGTGATGGCCCCGGCGATGAGGGAGCCGCGCCGTCGCCGATCGCCCGCCTTGGCTGGCCCGATGAGCACGCCGAGAGCGAGCGCGAGGCCGATCGCCATGAAGGGGATCATCGTGATGGCGTAGAAGTAGAAGATGGGGCGGGTTCCGACGAAGAACCAGGGCACCCAGGTGGAGCAGGTGGCCAGCACGACGACGCCGAAACGCCAATCGGCGCCGGCGATCCACCAGACCAGCCCGGCGATGAGGACGATCGTCGCGGCCCACCACAGCAGTGGAGTGCCGAGCGCGGCGATGACGGTGAGGCAAGTCGAATCGGCCGCCGCGTCACACCCGTCGACGCCCGGTTTGATATCGGTGACGGCGTCGATGCCGACGGTGCGCCCGATGATCGGCCACGTGATCGCATCAGATTGATAGTGGTGGGTGGCCTCGGCCATGTAATCGCCGGTGTGGAAGTCGTAGACGTCGATCTGATATTTCACGAAAGCGGCCAGATCGGGCCCGAGCAGGCGGGTGAGGAGACTGTCAGGATTCTGCGTTCCCCAATCGCGCAGCCATCCGCCCGAGGTGGCGAACCATCCGGCCCAGGTGGCGGTGTAGGAGACGGCCGCGACGACGACCATGGCGATGAAGGCGGGGACGCCGTCGATGAGGAGGGCCCACCACTGCCGCCGTCCCGCTCCGGCCAAGCGCCGCGCGCCGACCGACCAGGCGACGACGACGATGCCGAAGACGGCTAAGGCGTACATCGACGACCATTTGCAACTGGCGCCGAGCCCGAACATCACCCCGGCGACGATGAGCCAGGGGCGGAAAATCCATGGGCCGGGAGCCCCGCCGAGATCGCTCAAGCCTCGTTGGTCGAGGAAGGCCGCCAGTTTATTGCGAAAATAATCGCGGTCGGCCACGACAGCGGCGACCCCGGCGACGATGAAGAAAGCACAGAAGATATCGACGAGAGCGATCCGACTCATGACGAAACTGAGCCCGTCGACACAGACGAACAGCCCAGCCAAACCGCCGATGAGAGTCGAGCGAGAAAGCCTTCGGGCTAGGCGAATCACCATGAGAATGAGGAGCGTGCCGAAGATCACTGAGGCGAAACGCCAGCCGAAGGAGTTGAAGCCGAAGAGCCACTCGCCGGAGGCGATGAGCCACTTCCCGAACGGCGGATGAACGACAAAGCTCGCATTGCTGTTGAGATCGGCCCAACTGCCCTGCGCGACGTCGACGTTGATGACCGACTGATCGACCCCTTCGCCGTCCTCCCCTTCCCGGTGCCAGGACCCCTCGTAGCCATATTGCAGGAGCGACCAGGCGTCCTTGGCGTAATACGTCTCGTCGAAAAGCACTTTCGAAGGGTTGGCGAAGTTGACGAAGCGGATGAAGAAACCGAGGAGTGTGATGACGAGCGTGACGATCCACCCGATGAGGCGATCGCCGGGCAGGCCCTCGCGCAATTGGTCGATCGCCGGGATGTCCTGGCGTGGATTCGTCGCCCGCACGAGAGAACGCAGCCGCCCGTGGCGCGGGGTGGCATGAGCGGCTTCGGCTTCGATGACGACGGGCGCGCCGGCTTCCCCCACAACATTCGGCTGAGTCACAGGCTCTAGTGTAGAGGCACGATGACAACTGTGAGCGACGGCATCCTTGTTCTCGCCGGGACACCGATCGGAGACGCCCGGTCGGCCTCCCCGGCGCTCATCGCCGCGCTCGAGTCGGCCGACCTCATCGCGGCCGAGGACACCCGCCGTCTCCACGACCTCTGCCGGCGGATCGGGGCCCACCCCAGCGCCCGTCTCGTCAGCTATTTCGACGGCAATGAGACGGAACGGACCGATGGTCTCGTCGCCGCGTTGAAAGAAGGGGCGCGCGTCGTCCTCGTCACCGACGCCGGAATGCCTTCGGTCTCGGATCCCGGCTACCGGCTCACCCGGGCCGCCGTCGACGCCGGAATCCGCGTCACAGCCGTCCCCGGACCCTCGGCCGTGCTCGCCGCGCTGGCCGTCTCCGCGTTGCCCGTCGATCGTTTCTGCTTCGAAGGCTTCCCCCCGCGCAAACCGGGCGCCCGCCGGGCCCGCCTCGATTCTTTGGCCGACGAGGAGCGCACCCTCGTCTTCTTCGAAGCTCCCCACCGACTCGGCGCCTTCCTGACCGACGCGGCCGCCGCTTTCGGGGGCGATCGCCCCGGCGCCGTCTGCCGGGAACTGACGAAAACTCACGAGGAGGTGATCCGCGGCTCGTTGAGCGAGTTGGTCGCCTGGGCCGCTGGCGAGGTGCGGGGGGAAATCACCGTCGTCATCGGCGGAGCGGAGGGGCCCAGCGCCGATCCGGCCGCCTTGACCAGGCGCGTGCTCGACCTCATCGACGAAGGCGAGAGCCTCAAACGGGCGGTCGCGACCGTCGCCGCACGCCATCGGGCGGATAAGCGGGCCCTCTACGACGCGGTCGTCGCCGCACGTAAAGACGCCGGGACAGCCACGTGATCGAGGTGGTCATCCTCTAGGCTCGTCTCGGCTCATCCCCTGAGTGAATGGAGAATGCCATGGCGTTGTGGACGCTACACGGGAACGGGACCCTCGGGCCGGGCGAGGTCGTCAAACCGACCGAACGGCTCTCCTGGGGCAAGACGGTCGGACTAGGCGCCCAGCACGTCGTCGCCATGTTCGGCGCGACCTTCGTCTTCCCCCTTCTCATGGGGCTCAACCCCCAACTCGCCGTCATGATGAGCGGGATCGCCACCCTCGTCTTCATCTTCGTGACCGGCCATCGGGTGCCGAGCTATCTGGGCTCCTCGGCCTCCTTCGTCGGCGTCGCCACCGCGATCTACGCCGCCGGCGGCACCCCCTCCGATCTGACGGGCGCGCTGCTCGTCACCGGGCTGACGTTGTTCATCGTCGGCATCATCATCCACTTCGCCGGAGCCCGGGTCATCCACCGAGTGCTGCCGCCGCCCGTCACTGGCGCCGTCGTCATGCTCATCGGCTTCAACCTCGCCCCCGTCGTGGCGAAAACCTATTGGCCGCAAGATCAATGGGTGGCCATGCTGACGATGCTCATCGTCGTCGTCCTCTCGGTCGGCTTCCGCGGCTTCATCGGACGGATCGCCATCTTCCTCGCGCTCGTCGCCGGATACCTCATCAGTTGGATCTTCGACCTCGCCTTCGGACCGATCACCTCGCAGAACTCCGCCGGTGAGATCGTCCCCCACCTGCGGGTCGACTGGGCCGCCTCGGGCGGAGTCGTCGAATCGGCCTGGATCGGGCTGCCGCCATTGTCCGATCCGTTGACGGGTGTCGTCGGCATCCATCTGCCGACTTTCTCGCTCGGTTTCATCATCATCGCGCTGCCCGTCGTCATCGCCCTCATCGCTGAGAACACCGGACATGTCAAAGCCGTCGCCGAGATGACGGGCGAGAACCTCGACCCCGTCATGGGACGGGCCATCGCCGCCGACGGCGCCACCTCCGTGCTCGCCACCTTCGTGGGCGCCGGACCGACGACGACCTACGCCGAGAACATCGGCGTCATGGCCGCGACGAAGGTTTATTCGACGGCCGCCTACATCGTCGCCGCGCTCGTCGCCATCCTCTTCGGATTCTCGCCCAAGTTCGGCGCCGTCATCTCGGCCACCCCGGGCGGGGTGCTGGGCGGGATCACCGTCGTGCTCTACGGCATGATCGGTCTGCTCGGGGCCAAGATCTGGAAGGAGAACAAGGTCGACTTCGGCAACCCGATCAATCTCGTGCCCCTGTCGGCCGGGATCATCATCGGCGTCGGCGACGTCAGCCTCACCGTCGGCGACTTCACCCTCTCGGGAATCGCCTTCGGCACGATCGTCACCGTCGTCGTCTACCACCTCGCCCACTGGCTCGCTCCAGCCGAGATGAAGGCGGATCAAGAAGGCGCCACCCTCATTTATGACGCCCCCGGCGCCTACGACGTCGGCCTCGGAGACGATGGCGCGGAATAGGTCCGGCGAGCCTTCGCCATCACCGGTGACGGACGCCCTACCTTGTAGCTTGTGGATGCGACCGGGCTGATCTTCTTAGTGCTCGCTGTCGCATGCCTATTTTACCTTGTCCCGCGCTATTTGGAGCAATACAGCCCGCCGGTGACGGAGCCGGAGGATCTCGAGGAGCTGACCCAGGTCCGCCTGCCCCAAACCATCCTTCACCAGGGCCTTCCCTTGCCCGATCCCGAAGCCGAGACGGCGATCATCCCGGGGCAAGAGACCGTCTTCAATAATGGCGCGGCCGTCTCGAGCCGTCTCACGCGCCGGACCTACCGCCGTGTCGTCATGGTGTTGACCCGGCGGGCCAGAGCCCGGCGTCGCTCCGTTCTCGTCGCCCTGACGACGATCGCCGTCGCCACGCTCGTCGCGACCATAGCCGGGCTCGTCCAATGGTGGGGCCTGGCCGCGACCGGTCTCGTCCTGCTCGTCTGGAGCGTCTACGTCCATTTCGACACTCAACGGCTGCGCCATCGCCTCAACCAGCTCAACGTCGCCGCCGAATTGATCGGGGAAGAGGAGACGATCGCCATCGAGTTCGGCTTGTCGCCCCACCTCAGCGGCGCCGCCGCCAGCACATCGTCGTCTTCGCGGGGCGCGCTCGTCACGAGCACGACGAGCGACGTCCAGCCGAATCTGTGGGACGAACTCTTCACCTACTCCAACGATCATCCGGTCTACACGTCGCCCCATCCGGGAAGCCGGACCGTCCGCACCGCCATCAAGCTCGAGAGCGAGCGTCCGCCCGTCTCAGAGCCACCCGTGCTCCATCCGACTCCGGCCACCCCGCCGACGACTCCTCCCGTCACGGCCGACACCCCTCCCGGCGGCACCCGGATCGAGGGGATCGACCGCGCCGGATGAGGCTAGTGGTCTGTCGCGATCGGAGCACGCCACCCCGATTGGAACACGCCTGCATCAGTGCTAGTGTGGCAACACGCAGTTGATCATCTCCAAACATGATGAATTGCGTCTCTCTCCTTGGGCTTGCGCCCCTGCTCCATCCCCCAGGACTCACACTCATGCTCTCTCGTCGCCGAATCACTGGACTGGCCGTCGCCGTCATCGGGTGCACCGCCGTCGCCATCACCTCGAGCCTCCTCAACGGCTCGGCCTCCGAACGCGAGTCCCGGCCCGCCTCTCTCCTGCCGCTCGCCGCGACCACCCAGGCCTCTTATATCGTCTCCCCGACCTATGAGCTCGTCTCCACCACCGGTGGAACCGTCCGAGCGACCGCGTTGCCTGTCCCCTCCGGCGGCGCCATCAAGCAGACTCCCTTGCCCACTGCCATCGACGGTCCGAGCGAGTTGGCCGTCGTCGAGAACCCCTCGAACGCCATGGCCTCCACCGGAGCGAGCGGGACCCCGGACGCCGTCACGGACAGCGTGGCCGATGGAGCCGTCAGCGTCGCCGGGCGGCCCGGCGCTCCCTCCAACGACGCCGCCTCCCCCCAGGCGGCGTCGAATCGGACGGCGTCGAATCCGTCCACCGCTGGTCGGGCGACGACCGGCCCGACGACGAAGAACAACACCGTCTCGGGCGAGACCTCCCCTGGACGCCAGACCGCCACCGGCTCGGGGACATCGACGAAGGCTCCGGCGACGACACGTCCCCCGGCTGTCACGACGACGACCGGATCGACGATCACCGTTCCTCTCCCCCAGAAGCCGACGACCGCGCCGGCCACGACGAACCCCCCGGCCCCCGCTCCGGCGGCGCCGAGCACGACCCGCCCCGCCGCGGCGCCGACTGCGGATTCCGGCGACCAGAATTCGGATCAGGCCGGATCCTCGGATGACTGGATGTCGTTCACGCCGGGCGATCCGAGCCTGCCCGACACCCTCCCCTCGTGGAACGATGTCTCCGACGACCAAGCCCCGCCTGCGGTCGGGCCGTTCGTGCCCTCGATCTGAGACGACACGCGGAACGGATCCGGATCACTGTCTCGCAACAATGAAATCTGGAATCCTTCCAGAGAAAGTGGCCGTGACTCGGGGTAACACCCTGACAATGAGGCATGTCACATGCCTATCTGAAGGGTATTTTCCCTTGCTAACGGCTGCTAGCCGGGAGCTACACTGGGAGTAAGACTCTTTACAGCGCTGGGGCCGTGGGGTAGATTCACGCGCGTCAGCACTGGCACCAATCGCAAAGGTAGGTCGTGCGCATGAGTCCAGACACCATCGCCAGATGGCAATTTGGAATTACAACGGTGTATCACTTTCTGTTCGTCCCTTTGACGATCGCGCTCAGTGTCCTCACCGCCGTCCTCCAGACCCTGTGGAACAAAACTGGCAACGATGCCTATCTTCGTCTGACCAAGTTCTTCGGGAAACTCTTCCTCATCAACTTCGCCATGGGCGTCGTCACCGGCATCGTCCAGGAGTTCCAGTTCGGCATGAACTGGTCGGAGTACAGCCGCTTCGTCGGCGACATCTTCGGCGCTCCCTTGGCGCTCGAGGCGCTCATCGCCTTCTTCCTTGAGTCGACCTTCCTCGGCTTGTGGATCTTCGGGTGGGATCGTCTCTCCAAGGGCGTCCACTTGGTGACGATTTGGCTCGCCTCGATCGGCACCGTCATCTCGTCGATCTTCATCATCGCGGCCAACGCCTGGATGCAGAACCCGGTCGGCGCCACCTATAACAATGGCCGCGCCGAGCTGACCGATTTCGGCGCCGTCCTCACCAACCCCGTCTTCCTCTGGCAGTGGCCCCACACGATCACCGCCAGCTTCGTCACCGCCGGCGCCTTCATGGCCGCCGTCGCCGCCTACGGGCTCATCAAGACGAAGGCCAAGGGAGGCCCCAGCGCCGATCTCGTCGCCTACCGCAAGGGCGTCAAACTGGGCGCCTGGGTGCTCATCGTCGCGGGCGTCTTCACCGTGTTGACGGGCGATCCGCTCGGCAAGACGATGGTGCAGACCCAGCCCAGCAAGATGGCCGCAGCCGAAGCCCAGACGACGACGTCAGACAACGCGCCCTTCGCGCTCGTCGACTTCAACGGCGAGGCCGAAGGCGGGCGGATCGAATTGTTCCCCGGCTTCCTCAACTGGCTCTATGGCACCGATGAAGTCCAGGGCATCGAGAACCTGCGCGATCAATACGCCACCGACGGCTATCTCCTCAACGACGGCACCCAGCTGCCGCTCCAAGCCGAGTTCGCCGACGCCCTCAAAGAAGTGACCGACAACAATGGCGATGAGATCGACCCGATTCCCAACGTCATGATCACCTTCTGGTCCTTCCGGCTCATGATCGGCATCGGGTGCCTCGCCATCCTCGGCGGCGTCCTCCTGCTCGTCTTGACGCGCGGGGACCGCGTGCCGAAACCGAACAAACTCATCACCGCGGGCCTCATCGCCCTGCCGATCCTGCCGCTCGTGGCCAACTCGTTCGGCTGGATCTTCACCGAGATGGGCCGCCAGCCCTGGATCGTCAACGGCGTCCTGCCGACGCTGCAAGGCCTCTCCCCGTCGGTCGGCGTGGGTTCGGTGTGGTTCTCGCTCATCGTCTTCACCCTGCTGTACGGCGCGCTCGCCGTCATCGAGGTGCGGCTCATGCTCAAGTACATCCGGATCGGGCTGCCGGACGTCACACCCGTCACCACCCAGGACGAGGACGCCCCCTTGTCCTTCGCCTACTGAGAAGGCTGGATCACGATCATGACATTCCAACACGTGCTTCCTCTCCTCGACGTCCCGCTCCACTCCCCCACCGTTTTGCAGGTGCTGTGGCTCATCCTCATCGCCGTGCTGTGGATCGGATTCTTCTTCCTTGAGGGCTTCGATTTCGGCGTCGGCATGCTGCTGCCCTTCCTCGGCAAGAACGACAAAGAGCGTCGGCTCATCGTCAACACGATCGGCCCGCACTGGGACGGCAATGAGGTCTGGCTGCTGACGGCCGGCGGCGCCATGTTCGCCGCCTTCCCCGGCTGGTACGCCACCTTGTTCTCCGGGCTCTACCTGCCGCTCTTCCTCGTCCTCGTCGGCCTCATCCTGCGCGGCGTCGCCTTCGAATACCGCGGCAAGAACGACGATCTCGCCTGGCGCAAGCGGTGGGACTGGGCGGCCGCCATCGGCAGCTTCCTGCCCACCCTCGTGCTCGGCGTCGGCTTCGCCAACTTCCTCATCGGCCTCAAGGTCGCCCCGCACGAGCTCGCCTTCGGCGACACGACGGTGCCGTTGTTCGCTGGCACCTTCTGGGGCCTCTTCTCGCCGTTCGCCTTGCTCGGCGGGCTCCTCTTCGTCGCCCTCTTCGCCACCCACGGCGCCTTCTTCATCGCTCTCAAGACGCACGGCGTCATCCACGAGCGTGCCGAGGCGTGGGGTTCGAAGATCGTGCTGGCGGCGCTCGTCCTCCTGCTCGCCGTTGTCATTTGGGGCAACCTGCACAAGGAACTGCCCGGCCAGCTCGACGCCTTGCGCGTCGTCGCCTGGATCACCGGCGTCGTCGCCATCGCCGGCTTGGCCTGCGCTTGGTTCATGAACAAGAAGGGCCGCGACGGCTGGGCCTTCATCGGCACGGCGATCTCGATCGTCATGCTCATCGTCATGTACTTCGCGCACTTCTACCCCGGCCTCGGGTTCGACAATTCGCTCGCGCTCGACACGCCGCTCGATCTGACGACCGCCTCGTCGTCGCCGAAGACGCTGCAGATCATGACGATCTGCGCCTGCTGCCTCGTGCCCGTCGTGCTCGCCTACCAGGTCTGGAGCTACTGGATCTACCGCAAGCGCCTCTCGACGGCGAACATTCCCGACGACGCCGCCTCCGCCCAGGAGGAGCGTCAGGGGGTCTCCGCCTGACCATCATCTATCACGGAGGGTGCGGGATCGCTCAGCGGTCTCGCACCCTCGGTGTTTTCCGGGCCGAGGGGATGGCCCGAACCGGGAGGAAGAGAAGAGAGTGACGAGGATAGCGAGAACGACGACAGCCGACAGAGCCGCGCGGACCACCCCGCCCCAGGACTCGCCGGCGGAGGTCGACGACGAGACGAATCCCGCGTTCGCCCGGACGACCCGACGCAAAGCGGCTCCGATCGACCCACGGCTCGTCACCCGGGCGGCGGCGACGCGCCGCTACCTCGTCGGGGGGATCATCGTCGGCACCCTCACCGGAGTGCTCGTCTTGTGCCAAGCGAAACTGTTGGCCGGATCCATCGCCTCCGTCTTCTCCAGCCACACGACCGCTGGATTGGCCCTCGCCACCGGTCTGCTCGCCGCCGTCATCGCCGGGCGAGGCGTCCTGGCCTGGGCGAACACTTGGCTGGCCCACCGCGCCGCTGCCGACGTCAAAACCCAGCTGCGCCGCGACATCATCGCCGCCCGCCTGACGGCTCCGACGGAATCGTCGACCTCGTCGAGCGGGCTCGTCACCCTCGTCACCCAAGGCCTCGACGGGCTCGACGGCTACTTCGGCAAATACCTCCCCCAGTTGCTGTTGGCTGCCACCGTGCCGCTCATCCTCGGGGTCGCCATCCTCGTGGCGGATTTCCGCTCCGCCCTCATCATCGCGGCGACGATCCCCTTCATCCCCACCCTCATGGCGCTCGTCGGTTGGCACACCGAGAAGCAGGTCGCGAAACGATGGGAGTTCCAATCGCGCCTGTCGGCCCACTTCGCCGACCTCATCGCGGGGCTGCCCACCCTCCAGGTCTTCGGCCGGGCCCGCGCCCAGATCGAGGGGTTGCGGCGCACCGAGGCGGCCAACCGGAGGGAGACGATGGCGATCCTGCGCGTCTCCTTCCTCTCCGCCTTCGTCCTCGAATTGTTCTCCAGCATCGCCGTCGCCGTCATCGCGCTCGTCATCGGCACCCGGCTCGTCTACGGGCAGATGGATTTCGAGACGGCGCTGTTCGTCCTCATCCTCGCCCCCGAGGTGTATCTGCCGATCCGCCAGGTCGGCGTCCATTACCACGACTCGGCCGACGGGTTGTCCGCCGCCGAGGCCGCCTTCGCTGAGATCGACGCGGGCTATCCCGCCCCCGCCCCGGGCGCGCCCGTCCCGACCTCGACCGCGATCGCCGCCCGCGGGCTCTCCTTCACCTATCCGGAGGGCCGTGCCCCGGCGTTGGGACCGCTCGATCTCACGGTGGAACCGGGTGAGATCGTCGCCTTGGCCGGGCCGAGCGGCGGGGGGAAGACCACCTTGCTCACCTGTGTGCTCGGCTTCCACCGGGGCGACGGCTTGGCTGGATCGCTCACCGTTGGCGGCGAGCCCGTCACCGAGGTCGACCTGGCCGCCTGGCGGGCACTGACCGCCTACGTGCCGCAAACCCCCGGCCTCATCGACGGGACGATCGCCGACAATGTCCGCTTAGGGCACCCGGAGGCGAGCGACGACGAGGTGCGTCGGGTTCTGCTCGAGGCCGGAGCCGGAGGGCTCGAACCCGATCGGATCGTCGACGCCGGCGGCGAGGGGCTTTCGATCGGCGAACGCCGACGGGTCGGCATCGCCCGGGCCTTGGCCCGCATCCACTTCGGCGGCGGGCGCCTCCTCCTCCTCGACGAACCGACCGCCGGGCTCGACGCCACGGCCGAGGCGACCGTGCTGGAAAGCTTGCGCGCCTCGGGCGCCGGGGGAATCATCGTCTCCCACCGCCAAGCCGTGCTCGACGCCGCCGACCGCGTCGTCGAGATCCTTCCTCCCACCGGTGCGGCAGGGGGAGATCTGGACGAGAGCGAGAGCGGGCCCCAGGGTGCACCGGACTCGTCGTCCGCCGACCAGGAGAGCGTGGGATCAAATCCTCGAGAAGCGCTCATCCCTGGTTTGGAGTTCACCGGATCGGGCGCCGACCGCCAAGGAGCCGCACCGAAAGCGGATGTCCTCCCGGTCGACACCGAGACGCTCCCCCGTCGCCACGGCGGATCCCCGCTCACCCGGCTCGTCCTCGGGCTGCTCGACAGCGTGCCGTCCGGCCGGGCGCGTCTCGTCGCCGCAGTGCTCTGCGCCGCCGCCGCCTCTGGAGCCGCCGTCTCCCTCATGGGGGTCTCAGCCTGGCTCATCTCGAAAGCGGCGCAACATCCGCCCTTCCTCGAGCTCTCCGTCGCCGCCGTCGGGGTGCGTTTCTTCGGCATCGCCCGGGCCGTCTTCCGCTACGTCGAACGCCTCGTCGGCCACGACATCGCCCTGCGCATGCAAACAGCGCTGCGCCTACGCTCCTATGCCGCTTTGGCTCGCACCACGCTCGTCGGCCGGGCCAAGGGCGACCTGCTCGTCCGCGTCGTCTCCGACGTCTCCGCCATCGAGGATGTCGTCGTGCGCGTCATCCAACCCTTCTGCGCGGCCGTCCTCGTCGTCGCCGGGTGCGGGGCGCTCATCGCCCGCTTCTCCCCCGCCGCCGCCGGAACCCTCGTGCTCAGCGCCATCGCCGGAGGCATCATCGTGCCCTGGCTGGCCCAACGCCTCTCCTCGGCCGCCGACGCGGCTGCCGCCCCCCTGCGCGGCCGGCTGGGCCAAACCGTCCACGACATCACCCTGACCGCCCCCGACGTCGCCGCCTACGGCGCCGAGACCCGATCCCTCGCCCGCGTCGACGCTCTCGACGACAGGTTGCGCCATACCGACGCACGGGCCGCTTGGGCCCGAGGGTTAGGCGACGGTTTGCAAGTCATCGCCGCCGGGGCGGCTATCCTCGCCGGGCTCGTCATCGGCGCGACCGCCGTCGCCGACGGCGCCATGGGCGACCGCCTCCTCGCCGTCCTCGTGCTCATCCCCCTGGCGCTCCACGAAGTCTTCGCCAACTTCTCCCAGGCAGCTCAAACCTTGACCCGAGCGCGCGTCTCCCTCGCCCGCGTCGACGCCATCCTCGAAGCCGAACCGATCGGCCGGGGCGACGCCATCCTCGCCCCCAGCGGCGAGCCCGGAACGATCACCTGCCGAAACCTCACGATCGGCTGGCCCGGCGGCGAGGCGATCGCTGACGGTCTCGACCTCAGTCTCGCCCCGGGGCGCTCCGTCGCCATCACCGGACCCTCCGGAATCGGGAAGACCACGTGGGCGGCCACAATCATGGGGCTCATCCCCCCACTCGGCGGCGACCTCGCCACGAGCGGCCGAATCGGCTACCTCGCCCAAGACGCCCACATCTTCGCCACCACCGTGGCCGAGAACGTCCGCATTGGCGCCAAAGACGCCACCGACGAGGACGTCGCAGCGGCGCTGGCCGAAGCCGGACTCCCCCTCGACCCCCAACGCCGCATCGGCGAAGGCGGCTCGACCCTCTCCGGCGGCGAGGCCCGCCGCCTCTCCCTGGCCCGCCTTTTCGCCGGCGACTCGGCCCTCCTCATCCTCGACGAGCCGACCGAACACCTCGACCGTGAAACCGCCGACCGCCTAGCCGACGACATCTGGAGCCGACTCGGCGAGCGGCCTGTCCTCGTCATCACCCACGACGAACGGCTCGCCGCGAGGTGCAACGAGGTCGTCGAGATGCACTGAGAGGTTTCCTGAGTCTTCTTCACCATAAGTGACTGATCCGTCAAAACATGGTCACGACTACATGAAACTACGAGCAAGGTCTTTCATTATGGATAAGTTTCCTTTAATAACCGAGAAAGACAACCTGAAATAGTACTTCTATATCGCAATAGAAGTATCTACCTGACGACTATTGATAACTCTGTGATGGAATCATATTTTATTGATACATCGTACGCTTCGGAAACTCGTTCAGCCCCATTGAGATCGCAACGTGCCTGAATCTCCCATTCTCCGATGTGGAGAGAATGTGAAAAGAACCCGTCAGCACCTGTAAATATGGCAATCTCACCGTCAGGCCATTTGCCCTTTCTTTCAATAAGGCAACCTTCTATGGGATTTCCTTGAGAGTCCGTGACATAGCCGACAATAGAGCCATAATCGGTATTTTTCGGCGATATGGGTGGTGAATCAGTATTTGAATATGGAATCACTTGATTATCCGTATATTCTTCACTAGTACATGAAATCAATGGCATACTGATAAACAGTACTGCGATAACACAAATAGATCTATTAGTATATTTCAATGTCATGAGTGCGCGGTGTCTAGGATTACGGCGTATAATTGACTTGTTATTCGTGTAGCCGAATTACCCGACTGGCAGTGTGCGCCAACTGAGTACGCATGAATACCGATGACATAATAAGGACCAGTGATGTATACAGGGGAGCCACTCTGCCCACCCGTAGTGTCCATTGAATAGCAAAGCCCGAAAGTGGGAGACTGACTAATATTCCCAGATAACGTCCACATCTGATAACCGGCCTCACCTGGGTAACCTCTTACGGTAACAAACTGACCATCAAAACCAGAATCATCGTATTGAAGTCCAAACCAGCCAACAGTATCGCCAATTGGCTCGTTGAGCTTTATTATTCCCCAATCATACCTGATGTCCTGGCTTTCAATCCATTGAATATCAGTATGGACAGACTTAATATCGTAGGTGTAGCCAAAAGGATTATTACTACCGTCTTTCCCCGGGGCAACGATCCACCTTGTATTCCACCCATTGCTCCCGTACACGCAATGACCAGCCGTAACAACTGTATCAGATGAAACCATCCAACCTGTACATTGTGCATTAGTATTGAGATTTAGAAGATGCACTATTGCGCGCGAGGGATATAATGTAGTATCCGTAACACGATATCTGTCATCGCTTCCGATAATACTGAAAGGGGCGATTGATGGGGTTGTAGTCGAATCTCCAAAATATGGCTCGGATGAGCTGTTTATCGGAGTATTAATTGGCATAGAATCAATTGGATTTCCATTTCCATCTACGGATGCGATAGATATATCTCCCCAAGATGTGAATGACGATGTAACACCGCTATAAGAGATCGTCGACTCGGCATAGTTAATAATTGGATGATCTCTATCACCGGTGGTTTCTCCGCTTGATTGCGGCGCCGGTGATACTTTTTCTTCTGGGTAGAAGTGGACACTGGAGAAGTATAATGAATTTATTGATAGCGCAACCAATAATGCTGATATAATTCTAGACGATGAAATCATTGCTTTATTCCTTATAATAACGTTATTATTTCTCTTTTCAGGAAATTCCAGTACTAACGAAACATATTCATAACGAGCGGTCACTCCCAGTGAAAACCATCCTGGCTTCGTGAAACCACAGACAACATCCCTCATTATAACTAAGCCTCAATACTTATGGTCCCAATTTAACAAAACCTGAAGGATATTAAGTTGCTTTCACCTAGTCACGGGAAGGCTGATTTTCAGAATCGTCCAGATTTTGTTTAATTAGCGCCATAATCTGCGGATTGCATGGAGGAACCAGAAGTTGAATTAATCAAGACTTATTGGTAATAATACAGTTAACAAATACTTCTGTCAACCAGCGAGCGGCCCTTCCTCATCAACACCCACGACGAACGGCTCGCCGCGCGCTGCGACGAGGTTATCGAGATGTGCTGAACAGGACTCACTTTCCTGTAAGCGTATGATGCTTACATGACCATTGCGCTCGAGTCACGTCCAGCGCGGAACCGCCCGGTGCGGGTGTCCGACGAGGCACACGAGATTTTGTCGCGACTATCGAAGCGGGATCACAGTTCGATTCCTGATCTCATAGAGAGGCTCGCCCGCCAGGCGGAATGGGAAGAGATCTGCCGTCAGGAGCGTGAGGCTTTCGTGAAAGACCTTGAGAACCCCGAAGCGATGGCTGATTACGACCTGTGGGATTCGACCGATGACGACATCGACTGAATCGCAGGCTCTCCGCGGAGAAATCTGGTTGGTCTCGTTCGGGGCTGGTCGTCCGGGGGAACCGGGCAAACATCAACCCGCCATTGTCCTCTCCGACGACGGCTTGTCGACGAAGACGAATAATCCCCGAGAGCTGGTTCTCGTCGTCCCTCTCTCAGCCTCAGCCACTCCATCGCCGCTTCGCCCCACCATCGCTCAAGGACAAGGGCTTGAGCGGGACTCGGTCGCCGTCGTCATGGCGACCCGAGGAATCGCCCGCAGTCGCCTGCTCGAGCGGATCGGAGTCGTCGACCCAGCTCCTCTCGCGCAGATCGCCTCACTCCTCGCTCGCGCTACGAATGGCCGGGGTTATCTCGAGTAAGAGTCGCGATCACTCCCACTCGATGGTCGCCGGGGGTTTCGAGGTGATGTCGAGGACGACGCGGTTGACTTCGCGGACCTCGTTGGTGATACGCGTCGAGATCTTCTCGAGCACGTCGTAGGGCAAGCGCGACCAGTCGGCCGTCATGGCGTCTTCGCTGCTGACGGGGCGCAGCACGATGGGGTGCCCGTAGGTCCGTTCGTCACCTTGGACGCCGACGGAGTGGACATCGGCCAGCAGCACGACGGGGAACTGCCAGATCGAGCGGTCGAGGCCGGCGGCGGTCGTCTCGGCGCGCACGATGGCGTCGGCGGCGCGCACGATGGCGAGCCGTTGCGGCGTCACCTCGCCGATGATGCGGATGGCGAGGCCGGGGCCGGGGAAGGGGTGGCGCCACACCATCGCCTCGGGCAAGCCGAGTTGGAGGCCGACCTGGCGGACCTCGTCTTTGAAGAGGGTGCGCAGCGGTTCGACGAGGGTGAACTGGAGGTCGTCGGGCAATCCGCCGACATTGTGGTGGCTCTTGATGGTCGCGGCTCCGGTGCCGCCGCCGGATTCGACGACGTCGGGGTAGAGGGTGCCTTGGACGAGGAAGTCGATGCCGCGCTCGCCGGCCAGGCGGCGCGCCTCGTCTTCGAAGGTGCGGATGAACTGCGTGCCGATGATCTTGCGTTTGCGTTCCGGTTCTGTCACCCCGGCCAGTTCGGTGAGGAAGGTGTCGGCGGCGTCGGCCACGACGAGATCGACGCCAGTGACGGCGACGAAGTCCCGCTCGACCGCCTCGGCCTCGCCCTCGCGCAGGAGGCCGTGGTCGACGAAGACGCAGGTCAACTGGTCACCGACGGCGCGCTGGACGAGGGCTGCGGCGACGGCAGAGTCGACGCCGCCGGACAGCCCGCACAGCACCCGGGAATCGCCGACTTGGGCGCGGATCTGGGCGACGGCCTCGTCGACGATCGCCTCGGGCGTCCAGTCGGAGCCGAGCCCGGCGATGTCGTGGAGGAAATGGTCGAGGACCTCATGGCCGTATTCGGAGTGCAACACCTCGGGGTGCCATTGCACTCCGGCGAGGCGGCGATCCGGATCCTCCATGGCGGCGACCTCGGCGCCGGCCGTCGAGGCGAGGGAGGTGAAACCGTCGGGCGGGGTGTGAACGGAGACGCCGTGGCTCATCCAAACGGAGAACGTCGGCGGCATCTCGTCGAGGAGACGGCCGGGCTCGTGGACGGTCAACGGAGTGCGGCCGAACTCAGAGAGATCGGTTTTGTCGACTTGCCCGCCCAAGGCCAGCGCCATCGCCTGGAAGCCGTAGCAGATCCCGAAGACGGGCAGGTCGGCGCCGAAGAGATCGGGATCGACCTGGGGCGCGCCGGGCTCGTAGACCGACGCCGGGCCGCCGGAAAGGATGATCGCGGCCGGCTTCTTCGCCAGCATCTCCTCGACCGGCATCGTGTGGGGAACGATCTCGGAGTACACATGGCACTCGCGCACCCGGCGCGCGATCAACTGGGAGTACTGGGCGCCATAGTCGACGACGAGGACGGTTTGGCGGGAATCGGAAGGCATAGGCGCGATTCTACGGCCATACGCCAGATGATTAATGGCCGGAAGCGCTGAAGACGGTTCCTTCAGACAAAGATCCTGTGCCGGTCAAAGTCCAACTGGCAGTGTTCCACGAGCCGTAGCGGGGGTTGACCTCGACGGTGTTGGTTTCGAGAGCGGCGACGAGTTGCTCTTCGGTGAGTTCGCCGGCCTGGGCCCTCTGGGCGATGATATTGAGATCGAGATTGCCTCGAACCCATTCCTTGGTCTCGTCCCTCTGATAATAGGCATCCCACCCGGTGAGCACGGCCATATCGGCACGATCCTCGTCGGTGATCGTCAGGCCCGCCTCGGAGACGATGGCATCGGTGAGAACACCTTGGATGCGGTATTGCAGAGCGGTGACGCGCAGCCCGGCAAGTGTACTTGTTGGTTCGAGGATGCCGAGTTCGGTGGCGACGGTGTCGATGCCTTGAGCCATCTCGTTGATGTCGGATTCGAAGATGACGGTGTCTCCGACCTCGGCTGCCACAGCGGCGTTGGTGACGCCTTCTTGGCTCGAGCACCCTGTCAGGCCGAAGGCGGCCACGGCGGCCACCGTCAGCGCCAAGGCCCGCCGAGTGAGTGATCCACGCATCGTCTCTCCTTGATCGTCATCGCGCCTTCCCTGGCCGATGAGCCGGGACGTCATCGGGGGATGAACGTGACGCTTTCGTTATCTTAACGCTTCTAGTGGTCTGTCGCGCCTAAAACGCCGCATTCGTGGCGCCCGGTGGGGCCCCCAGCCGCGTTGTCGTCGTCGCCGGTAGGTCCACTACCGGCTCCTCCTCCGCCTTGCTGGCCACCCCACCGAACACCCCGAAT
>JAISHO010000038.1 GCA_031262485.1 Propionibacteriaceae bacterium
TCGTCCAAGCCGGGGCCGGGAAGGGCTCGCGCTTCAGCGACGAGGAGTTCGCCGAAGCCGGGGCTGAGATCGTCCCCGCCGCCAAGGACGTCTTCGACCAAGCCGACCTCATCGTCAAGGTCAAGGAGCCGATCGCGCCCGAGTATGACCTCTTCCGCGAGGGCCAGCAACTGTTCACCTATCTGCACTTGGCCGCCGACGAGGCCCTCACCCGTTTCCTCATCGACCGCAAGATCGACTCGATCGGCTACGAGGTCGTCCAGACCCCCGATCGGCGTCTGCCCTTGTTGACCCCGATGAGCGAGGTGGCCGGGCGCGTCTCCGTCCAGGCCGCGGCGCATCATCTCGAATCCCCACAGGGCGGCGCCGGCCTCCTCATGGGCGGCGTTCCGGGCACCCCGGCCGCCAAGGTGACGATCATCGGCGGCGGCGTCTCCGGCACCGAGGCGGCCAAGATCGCCCTCGGCATGCACGCCATCGTCCGCGTCCTCGACGTCAACCCGGCCCGCTTGGCCTACCTGGCCGATCTGACCGACGGGCGTCTCGACCTCGTCGTCCCCAACCGCGTCCGCTTGGCGCAGTACGTCGCCGACTCCGACGTCATCATCGGCTCCGTCCTCGTGCCCGGCGCCAAGGCTCCCAAGCTCGTCAGCCGCGAGATGATCGCCTCGATGCGCCCCGGCTCCGTCGCCGTCGACATCGCCATCGACCAGGGCGGTTGCTTCGAGACCAGCCACGCCACGACACACAGCCATCCCACCTATGTCGAAGAGGGCGTCATCCACTATTGCGTCGCCAACATCCCCGGCGCCGTCGCCCGCACCTCGACGTTGGCGCTCACCTCGGCCACCCTGCCCTACCTCGTCGAAGTGGCGAACAAGGGTGTCTGCGGAGCCATCGCCACCAACCCGGCCTTGCGCCACGGCGCCAGCACCGTCGATGGGCACCTCGTCTCCGCCCCCGTCGGCGAGGCCCACGGCATCGAGGTCGCCGATTTGGACACGTTGCTCAACTGATCAATGAAAGGGCTCGGCCGGTCCCAGGGTCTGGGGCCGGCCGTTTCCGATGGAGGGCGCGTTTCAGAGAGATGCGAGGAGTCATGGGAGTGGAGACCATGGATGATGACGATATGAGAGCTGAGTACGACTTCAGTGTCGCTACGCCGAATCCGTACAGTAAGCGCCTCACTCCTGAGGAATGCCTTGAGCGCGGAGAGTCTCAGGAGCGATGTCGATAGAACCGTCGCACCATGTGGGAACACCGCCGCTCACGGAAACGGAGGCGAAAATGGAGGGGTCGCGGAGCGGGGCGAAAAGCGGAAACCGCAGAAACGGTTCCATGTCGAAAATTACTGCTGCTCCATCGGAGAACGTCACTCTGAGATGGTGATCGTCAGCAACAGCGGCAGTCTCGACGAGAATTTCAGGAGAGAAGTCGTCCGCATAGACGACGTCATCGCTAGTTTTCACCGAGGTCTCACAACTCCCCTCATACTTGGGCGCGCAGTTCATAGCACGCGATCGCGGCCGCTGCGGCGACGTTGAGGGAGTCGATCCCACCCGCCTCGACGCGATCGCTGCTCATGGGGATGCGCACGCGCACGTCCGCTTCGTCGATCCAGCGGCTGGTGAGGCCGTCGCCTTCGGAGCCGAAGAGGAGGGCGACCTTCGCGATGGGGGAAGTAGAGTTCACGGCGACGGGACGAGCGCCGACGTGGGTGTTGAGCGCGCCGCCAGGCTGCCCGCCAAAACTCGCGAGGGATGCGCGGAATTCGGCCAAAGTGATCGCGTCGTCGCGCAAGGCGAGGGCGGCGACAGTGAATCCGGCCCGTTTGAGCGCGGGGATCGCCCCGGCCCAGTCGTCGATGCGCCGCCAGGGCAGGGAGAAGACGGCGCCCATCGACGTTTTGACGGCGCGTCGGTAGAGCGGGTCGGCGCAACGTTCGCTGACGAGGAGGCCGTCCCAGCCGAGGGCGGCGGCGCTGCGGATGATCGCCCCGACATTGCTGTGGTCGACGAGATCTTCGAGGACGACGAGACGGTCGCCGGCCAGCACTTCGTCGAGCGTCCAGCGGTCGATCCGCTCGCACGAGGCCAGCGCTCCCCGGTGCACGTGGAACCCGGTCACCTGTTCGGCCAACGCCTCGCTGACGACGTAGCACGGGGCATCGCTCGCGTCGAGCAGGTCGCGCAAATCGTCGATCCAGCGCGGCGCCAGCAGGAACGAGCGGGCCGGATATCCCGCCCCGAGCGCCCGGCGGATCACCTTCGCGCCCTCGGCGATGAAGAGCCCTTGCTCCGCCTCGAGTGAGTGCCGCAACTGGGTGTCGCGCAAGGAGACGTAGTCGGCCAGCCGGGGGTCGCCGGGGTCGTCGACGGGGATGAGGTCAGCCATAAGGGTGAGGGTAGTGATGATGTGGCACTCGTGCGGTATTGCCTCAAGTCCAAGCTCATCCCCCAGTCGCCGAGGGGGCGGAACTCTGATTCTCGAAGAGAAGCCGCACGGGAACGCATGACGATACAATTTTGAGAGTGACAATGGGAGAGGAGCGCGAAGCATTCCTTCGTTGTTTTCCACCGCCCTTCTTGGTCGCACCGTCCCATTCCCAGGAAGGCTGAGGTGACGGCATGGAAATAGGACTGAACTTTCTCAGAGCGTTGCTCTACCCTGTCGCTGCCGTCGTGGGCTTCATCATTGGGATGGTGCCCTGGAGCCTCAATCCCTTGGCTGGGGCGGCTATCACAGCGATCTTCGCTTTCACAGCGGGCTACTACATCCGTGCTGCCAAGGATGAACGCGACTATCTCATCTACGCTTGTCTCGGTGTTTTCGGCATGCTTGGTTCAGGGACATGGTGGGTCCTCGCCATTACTTAGCGAGACGATGACCCCCCCCTGAGCCGCCAGGGAGACGGAGCCCCTACCGCCCCGTCCCGGCATAGACGACGGCTTCCCCGGTGTCGGCGTCCAGGCCGAAGGCGGTGTGGGCGGCTTGGACGGCGCGCGGCACGTCGGCTTCGGCGATGACGACGGAGATGCGGATCTCCGAGGTGGAGATCATCTCGATGTTGACGCCGGCGTCGGCCAGGGCTTTGAAGAAGGTGGCGGTGACGCCGGGGTGGGAACGCATGCCGACGCCGACGACGGAGACCTTGCCGATCTCGTCGTCGAAGTTCACCTCGCGGAAGCCGATCTCGTCGCGTTCGGCGAGCAGGGCCTCCACGGCGCGGGGGCGGTCGGCGTCGGGCAGGGTGAACGTGATCGCGGTCGTGTTGTTCGTCACGGAGACGTTCTGGACGACCATGTCGATGTTGATGTCGTTCTCGGCGATGATGGAGAAGACGCGGGCGGCCTTGCCGATCTCGTCGGGCACGCCGACGACGGTGAGCTTGGCTTCCGAGACGTCCTGGGCGATGCCGGAGATGAGGGCGGCTTCCATGGCGGGTCCTCCTTGGAGGTCGGTTTCGGGGTGTTGGTCGATGAGGCTTTGGTCGGTCACCCAGGTGCCGGGTTTGTCGGAGAAGCTGGAGCGCACCCGGATCGGCACCTGTTCGCGCTGGGCGTATTCCACACAACGCAGATGGAGGATCTTCGCCCCCGAGGCGGCTAACTCAAGCATTTCCTCATAGCGGATCTGGGGGATGCGCCGAGCGCCGGGCACGAGCCGCGGGTCGGCCGTGAACACCCCGTCGACGTCGGTGTAGATCTCGCAGTATTTCGCCCCCAAAGCCCCGGCCAGGGCGACGGCGGTGGTGTCGGAGGCGCCGCGACCCAACGTGGTGATGTCATTGGTGTCTTGCGAGACGCCTTGGAATCCGGCCACGATGACGATGTGGCCTTGGTCGAGCGACTCCTCGACCCGCCCGGGGCTGATGTCGATGATGCGCGCGTTGCCGTGGGCGGCCGTCGTGATGACGCCGGCCTGCGAACCGGTGTAGGAGCGGGCCTCGGCGCCGAGATCGTTGATCGCCATCGCCAGCAGCGCCGCGCTCATCCGCTCCCCAGACGTCAGGAGCATGTCGAGTTCGCGGGCCGGGGGGTGGGGGCTGACCTGAAGAGCCAAGTCCAAGAGATCGTCGGTCGTGTCGCCCATCGCCGAGATGACGACGGCGACCTCGTGGCCCTCGCGCTGCGTGGCGACGACGCGCTCGGCGACCCGTTTGATCGACGCGGCGTCCGCCACCGACGAACCGCCGAACTTCTGCACGACACGGGACAACGGAAAGCTCCTCACAGATCAGGGGACGAGGGCCGACGCCGGGGGCGAGGCGCACAGGTCCCGCGCTGACCTTACCGTCACCGGGAAAGATCGTCCGGACCAATCTCTGTCCCTGGGCTCGTTCCCCCGCCACGTCAGAGGAGGGCAGGACGTCCGACAGAGACGATGGCGACGTGAAAGAGGGCGATGACGAGGAGAGACGCAAGAAAGAAGAGGAAGAGTAAGAGAACAGGAGACAGGAGAGGGACGCGGGAAATTCTCCCCAGTCCCACCTCAGGAGATGAGCGTCCCCTGAGGATTCATGAACGA
Organism: Propionibacteriaceae bacterium; assembly: GCA_031262485.1. GTDB lineage: Bacteria > Actinomycetota > Actinomycetes > Propionibacteriales > Propionibacteriaceae > WQYJ01. The sequence goes on from JAISHO010000038.1 coordinate 4,528, forward strand.
GCGGTGCTGGGGCCGGAAACTATAGACGGCGTGGACCCGACAGCGGGCCAGTTTCTCCCAGTAGGGGATACGCGCGAGGTCCTCCTGGCTCGGCTGGTAGCCGTCGAGGAAGGCGTTCCACAAGCGGTTGACCGGTCCGGTGACCATTCCCTGGATGCGGCGCAGTTTGAGGTGGAGGCCGAAGTTGGCGAGGTCGAGGGCAGGGTCCCCGGCGGCCAACAGGTCGAAGTCGAGGACGCCGACGGAGCCGTCGTCGGCGACGATCGCCTGTTTGTCGTGCAGATCGCGGTGGAGGAGGGAGAGCCGCGACGGCGGCGTCGTGAGGATGCCCCAGGCGCCGGGCGAGAAGAGGTCCTCGTCGCAATAGCCGCATTGATCACCGTTATTGTGGTGCAGGTCGCACTCGTGCATCGTGCCGTAAAGATGGGCCAATTCGACCCACTTGCGGGAGACGGCGACCTCCTCCTCCAGCCCGTGGCGTGGCGCGTCGTCGGGCACGGGCGCGTCGTGGAGGAGACGGATGGCCTCGCCGAGCGCCTGGCAACCGGCCAGGGCGTCTTCCTCGTCGATCGTCAAGAGGCTGTGCAGTGGCAGGCCGGGCAGGGCGGAGAGGGAGGCGACGGAACGCTCCCAGTCGACGTCGACGAGACGGGGGGTGCGCAGGGGCAAAGCCTCAGCAGCACGTGTGTTGTCGATTAGTGAACGAAAACGCGACGCCGTCACCGTCTTGGCGAAGACGACGTCGTCGCCCTCCTCGATCCGCACGACGCCGCGCCGCTCCGGGCGATGAGCCATGAGCCGACCGTTCCCCTCGGCGACCAAGGCGTGCAGGGCGGGCAGTTTTCGATCGACGCCATCGGGCTGAATGACGATGGCGTGGCCCTTGCCCCGAGCCGCGTCGCCGAACACCGCGCGAGTGTGGCGCCCGACGATCATCCACGATCCCTCGGTGTCGCGCGCGACCTTCTGGGCCTGCTCGCCGTCGGCGAACCATTGCCCGGCGCTGATCGCGCCCTCGCCGTCGATGACCTCGACGAGGAGGTGCCCCTCGCCGCGCGGCCACGCCCGCGAGAGCGTCAACCCGGCGCTCTCGGCTAAGGCGACGACGTGGTCGAACAGACCGGCGGGATGACCCATGGGCGCTCCTGAGAACAAGATGAGCGACCCGGCGGGAGACGCCCCATCGGTGGGCGGGTCCCCGAGACGGCGATGAGAGCGCAGATGAGGCAGGGACGCTTTCAGGGAGCCGGATGCTCGTGAGAACGAGTGTCGCCCAGCGCCGTGACTGTCAGGTGAGTCAAGCATGAGGAATCTCTCATGATTCCCTGTGGAAGCGCCCGACTGGCGGAGTAGTCGCGCGTCTCATGCGCTAATCCAAACGCCCCTTCCTGAAGGCGAGAGGCGACGGCCGGGTCACGTCCGCGTCGCGATCCACGCCGCCTCCTCCACAAGGGAGACGCGGGAAGGGGAAGGACGGCGACTAGAGTGAATAAGGATTCTCTCACAGTTGATTTGGCGATGTCTTAGCGAGGGGGAGCACACTGTATCGGTATGGAGCAGAACTTTCTTCAGGGAATGTCGCGTCGCACGCTCGTCCTCATCGCAGCGGCGGCGCTCGTCGTCGTGGGCGGGGCCGGGGTCGCCGTCGGCTTGACCTTGCAGGATCGTAACCCTGTTCCGGTCGGCACTGCCGGTTTCGTCCTCCCCGGCGAGGCGACGCCCACCACCGCCCGAACGGCCTCGGCCAGCCCGACGCCGACTGCGGTCGCCACCCTGCCCTCGGTCACTCCGTCGCCCTCGGCGACGACCGATCAGCCCGCCGATCCCGCCGGCGGGGGAACCGGTGACACGGGCGGCGCCGACCCGGGAGGGTCCACCAATGGCGGCGCCGAGGTCGTCGACCCGGCCCCTGCCCCCGATCCGGTCCAGCCCGTCCAGAACGAGCAGCCGGCTCAGCCGGCCCCGGTCGAGCAACCAGCCGTCGACCCCGCGCCCCCGGCGCCCGCTCCGGTCGTCGTCAGCGGCATCAGCGCCGACCAGGCCCGTCAGATCGCCCTCGCCGCAGCCGGGGCGGCCTCCGACACCTACGCCAGCGTCGACTACGACGATTATGAGGACGACTACGGTTGCGCGATATACGAGGTCGAGTTCCACTCCGGCGGCTCCGAATACGACATCGACATCGACGCCGCCACCGGCGAGGTCCTTCGCTTCCATCGCGAACACGACGACGACTGATCTGCCCCCGCCGACGACCCCTTGATCGCCCTTATTTCCCACGAATCCCTAGTCAAGTGTGGGTCCCTCCCTCTAAAATGGGTGGGGAGCGATCATGGGCTGGGTCGTTCGATGTTTTCCCACGGCCAACGGTCGTCCGAATCAGAGAAGAGACGGTGTGAGCGAGCACGTCCCTGTCCCAGCCGGCCAGTTGCCGGAATCGGCCGCGTCGGCCACGTCGGCTCTGCGCGGCTCCTTTCGGCGCCGCCTCCTCGTCTCTTTCGCCATCCTCTTCCTCATCGGCACCGTCGTGACGGGGTCGGTCGCCTACGCCATCGAGTGGACGCGGATCGACGACCAGATCGACGAGAGTCTCCTGCATGATTACGACCGTTTCCTCTCCTTCGCCGCTCTCAAACCCGACGGCACGCCGGATGAGACGCTGGAGAATCAGCCGGTCTTCACCTCGACACGGGACTTCGCGCTCCGTCTCATCGACCAGTCGGTCAATTCCGCTGACGAGTGCAAGATGGCGATCGGCCCCGATCCCTCCGATCCCGGAATTCCGGCGCTGACGACCAACGCCGATCACTCCGGGTCCGGGACTCCGGCCCTGACGATCGTCCCCGACCCGGAGGATTCCACCTCGATCATCACCGACGATCTCGGCTCCGGGGCCCTCATCGATCCGTGGGCCAAACGCGGCGCCTTGTGCGCGAACGTCCTCGCCGACGAGGAGTTGGCCCAGGTGCTTGCCGATTACCCGATGGATGGGCCGATCGAGATCAAGCGCCTCGTGACCGCTGAGGGATCCTACGCCTACATGGTCATCGCCGTGAAGATGACCGGCGACACGACGATCGGCCGTCTCATCGCAGTCTCCGACCGTGAGGCGCTCCTCCAGGAGGCTTTCAAAGGTTACGTCCTCATCTATCTCCCTGTCGGGGTGGGCGCGACGGCGCTGCTCGTCTTGTTCGCTTGGATCCTCTCCGGGCAGATTCTGCGCCCCTTGCGCGTGTTGGCCGAGACGACGAAACGCATCACCGAATCAGACGACCTTTCGCTGCGCGTCCCCGTCTACGCCGACGACGAGGTCGGGGAATTGTCCAGTTCGTTCAACACGATGCTTGATTCCCTCGACCAGGCTTTCGCCTCGGAGCGCCGCCTGCTCGACGACGTCGGCCATGAGTTACGCACGCCGCTGACGATCATCCAAGGAAATATCGAGTTGACCGACCCGGACGATCCGAAGGAATTCGCCTCCACCAAAGCGCTCGTCCTCGACGAAGTCGACCGGATGCGTCGTCTCGTCGACTCCCTCGTCACCCTCGCCCAGGCCGACAATCCTGATTTTGTTCAGCTCGAGCCGACGGAGCTCGCCCCCCTCGTCGACGAGGTCCTTGACAAGGCACGTGCCCTAGGCGAGCGGCGTTGGCAGATGAGCGACCGGATGGAAGTCCCCGTCCTGGCCGATTCTCAGCGGCTCACCCAGGCGCTCCTCGAATTGGCCAAGAACGCTGTGAAATACTCCGATCCGGGCTCGGCGATCTCCTTCGGGGTGACGGTCGACGCCGACGGAGCCCACATCTCCGTGCGCGACCACGGCAAGGGCATTCCCGCGGCGATGCGCGAGAAGATCTTCGAGCGGTTCACCCGGGCCGAGGGGCAGCGTCGGCTCGATGGAGCCGGGCTCGGGCTCGCCATCGTCGAGCGGATCGTCGCCGCTCACCGGGGTAAGATCGAGGTCGAATCCGCCGTCGGCGTCGGTTCCGTCTTCACCGTCACCCTGCCGGTCCTCGCATCGGATGACAACGATAATTTCTCTCTATGAGAGAAGTCTCATGAGTTCTTAGGAAGTGTCTTAGCCAGGTGCCCCAGACTTAAGGGCATGTCCACGAATCGAGCTTCCAGCGGTGTGCATCGGCCGTCGCTCTTCAACGTCGCGCTCGGCGCGATCCTTGTCATCTGCATCGGCGCGGTGGTCGCCTCCGCTTCGCCTCAGATCGGGGGTGTCTCGGGCAGTTCCGTCGGCACCGTTCTCCGTTTCGTGCCGGCCGCTCTCCCGGCTGACGCCACGGTGACGCCGAACCCGGTCACCGGTGAGATCGACGAGTCGAGCGCCATCATCGTCGCCCTCAACGCGGCCAAGGCCTCGACCGACTCCAACGTCGTCCAGAACCTCACCGTCGACAAGATGGCCGCCACCGGCTCCAATGGGGCGTACTACCGGGTCATGTTCCCCTTCAACGGCAACGATTACGTCTACGAGATCGACGCCGCCACCGGTTCGGTGTCCAAGTGCGAGCGGTCTTCCCTGGATTCGGCCCCGGCGTCGTGCACCGCCGACGAGCTACCGGTCGTTCCTGTTCCGACGACGGAGGCGCCTGCGCCTGAGCCCGAGCCGGCGCCTGCGCCTGAGCCGGAACCTGCCCCGGCGCCGGAACCAGCCCCGGCCCCGGAGCCGGCGCCGGTCTACGAAGAGCCCGTTTACTACGAGGAGCCCGCTTACTACGATCCCGCCCCGGTCTATGATCCTGCTCCGGCGTACGACCCCGGCCCCGCCTACTATGGCGGCGACGACGATGACGACGATGACGATGACGACGGTTGGGACGGCGACGACGATGACGACGGCTGGGACGGCGACGACGACGGGGACGACGACTGATGACTGAGCCACAACACGGCATCCCCCCCGAAGCGTCCGAGGAGGAACCGGTCGAAGTCGTCGGCGGGCGCTACTCGCTGCGGGCTCGTCTCACGATCGCCACCGCCACCGTCACGATCCTCGGCCTCGTCATCGTGGGCACGTTCTCCTACATCTTCGAACGCAGCCGAGTCGACGATTCGGTCGAGGAGTCCTTGCGTCGGGCCTACACCGCCGTCTGCCAGTACCTCGGCTACTGCGACGCCCGTGACACCTATCGCCCGCCGCTGTATTCGGCCGAGCAGTTCGTCAAATCGGCCGTCAACCGCTCGGCCAACGCGACCGACGAGTGCACCTTCGGCTTCAGCCCCGGCCCGACGATCACGAACTGGGGGTGGAGCGGCGACGCCCAGCGCTGCGGCGCCCTCTACGCCGACACCGGCCTCATGGAAGCCCTCATGGCCCGGGTGCCCGACCGGATCGGCGCCTCGGCCGACCCGGCCAGTCCCACCCCGGCCGGGGAGACGCCCGCGGCCACGGACGCCGCCACCGATCCGGCCGCCACCGATCCCGCGTCCACTGATCCGGCGGCCAGCCCGACGGTGGTCGACGCCTCGACCCCGACCTCGGCCATCACTCCGGAGCCGGCCACGACGGTGCGCATCCACGACTACGACCATCGCTTCTCCTACTTCGTCGCCCCGGTCGTCGACGCCGAGGGCACACCGGTCGGCGCCTACGCCGTCGTCAATGATCGCGGCGCCCAACTGAGCGAGATCAACAGCTGGTATCTGCGCTATTTCATCCCGATCTCCCTCGGCGCCATCATCCTCGTCGCGATCGTCGCCTGGTTCTTCTCGAGCCAGATCGTGCGTCCGCTCCGCTCCCTCAACGAGACGATGCAAAAGATCAAAGCATCAAACGACCGTTCTTTGCGCGTGCCGGTCTCCGACGGTGGGAGAGAGTCTGAGGTCGGGGCTCTATCGACGACCTTCAACGAGTTGCTTGATTACGTCAATACCACGGTCGATAACGATCAAGAATTACTGGATATTATCAGTGGTCAGTTGCAACGCCCGCTCACGGAGATCAAGTACTACCTCGAAGAAGAAGCGAAAGTGACAAGCCCGTCCGATTATGAGCATGTGAAAACGTGGATACTCGGCGAAGTGAAATACATTAATCATCTTGTTGATTCCCTTGGCGTTCTCTCACGGATCAAAAATCCCGGTTATCTCCGTAAGGAAAAAGTCGACATCGTCCCCTTCGTCGATGCTCTTCTCGACAAATCCCGGGCTCTCGGCCAGCGGGATTGGCGTTTTGCCGATCGCGTGGAGGCAACGATTTGGGCCGATCCGATTAAACTGGAATTTGGGATCCTCGAGATTGTCCGCAACGCGGTCGACTTCTCCAAGGAGGGGTCTCCCATCGAGTTCAGACTGAGCACGGGGCCATCGGTCGTCGGCTCGGATGGGAAGACCGAGCCCCGGATCAACCTCACGATCGCAGATCACGGCCGTGGCATCGTTCAGAAGGAGCAAGCGCGTGTCTGGGATCGATTCGAGCGCCTCGATCCGAAGATCACCAATGGCGCCGGCCTAGGCCTCCCTATCGCCAAGGAGATCGTCGAAGCGCACAACGGTGACATCGAGCTCGGTTCCACGCCTGGTGTCGGCACGAATGTCACGGTCAGCCTTCCGATCCTCTCTGAAGGAGCGTGAGGCGCCAGTCTGAGATCTTTTCTTCCATCGGGAGTCGTGGCCCCGGGATCAACGCCGATCCCGGGGCCACGGCATCTACAGTAGCGTCCAGGGTTCAACCCCTCCCGGGGGACGCCCACGATCCGTTGCCCGTTTCCACGGTGGCGCCCAGTGCGCTACGCTGCCCGCTCGCGCAGCCCGACCGAACCTCAACGTTGAGGCGCGACAGGCCGCTAGCCCGCAGGAAGACGACCGTCTCGCTTAAGAAGACTCTCATCACTGGCATAGGTGGCTCATGGGACCCGCTGACACAATGGATGACGTGGTCGCCCGATAGCGACGACTGGTCCCTCGCGGAGGGTCGATGTCATCGCCGAGCGACTTCTCACCACCTGTCAGAGCCCGTTCGCCGCCTCGCCGGGAGTCACCGGGAGGCGGACGAGCGATCAGCGGAGGAAGGCGACGTCGTGACTCACATCGTCATCGTGGAGGACGAGGAGCGGATCTCCTCGTTCATGGCGAAGGGCCTCAAAGCGGCGGGATACGCGGTCAGCGTCGCCGGGACGGTCCGGGAGGGCCTCATGTCCGCCGCGGGGGCCGATCTCGTCATCCTCGACCTCGGCTTGCCCGATGGCGACGGCCTGTCCGTCCTCCGCTCGCTGCGCGATCGTGGCGACGACGTCCCCGTCATCATCTTGTCGGCCCGCACCGCGGTCAACGACACGGTGGCCGGCCTCGATCTCGGCGCCGACGACTATATGCCCAAGCCGCTGCGCTTCGAGGAGTTGCTGGCCAGAGTCCGGCTGCGTCTGAAAAAGACGTCGGCGCAGGAAGACGCCGTCACCCTCAGCCATGGCTCGCTCACCCTCGATCTACGCACCCGCCGGGCCTCGGTCAACGGCAAGGAAGTCGATCTCTCGGCCCGCGAGTTCTCCCTCGCCGAAACGCTCCTGCGCCACTCCGGGCAGGTGTTGAGCCGCGAGCAGTTGCTGGCCCAGGTGTGGGGCTATGACTACGATCCCGGTTCCAACGTCGTCGACGTTTACATCGGCTATCTGCGCAAGAAGTTCGGCCAGGAACGCATCGAGACGGTCCGTGGCATGGGCTATCGCCTCCGCGACGTCTGATCCCCCCCCGCGACCCTGATAGAGCGGGTCGGCGTCCGCCGTCCGAGCGCTCAGGCGACAGACCACTAGTCCCACCACGCGGCCCTCCACTCCCTACGGGGTCGGATAGATGACAGAGCCGTCAGATATCAGACCCATTTCTCGACGATGTGATCAATCTCTCCCCACCTTGTGGTGTGATGAAAGACACATAGACCGCCAGCACAAGCCCGTGAGCTGGTTCTCAGGCCAAGGGAAAACGCTTTCCGTGTGGTGAAGTTCACGATTGCCTTGTCATATTTCCTCTTGAGTGTCTTCGTAATCTGTCATCACTGGCGATCACCTTGAGATACCCCGGCCACAAGCGGGTTCACCGAGCGGTGGGGCTGTGGGAATACGTTTTCCCACACCTGTTCGACACCGTCTCCCCCCAGTGGTGTTTCTCACAATCGCCATCGTGAAGGAAGAGGACGGGAATACGAGTCGTGTCCCCGGGCGTTGCCTGGGGGAGTTCCAAAAAAAAGACATCTGGGAAGACGTCAGGAGCGCCAAGTCCCCATCCCACGGGAGAGGAAAGAATGGTTTCGACAATGAAGAAGAGTCGCCCAATGGAGAGGCGACCGCTGCGACGGCTGGCGGCGCTCGTCAGCGCGGTGGCTTTGACCACCGGCATAATCGCGTCAGGGCTGTCGTTCCTGACCGCTCCGGCGGCGCAAGCCGCCGATGGGGACCCCATCGTGGAGGTGGCGAAGGTCGCCGACGCCTACTCGTATCACGAGTATCCCGGCTCCGAGGACGCCGAAGGGTACTACCAGGCCTCGCGCAACCCTGGTCGTATTTGGACGGATAAAACCGTCTTCAACACCGGTGTCGCCGTGCCGGACGATATGAAGCAGGAAGGCATCGACGATCTCGTTCTGAACGACAACGAGCTAGCCGTCGCACTGTCGGCGCTCGGTTCGACGCGGAACATCACGAGCGAGGTCCAGACCCCCATCGACCTCGTCCTCGTCATCGACAACTCCTATTCGATGACCCAGTGCACCGGCGACGGCACCGGCCAATACGCCGTCGGCGCCTACTGCGACGGCCCCGCCACCTATCAAGACTCGCGAGCCTACGCCCTGGCTCAGGGCGTCAACGAGGCCATCGGCATCATCACCGAGGCGAACCCCGAAAACCAGGTCGGCATCGTGTGGTTCGGCACGAACGCCGAAGTCCTCGAGACCTTGGGGACTCCGCGGACGATCGCTGGATCGGACGACTACATCCGGCTGATCCCCCCGCAGACCGATGGTGGGACGATGTACCTTCAGACCGCGTCGACGACCGGCAATGGCCTGGAGGTCGGCACGGTCAACGGCGCCATCCAATCGACGAACACGGAGCGCGGCGTCTACACCGGCCTCAACCTTTTGGCGCAGCAAGATCCCGCCGACGTCACGGGAGACAATCAACGTCAGCCCGACGTCATCGTCTTCTCCGATGGCGAGCCGACGCTGTCGGCCTCCGAGACGCAGCAGTCGTCGTGGTACAACCTCTCCGGTTCCCAGAACCAGGGGCCGCAGGTCCCCGGCGGGACCCAGTACGTCGGCAACGGGTTCCGGGCGGCGATGACGGCCGCGTACCTCAAGAACAAAGTCACCGATGTCTACAACGCCGGCGACTCCGAGGAGATCGCGCCGAAGATCATCACCGTCGGGCTGGGCGTCTCCATGCTCGAGGAGGGCCAACCGGGATCCTCGCCCCGCAACCTCGCTTATGTGACCCTCGACCCGTCGGGGACGTACGGCACGGCGACCGACGGCACCATGGCCGGCCAGCTGACGACCTACTTCGACACCTACGCCGACGGCGATCCGGTGACGGTTCCGGTCGCCGGTGGCTGGGGAACGACGACCTCGACCCTCAACCACCCCACCGGCACTGATCCCGACACCGGCGTCGCCCGCACGGCTTACGACGTCACCGACATCGGCTACAACGACGACTTCTTCACTCCGATCACGACGGAGGAACTCGTCACCGTCTTCGAGCAGATCGCCCATGAGATCGCCGAGGCGGCCCCGAACTTCCCGATCACGAGCGAGTCGTCGACGAGCTTGTCGAACGGCTACATCACCTTCACCGACACGCTCGGCCCGTTCATGACGGTGAGCGACATGAACCGTCTCGCCTTCTGCGCTGTCATCGAGGGGTCGACCAACACCCTCCAGGATTGCGTGCAGGCGACCTTCGTCAACCCCACCGCCTCGACGAACGGCAACGTCACGACCTATACCTTCAACGGCACGTACACGGCCAACGATCTGGCGACGGAGGTCGACCTCAGCACCGTCGTCATCACGGTGACGAAGAGCGCGAGCCTGGCTCAGGGCGACACCGTCACGATGCGCTTCCCCGTCGAACTGTTGCCGATGCGCGACTCCGACATCCTCGAGGACGCGGCCGGCAACCCCATCTCGATGGAGCAGGCGCTCTCCCACCCCGTCCACCTCTACTACAAGGTGACCGAGAAGCCGGGCGTGCTCGACAGTCTGGCCGACCCGTCCCAGCTGACGGTCAACAACACAGCGGCGACCGCGGCCGACGCGACCGCACTCGCCCAGTACATCGCCGCCAACACCGTCGCCGGCCAGGTGCGTTTCTACGCCAACGCCTACTCCGGTTCCGGCGACACGATCACCCCGGGGGCGACGGCGGTGTGGACCCCGTCGTATGACAACGACTTCTATCGCATGTCGGAGGCCACTCCGCTCTACTCCGGCGTCGACGCGAACGGCGCCGTCACCGGCCCGATCAGCGCAGCCGAGTGGGACGCGATGAGCGACGACACTCCCGTCTACTACACCGTCTGGGAGTACGCCTACGACGACTCCGGGTCGACGGCCACGCCGACGGCCGATTCGAGCGCCTCGCCCGCCCCGTCGCGACCGGTCGTCAAGCGGGCCGTCGCGACCGAGACCACGAAGGGCGACCTCGCCACCGCCGACGCCGAGGACGCCCAGCACACGATCAGCGAGGTGGACGGTGTCATGACGGCCCAGGAGGGCCTCGTCTCCGTCAACGTCCCCCACTCGCTCGACCACGTCAAGTGCCAGCCGGCCGACCTCGAATGGTCGACGAACCGGCCGGTCTGCACCGAGGCCGACATCGCGACGTCCAACCTCACCGGCACGGCGAGGATGGCGATGGCGACCGACTACGACTACGGCACGGGCGCCATCACCGCCCTGCTCGGCAACAATGGCTACCTCGCCTACAACGCGCCGGGCAGCCTGGGGATCGAGAAGACGGTCGTCACCGAGAGCAGCGAGCTGAACCCGGACGAGGACCAGGCCTTCACCTTCACCGTCGCCCTGGCCGACGAGACGAGCACGAGCACGGACCGCGTGCCTTTGGCGGGATCGTTCACCTACAGCGTCTACGACGTCGACGATTTGACGACGCCGCTGGCCTGCGGCACGGGCGCCGATGGCGCGACCCTGACGGCCTGCTCGATCGCCGACGGCGGCACGATCACGCTGACGAGCGGGCAGCGCGCCGTCATCATGGGCCTGCCCGACGGCGCCCAGTACGAGGTCTCCGAGACCCCGGTGGCGAACTATCCGCAGACCTCCCCGGTCGACGAGGCGGGTGATCCCGTCTCCGTCACGGGCACGATCGACGTCGAGGCCTCGACCTCCCCCGTGGCCGACTTCACGAACACCTACGAGCCGACCCCGGCCACGGCCACGCCACCGTTGGCCGTCAAGGCGATCGACGGGCGCGAGTGGCTCGACGGCGACTCCTTCTCCGCGCTGCTCTGCGGCCCGGCCGAGTCGGTCTCCGGCTCAGCGGCGGCGCCCTGCGTGTCCTCGGCCTTCACCGACGCCGTCGGCGAGTCGACGACGGAGCGCTCCGCCTCCTTCGCCGCCATCGACTTCGACACCCCGGGCACGTACACCTACACGATCACCGAGCGTGACGGGCTCGCCCCCGGCTTCTCCTACTCCGGCGCCTCCTACCAGTGGGTCGTCACGGTGACGGACGACAGCTCCGGCGATCTGACGGCCACGACCGCCCTGACGCAGACCCGTGACGACAACGGTTTGGGCGCCGCAGAGGCGGGCAACACGATCGTGGCGAACCCGACCCAGGCGTTGTTCACGAACACCTTCAGCGTCACCGAGGTCTCCGGCACGCTCCAGGCGATGAAGATGGTCGACGACCTCACCTCCGGCTCGTCCGCTCTGCGGGTGCCGCAGCTGAGCTACTCGTTCACCTTCTCCTATGTCGGCGCCGACACGGATCCGGCTCCGGACGCGCCCTACTTCGCCAACGGCCAGCACACCGCGACCGTCTCGAACGCCCGCGGCAGCGCCGACGTCTCCTCCCCGGAGCTCACCTTCACCGGCGAGCACCTCGGCCACACGTACTACTACAAGGCGGTCGAGGCGAACGGGTCGGCCGACTACATCACCTACGATCCAGGCGCGTGGTTCTGGGCCTTGGCCGTCTCGGAGGAGCCAGTCCTCGACGCGAACGGGGATCCTGTCCTCGACGCGGACGGTCAGCCGACGGTGTCGATCCACGTCACCCCGACGCACTGTTACACGACGGACGATCTGACCGCGGACGACCCCTACGGCTCCTGCGCCCCGGATTCCGGGAACTACGCCGAGGTGGCCCAACGCCAATTCGTCAACACCTACGACGCCGCCGACACGACGGCCGCCCTCGGCGGGACGAAGACGCTGACCGGTCGCTCCTGGACGAGCAATGATTCCTTCACCTTCACGTTGACGGGGTATGACGAGACGACCCGCGCGGCCATCGCGGCCGGCGACGTCGTCCTGCCCGGGAGCACGACGGACGCTCCGCTCACGAGTGTGACGACGACGGTGACGGGCCCGCAGTCGACCGGTTCGGCCACCTTCGCCTTCGGCGACATCGCCTTCTCGACGCGCGGCACCTACCGTTTCCTCGTCGAGGAGACGGCCGGTTCCCTGCCTGGCGTCGCCTATGACGCCCACGACCTCGTCTACACCGTCGTCGTCAGCGACGCCTCACCGGTCGATCCGGCCGACCCCAACGCGGGCACTGTCGTCGACGGTTCGCTCTCGGCCACGGTCGGCGTCCAGTCCGGTTCGACGACGTTCACGAACCGCTACACCTCGACGGTCACCTTCGGCGGCTCTGACGTGACGAAGACGCTGACGGGCCGCCCGACGGCCATCGCCGCCGGCGAGTTCACCTTCCGCGTGACGGCGGCCGACGAGGCCTCCTGCGCGATCGTCGGCGACACCTTCACGACGGATCCTGAGACGGGCGTCTGCTCGGCGACGGCCCCGGTCGAGGCCGACGGCACCGCCCACCTTCCGGGCGACTTCGAGTTCACCCAAGCCGACATCGGCAACGTCTACACCTACACGGTGACGGAGGATCCGGGCCCTGCGGGCAACGGCATCACCTATGACGACCGGGTGTACACCTCGGTGCTCGAGGTGCGCTACGACGACGACACGACGAGCGCGACGTACGGGCAGCTCTACTCCGTCACGACGATCTCGTGGACGCCCGACGCGACGCCGGAGAATCCGACCCCGGACGTCCAGACGCGCGTCTACGACTCCCGCGCCGGCGTGGCTCCGACAGTGGCCTTCGCCAACACCTACGCGGCGGCGCCCACGACGGCGACGCCGGAGTTCACCAAGACGGTCTCCGGCCGCGACTGGAACGAGGGCGAGACGTACACCTTCTCGCTGACGGCCCAGAACAACGGCCCGCTGCCGCTCGACGAGTCCGGCCAGCCGGTCACGACCGCGACGGCCACGGCCCCGGCCGAGGGCGCCACGGCGTCGTTCGACTTCGGCGCCATCGAGTTCACCGCGACGGGGACCTACCGGTACACCGTCCAGGAGGTCGTCCCCGAGGTCGGCGCCAACGGCGTGACCTATGACGAGACGACGACGACGGTGACGATCACGGTGACCGATCCGGGCACGGGCACGCTCGTGGCCGCGATCGCCTACGCCGGCGGCGACCAGGGCTTCGACAACGTTTTCGAACAGCCGACCTGGACGCTGGCGAAGACCGCCGACCCCGTCTCCGGCTCGACCGTCGAGGTCGGCTCGTCGATCACCTACACGGTGACGGCGACGCCGTCCGGCGGCACGGTGCGCGACGTCGTCGTGACCGACGACCTGGCCGACGTCCTCGACTGGGCGGCCTTCGACGAGGCCTCGATCACGATCACGGACGCCGAGGGCACGGCCGTCGCTGGCGCTGGAACCGAGACGGCGGCGCCCGTCGTCCTCGACGGCACGACGCTGACCTGGACGGTCGGCGACCTCAGCGCCCCGCTCGCCCTCTCCTACACCGTCACCCTCGCCGAGGACGCCCACGGCGTGACGATCGCCAACGTCGTCACCGGCGCCGGCGCGGGCGAGGACGGCACCAGCGAGCCGCCCGCCGCCTGCTCGGTGGAGGCGCCCTGCTCGACGACCCACCGGACCGCTCCTCAGTGGACCCTGGCCAAGAGCGCGGATCCGGAGTCAGGCACGGAGGTGACGCCGGGGCAGACGATCACCTACCGGGTGGACGCCACCCCGCTCGGTGAGAGCGTGGTCGCCAACGTCGTCGTGACGGACGACCTCTCCGCCGTCCTCAACAACGCCACGTTCGACGAGTCCTCGATCACCGTCCTCGACGTCTCGGGCACGCCGGTCGCCGGCGGTTCGACCGGCGTGGCGGCCCCGGTCGTCCTCGACGGCACGACGTTGACCTGGACGATCGGCGACCTGACGGAGGAATTGACGCTCACGTACACCGTCGAGCTCAACGACAACGCCTACGGCGTCTACCTGGAGAACGCGGTCAGCGGCACGGGCGAGACCCCGCCGGAGCCGACTCCTGCGCCGAGCGCGTCGCCGACGACCCCGACCGGTTCGCCGACGGGCCCGACGGACGGTCCGACGTCCCCGGCCACTCCGGAGACCCCGGCCACGCCCACGACGCCGACGGCCAGCCCGACGACGCCCGGCGGCGGCACGGACCTTCCGCCGCTCGAGTGCACGACGGAAGAGCCCTGCACGACGGAGCACCCGACGGCTCCCGGCTGGACGCTCGCCAAGACGTCCGACCCGGCCTCGGGCAGCCTCGTCACCCCCGGCTCGTCGATCACCTACACGGTGACGGCCAGCCCCATCGGTGAGAGCTATCTCAACGACATCGTCGTGACGGACGACCTGACGGGCGTCCTGGCGCACGCCACGTTCGATCCGGCCTCGGTCGTCGTCACCGACCTCTACGGAGACGTCGTCGCGGAGGGGATCGCCGAGGGCGGCCCGGTCGTCTTCGATGGCACGACGCTGACCTGGACGATCGAGGAGTTCGGGGCGGAGATGCGCCTGTCGTACACGGTGACGCTCGCCGACGACGCCCACGGCGTGACGATCGAGAACTCGGTGTCCGGCACGACGGTCCCGCCGGAGCCCCCGGAGGGGGGCGAGCCGGTCCCGCCGACCCCGCCGATCTCCTGCACGGCCGAGGAGCCCTGCTCGACGATCCACTCGACCGACCCGACCTGGACGCTGGCGAAGAC
Organism: Propionibacteriaceae bacterium; assembly: GCA_031262485.1. Classification (GTDB taxonomy): domain Bacteria; phylum Actinomycetota; class Actinomycetes; order Propionibacteriales; family Propionibacteriaceae; genus WQYJ01. Next base: position 19,783 of record JAISHO010000038.1, read on the forward strand.
CTCCGACCCGGCTTCCGGTTCGACGGTCAGCCGCGGACAGACGATCACCTACCTCGTCACGGCCACGCCGGTCGGCGGCACGGTTCCCAACGTCGTCGTCACCGACGACCTCGCCGACGTCCTCGATGACGCCACCCTCGGCACGATCACCGCGCCGGAGGGCACCGAGGCGATCCTCGACGGCACGACGCTGACCTGGACGGTCGGCGACCTGAGCGAGGAAATCACCTTGCGGTACACGGTGACGATCGACGAGGACGCCTACAGCGTCACGCTCGTCAACCTCGTCTCCGGTGAGGGCGGCGACACCGTCCCGCCGACGACCCCGGCCACGCCGACCGAGCCGACGAACCCGACGGATTCGCCCTCGCCGAGCCCGTCCGACTCCCCGTCGGAGAGCCCGACGACGCCCACGACGCCGACGGCCAGCCCGACGCCGCCGCCGACCGGTGGCGACATGCCGCCCCAGCAGTGCACGACGGCCGAGCCCTGCTCGACGACGCACGACACCCTCCCGGGCTGGACGCTTGAGAAGACATCCGACCCAGCCTCGGGGTCCACGGTGAAGCCGGGCGACCGGATCACCTACAGGCTGAGGGCCACCGGTCTGGGCGAACTGGGTTCCGGCTCGATCAGTGACATCGTCATCACCGACGACCTCAGCGACGTGCTCCGATACGCGACGCTGGACGAGGATTCGGTGTTCACCGACAGCCTGAGAGGGACGGTCGAGTTCGATGGGACCACGTTGACGTATCGTGACTCGATTCGGTCCGGCTATATCAGGACCATCGTCTACACCGTCGTCGTCAACGACGACGCCTATGGTGTCGAGTTCGCCAACGTCGTCACCGGAACGTCGACGGAGCAGACGCCGCAGAACCCGGACGATCCGCCCTTCACGATCCCGCCGGAGACGTGCACGACCGACGCGCCCTGCTCGACGACCCACCGGACCGATCCGACGTGGACGCTGTCCAAGGTCTCCGATCCGGCTTCGGGCGGCACGGTGACCCCGGGTGAGACGATCACCTACACGCTGACGGCCACCCCGGTGGGCGAGAGCGTGGTGCCGGGCGTCGTCGTGACCGACGATCTGTCCGACATCCTCGACGACGCCGCCCTGGACAGGATCGAGGGGCCTGCGGGCACGACGGTCGCCGTCGACGGCACGACGTTGACCTGGACGATCGGCGACCTGGCGCAGGAGCAGATCCTGCGTTACACGGTGACGGTCGACGCCGACGCGTACGGCGTGACCTTGCGCAACGTCGTCACCGGCCTCGGCACAGGCCCCGAGCCGCCGCCGTCGCCTTCGCCGACGACTCCCACGGAGCCGACCGAGCCCACCAGCCCGGCGACCCCGACCGAGCCGGTCACGCCCACGACGCCGACGGAGCCCACGGAGCCCACCAGCCCGGCGACGCCGACCGTCCCGCCGCTCTACCCGCCGCAGGAATGCTCCGAGGAGGCTCCGTGCGAGACGATCACGACGACCGATCCGGCCTGGACCCTGGCCAAGACCTCGGATCCGGAACCGGGCAGCGTCGTCGAGCGCGGCTCGTCGATCACCTACACGCTGACGGCCACGCCGCTCGGCGAGAGCGTCCTCAGCGACGTCGTCGTCACCGACGATCTGAGCCAGGTCCTCAACCACGCCACGCTCGACCCGTCGACCATCACAGCCCCGGAGGGCACGGAGGCGACGCTCGACGGCACGACGTTGACCTGGACGATCACCACGTTGTCTGAGGAGACCAGCCTCAGCTACACCGTCGAGGTGAACGACTCGGCCGACGGCGTCACGCTCGTCAACGCCGTCACCGGCACGACGGTTCCGCCGCCGGGCGACAACCCGCCGCCGGTCGTCCCGCCGCAGGAGTGCACGATCGAGGCGCCCTGCCAGACGACGCACACGACCGAGCCGATCCCGGCCTGGACGTTGGCGAAGGTCTCCGATCCGGCTAGCGGTGAACTCGTCGAGCCGGGCCAGACGATCACCTACACGCTGACCGCGCAGATGATCGGGCAGACCCCGGTGGACGACGTCGTCGTGACCGACGATCTCACCGACGTCCTCGCCCACGCCACGGTGACGGGCGAACCGGCCGCCACCGGCGGAGTCGCGACGATCGACGGCACGACGTTGACCTGGGACATCGGCACGCTCAGCGGTGTGGCCACCCTCACCTACACGGTGACGGTCGCCGACGACGCCTATGGCGTGGTCATCCGCAACGTCGCCAGCGGCACGACGGTCCCGCCACCGGGCGACGACACGCCGTGGGTGATCCCGCCTGAGGAATGCTCCGAGGGCTCGCCCTGCGCGACGGTCCACGCCACCGAGCCGAGCTGGACGCTGGCCAAGACGTCGAACCCGCCCACGGGCACCGTCGTCGATCCGGGCTCGACGGTCGTCTACGACCTGACGGCCACGCCCATCGGCGGCTCAGTCATCGACGTCGTCGTGCGCGACGATCTCAGCCAGGTGCTCGATCACTCGAGCTTCGTCGAGGTGACGGCCCCGGCCGGCACCCACGCCCAGCTCGACGGGACGATCCTCACCTGGACGATCGGCGACTTGAGCGAGGAACTCGTCCTCGAGTACTCCGTCCATGTCGACGACGACGCTCATGACGTCGTCCTCGTCAACGTCGTCACCGGCACCGGGCACGTCCCGGAGCTGTTGCCGACGCCGACTCCGTCGCCCGAGCCCAGCCCGAGCGGGACGCCGACGGTCGACCCCAGCGTCTCGCCGACGCCGGGGCCGTCCGGCAGCCCGAGCGTGTCTCCGACTCCGGAGCCCAGCCCGACGGTGACGGTGACGCCGATCACGCCGACCCGCCCGCCGCTGCTGAGCCGCCCGCCCCTGGCCTGTTCCGAGGCGCGGCCGTGCGACACGGTCCACGAGGTCGGCAGCGCGCCGGAGCCGAGCCCGGAGCCGTCGCCCGAGCCGAGCCCGACGCCCACGCCCGAGCCGTCCCCGACCCCGGAACCGACGCCCACGCCGACTCCGCCGGCTCCCACGCCCACTCCGTCGCTCCCGGCGCTCTATGCCACGACGGAACCGGACGAGACTGAGCCGACGACCGCGTCGTCGATCCCGAACACGGGCGGGGGGTCTCGCTGGCCCTTCATCAGCGGTATCACGCTGTTGATCACCGGAGCGGTCCTCATGACCGTCGGCCGGTGGCGCGGCCCGGCTCGCCGGCGCCTGTGAGCCGAGCCCGGCGGGCCCGGGTGAGACTTCCTCTCCTCGCCCGGGTCGCCGAGCTCACCTGCCCGGGGGCGGGCCCCCACCCGCCCCCGGGAATGACAACTCAAAACCGACAACTCAATGAATACGACGTCCCCGGGGGCGACGATCACAGCCCCGTCGCCCTCGGGGATACAGGGTCGTCACACGATGACTAGCCATCCCCTAGCCATCTCCTGACCCTGGTCTGAGCCATCCAACGGCCGACAACCCTCCTCACCACTCTCCACGGGTGAGGACGCCACGGGGGCCCAGACCCATCCGGGACGAACTCGAGGGAACCGCGGTCCCTCGAAGATGTTCCGCCATCGCACGACACACACGGGGGAAAGTGCGGTGGACGCCCCGCGGACGCTTCACTGTGGCGTCCGCGGGGTTTCCCGTCTCCGGCTCCGTGCCTCCCCTCCGCCGAGCATGGGGGCGTCTGATGGGACGAGGGGGCTGTGAGAGAATCGGGACGGCTCGCCCCGCGAGCCTGTATCACCAGCGCCCGAGGAACGGGGCCACACATGAGGAGAGCCGATGAGCCGAGTCGCGGTCGCCCTGTCCGGTGGGGTCGATTCTGCTGTCAGCGCGATGCGCCTGCTCGACGCCGGCCATGAGGTCGCCGGGGTCCACTTCCGGCTCTGGCGCCCGCCCCGCGTCGAGGGGGGCGTCGATCCCTTGGCCGCCATCGAAGCCGATGCCCGCGCCATCGCCGATCAGCTGGGTATCGCCTTGTCGGTGTGGGATTTCACGGACGCTTTCGACGCCGTCCTCAAGGATTTCGTCGACGAGTACGCCGCCGGGCGCACCCCCAACCCCTGCCTGCGCTGCAACACGATGATCAAGTGGGGCGTCGTCCTCGATCGCGCCTTGTCCGAGGGGTTCAGCCACCTGGCGATGGGTCATTACGCTCGCCTCGTCACCCGCCCCGACGGCGTCGTCGAGTTGCATCGGGCCCATGACAAGGCCAAAGACCAGTCCTACGTCCTCTCCGTCATGACGCAGCCACAACTCCGTCACGCCCTCTTCCCCCTTGGCGACTCGCTCAAATCCGAGGTCCGAGCCGAGGCCGCCGCCCGCGGGCTGACGGTGGCGAGCAAACCCGACTCGTCCGATCTCTGCTTCATCCCCGACGGCGACACGGCCGGCTGGCTCCACCGCCGCCTCGGCTCCCGCCCCGGCCCCATCGTCGACGAGACGGGCCGGGAGGTCGGTGGTCACGACGGCACGTTCACCTTGACGATCGGTCAGCGCCGGGGACTGCGCCTCGGCCGCCCCGCCGCCGATGGACAGCCCCGCTATGTCACCGCCCTCGACCCGGGGCAGGCCACCGTCACGGTCGGGCCGCGTGAGGCTCTGCGTGTCACCCGGTTGACCGCCGCCGATCCGCGCTGGTGCGAGGCGGCCCCGCCGACAGGGGAGTCCTTCGACGCCCTCGTCCAGGTGCGGGCTCACGGCGCCGCGCTTCAAGCCCAGGTCAGGCTGGTGGAACCGTCCCTCCTTGCCGTCGACTTCCTCAGCCCGCTCTACGGCGTCGCGCCTGGTCAGACGGCCGTCCTCTATGACGGTGACCGCGTCCTCGGCTCCGCCACCATCGTCGCGGCCCTGCCACGTGTCGCGTCACACGGGAGCCGAGCGTGACGTCAAGGGGGGCGGAGGCTCATCCGAAAGGTTGACGAAAACTGAGAGAAAGTTAAGACCTGGGATAGATGACTGAAATCTTCTCTCAAACCCTAGTTATCCCTTGGGAGGCGTAATCCCTGTGTGATACGTTGCGACACGTGGTGGGTCATCAACTCCCTCATGTCTGCGATTTCCTACCACGGATGAAACTCCTCTCTCACTCTCCCGGAGGCTGGGCATGTCGACCCCTCACTCTCCCTCGACGGCGCCGGACGGCGCTGGACGAGGTCTCCTCTCCCCCTCTCTTCCCCGCCGGCTCGGCGCGCTGACCGCGAGCACAGCTCTTGCGGTGCTGGGCCTCGTGGCCGCCTCTCCACAGGCCGCTGCGGCGCAGATCGACTCCCCGTTCACGAGCATCGTCGTCTCGTCGTCGGAGGGCGATTGTGTCAACGCCGACGGTTCACCGATCACGACGGATCCCAACTGTGTCTTCGACGCCGATCAGCCCGTCGAGCAATACAAACAGGTCCTCCTGACGGCCACCTTCTCGATCCCGGCGGACGGCGCCAAACAAGGTGATTTCTTCACCCTCCAGCTGCCCTCGTCGTTGCGTTCGACCTTGGAGAACCCGATCGAACTGGTCGATCCGGCCAACGTCGCCGGGCGCCAACAGATCGGCGCCTGCGTCGTCAACACCCCCGCCCGTCTGCCGGACGGCACTGATCCGGCTCAGTCGGTCCGCTGCACGCTCGGCGCCGGGTACAACCCGTCGGCGCCGGTGACGGACGGCACGCTGTGGTTCAGCTCGCGCGTCGCGACCTCCGCGCCGGTCGAGTTCCCCGGCTTCGTGACCGTCCCCGTCATCGCGAGCACCGACGACGGCGGCGGCGGCGCCGTCCAGAAGCAGGAGCCCTCGATCGACCTCGAGAAGTTCGACACCCTCGACGGCGATTACCTCAATCTCAACGATCAGACGACCGGTGATTTCGACAACGCCCCCGGCAAGAAACTCGAGGCCGCTGTCGACACCCCGATCTCCTTCCTCATCACCAACGATGGCAACGAGCCGCTCGAGAACATCGTCGTGACGGACGCGAAGACGGCCGGCACGGGCGAGATCAGCAAGATTGTCTGCTGGTTCCCCGATGGCACGGAGAGTGACGAGTGGGCCGCTCCTGACGGCAGCGCCACCTGGCCCGGTCCCTTCGCCGTCGGCGACTCCTTCACCTGTGAGGGTGTGCTCTCCGGCTTGCCCGCTGGCGTCACCCACTCCGACACCGCCACGGTGACCGGCACGGCCCAGTTCACCGGCACTCCCGTCTCCGACTCCGACGATTGGAACGGCCTCACGCCGTCCCTCGCGCTGGGCGACTACGTCTGGTACGACACCGACAAGGATGGCGTCCAGGACTCCTCCGAGAAGCCGGTCGTCGGCGCGACGGCCGAACTGCTCGCCGCCGGTTCCACGACGCCGATCGCCACGACGACGACGGACGACACGGGCTACTACTTCTTCGACGATCTGTCCGCCGGCCAGTACCAGGTGCGTTTCACCGTCCCGGCTGACGACAAGGGCACCGAGGACACCGCCGACGACGTCCACTACATCTTCACCAAGCAAGAGGGAACCTCCGATGTGAAGATCGACTCGAACCCGGACGGTTCGGGGCTCACCCCTGTCATCAACCTCGATGAGACGGACGCCAACCTCACGGTCGTCGCCGACCGCACCGACCTGCCGTATCAGGATCAGCTGAAGGCGGAGCGGATCGATTCGACGATCGACGCCGGTGTCATCGTGGCCCAGCCTGCCATCGACATCGAGAAGTACGACACTCTCGACGGCGACACCATCACGACGGGCGATTACGACAACGCCCCGGGCAAGGCGCTCGTCGACGGGGTCGACACCCCGATCTCTTTCACCGTGAAGAACAACGGAAACGAGCCCCTCGTCGATGTCGCCGTGAGCGACGCCCCCGCTGAGGGCTCCGCCGATCTGCGCGACCTCAGCTGCGTCTTCCCCGACGGCTCCACCGGTGTCGAGTGGGCTGGCCCGCTCGCCGTCGGCGCCTCCTTCGACTGCACGGCCACCCTGCCCGGCCTCGACCGCGGCGCGACCCACGCCGACACCGCCACGGTGACGGGCAAGGGTCAGTGGAGTGGGAAGCCGGTCACCGACGACGACGAGTGGCATGGCAACGCCCCGTCCTACGCTCTGGGCGACTACGTCTGGTATGACGACGACAAGGATGGAGTCCAGGATTCCTCCGAGAAGCCGGTGGCCGATTCGACGGTCGTCCTGCGCGACCAGTCCGGCACGGTCCTCGCCGAGACGACGACGGACAAGGATGGCTACTACGTCTTCGATGATCTGTCGGTTGGCGACTACATCGTCGTCTTCACCGCTCCGGACGGGTATGTCTTCACGACTTCGTTCGCCGGCGACGACGACGCGGTGGATTCGAACGCCGCCGCCGACGGCGTCTCCCGGGCCGTCCACCTCGGCGACGGCGCGGAGAACCTCGTCGCTCCCGATGACGCCACCGTTGCCGATCTGCCCTACATCGACACGGTGACGGCCGATCTCATCAATCCGACGATCGACGCGGGCGTCGTCAAAGCCGTCCCCGAGATCGACATCGAGAAGTACGACACCCTCGACGGCGACACCCTCGTCACCGGCGACTTCGACCACGCCCCTGGCAAGACGGTCGAGGCCGGGCAGGACATTCCGCTCGACTTCCTCATCCGCAACAGTGGCAACGAGCCGCTCGTCGACATCGTCGTGACGGACAAGCCCGGTGAGGGCTCCCAGCCGGTCGAGAACCTCGTCTGCGTCTTCCCCGACGGTTCCGAGGGGACGACCTGGGCCGGACCGCTCGACGTCGGCGCCGCCTTCACCTGCACCGGCACCGTCCCGGCGCTGAGCGAGGTGGACACCCACAACGACACCGCCACCGTCACCGGCACCGGTGAGATCTCGTCGAAGGACACGACGGATTCCGACGATTGGAACGGTGGCACCCCGGCTTACGCCATCGGCGACTACGTCTGGTACGACACCGACAGCGACGGTTCCCAGGATTCCACCGAGAGCCCGGCCGACGGCATCACCGTCAATCTTGTCAACGAGGCTGGCGAGACGATCGCCACGACGACGACAGACAAGAACGGCTACTACTTCTTCGACCGTCTACCCGAGGGCGATTACGCCGTCGAGTTCGTTCCCAAGGATGGCTACACCTTCACGACGAAGGATGCCGCCGAAGCCGGTGACACCGCCGACTCCGATGCTGATGGCGCCGGCCGCACGGACTATGTCCACCTCGGCCCCGACGCCCCCGGCCTCGTCGACAAGGGATCCCTCGATCTGCCGTATCTCGACGAGGTGACGATGGATCTCATCAACCCCACCCTCGACGCCGGCCTCATCGACAACACCCGGATCCCCCCGGCGCCTGACGTCCCCGAGGAGCCGGAGATCCCCAGCAACCCGGACGTTCCGAACAATCCGGATGTGCCGAACACCCCGGACACCCCCGGAACTCCCGACACCCCGAAGACCCCGGGCACCCCGGACCTCCCGCGGGTTCCCGACACCCCGAAGCAGCCGGGCCCGCCCCCGTGCTCCCCGGAGAACCCGGCCAACCCCGGTGTCGACGAGAACACCCCGACGGACGCCAACGGCAACGTCTGCACCCCGGCTGCGGACACGGTCCTCCCCCGGACCGGCAACCTCCTCACCTCCGGCTGGGGGGCGACGATCCTAGCGATTGCCTTCACCCTCATGGCAGCAGGCGGCACCGTCGCCCTCGTCAACCTGAGAAAGCGCGAAGCCTGAGCGATCACCTCTCGATCACGGCGCGTGGCCCGGTCCTTTCGGACCGGGCCACCGTTTTTGAAAAATCATGATCTGACTTTTAGCGCCACACAAGCGGCACTCAAAGTCGTTGCCCAAGCTATCCGCTGAGCACTTCGGTGGGGATATCGTCAGCTCGAAGAACCTGCCAATGAGGACCAATATTCCCCGGCGAAACCCTTTCCACAAGGAAATACCCGATTTGGTCGGACCCTGGATCTGGTACCTTGATGAGACAGAGATTAAAAAATAATGATAATTATCAAGAATGTCTGTTTTCTTGTTGTTTTACCGTTATACTGACACCTCTATCTTCCATAGCTCATCGGAAATTGAGAGCACTCACAATTGGAGAGGGTCATGTTGCAGTCAGTTGAATCCCGAATTTTGAAGCTGATAGCGCTCGTTGGATTAATTTCTGTCGTGTCGCTTTACCTCTCAATACTGCAAGAACCCCCGTCTCTCAGTGTCGCCAATGGAGGCTCAATCTCAGACGTAACCCGTGGGTCTACCGATGCATTCGCACAAGGGGCTCAGATGCCCAATGATGTTGGATCGGTGGATATAACGCCAGAACCAGAGTACTCATTTTCTGAAATCGGTGGCATTAAATTTGCCTCTGCGGATGGCTACGGAAATCCGCAAATCGTAGACGCCGCGAATCTTATCGACCCTAAAGATAGGGAAATTGTTCCCTATGTAGGATCTGGAACTTCTGATCCTGGAATAGCACCCCAATCCATTATTGGAGTAGATGAACGATATCGGATTCTTGATACCACAAAATATCCATACAGCGCAATTGTTCACCTAGAAAATTCTTTTAATGCTTGCACGGGGTGGATGGTTTCCTGGGATACAATAGTTACAGCAGGACATTGTATTTTTAACAGAGATGCACAAGAGTTTGCTTCTGAATGGCGAATTATCCCAGGACGGTCATCCGGCAATTACCCATTCGGGGTATACACAAGTTCTCATGTTACGTTGACGCATGTTGATGCTGATTACATTATTCGCGGAACTAGGACTTATGATTGGGGGCTCATTAAGCTTAATGCTCCAATAGGCAATGAAACAGGCTGGTTTGGTCTTTTGAATAGCGAAGATAAAAATAGCCTCGGGGAATTGGTGAGTCTTACAGGTTTTCCGGGTGACTACAAGGGCGTGATGATGTCTATGATGGGGTATGTGACCGGAGCTACTCCCGAGGCATTGTGCTATTCAATTGACACGATGGGAGGCCAGAGTGGATCGCCTGTGTATCTCTCAACAAAACAAGTAGTAGCCATCCATGCGTATGCCGTTGGGAGTCTCTGTGCGGCAGCCAACGGAGCGGTGCTGATAACCGAAGATTCTTATCACTTCATTATTATGGTAGCCCTGAGTGAGTATCATTAATGTCTATACGCCACTCGGCTTTGGAAATAGGGGCCGCTTGTATCATCGCGCTCGCTGCTGTGAGTTGCTCTCCGTACGATGAAGACCACACCTATTCATCGCAGTCTTCAGAATATGGGAGAGTAGAGGGCACTGTCCTGGATCGCTCGGGAAATCCACTTGAAGATTGTTGGATAGAACGAATCGGTGGTGGGGATGCGGATCTTGGCGTGATTACCGATTCACAAGGTCATTTCAGTCGCGGACTTTTCCCGGGGGAGTGGGAGATTATAGCCGGCTGCAGGTTCGACGGTGTCGCCTATCGATCGGACCCCTCTCGCGTCACAATCTCCGTCGGGAAGACGACCAGTATCACATTGATCATCCCTATTAATTAGCTACTATGCGTGCCTTATTTCTCCATGAATGGGTCTCCTCTGTGCGGCCAGTCTTCAAACTGTCTGTCACTGTATGGCCGTCGGTTCCACGCGTCATAATGAGAGAGACTAAACCAAGGGCTGGAGCGACGATGGGAGGATCGATATGGCGGTCAGTGTGATGGCTCCTGTGACTCCCGCAGTCATGCGCTGGGCTCGTGTGCAGGCGGCTGTGAGCACGGCTGAGATCGCGAAGCGAGCCGATGTCGCCGAGGATCGGGTCAAGGCGTGGGAGTCGGGGGACGAGCGTCCGACGGTGGCGAAGCTGCGGACGGTGGCCGAGATGCTCAAGCAGCCGATGGCGTTGTTCTTCGCCCCTGCCCCTCCAGCGGAGGGAATACGTGTGCCTCCGGATTTCCGGGCCATGGGAACCACGATGGGGCGGGCGTTGACCCACGAGATCCGTCTCGCTGAAGAACGTCGCGATATTTACCGGCGGCTCGATCCCGCAGCTGTGGCCGCCTCTCCGTGGCAGCAGTGGGCACAGGCGCCGTCGATGACCGCGATGGATGCTCGGGAACTTTTTGGTGTCAGTGTTTCAGATATTGAAGCGACGAAGACGGATACAGAGGCGCTCCGTCTGTGGATCACCGCGCTGGAGGATCAAGGGATCCTTGTGTTCCAGATGAGCCGGGTCAGCGACGCTGAATGCAGCGGTTTCAGCGTTGACGACGAGCGCACGCCGGTCATCGTCCTCAATGGCAAAGATTCCCCCTCCCGAAGAGTTTTCACCTTGCTCCACGAGTTGGGTCACCTCCTCCATCGAGGCGGTGGGTTGTGTCTGCTCGACGATGACGTCGATCGGGAGCGGGCCTGTAATCGCTTCGCCGAAGACGTCCTTCTCCCGGTCGAAGAGTTGCGTGGGACGGTTCAGGGCCTTCATGGTGTCGATGCGGTGGATTCTGCGGTGAAGCGTTTCCGAGTCAGTCGTTCAGCGGCCGTGATCTCGCTCTATCGCCATGGCTTAAGGGCTTGCCCCGTTCGTCGTGGATTTTGGGGTTCATCGGTTAGGTGGCCGGTGAGGTTTCGGGGCGTGGTTCCTGGATAGGAGCATAGTCTCCGTCTGTGACATGGGGGCTGCTTTTC
>JAISHO010000014.1 GCA_031262485.1 Propionibacteriaceae bacterium
CTCGGTCGGGAAGGTCGATTCGCACAATCGGTTTCTCGCAGAGTGCTGGGCTTGTCATCACTGTTATCACCGTTGTTGACAAAGGTCATCTGTGGGGAGTGAACGCATGGATGTCGAATGACGGTGATCAGCGCCGTTACAACCAACTGAACGATCTGGAGTGATGATGAGGCCAAGTGTAGAAACAACGGCTTTACTTGATGAGCTCATGGAGGAATCTGAGAACTATCAGGATGTTGAACTACCTGACGTGTTGCCACCTCATGTCAAGGTCACGCGCAGAGGGGTTCGAAACTCCCCGGTCTCGATTCGCTTGAGCGATATGGAAAGGACGGCTCTCGAGGAGGCGGCGCGATCTCACGGGGTCGGTGCCTCGACAATGGCCCGTGAGCTCATCACCCACGGTTTGGCGATCGAGGACGAACCTCTCGTCCCTTTGAGCAGAGTTCGCGAAATCGTCTCGGAAGCGATCAAGCCTCTTGTTCAGAGGATCGATGCTCTTCCTCGAACTGCCTGAGTTTCCTAGAGAGGAATAACGAAGGAGCGGTCACCTGGCACCGAGAATTCGTCCGTAGATCATCTTCACCGCTTGACGCGGGCTGACCCCCCGGAGGCGACTTTGAGCACCTCGGCCTTCGTCGCCATCGAGGTGTCGCCGGGCGTCGTCATGGCCAAAGCTCCGTGGGCGGCGCCGTAATCGACGGCGGTTTGCAAGGGTTCCCCGCTGAGGAGTCCGTAGACGAGGCCGGAGGCGAAGGAGTCGCCGCCGCCGACGCGGTCGAAGATTTCCAATCCGTCGCGTTGGCGTGCTTGGACGAGTCCTTCGTCGCGCGACCAGGCGATCGCTCCCCAATCGTTGACGGTGGCGGAGCGCACCCCGCGCAGCGTCGTGGCGATGACCTGGAAGTTGGGGTAGGCCTGCGAGGCGCGTTCGATCATGGCTCCGAAGGCGTCGACGGGAAGCGTCGTCAGCCCTTCGTCGGTGCCTTCGACATCGAAGCCGAGGGCGGCGGTGAAGTCCTCCTCGTTGCCGATCATGACGTCGACGTGTTGGGCGATCGCGCGGTTGACCTCCTGGGCTTTGGCTTGCCCGCCGATCGATTGCCACAGGCTGGGGCGATAGTTGAGATCGTAGGAGACGATCGTGCCGTGATCGTGGGCCGCTTCGACCGCTTCGAGGGCGACTTCGGCGGCTGATTCGGAGAGCGCTGCGAAGATGCCGCCGGTGTGGAACCATCGGGCGCCTTGACGTCCGAAGATCTCGTTCCAGTCGATCTCGCCCGGTTTGATCTGAGCGATGGCCGTGTTGCCACGGTCGGAGACGCCGACGGCGCCGCGCACCCCGAAGCCGCGTTCGGTGAAGTTGAGGCCGTTGCGCACTGTCCGCCCGACTCCGTCGGAGGCGGCCCAGCGGATGAAACGGGTGTCGAGACCGCCGGTGAGGATGAAGTCCTCGACGAGGTGGCCGATCTCATTGTCGACGAGCGCGGTGACGACGGCGCCGCGCAAACCGAAGACGCGCCGCAATCCACGCACGACGTTGTATTCGCCGCCGCCCTCCCAGGCGTCGAAGCGGCGAGCCGTGCGAATGCGCCCGTCGCCTGGATCGAGGCGCAACATCACCTCGCCGAGGCAGACGGCGTCGTAAGTGCAGGACTCAGCGGGTTTGATGGTGAGGCTCATCGTCGGATCTCTAGTCTCCAGAAAAGATGGTCGGGATGCAACGGCGCCGCTGCGGCGGATCACCGTTGGGGTTCGATGGGGTCAGGCGGCGTCGCCGTCATCGGCGGCGCGATAGGGGGCGGCCAATTCGGCGGCTTGGCGGCACAGCGCGGTGATCTCGTCGAAACGGCGATCGTCGATGAGGGTGGCCGGCACCATCCATGAGCCACCGACGGCGGGCACATAGGGCAAGGAGAGGTACTCGTCGAGGTTCTGGGGGGAGACGCCGCCGGTCGGGACGAATTTCATCGTCGTGAAGGGCGCGGCGAGGGCTTTGATGCCGGCGGCGCCGCCGTAAAGGTTGGCGGGGAAGAATTTGACCGTCTCGATGCTCATCGACTGCGCCTGCATGATCTCGCCAGGGGTGACGGCGCCGGGCAGGATCGGACGCCCGGAGACCTGGGCCTCGCGCACGACGTCGGGGCGCAACCCGGGGCTGACGAAGAATTGCGCTCCCGCCTCGGTGGCGATCTCGACCTGCTCAGGGGTGAGCACGGTGCCCGCCCCGACGGTGATGCCGTCGATCTCGCTCATGATCTCGATCGACTCGGCGGCGGCGGCGGTGCGGAACGTCACCTCGGCGATCGGCAGCCCTCCGGCGATGAGGGCTTGGGCCAAGGGTTCGGCGTCGGCGGTGTCGTGGATGATCACGACGGGGATGATTTTGTGGGCGAACAGATCCATGGGGGTCTCCCTTCTGGGGTCGGCCCAGCCTCGGTGGAGGCCGGAAGACGGTGGCGGGTGGGCCGGAAATGGGGCGCGGAGCCATCGGTGGCTTCACGATCCGGGTGCCCGCCGGACGTCTCATCGGTTTCCATAGTACGGGACGGTGTCGGCGGCCCCCGCTTGTTGAAAGCGTTTTCCATGAGAATGACGGCAGCACGATATCGCAAAATTCCTTGTCTTCCCGGGGTGGGAGGTGGGACCAGAGGTCGTCGAGGCACGATCGTGGGGCAGCGACGATGAATTCGTCCCGAGGCTTCTGAGAAGGCGGCGAGGACCCTGCGGGCGCGCATAGAATACGGGGCATGGCGACCCTCAAAGACGTCGCGCGTGAGGCGCGCGTCTCGCTCTCGACCGCCTCACGGGCGATCAACGGCTCCAAAGACCGCGTCGTTCACCCTGAACTCCAGCGTCGCGTCACCGAGGCGGCCCAACGGCTCAACTATTCTCCTAACGCCGCCGCCCAGGCGATGGCGCGCGGGCACACCACCGCCGTCGGCCTCATCGTCCACGACATCCGCGACCCGTACTTCTCCTCGATCGCCGCCGGGGTGACGCAAGCGGCCGCCCGGCATCGTAGCGTCGTCACCTTGGCGACGACCTCCCATGAGCACGACACCGAGATCCGCCTCATCGAGGCGATGCGCCGTCAGCGCGTCTGCGCCCTCGTCCTCGCCGGTGGGTTGAACGACGACGAGGCCGAGTTGGCGGAGTTGCGCACCACCGTCGCCTCGTTCAAAGAGGCTGTCGGCTCGCCCGTCGCCGTCATCGGCCAAGACCTTCTCGACGTCTCCACCGTCGTCGTCGACAATCACGCCGGCGCCCGTGATCTGGCTCAAGCCCTGCGCGGCCCCAACGTCACACGGGTGGCGATCCTGGCCGGTCCACCCACGTTGTTCACCGCTCGCGATCGCGCCGAGGGTTTCATCGCCGGTTTGGACTCGACCGCTGAAATCGCCGCCATGATCCACGGCCCCTTCGATCGCGACGGGGGCTTCACCGCCATGAATCAAGCGCTCGCGCTCGACCCCCGCCCCGACCTCGTCTTCGCCGTCAACGACGTCATGGCCGTCGGCGCCCTCGTCGCCGCCCGCCAAGCCGGACTGACCGTTCCCACCGACATCGCCGTCGCCGGTTTCGACGACATCCCCACACTCCACGACATCACCCCCGCTTTGACGACCGCCCGCCTCCCTCTCGAAGAGATGGGTGAGGCTGCTGTGCGGCTCATCCTGGCCGACGACCTCATCGATCACGCGCGCGTGACGATCAACGCCACCGTCGTCTTGCGGGAGTCGACGCGGCGTTGAGTGAATCTCCTCATCAATTGTCAGGAGAGTCGAGAATCGGCAAAGAGATGGTGGTCACGCATTGGGAAACCTCAGTGCCTACGAACGAAGAAAATTATCTTGGCTGAATATAATCCTCATTTTTAATGCATTCTCCTGTTAATTTTCCACTATCATCGACTTTCCAGGCGCATTTTACAGATGAAGGTGGAATTTGATCATCTTCCCCGTAATCTCCGATGATCTCGTAAACCCAGCCTCCTGGATTTTTACTCGCTTCGACCATTAACTCAAATGGGATGGCCTGACTTTTCTTTAACAAATTTCCTCCGATGAGATAGAACCGCTAGGGTTGACGATTCATTTTTACGACACACCATCGAGCCGCCCCCTGAAGAATAGATCTCACGCCAAGAATGTAATGCGGTTGAGGACGTCTCTATATCAGTCCGAAGAAATCCAATGCTTCAGGTGATCGGGGACCACTGATGACGGCGCTCACTGAAATTCCCCACTTCTGCTCATCGAAATTCCCCACCCCGGGTCGCTTCCGCTCATGAGGGCGGGCCTCCTTCGATGCTGATGGTCTTCGACCACACACCAGCAC
>JAISHO010000019.1 GCA_031262485.1 Propionibacteriaceae bacterium
CCATCGCCTGGGACGCATCCCCCCGGCCGAGGCCGAGGCCCGATACCATGCCAACAGAACCACCGGCCGCCAGGCCAGTACCCCAGAAACCAACAGTGCATGAAACCCGGGGCGGTTCACCGTGGTGGAGGGCTCCGGCGAGAACACCATCCTGGTCTCCCTCGTGCTCATAGGGCCGACTCACTTTTCAACAAGATGATAATTGTCGATGACGCAGCGTCGCGTTGAGAGAATGGCGACATCCTCAGGATTGTGGCTGGTGAAGACGATGGTGCGCCCTTCGTCGAGAAATCCTTGGAGAAGTTCCCTGACCAACGCCACGCTGCTCTCGTCGAGGCCGTTGAACGGCTCATCGAGAAGGAGAACTGGCTGGTGCTCCATGAACGCTTGAGCTAACGCGAGCTTTTGCTTCATGCCAAGGGAGTACTTGCCGACCGGCTGGCTGGTCTCAGGATCAAGCCCGACGCGCTCCATGGCATCGGCGATCTCATCGTCGCCGATGACTCGGCGGATCGCCGCCAGTTCCCGCAGGTTGTCCATACCGGTGCGACTGGCGATGTATCCGGGACGGTCGATGATGACTCCGAAACCGACAGGAAAAGTTCCTTTCGGGGACAGATAAGCCGGATCGATGCTGATATGGCCGGTGTCAGGAACGACAAAGCGGCACATCAATTTGAAGAGCACCGATTTTCCCGAGCCGTTCGGCCCGGTGATCGCCAAACAGTCGCCTTGACGCACAGAGAGATTGACATCTTGGAGGACGGGGATGCGCCGAAAGCTCTTCGACACCCCGACCATGTCAACAATTGAATTCATTCAGCTAGATTCCTTTCAAGAATGAGGTGACGAGGCTTCGCCATCGTGACGACAAGTGATGCTGCGATGAGTCCGAGCGCCCAACATCCGAGCGTGGCCAGGACCGCCGTGATCGATGAAATCGTGCTCGCGAGTCCCCATGAATTCATGATGACGGGGGCTCCTCGCCCCGCGAAGAAGAATCCTGAGCAGACCAGCAGAGCCAAGGCGGCGATCCCTCCGATGGGCCTCCCTGACGCCCATCGGATCAAAAGAACAATGAGAAGGTAAACCCACCCTTGGAGAGTTCCCGTGACGAGGAACTGAATCATAAGGCTGATCCAGGTGGTGTCCGCCAGATGGGCGGGATCGACGAATCCCTCGAGGCCCGCAGGTGGGATCGTTCCCACCACTCCGTCCGCCTTCACCAGAGACAACAGAATCGCCCAGACGAGGACGCCGACCAGATACAACGGATACCGCCACATCTGGCGGAGGAGCAGTCGACCGCCCCAGCGCGCGATCGATCCCCTGCGGATGAGCTCCTGAGCGAGCTGCCCATCGTCGATGCGCTCCTCCCACCCGACGAGCGCGACATAGACCGGCCCGAGGAACACGATCATGAAAAAGAGGAACGACGTCAATTCGTGGATGCCGGATTCGTCGGCGCCGTAGAAGAGACCGAAGAGAACGTCGGTCGTCATCCCCCACGGGGATGTGGCGACCGCCATGGCGATGGTCACCGCGCTGATCACGGCCATGAGGGGGCCCGTTAATGATTTCACCAAGACCGCTTGCTTATGCCATGCGTCGAGGAGCACTGCGGAAAAACCAAGGAGCACGATCCACAGCCCAGGCTGGATGAGCATCGCCCAGGGGGTCATTGCGAAATCCATCATCGCCTGCGTGATGACAAAGCCATCGGCAATATTCAGCCATCCCATTGGGGTAGGGATTTGAAACGTCAGGATCACCCAGACGGCGATCGCAGCAGCGGGGATGAAACGCAGTGGCCTAGAAAGAACCGCACTGGCCATGAAGATGACGAGACCTAAGGCGGTCAGTGAGACGGTGACCCCGAAGAGCAGCAGAATCGTAAGCAGCAGTGGCGCCCAGCCAGAGCCTGTCAGAATTTCCCAACCCGAGCCAGGCTCGCCCACAGAAGCGCTCCATTGCCATTCCCAGGGAAGGCCGAGCGAACTGCACAACGCGACCACCACCACGGGCAGGGTGATCATCAACGCAGCTTTCCCCAACGGAATCACCGAACCGACGACCCAACGTGCATAGGACCCGTGGCGCTGAATCACTTCGATTTCACCGCGATGGCCCGCCATCGTTGTGGCATGGAACAGGAACACCGGCACCAGGAGGTAGGACATCACGTAGGGGTCCCCCACCACCGCCGTGATCTGATCCCAGACGTTGGTCTCCCCGGGCGATGTGCCTTGCGACATCATCAAACTCCAGCGGCGTGACACCGCTCGGGCAGCAACGACGACCCAAGCGGCTGCATACAGCCACATGATTCGTGACCCAAACATCACGACCTCACTGCAACTGCGACAATTTCGGCGCCCGTACCAAGACAGTCGTCACGAGGGTTCCGGCGATCAACACCATCATGGTCAGGGGGACTAGCAGATGCCACAGTGGTTGTTGAGTCAAATTAAATGGCCAGACGAGAGTAGGCGAATAAGCCTCGAGCCACAACACAGCAAAGGTATATATCGCGATAAGATAAGAAATCCATGGGAGAGAGATGGCGAGAGCTTTATTCCTCACAAGGATAACCAAGGACAATGAGACGGCTGAATAAAGCACCGCATTCATTGCGAGCCACAGTGAGTACATCAAGGGATATCCCCATGAGCCCCAAGCGGAGAACTGGGAAAATGTTGAATATGTCTCCTCGGCTTCCTTGATGTCCTCCGAGGTCAGCAAATGCCAGGATTCTGGATGATAAGTCACATCGCCAAAAGCGACCCAGAAATACGGAATAAATCCTATGAGGAAAAACACCAGAAACGATACTATTGCATTCCCGAAATAGGAAGCCGCGAGCATCCTCCGAGCGCCGATTCTCAACCGAGCATAGGTGGCGAACCGATTTCTTATCCAAGCCACCCAAGGAAGAGTGAAAGGGACTGCCATCACCAAAGGAAGCACGAGTCCCAACGGACTACTGGAAAGTAACAGATCATACAGGCCTGCAGGGAAAGCGAGAGTGGAATTAGGGACGACTAGATCGTAGATAAAATAGTTCGAAGCCAACGAGAAGACCAGGAGAGAGATCCCTGACGCGACCATGACCCCTGGCTGAGCGATCTGCCAGAGAACATCGCGGAAAAAAGAGCCCGAAGAATTCTTCACCGTCCTTTCCACTCGCCTGTCACTTGAACACTCACTGACGTCGCCATTATCATGACCATTCTCATGCTTCTTCCTTTGTTAAGCGTGGAAGCACCACAGAAGAACAATCAAGCGCAGGGCAGACCCGTCATAAACCGCAACGCATGAGAGGCAAAAAACAATGTTCTTCATTAGCTGCTGTCAGAAATCTATCACTCAACCGAATGAGCGTGAAAAAGTGGGGGTTGCATGACAGCCACTCCGAACCCTTGGCTCATCGATCAACTCAAGCAAGCCGACGATGACGTCGTTCAGGGGCGCTACGTCCAAACCTCCTCGCCGGAGGAAGCTCGGTCGTATCTGATGAGCTTGGTGCGGGAGGAATCCGCTACCTGGCAACATTCGAGTGGGCAGCCGCAACGATGATCCCGAAACGCCGAACCGCAAGGTGCCCCCAGCGGGGTTCGAACCCGCGACCCACAGATTAAAAGTCTGCTGCTCTACCGACTGAGCTATAGGGGCGGAGATAGTCTAGCCCCTTCGGGACGGTGGTTCGACTCGTCGCGGCATCCAGTCGCTAGTGTGCGGCCTATGCCTGACTTGGACTCCGTCGAACCAGTCTCCGTTTCCCGGAGCGAGGAACGCTCGATTGCGACGGGAAGCCGCCCGGGTGAGCCTCGTCAATTGGGACTTCTCCAAGGGAAGTTCGTCATCCCCGACGGGTGGGACGACTTCACCGAAGAAGACAGGAAAGATTGGTATGGCGAGGCCTGATGATCGCTCGCAGCGACGTACCGCCCACCGGCCCGGGACTAGAGAGATCCTCAGCAAAGATGGCATGCGGCAAGTGAGGTCACCAGAGACGTGTTACCACGGATCTGATGGCGTCGAAAGCGTAGTCAGCGCTCAATATCATCGCGTCCTCGATCACTGATTGCGCTCCCAGAAGCCGATCGAAGGGGTCCCGGTGATCCCATACCAACTTGGATGCGCTGATCGCATGCTGATGGGTGACTGGGAGCGCGACAGCGTCAAGATCAGACATGACTCGTTCCCAGTCAAGAAGAAGGGATTCCGCTTCGTGGAGCTTCCCCAATCGAAGCTTGATCCCCATCTCCCAAGGGCACACCGCCGAGACGAGGAGCTCATTCGACTCGTCCTCGATCAAGCCCATCGCCGTTCGGCTGAGTCGCTTCGAATTGGTGGCTGCCCACAGAACGGTGTGGGTGTCTAGCAGAATCTTCACGCGATTCCCCAATGACGCAACTCATCCTCATTGAGGGGGGCTAACGACTCTCTCGCGGACTCATCGCTGAGACCCCCTGGAATGAAATCGAAGACACGGCGCTTTTTTTCTCGGATCGGGGTGAGTTGGACGTACGGCACTCCTCGAGAGGAGATGATGACTTCCTCGCCGTCTCGGGCTGCCCGTATTAGCTTCGAAAGTTGAGTTTTCGCGTCCTGCACGCCTACTGTCACGGTCATACGATTCAGCATACCTGGTCAGAAGACCAGACCAGGTAGTTAGTAGATGGCACGCTTCGGCCTATCTTTGGGCGACTTGACGAGATTGGCGACTTCAAGATTCCCGGGGAGCGAGGATCTGGTACCACCTAGGAGGGTGGAGCCAAGACCGCGAGTCTTCGAGCACGCGTCCACCCGAGCACTAATGTGTTCCCTGGCGGAGCGGTCGCAGCGGCGCATCGCACGCTTGACGCGAAAGGTGGCGACGATGGAGCGCACGGTTCTGTTCATCGGTGGTACGGGCACGATCAGTTGGTCGTGTGCGACGGAGGCGATCGCAGCCGGGTGGAAGGTGAGCGTCCTCAACCGGGGGAATTTCGCCAAGCGGCCCCTGCCCGAGGGGGCGGAGTTGATCACCGCCGATCTCGACGACGACGCGGCGCTGACGAACGCGGTCGGTGGGCGCGAGTTCGATGTCGTGGCCGATTTCATGAGCTTCACGACTGATCGCCTTGAACGCAATATGAAGCTGTTCGAGGGGAAGATGGGCCAGTACGTCTTCATCTCCTCGGCCTCCGCCTACGCCAAGCCGGTGGCTCGTTTGCCGATCACGGAGTCGACGCCGTTGGCGAATCCGTTCTGGCAGTACTCTCGCGACAAGATCGCCTGTGAGAATCTCCTCGTCGAGGCCTTCCGGGACCGTGGCTTCCCCGCCACGATCGTGCGCCCCTCCCACACTTATGACGCCGGCCTGTTGCCGAACCACGGCGAGTGGACGGACATCGTGCGGATGCGCGCCGGCAAGCCGATCGTCGTCCTCGGCGATGGCACCTCGCTGTGGACGCTCACCCACGCCAGTGATTTCGCCCAATGGTATGTGCCGCTGCTGGGCGAGCGGCGCGCCATCGGCGACGTCTTCCAGATCACGAGTGACGAGGCGATCCCGTGGGACGCCATCTACCGCGAGTTGGCCAGCGCCGCCGGGGTGTCGGACCCTCAGTTCGTCCACGTCGCCTCGGAGACGATCGCCCAGGAACTGCCCGACTGGGGCCCCGGTTTGCTCGGTGACAAGGCGCATAGTGTCGTCTTCGACAACAGCAAGGTGCGCTCGCTCGCCCCGGGAGCGGCCCAGAAGGTCCCCTTCAGTGTCGGCGCGAAGCAGATCATCGAGTTCCACGACGCCCACCCCGAGTTCGCCGTCTTCAACGACGAGGTCGACGCGGCTTACGACCGACTCATCGCCCGCGTCACCGGGTAAGGAGCGAGGAGTTCGCCCGGTTGTATTCCGAGGCGAGGACGACGGGGCGGCCCCCCAATCATGCGATGACGAAGGCCCGGCGATCATCATTCGTCCGGGCCTTCGTCGCGTCGTCTTCGAAGTCTGAAGCTCACATCCCCTCGACGTCGAGCGGGTCGCCTGCCATCATCGTGGCGAGTTGCTCGACCGTCAGGTCGGCTTTGGCGAAGTAGCCCATCGAGGTGCCGTGGTTGAGCACGAGGAAATGGTCCCCGACCGGATAGGCGTGGTTGGGGTTGTGGGTGATGAGGACGACGCCGATGCCGCGCCGCTTCGCCTCGACGATCGAGCGGAGCACCACCTCGGATTGTTTGACGCCGAGGGCGGCGGTGGGTTCGTCGAGGATGAGGGCGCGCCCGCCGAAGTGGATGGCTCTCGCGATGGCGACGCATTGGCGCTCACCGCCGGAGAGGGTGCCGATCGGTTGGTTGACGTCCTTGAGGTCGATGCCCATCGCCTTCAAATCGTCTTTCGTCACTCGGCGCATCGTCTTGTGGTCGAGGCGGCTGAGCAGACCCTTGCCGACCGTCTCTTCGCGACCGAGGAAGAAGTTCCGCCACACCGGCATGAGCGGCACCATGGCGAGGTCTTGGTAGACGGTGGCGATGCCGGCGTCGAGAGCCGCGCGGGGACCGTCGAACCTTGTCTCGACTCCGTCTACAAGCAGTTCACCGGCAGAGGGGGCGTGGGCTCCGGAGAGAATCTTGATGAGGGTGGATTTCCCGGCGCCATTGTCGCCGAGCACACAGGTGACTTCGCCAGCGGTGACGGCCATCGAGACGTCCTGGAGAGCGACGACGCCGCCATAGGCTTTGCCGACGCCGCGGGCCTCGAGGATCGGGGTCCCTGGGGCGGGCGAGGAGGTGGGGGTGGGGTTCGGTTCGGTCATGCGGCGGTCGCTCGCTTGCGGACGTAGTGGTTGATGATGACGGCGGCGAAGAGCATGACGCCGAGGAAGGTCTTGAGCCAGTTGGTGTCCCACCCGGCGAAGGTGATGCCTTGGAACGTCATCCCGTAGATGAGCGCGCCGAGCGCGGCGCCGCCGACCGAGCCGAAGCCGCCGGTGAGAAGACACCCGCCGACGACGGCGCAGATCATGAAGATGAACTCTTGGCCCACACCGGTGTTGGCTTGGACGGTCGAGGTGCGGAAGAGCGAGATCATGCCGACGAGCCAGCCGGCCGTCGCCGTCGTCATGAACAACCCCACCTTGGTGGCCCGGACGGGCACGCCGACCTGCCGGGCAGCCTGGGGGGCGCCGCCGACGGCATAGATCCAGTTGCCGACCCTCGTATGGTTGAGGACCCAGATGCCCAACCCGGCCACTGCCAGCCACCAGAGCACGGAGACGTAGAAGTTGGCCGAGCCGATCGTCAGCGAGGAGCCGAAGACCGGTTGGATCGAATCGTAGAACGGCACCTGGGCCATGCCCTGGATGACGACCTGGCCGGTGATCAACTTCGTCACCGCCAAATCGACGCCTTGGAGGACGAAGAAGGTCGCCAAGGTGACGATGAAGCTGGGCAGCCCGGTGCGGATGACGACGATGCCGTTGAACGCTCCGACGGCCAGCGCGGCGATGAGCGAGATGATCGCCGCGACCCAGACGTTGACGCCGATTTGCGTCGTCAGCACGCCGACGATGAGCGCTGTGAAACCCGTCATGACGCCGGCGCTGAGGTCGAACTCCCCGCCGATCATGAGGAGGGCGACGGCGACCGCCATGATGCCGTACGTCGACGCCGATTCCAGCCACACGCCCGCCCCGGCCAAGGTGAGGAAGGAGTCGGAGGCGAGGCTGAAGAAGATGAGGATCGCCAACGTCGCGACGACGGCGCCCAACTCGGGCCGAGCGATGAGCGCGGCCAACACCGGCGGCAAGGGTTTACGGCTGGCCAGCAGGCGCGGGCCGGGCTCCCGGCGCCCCGTCCCGTTGCCGCCCGCGGCGGCTGTGGCCGCTGAACGTGTCAGGCTCACCGGGTGCCGTTCTGAGCCCACTCGAGGATCTCCGGGGCGTTCTCAGCGGTGATGAACGCCGGGCCGGAATACACCGGCTGGCCGCCGCCGACGTCGTTGCCGTTGATGTCCTTGAGGTAGAGGACGGTGACGCCGAGATAGCCCTGGACGTAAGGCTGCTGGTCGACCGCGAAAATGATCGTCCCGTCGATGACGGCCTGGCAGACATCAGCCGTCAAGTCGAAGGTCGCGACTTGGGCGGCGCTGCCCGACTCCTCAACGGCGCCGACGGCGTCGAGCCCGTACTGGGCGCCCATCGCCAACACACCGTCGATCGTCGGATCGGCTTGGAGGCGGGCCTTGATCGTCGCCTTGACTTGGGCGTCGTTCGTGCCGTCGACCTGGAGGTTCGTCAGCGTGCCGCCCATCGTCTCGGCCGCCGCCGCGCAGCGCTCCTCATGGCCGACGTTGCCGGCTTCGTGCATGATGCACAGCGCGTTCGTCCACCCGGCCTCCTTGAGCTTCTCGCCCGTCTGGCTGCCCGCCAGCGTCTCCGACTGGCCGACGTGGGTGACGGCCCCGTAGCTTTGCGATTGCTCCATGCCGGAGTTGATGGTGACGAAGGGGATGCCGGCCGCCCGGGCCTTCTCCAAGCTGCCCTTGAGGCCCTCCGGGTTCGCCATCGAGACGACGATGCCGTCGACCCCCTTGGCGACCGCATTGTCGATCAACTGCGACTGGCGCGCCGGATCGGGATCGCTCGTGTAATCGACGGTGACGCCGTAATCCGAGCCGGCCCGCTCAGCGCCGGATTTGACGCGATCCCAGAAGGCGTCGCCCTGGGCGGAGTGCGTGACGATCGCATACGTCAGATCGAGATCACCGCCGGCGTTATCCGTCGTCTCCTGCCCGGTGCCGGAGCATCCGGCCAGCCCGGCGACGAGGACCACCGCAGCCGCCAAGGAGAGCAGACGACGACGAGCGGGATGAGAACCGGCGGACGGGGAATGGGCGTGGGTGACTAACCTCATGATCAACCTCGATTCAATGATCTCTGGGGAGGAGGGACGCGCCGCGTCGGGATACGCGGGTTCGACGACGCACGAATCATTCGTTCAATGAGTAACGCATGAAGTTTATCCGATCCCGCTATCCGACGCCTTCCGGATTCTGGACAAGATCGCGTCGGCGTTCTCATTCACAGCCAACGAACAACCTAGCTAGTTGATTCCTCTTCTTTCCCCTGCGTAAGCCGCTCGGGGACCTCGGGGGCGGTAGAGTTCATCCGTTAGCGCCCTTTTCTCGAATCGTTGATCGGGCGCGATGAGAAAGCGACGACGAAAGGCGCCCCATGGCCGAGTTCAAAGACCGCCTCCGCACCGACCTCACCGCCGCCATGAAAGCCAAGGACGCCTTGACGACGCAGACCTTGCGCATGGCGATGGCCGCCATCGCCAACGAGGAGGTCGCCGGCAAGCAGGCCCGCGAGTTGAGCGCCGCCGAGGAACAAGCCGTCCTCACCCGCGAAGTCCGCAAACGTCGCGAATCCGCCACCGTCTACGCCGACGCCGGCCGCGCCGAATTGGCCGAGAAGGAGACGGCCGAAGCCGACCTCCTGGCCGCGTATCTCCCCGCCCCCTTGAGCGAGGACGAACTCGACGCCATCGTCGCCGAGGAAGTCGGCAATGTGCCCGACGCCACGATCAAGCAGATGGGCCTCATCATCAAAGCCGTCAACGCCCGAGTCCAAGGCCGCGCCGAGGGCTCCGTCGTCGCCGCCAAAGTCAAAGCCGCCCTCAGCTGACAGGCCGCGTCACGAACCCCTCACCTTTCCCATTCATACTTCTCCCCTAAGTGACGAACCCCATGCTGTGGTTGCAGGTTTTCGGTTGGCTCGGTTCCGCCCTGCTCGTCTTCTCCGTTCTTCAGACGCACGTCATGCGTTTCCGCGTCGCCAATCTGACCGCGTCGCTCATCCTCACCGTTTACAACGCGATCTTGTCGGTGTGGCCGATGGCCGCTGTCAACGCCTGTCTCGTCGTCATCAATTTGTGGTTCATCATCACGATGACGCGATCGCGAAGCGAGAACAAGGCCTTTGAGTTCGCGATGGTCGGCCCGGACGAGCCCGTCGTCGCCCGTTTCGTCGAACGGCACCGCGACGACATCGCCCAATTCCACCCTCGATTCGCCACCCGACTGACGATCCCGGGAGCGGAAGCGGCGCTCATCTTCCACGACGACACCGTCATCGGGCTCGTCGCCTATCGCCGCGATGAGCAAGACCATCAAACTGCGGAGATCCTCGCCGATTTCGTCATCAGCTCCTACCGCGACTATTCGCCCGGCCGTTTCGTTTATTCGTCGGCTGGACCCTTGGCCGAAGCTGGGATACGGATGGTCTTCTCGCGCGACACCGAGCCCAAGGTCACCAGTTATTTCCAGGCCGTCGGCTTCACCACCGCGCCCGACGGTGAGATGAGATGTGAGATATACGCCGCCTAGTCGTCGCTATGCGGATGCCTTTCACCGCCTACAGTCCCCAAGCATAAAGACGCCAATGCGGCGAGAGCCCGCAGACCCTCGCCGCACCGGCGTCGTCATGGAAGAATTCAGTGATCGATGATCACCGCTTCTCGGCCTGCCATTCGGCGGCGACGGCCTTCTGGTGGGCGATGGCCATCTTCTCGCGCGGGTAGATGAACACGAGCATGACCATGGCGAGGAAGACACAGCCGAGCAGCATGCCGAAGGCTGTGTTCCAGCCGAAGTTGTCGACGAGGATGCCGACGACGCTGGAGGCGAGCGTGGCGCCGAGGACGTAGCCGAACAGGCCGGTGAATCCGGCGGAGGTGCCGGCGACGTGCTTGGCGGCCATGTCGATGGCTTGCAGGCCGATGAGCATGACGGGGCCGTAGATGAAGGCGCCGATGAAGAAGAGGAACACCATGAGCATCCAGTACGGGGTCCCGACGGGGGCGAGCCAGTAGCAGACGAGGAAGACGCCGACGCCGGCCATGAAGACGAAGCCGGTGACAGTGCGGTTGCCGCGGAAGACCTTGTCAGAGATGAGTCCGCAGGCGAGCGTGCCGAAGATGCCGGCCAGTTCGAACAGGGAGAAGCCCATGATGCCCTCGACGACGGATTGGCCGTGGTGTTGGGTCAGGTAGATCGGCGACCAGGAGAGGACGCCGTAGCGCAGGGCGTAGATGAAGACGTTGGCCAAGGCGAGGAAGACCATCGTCGGGTTGAGGATGACGTGCTTGAGGACGATCTGCCACGTGCTCATGCGCTCGAATTCGGTGGGGTCGGATTCTTCCTTGGGCGGGTCGTTGCGGTACTCCTCGATAGAGGGGAGCCCCTCGGCCTCCGGGTTGTCACGGATGAGGAGGAAGGCGATGGCGGCGACGATGAGCGCGAAGACAGCCGGAGTCCAGAAGGCGGATTGCCAATCGCCGCCGGTCATCCACAGGCCGAGGGAGGCGGCGGCGCCGACGCCCATGCCGCCGACGTTGTGGGCGCAGTTCCAGATCGACGTCTTCCAGCCGCGCTCGTTGGTCGAGAACCACTGCACGAGGACGCGCCCTGAGGGGGGCCAGCCCATGCCTTGGACCCAGCCGTTGATGAACATGACGAGGGCGAAGACGAACACGGTCGCCGACAAGGCGGGAATGAAGGCGATGGCGAAGTTGGCGACAGCGGAGAGCGCGAGGCCGATCGGCATGAAGTAGCGGGCGTTCGATTTATCGGAGACGGTCGCCATGAAGAACTTGGAGAAGCCGTAGGCGATGAGGACGGCGTTGGCGATGAGGCCGATGTCCGTCTTGGTGAACATGCCGTCTTCTTCGAAGATGGCCGCTACGAGAGAGACGTTGTTACGGATGAGATAAAAGCCGGCGTAGCCGATGAAGATGCCGAGGAACACCTGAAGACGCATCTTCGGGTATTTCCGGGCGACGGCCGGGTCAGACAGACGCGGCGTCGGCAGCGGGGAGGACAACCAGGAGCGCTTCTTCGCTTGAACTGAGCTCGTTCCGGCCTCGTTCAGCCCTGGTTCGGGGGGTGCGATGGTCATGGAGAGAACCTCTTCGTCTTTGAAAGGTGGAGCGGAGGAGGGAACCACCGCCGACGGATGAACATACACCGCATTAGCATTACTTTGTTTGTCTTTATCGTTTCAGAAGGTCACAGTTAAGTCACAATGTGACGTCACGCGCCTTATTCGCCAGGACGGACGCTGTCGATTCCATTCTTTATAGAGTTTGCTGAACTCTATAAAGTTCAAACCCGCCTCCACGCCGATTCCAGCAGTGACGATTGCGACGATGACGATTCCCAGACGCCTCACGAGGAGCGATGCGATCCAAAAAACGATATAAAGTCGCCGAAACTCTATAAAGTTCGACGTCGCTTCGTCCCCGTCTTTCCCTGCTGTACGGGCAAAAGGGTGTAGGTCGCTGTCTGCTCGTCATTAGGGTGATGCCTTCCCCGGCCGTGCGGGCGATGGTCCACGGCGTCGCGGCGATGAACGCTCGCGTGACCGTCTTCCCTTATGGTCCCGCCTGAACGCAGGGGCGACACCGCCCGACCGGAACCGCTGATCCGAGCGACTGCTCAGAGCACCCGTCGCACCGCTGGAATCAAGCGCAGCGCCCACCCCAGGGTGAAACAGAGGGGGACGGCGATGATGGCGGCGATGTAGAACTCGGCGAAGAGGTTGATGCTCAACAAGGAGACCGCCCAGCCGACGAAGGTGACGACGATGGGGTGGATGACGAAAGCGGCGTACGCGCTCTCCGACCAGGCTTTCGCGATCCGGATCTGGCCCTTGAAGTGGGCCCGGAAGAGGACGACGAAGCCGAGGGTGATGCCGACGGCGTAGATCCCCTCCCACATCGCCAGGATGAACGCTTTGAAGCTCGTCGGGTCGAACATCGGCATGACGTCGAGGACGTCGGTCGTCAGCCAGGTTCCGGCGAGGAAGACGTCGCGGTCGAAGAGCGCGGCGGGCACCATGATGAGCGAGGCGATGATGGCGATTGTGAAGGCGATGCCGCCGACGCGGGTCGGCAACCGGTCGAGCCAGCCGCGACGCCAGGCGATGATCCCGACGACGAAGAAGGCGACGTACTGCGGCAGGAAGAAGGGCGACGGCGCGTCGATGTAGGGAATGAACGACCAGTAGGGCACGAGGAAACGGAAGGCCCACGAGACGAGACCGAGGGCGATCATGAAGACGAAGATGCGCAGCAGGGCCGGGCCCACGGGCAAGAGTGTGGCGGGAGCCCGTCCCAATTCTCCCTGGTCAAGCGAGGTCGAGGCGGACTGGACGGCGGTCGCGCCGCCCGCCCGAGCAGTCTCGGCTTCCGGCGCCGAGGGCAGTTGCGCGCTACCAGCCCGTCGCGGCGAGAGCCAGACCCGCCAAGCGACGTAGGCGAGGGTGAAGACAAGGAGGAAGGCGCAGAACCAGAGCGGCCCGGCGCCGATGAGGGGGCCGTCGAGGAAGGCGGAATCGCCAGTCGAGCGGAAATACATCTGCCACCCACCGCTCGACTCCAACCCTTGCAGCCGGATGCCGGCGAGGCGCAGGAGTGGCCCGATGACGAGCGCGAAGACGAGGAAGGGGACGCCGAGGCGGATGACCCGCGCTCGCACGAAGACCCCCGTGCCCTTGCGGTCGAGCGAACCGGGGGTGAAGAACCCGGCCAGGGCGAAGAACGTGCCCATGAAGAAACTTTGGAGGAAGAAGACGAACGCCAACCCCGTCAGCCACTCGGCCAGCCCCATGCCCCGGGTGATGAAATACCAATAGGGCGCGGCGGCGGAGAAGACGATCGTCATGTGAAAGACGATGACGGCCCCGACGAGGAAAAGACGAAGGTTGTCGAGATAGACAAGGCGTTGGCCGGGAGTGCCCTCAGTCATTCGTCCGCCCCCTTGATCACATCACACACGTCAGCCACCACAACTGACGTGAGAACGCTACCAAGGAAAACAAGGATGGGGACTGCTCAACCGAGTGTTGGATCAAGCGTCTCCCGAGATCGCCCGGTCACCCGAAGCAATTCCCAACGAGCCAAGCGGGAACTCAGGCTACTTCCACAGCATCGTGAGGCAGAACCCGCCGGCGATGAGGATCATGCCGATGAGGATGTTCCAGTTGCCGAGCGCGGCGATGAAGCCGATGTGGGAGCCGGCGACGGAGGCGACGACGATCCAGGCGACACCGAGGAGGAAGACAGTGACGAAGAGCGGCACGGCCCAGGGACGCTCACCGGGAGCGCCCTTGAGGGACTTCTCGTAACGCGTCTTCTGGAGTTCTTCTTCGCGGCGCAGCTTCTTCTTCGCCGCCGCTTCGGGGCGCACCTTAGATTCAGGCATCCCGCACCGCCTTTCTCACAACTGGGGCCATCGTACCGTCAGGCCGTGGCGAACTCGATTTCGCAGTTTAACCAACATCGCAACCGTTCGCCCATTTTCCTGTTCTCTCCGACGTTCGCGCTGGTCTCGGGACGCTCATCGCGTCAACGGTTTCCAGCAGGCGACGTCGCGGGCGCCGTCGTCGAGCTTCGTCGCATGAGGGTGGTCGGTGCGGCAGTGGTCGTCGGCCCAGGCGCAGCGCGGTGCGAACGGGCACCCCGCCGGCAGAGCGGCGAGGTCGGGCGGAGAGCCGGGAATGCCGCCGAGGTCGCGGCGCGGCCCGTGCAAGGGCGGGAAGGAGCTGAGCAGGCCAGCCGTGTAAGGGTGACGCGGGTGGTGGTAGAGGGAGCGGGCGGGCCCGGATTCGACGATCTCCCCGGCGTACATGATGGCGATGCGGTCGGCGATCTCGATGAGGAGGGAGACGTCGTGGGTGATGAAGACAACGGAGAAGCCGAGCCGGGCGCGCAGGTCGGCGATCTGCTCGAGGATTTGACGTTGCATGACGACGTCGAGGGCGGTCGTCGGCTCGTCCATGATGAGCAGGCGCGGCTCGAGCGCCAACGCCATGGCGATCATGACGCGTTGGCGCATGCCACCGGAGAGCTCGTGGGGATAGGCGCGGATGCGATCCGGGTCGATGCCCACCAACTCAAGCAATTCAATTCCCCGCTCGTGGCGTTCGGCGGCGCTCGTGTGGGGCCGGTGGGCGCGGATGGCGTCGGTCAGCTGCCGACCGATCCGGTGGACGGGGTTGAGGGAGTTCATCGCCCCTTGGAAGACGACGGCGACATCGCTCCAGCGGGCGTGACGCAACTGTGTGTCCGTCAAGCGCAACCAATCGCGCTTCTCGTCATCGGCGCCGGTGATCCACACCTCGCCGCCAGTGATGAGCCCCGGCGGGGGCAGCAACCGGGTGGCGGCGTAGGCGAGGGTCGATTTGCCGCAGCCGGACTCCCCCGCCAGCCCGAGGACTTCGCCGCGTCGCACCGTCAGATCGACGCCGCGCAACACGTGCGTGGGGCGTTCGTCGTAGCCGTAATCGACGTGAAGGTCGCGGATGTCGAGGATGGTCTCGTCGCTCGCGCCGGTGAGGACACTCTCAGGCATGGTCCGCCTCCTTTCTCGCCTTCGTCCGATCGCCGCTGGCGCCCACCTCGTGGACGACCGGGGTGAAGCCGACCCGAGGGCGGATGTGACGCTGGCGCAAGGTGCGGGCGTTGAGCCCCGTCGAGCGGAGGCGTGGGTTGACGAATTCGTCGATGCCGAAATTGATGAGGGCGAGCGACATGCCGAGCAGCGCCACACACAGCCCGGCCGGCACATACCACCACCAGGCCCCTTGTTGGAAGGCGCCGGAGGATTGGGCCCAGTAGAGGATCGTGCCCCAGTTCCAATCCGACAACGAGGCGACGCCGATGTAGGCCAGGGTGATCTCGGCGAGGACGGCGGCGGTGACGGTGTTGATGAAGGTCGAGGCGATGATGGCGGTGAGGTTGGGGAGGATTTCGAAGCCGATGATGCGCCAGCGTCGTTCCCCGTTGGCGCGGGCCGCTTCGACGAAGTCGCGTCGGCGTAGCGAGAGGGTTTGGCTACGGAGAACGCGCGCTCCCCAGGCCCAGCCGGTCAGCGCGATGACGAGAATGATCGTCAGGTGGGAGTTGCCTTCGATCTGGGCGGTGATGATGATGATGAGCGGCAAGGACGGGATGACGAGGAAGATGTTCGACAGCATCGAGAGCACTTCGTCGCCGGCGCCGCCGATGAACCCGGCGGAGACTCCGATGACGACGGCCAAGGCGGTGGCGATGATCCCGGCCGAGAAGCCGACCACCATGACGCCACGGGTGCCGACGAGCAACTGGGAGAAGATGTCTTGGCCGGTTTGCGAGGTGCCGAGCCAGTGGCTCCAACTCGGGGATTCGAGCGAGGCTGAGGGGTTGACGGCGTTGGGATCGTGCGGGGCGATCCAGGGGCCGACGATGGCGAGGACGACGAAGAATCCGATGATGGACAGTCCGAGGATCGACTTCGCGTTGCGCAGGAAGAGGAACCGGCGGCGGCCCATCGCCGGGGCGGGCGCGAGATCGTCGCTGAAAGTGCCGTTAGTGGCAGGCGCGGCGGCCACTGTTGTCGGGGCGGCCTGCGGTGAGCTGGTGGAGGTGGGATCGCTCATCGTCAACTCTCCTTCCGGGTGCGCGGGTCGAGGATCGTGTAGACGATGTCAGCCAGGATGTTGGCGACGAGGACGGACAGGGTGATGATGAGGAAAATCCCTTGCATGAGGGGGTAGTCCTTCGCCCCGACCGCTTTGAAGAGCATGAACCCGATCCCCTGATATGAGAAGACCTGTTCCATGACGAGGGTGCCCCCGACGACGAAGCCGAGGGAGAGCGCGAACCCAGAGATCTGCGGCAAGACAGCATTGCGTGCGGCGTATCCCGTCATGACCTGTCGTTCCGGCAGCCCCTTGGCGTGGGCGACGGTGACGTAGTCCTCTGAAGAGACCGTCACCATCATGTTGCGCATCGAGAGAATCCACCCCGCCATCGATGAGAGGACGATCGTCAAGGCCGGCAGGATGCCGTGTTCGATGACCGAGGAGATGAACATCCAATCGGGGTACGGGATGAGCCCCGGATCATAGGAGCCGTAGAAGGGCAGGACCTGCCAGATGACTCCGAAGAGGGTGATGACGATGAGCCCGATCCAAAAGTAGGGCACCGAGGAGAAGAAGGTCGTCAGGGGGATGAGAAGGTCGGCCCAGGTGCCGCGCCGCCAGCCCAGGTAGGCGCCGATCGAGGTGCCGAGGAGGAAGGAGATGACGGTGGCGACGCCGACGAGGCCGATCGTCCACGGCAAGGTTTGAGCGATGATCGAGGTCACCGGGGTGGGGAATTGGTAGAAGGAGATGCCGAGGTCGCCGCGGAACAGCTGCCCCCAATAGTCGAGGTATTGCTGCCACAAGCTGCTTTGCTCATCGAGCCCGAAGAGGACGTAGAGCGAATGGATCGCGTCGGTGCTCATTTGGCCTTGATAACGGGTCAGCAGCGACTGGACGGGGTCGCCCGGCATGAGCCGGGGAACGAAGAAGTTGAGGGTGACCGCTGCCCACGCCGTCACGAGAAAAAAGATCGCTTTTCTTGCGAGGTTCTTCATGGGCGCGCCTCCGTCTGAGAGGCACTGGTGGATTCCAGCGGCGACGCCGTCAGGGCTGCTGTGTGGTTGTCCTCGTCGACCGTCGGTGGGAGGGCGTTCGGATCACCGTCCGTCGTCTCTTTCCTCTCCTGCGTGTCAACCGCCCCGTCCCGGCCCGGATCGGGCGCCGATCGGATGAGCAGCTGGGTGTATTCGTGGGTGGGATGTTGGGTGACGGACTCGCTGTCGCCGCGTTCGACGACCTTGCCGTGATACATGACGACGATGTCGTCGGCGAAGTAGCGGGCCGAGGCAATGTCGTGGGTGATGTAGAGGATGGCGATGCCCTCGTCGCGCAGTTCCGCGAGCAGGTTGAGCACACCGAGACGGATCGAGACGTCGAGCATCGAGATCGGCTCGTCGGCCAAGAGCACCTCGGGGCCGGCGGCCAGCGCCCGGGCGATGGCGACGCGTTGACGTTGCCCGCCGGAGAGCTCGTGGGGGAATTTGTCGATGAAGCGTTCGGCCGGGCGTAGGGCGACCCGGTCGAGCAGGGCGAGGATCGCCGCCTCCCCCGCTTTGCCGCGGAGCCCCTGGTGGAGGGCGACGGCGCGCCCGAGGGTGTAGCGGACGGTGTGGATGGCGTTGAGGGAGGCGAAAGGGTCCTGGAAGATCATCTGGACGTGGCGGCAGTAGTCCCGAAATTTCCGGGAGCTGAGCTTGCCGACGGTCTCGCCGTGGAGCTCGATCGTCCCCGCGGTGTGCGGGATGAGTTGGGCGAGGAGGCGCGCGACGGTGGATTTCCCCGATCCGGATTCCCCGACGAGGGCGACGACACGGCCGGGCCACAGGTCGAGGTCGACGTCGACGACGGCGTCGATGAAGCGTTTTCTCCCGAACCGGGAGACGGGGAAGCGTTTCGTCAGCCCGGTGGCCCGCAGGGCGGGGGTCGCTGCGGCCGGATCAGGTGGAGTGTGGGGCATGGTTCTCCTCAGTGCCCGAAGCGGGCGCAGGGAATGGAGGTGCAGAGCGGATCGACACGTCGTCGACCGGTCGTGCCCGAGGTGGGCGCAGGGACTGGAGGGCGCGTTGGGGTGGGATCCCACGCCGGTGTGTCACTAACCGGTGTGGGATCCCTAACGCTGTCTGGTCAGGAGACCGGTTCCAGGTGGGTGAGGATGAGAGAGGCAGCCGGCATCGTCATGTTGATGTCGGCGTAGGGGTCGGTGGCCGAGGGCCAACCGGTGTAGTACTTTTCCGAATACTGTCCCCAGCTGGGCCGTTCGAGGACGGAGACGGCCGGGATCTGTTCGACGAAGATCGTCTCGATCGTCTCGAGGGCGGCGGTGCGTTCGGCGTCGTCGGAGGTGGCGGCGTAGGTGGTGAGCGCGGCGGTGGCCTCCGGCGAGTCGAAGCGGCCGAAGTTGGAGACGGCGGTCTCGCCAATGGGGGCGAGGTAGGAGCCGCTCATGAAGTTGGCGTACATGTCATAGGGCGTCGCGCCGGCGTCCGTCCAGTGCAGGGCGGCGTCGAATTGGCCGACGTTGAGGGCTTCTTGCCACTGGTCGGGCGGCAGGTTGTTGATCTGAGCGTCGAGGCCAAGTTGGCGGAAGGAGTCGGCGATGATCTGGAGGTTGGCGTTGTAATCCGACCAGCCCGAGGGGTCGGGCAGGGTGACGGAGACGGGTTCACCGGTGGGCGCGACGAGCGCGTCACCGTCGTATGTGTATCCGTTGTCTGTCAACAGTTGGCGGGCGCCCTCGAGGTCGGTCGCCCACTGCTCGTTCTTGTATTTGTCGGCGATGTAGCTCTCCCCGGCCGTCGGCAAGCCGGTCACCGAGGTGATGGGCGCCGCGGCGCCGGTCGTGCCCGTCACCGACATGGCCTCACGGTCGAGCACCATGGCGGCAGCCTTGCGCAGATTGAGGTCGGCGAAGGGGCCCTGGGCGGTGTTGAACCACAACGCATCGGCGTTGATGCCGGAGGGGAACCATGACTGATAAGCCGGATCCTTCGAGGTGAAGACCTCCTCATAGTTGGCGATGTACGTCCAACCCCACTGGACGTCGCCGGCGACGAGCGCGTTCGTCAGGGCGGTGTTGTCGTTGAACTCTTGGTAGCGGATCTGCGGCACGGCGACCTCGCCGCCCCAATAATCCGGGTAGGCGTCGAGGGTGACGGCCTGTTCCGTCCAACTCGTCAGCGTGTAGGGGCCCGATCCGACGGGCTCTTGGTTGAGATCGGTCGTCGGATCGGCGATGGTCGACCAAATGTGCTCCGGCACGATGAAGAGCCCGTAGACCTTGAAGGTGTTCGTGAACTGCCCGGTCTCGAAGGTGACCGTGACCTTGTTGCCATCGGTGGTGATGGAGCTGTAAGGCAGGGCCTCGGCGTTGAGGGCTTCGTTGTCGGCCCGCATCTGGATCGAGAAGGCGACGTCGTCGGCGGTCAACGGTTCGCCGTCGTGCCATGTGACATCGTCACGGACGGTGTAGGTGATGGCGGTGTAGTCGTCGTTCCACTCCCAGCTCTCAGCCAGCCACGGGGTGGGATCTTGGGCCGGGTCGATCTGGTTGACCTGGACGAGCGGCTCGTAGAGGGCGTAGGCGTAGCCCATGACACGGGCCGCCGACGACGACAGGAACGGGTTTGAGTTGTTCGTCTGAGGGCCGTCCGGTTTGCCGAAGGAGAGGACGACATTGGAGCCGCCGGCGTCGCCGCTCGGATCGGCGTTGGGGCTATTCGGGCTCTCGCCGGAGCAGCCAGCCAGGGCGAGCCCCGCCGCGATGGCGAGGGCGACGAAGGCGTGAGCCCGGGGGCGTTTTCTTGTGAGTTTCATGGGAGGGAGACTCCTTGTGTGAGGGGTGGATCGGTGGGATGGGTGGTGAGTGGGTTGATGGGTCGGTCGACTGTGGGGAGACGAGAGAGGGTCTCCGCCCGGTTCGGGGGTCGTGGGTTCACGACGGTGGCGTCGGCGAGCCGCGCCGGCTTGATGAGCCGCCCAGCCCTCGCGGCCCGGGGTGGGATCTGGCGAGGGCTGGCGCGTTCTTTGACGGCCGCGCGGCGATACCGATCAG
The DNA here is from genome assembly GCA_031262485.1 of Propionibacteriaceae bacterium. Taxonomy (GTDB): domain Bacteria; phylum Actinomycetota; class Actinomycetes; order Propionibacteriales; family Propionibacteriaceae; genus WQYJ01. The sequence goes on from JAISHO010000019.1 coordinate 20,503, forward strand.
GGGATCGGTCGGGGCCAAGAGACGGCGATGGCGCTCCGGATGTCGTCGAGGTCGTGGGCTAGGGAGATGGTGTATTCGCCTTCCGGAAGTGTCCATTCGTGGGCGGCCGGATCCCACACTTCGAAGACGCGCCGAGGCAGGCGGAGACGGGCGGTGACGCGTTCACCGGCGGCCGCGTCGACGACGGTGGCGGCGCCGAGCCAACGGACGGGGCGGGCGGGGGCGGCGATCCCGGTGGAGACGTAAGCCTGGACGGTCTCATGGCCGGGGCGAACTCCACCATTGCGGATGGTCAATTCGATGGTGACGCCATCGTCGTCGTGGGCGACGACCCTCGGCTCGCCGTAATCCCACGTCGTCCAGCCGAGGCCGAAGCCGAAAGGACGAGCCGGGGCGACGCCACGGCGCAAATACGACCGATAGCCGAGGTCAAGGCCTTCGCGGTAGTCGATGACACCGTCGTCGTCGGGGATGCCGTTCGGCACCGGGACGTCCTCGAAACGGGCCGGGAGCGTCCAGGGCAGGCGTCCAGCCGGTTCGACACGGCCGGCCAGCGCGTCGGCCACACCACTCATGCCGGATTGGCCGGGGAACCAGGCCCACAACACACAGTGGGCCCGCTCCAACCAGGGAAGGAGCACGGGGGCGCCGGCGTTGACGACGACGATCGCGTCGGAGCGGGCGGCGAGGACCGCCTCGACGAGGTCGTTCTGATTGCCAGGCAGGTCGAGGTTGGAGCGGTCCCACCCCTCCGACTCGTAATCCGCGTTCGTGCCGACGACGACGACAGCGAGGTCGGCCGCCTTGGCCGCCGCGACCGCCTCAGCGATCATCTCCTCGGCGTTCGGCCCGGGCAGCCGATGGTGGATCGCGACGCGGGCGAAGCCGTGGCCGCCCCACTCGTCGGTGCGGATGTATTGCAGGTCGGCGCTGAGGCGGACGATGGTGGAAACGGTCGCGGAATCGTCAGCCGCGGCGCTTCCCGTCTCCGTCCCCTCATCTGACGGCGTGGGCGCCTCAGCGTTAGTGAGCGCGTCGTCCGATCCTGGCGTCGGAACCTGGACGGTCGTCGCATAGTTGGGCGGGGTATTGACCGAGGAGTCGATGAAGACTTCCCCGCCGGCCAACGCCGTCGACTCGTCGATGAGCGTCCCGTCGATGGTGATGCGGTGAGCGCCGACGGTGGCGAGGCCGATCTCGTGCTCCCCCGGCTCCGACAAGGCGATATCGGCGGTCACTCGCACCGTCGTCGTCCCGTCGGGCTGCTCGGTGATCATCCCGTCCCAGCTTGTCACCGTCGTCGTGGTGAGCACCGTGCCAGTGTCGTCGAGGGCGTCGATGCGCACTCCGGGCGCGCCGGTGGCCGGGTCCGTCGCCCTGGCGAAGTCGAGCTCCGGGGGGTTGAGGCGGGCGTCGGCTCCCTGGTGGAGGGTGATCTCGGCGCCGGGGAAGGCGTCGAGGAAGGCGTCGTCAGCCGGGATGACGGTGGCCACGTCGGGGTCGACGTGGGAGGAGCCGCCGCCTTGGATGTAAGGGTCGACGGCGTTGGGACCGATGAGGGCGATCGAGGAGACGGGGCGGTTGACCGGCCAAGGCAGGAGGTCCTCGCGATCTTCGAGGACGACGACGGAACGGGCGGCCAGGTAGCGGCTGAAGTCGCTGTCGTCGGCGAGGGTGGTGAAGCGCGGCCCGGCGAGATGGTCGGGCAACTCCTCGAAGCAGCCGACTCTAGCCGCCCATCGCAGGATCCGAAGCGACTTGTCATCGATAAGTTCGAGGGGGACGGCGCCGGATTCGACGAGTGCGAGAAGTTGCCCATGAGACCAGGGGCCGGCCGGGCCGGGCATGACGAGATCGAGGCCCCCCAGGGCCGGTTCGAGGGTCGTCTTCGTGGCCGTCCAATCACTGACGACGACGCCGTCGAACCCCCATTCCCCCTTGAGGATGCCGGTGAGGAGATGGTGGTGAGCGACGGCCGGGGCGCTCTCCGTACCGTCGTCGAGCTGGTTGTAGCTCGCCATGATCGACCAGGCGCCGGCGTCGCGCACGATCCGCTCGAAGGGGGCGAGGTAGACCTCACGCAAGGTGCGCTCGTCGAGCCGCGAGACGTACTCGGTGCGCAACGTCTCCGTCTCATTGGCGACGAAGTGTTTGACGCAGGCGGAGACGCCCACTTCTTGCATACCTTCGACGACGGCGCAGCCGAGATCCCCGCTCAACAGCGGGTCTTCGGAGAAGAATTCGAAATGCCTCCCACCCACCGGGGAGCGCTGCAGATTGACGACCGGCGCCAGCACGCAATCGCACCCATGGCGGCGCGCCTCCGCCGCGAAGGCGAAGCCCTGGCGGCGAGCCAAACGGACATCCCACGTGGCGGCCAGCGCGCTCGGCACCGGGAACGACACCGACGTCTCCCCGGGATGCTCGCCCGTGCCCCGCACCCCGGCCGGGCCGTCCGAGACGACGACCTCCTCAAGACCGATCTCCGGGTAGCCGTTCAGGCGCCAAGCCGTCTTGCCCGTCAGCAGCTCGCAACGTTGACTGACAGTGAGCTGGGCGACGCGGCGACGCAGCTCGTCCTCGTCGATCCCCGGAACGACCGGCTTCCCACCACCGTGGGCCACGGCGGCGGCCGACGACCCTCCGGCTTGCGAATTCGGGTGAACATCAGTGTTCATATAAGTCCGTTCGTGACTCGACCATTGCAACCGTCACAATGCGTGATAGATCATACGCCCATCGTCGCCGTCGATGCGATGGTGGCGACGGGCGATCAATGAAGGGGTGTGGTCATGCCTTTCATCGACGACCACGCCCCCATTTCCCGGTCTCTTGACTATGAGAAGAGAATAGAACCCATGGCAGCAACGGGTGGCGATCGAACGCAGCAACTGACCGTTCTCGATGGCGTTGGCGAACCGGCGCCTCCGTCATCGTCGCCTGACGCGGAGTGGTTGACCGATCCAGACGGGCACCGCTACCTCCTCTTGCCCGCCGACGTCACCCCGCACACCGCAGCGCAAGCCGCATTGACGACCGCCCTGGGCAACAAGGGTTCTGCCTACGAGGCGATCGGCGGGACCGACTATTCCTCGCGTTCCTTCGACGCCGTCGAGACTCGCCGCATCCGGCTCCGCCAAGTGGCTAACCGCTGGAGCTACCGCTTCCTCCCCTGGATGAGCCGCCACGGCGCCCGCTTCGTCACCACCCCCGAAGGCATCCTCCTCGGCCTCGGCCTCAGCTGGTGCGGCGGCGTCCTCACCCAACGCGGCGGCACGATCTGGGGCGACGTCTTCCTCCTCAACATCGACCGCTGCGACGATCCGGCCGAAGCGCTGCGCACCATCGTCGCCACCGGTCTCGTCCCGCGCACCCCGCCCAGCGACGGAGCCGGCGACGACCTCACGTTCACCCGCCGCTCCCTCGCCCGCCTCCTCCACCACGAAGAGATCCACGCCCAACAATGGGCCGACCGCGGCGTCGTCGGATTCGCCCTCGCCTACCTGCGCGACCTCGTCACCCGCAACGAAACCCTCGAAGCAGCGGCCGGCCTCGGCGACGGCGGCTACCGCTGAGGTGGGACCGTAGCGACGCCTCCGCAGGCACTACGAGGCCACGGAAGTGGACCTGACAAGGTAAATCATCGCGATGTCCTAATGTCCTAATCATTAGGACATGGGCCCCGATGAGACCTCAAAGGGAAGATAGGGCCCTCTTGGGTAAAGAAGGGGAAAGATGGGACCTCTCGAGCCAAGGAAGTCCTGCACCCGAAGCTTGTCGCCTTATTCCCGAAAAAACCGGGAATGGACTCCCGATTTTTTCGGGAATGGGCAGGTGAGACCTCAAGAACAGGTGGAGCAACATATATTGATATAGGCTTCACCGTTTCCGCGCAATCGAGGCGACATACTTGTCGACGATCGAGCGCTGTAGACTATGTCCTAATGATTAGGACATAAGGACATGACATGGATGCGATCTTCGAGCCTCCCCGCCTGAGCACGCATGACGAAGCGGTGCTCGGTGAGATCGAGGCGATCCGTCGTCAGCTTTCCACCGTGCTCCGCGCTCCACGCCGTTGGCAGGGGACCCTCAGACGCTCCGCCCAAGCCAAGGCGATCCGGGGGTCGAACAGCATCGAGGGGTATCGCGTCAGCGAGGAAGACGCGGCCGCCGCCGTCGACGACGAACCGGCTCTCAACGCCGACCAGCAGACGTGGGCCGAGATCCTCGGCTACCGACGCGTTCTCACATACGTGCTCCAGGTGGCGACCAACCCTGAGTTCGCATTAAACGAGGGCGTCATTCAATCTATGCACTTCATGTTGCTCGACCATGATCTGTCGAAGAGCCCCGGTCTTTACCGAAACGGCCCCATTTACGTTGCCGACGAGCAGGGAACCGTCTACACCGCTCCCGAGGCCGAGCGCGTCCCCACGCTCGTCCGAGCGCTGGTGGACCAGGTGAACGACCAAAACGAACCGTCTCTCATCGCGGCCGCCATGGCCCATCTCAATCTCGTCATGATCCACCCCTTCCGCGACGGCAATGGGCGCATGGGTCGGGCGCTCCAAACCCTTGTTCTCGCGATGGATCACATCCTCGAACCGGCCTTTTCCAGCATCGAAGAATGGCTGGGAGCCAATACCGCCGATTACTACTCCGTTCTGGCGGCGACGGGAGCTGGCTCATGGAACCCGGAGCGCGACACGGAACTTTGGGTCCGCTTCAACCTCCGCGCCCACCATATGCAAGCGCAGACGGTGCGACGGCGCTTCGAAGAAGCCGGCCAGCAGTGGATCCTTCTCGACACGCTCGTTGAGACGAACCATCTCCCCGAGCGGACAGCGGAACTCCTCTTCGAAGCCCTTCTCGGTTTCCGCGTCACCCGCCCGTTCTACATTGCCCGCTCCGGGCTCGACGAACGCCAAGCCACCCGCGACCTCGCCCGGTTGACCGATCTCGGACTTCTCACCTCGCACGGCCAAACCAAAGGCCGCTACTACACCGCCGGCCCCACCCTGGCCGAATCCCACGCCAAACTCCGCGAAGAGCGGCTTCCCTTGGCCGACCCCTATCCCGATCTCATGGCCGAGGTGAAAGCAGAGGAAGCCCGAGTGACAAGACAACGGAATAACTCATAACTGCAGACCGATCTGAATTGTCGCGACAGTGTCGCGACAATCTGAACAGCGCTGTGACTAGCTCTAACACGTAAGACGGGGATGACTCCAGCATCGTCGGTCATCATCTTTTCTTCACGACATGGAGAGCAATGCAGCCGATGGAACCGTCAGCTCAATAATGAATCGCGACTCTGGGAACCCTCGACGGTCATCTCAGCGCGGAAGCAAAGGGTAAACTTGGGCCCTCTTGGGTAAAGAAGGGGAAGGGAAGGCCAGGATGCGGTCTCCACATGAGCACTCGAACGACAACCCGTTCACGCCAACCTTCGGAGTGACGCCACCATCTCTCGTCGGGCGGGATGTCGAACTCGCCGCCGTGAGGCGCGCCCTCCACCGTGGGCCCGGGGACCCCGCCCGTGCCGTTCTCCTCACCGGCCCTCGTGGGTCGGGGAAAACCGTTCTGCTCAACGCTCTTGAGGACATCGCTATCGATGCCGGCTGGACCGTCGTCTCCGAGATCGTCCAACCCGGCCTCGCTCGGGAACTCACCGACATCGTCCTACCGAATCTGCTTCCCCGCGATGGGGACGACAGTCACATCACCGCCGTCGCCGCCGGAGCGCTCGGCTTCTCCGCCTCCGTCACCCGCGAGATCGACGATCGCCCCTCCCCGACAAAGACCTTGCGTCAGCAACTGGAACATGTCGCCAGCACCCTCGAGACGACGAACGGTGGGATCTTCATCTCCCTCGACGAAGTCCACCACGACGAGATCAACGAACTTAAACCCCTCTTCCACGCCATTCAACAATGCTTCCGACGTGGGTTGCCGGTCGCTTTCGCCGCCGCCGGGCTCCCCAGTTCGATCAGCAGCCTCCTCAACGAGAACGTCCTCACCTACCTCCGCCGAGCCGAGCGTTTCGTCCTCGGCGAACTCTCCCCCTCCGAGGTGAGGGCCGCGCTTCAGGAGCCGATCGTCACAGCCGGGCGTTCGATCGCACCCGACGCACTCGATTTCGCCGTCGACGCTATCGGTGGCGGATACCCCTTCCTCACCCAAGTCGTCGGATTCGAACTGTGGCAAGCCGACCCCACCGCCCCCGTCATCGATCTTGAGGCAGCGCAGTTAGCCACGGCGCGGGCCGCCGAAACCACGAGACGGCTCGTCATCGAACCCGTCCTCAAAGACCTCTCCGACAAAGACAGAGACTTCCTCGACGCCATGGCAGGCATCGCCGAATCCCCCGCTGATCTCGCGTGCATTCAAGAGCGACTCGGGGCTACCCGTGACCACGTCAAGAAATATCGAGCCCGTCTCATTGACACCCACATCATCGAACCCGCCGGACGCGGAAAAGTTGACTTCGTCATGCCACTGTTTCGCGACTACCTGCGCGCTCAATCCGAGGCGTGACGTCACGGAGCCAGCATGGTCAGCGGAACGACACTGACACCGTCGTCGCGTCGGGCCGCGATTCCTCCATTAGTGAGGACGGCGAGGAAAGCACAACGGGTGGTGTCAACCAAGGAAGCCATCCGTCGTAGTTGATTGGCGGCGCCGTCGATGACGCGCTGTGTGGATCCGAGCTCCACCTCGAAGGCGCCCCAGCGGCCGTCTGGTAGTTCGACGATGTCGTCGACTTCCGGTTTCAGCCGCTCAGGGTACAACTTTCTGACGATTCAGGGTACAACTTTCTTAACCCGGGTGAAATAGACAATGTGGAATCAATTCGACCGATAACGAGAATTGCCGAAGATGGTTACACTCATTTCAGTTATTCTCACTTAGATCGGATGGGGGGAGACCAATGAGTAGAACGCTAGTCCGTGATGCCGAAGCGTTGCATCACGCGCTCGAGACCGAGGGCGACGAAGTCAGCGTGTCGTTGTCCAGAGGAACAGCGGAGATGCTGGCTCGCCTCATCGAGGCTCAATCGAACGGCCAAGAGATCGTCATCACCCATGGTCTTCAAGAAGTGTCCCCAGCGGAAGCTGCCTTGATGCTCGGAATGTCCCGTCCTCAAGTCCGCAAGCTGATGGACCGAGGGGCGCTGCCCTATCGCATGGTCGGATCTCACTATCGCATCGCCATCGAAGACGTCCGCGCGTTCCTCGACGCAGAACGACGGCGACGCAAGGAAGCTCTCGCCCAGTTCTCAGCGCTGGAGAACAATCTGGGGCTGACCGAGTGAATCAACAGAGAGCGTTCATAACCTTGCCCTCCACACCGTGCGCCACGACCAGACAGAATACGGAATACTTGAGTAATCGTTTGGTCTCGACGCTCCGTTGGACGGCCCCGTGACCGTTCCCTCTCGGGGCGTCGAAGAAGGAGTGACGCGCCGTGGCGGACAACGCGCTGGGGGACCTTGACATCTTCCACATGCACCGGACCCTCATCGACGACTACCGGAGCTTCACCGAGGGCGCCATCGACATTCATGACGCTCGAATTCGCGAGTCTGTCCGTGAGCAGGCCGACCTAGGGGGCCAATGGCCCGATCCTTTCCTCTCGATCAACCCTTCGTTCGAGTCAGGGGGAACAGTCCAGGAACTCGCTGATCGGGGAATCCTTCACCCACGGACCGCAGAGTTGTTCAGGCGCGAAGGCAGCACGGAATCGATGTCGTTGTATCGCCATCAGACCGATGCGATCGAAGCAGCACGCCAGCAAGCGTCCTATGTGCTGACGACAGGCACCGGCTCCGGCAAATCTTTGGCTTACATGCTCCCGATCGTCGACTACGTGCTCAAACACCCCGATTCCCCAGGGATCAAGGCGATCGTCGTGTACCCGATGAACGCCCTCGCCAACAGTCAAGAGAACGAGTTACGTGGCTATCTTCACGAACCGGCTCTTGGAACGCCCGGCGCGGTCACCTATGCCCGCTACACTGGCCAGGAGAGCCAGGAACGACGTGAGGAGATCGCGAAGAATCCACCTGACATCCTCTTGACGAACTACGTCATGCTCGAGTTGCTATTGACGCGTCCAGATGAGCGTTCTGCTCTCATCGAGGCGGCTCGAGGACTCCGGTTCCTCGTCCTCGACGAACTCCACACCTATCGTGGCCGCCAAGGCGCCGATGTCGCAATGTTGGTTCGACGGGTCCGGCAAGCCACGGGAGCTGGTGACCATCTCCTTTGCGTCGGCACATCAGCGACGATGTCTTCTGAGGGAACCCAAGCCAATCAGCGAAGTGTCGTGGCGAGCGTCGCCACGCGGATCTTCGGCACGACTGTCACACCTGACCATGTCATCACGGAGACGCTCGTCCTGGCGACCGAGGGCGAACCGCAGATCGAGGAGTTGCAAAGCCTCATCGACGCTCGTGGACGGGCCGAATCGAACGATCCCCGCCTCAACCACGATTATGAGGCGCTGCGTCATGACGCATTAGCGGTGTGGATTGAGAACGTCTTCGGCCTCGACGAAGAACCGGGGACGCCTCCCACCCTCATTCGCCGGGCTCCTACTACGGTCGCTGACGCTAGTGCTCTGTTGAACCGAGAGACCGGACGACCTTTCGATCAGTGCAAGACGGCGATCCAGCAGACGCTCTTGGCAGGTTCGAGGACGCGAGATCCATCGACTGGGCGCCCCCTGTTCGCTTTCCGCCTTCACCAATTCATCTCAAAAGGCGCCTCGGTTTACGTCTCACTTGAAGACGAGGCGACCCGGGCGATCGAGCACGAGTATCGACTCACCCTGTCTGCGACGAGGCCAGACGGAAGCGACGAACGGCGACTGTTCCCCTTGGCGTTTTGCCGGGATTGCGGCCAGGAATATCTCATGGTGACGCGGAAAAATAGGGAGGATCATTTCGTCGCCCGCACCCAGATCAGAATCCTCGAGAAGGGGGGAGACGCCAGCGATGGGTATCTTCTCATCGACAGTGACAATCCTTGGCCGAACGATCCGATCGACCGTCTTCCCGATTCCTGGGTCGAATCGCGTCGCGATGGGCCAGCCGTCATCAAATCCCGCAAGGACGACGTTCCACAAACGGTGATCGTCGATCTCGACGGCCACATTCTTCCCCACCCATCTCAGAGCATGCTCGGAAAGGCGACCCGGATGACGTGGATTCCCGGGCAGTTGATGTTCTGCCTCACGTGCGGCACCACGTACCATCAGAAACGTGATTCCGAGGCCGGGAAAGTGGCGGCACTCGATCAGGAGGGGCGCTCGAGCGCGACGACGGTGCTCTCGTTGAGCGTATTAAAATCGCTCGACAGAGCTCACGTCGAACGCGAGGTGCGCAAACTCCTCACCTTCGTCGACAATCGTCAAGACGCCAGCCTCCAATCTGGCCATATCAACGATTTCGTCCTCGTCGCCCAACTTCGCTCCGCCGTGCGTGCGGCGACGGAAGCCGCCGGGGAGGAGGGGATCACCCCCCTCGATTACGCGGACATTCTTCCCCGTTATCTCCGCATTGATCGAAGCCACTACGCACAGGACCCCAACGCCTTCTCGACGAACCCTATCGATAGCGCCTTCGCGCTCGTGGCCGAATATCGGGCTCTTCAAGACCTCAGACGAGGGTGGAGGGTCACCCTGCCGAATCTGGAACAGACGGGGTTGATTCGGGTGGATTACCCGACGGCGAGGAGGCTATGTGCCGCTGAATCGCGCTGGGAGACCGCCCATCCCGCTCTGCGCGACGCTTCTCCGGCGCAGCGGGAGGAAATCGTCTGCGTGCTCCTCGACGAATTCAGGCGGGTGTTAGCCCTTCACACGGAAGTCTTCTCCGAGGACCATCTTCGTAAGCTCCAACGACTCAGCGTCGAATATCTCACCGGGCTGTGGACCGTCGAGGAGGGCGAGCGGGCCGATCCAGGGATTGTCACCCTCGCCACTCCCCGGAACCTAACGACACGAGGCTTGCCGAAATACCAGACCCTAACACGTGGATCGCTTTTCGGCCGCTGGTTGGCGAGACGGTTGAGCGAACGAAAAGGTGAACCCATCGATGGGGCTGAGTATGAAACCATCATCCGCTCTCTCATGGCCGTACTCGCCGAGGGGGGAATTGTCGCGCATGAGAAATACGGAACGACGGACGGGTACACCCTCAAACTCGACCAAATCCGCATCGTCGAAGGGTCCGGAGATCATGGCGCTTCCGACCCTATCCGGAGCACGCGGGCCGCTGAACGAGGCCCCCGGGTCAACCCGTACTTCAAAGAGATCTACCAACTGCCGAGCAAGGATTTAGCTTTCATTGTCGCCCAAGAGCACACGGCGCAGGTTCGCGCCGAGGACCGGGAATCGAGAGAGGCAAAGTTCCGAAAAGGTGAGCTGCCTCTGCTCTACTGCTCCCCGACCATGGAATTGGGGGTGGACATCTCATCGCTCAACGCCGTCGCCATGAGAAATGTGCCCCCCACTCCCGCGAATTACGCCCAACGCTCCGGAAGAGCGGGCCGTTCCGGCAGTCCTGCCCTCGTTGTCACCTATTGCGCGAGCGGGAACGCACATGACTCCTATTACTTCAAACATCGCGATCAGATGGTGGCTGGGCAAGTCAAAGCCCCTCAAATCGACCTCACGAACGAGGATCTTCTGCGTTCCCACATCCATGCGATTTGGCTCGCTTTCTCCGGAGCGAGGCTGGGCCAATCGATGACCGATGTGCTCATCACTCCCCCATCCGATCGCGGGAGCGATCCCGCTGCCCATCCTTATCCCATCAAACCCGAGATCCGCGAATGCTTCTCCCGAAGCGATGTGGCTGATCGCGCGAAAGAGGCGGCTCATCTCATCATCTCACCATTCAGCGATGAGCTCTCAGAGACTTCTTGGTGGAACCCCACCTGGACCGATGAGGTCATTAACGACGCTTTGGAAAATTTCGATCACGCCTGCGACCGGTGGCGCATGCTCGACCGCACTTCGCTCACCGAGATGACCCTCGCTTTCGAGCAACTCAGCGATCTATCAGCTGATAAGCGGCAACGGGAGAATGCCAAACGTAGAATGGACGACGCCGCCCACGAGCGTGCGCTACTAAAGAATGACTCCGGCTCGGCGTCCAATAGCAGTGATTTTTACCCCTATCGTTATTTTGCTTCCGAGGGATTCCTTCCCGGCTACTCCTTCCCCCGCTTGCCGCTGGCCGCCTTCATCCCAGGCCGTACTCGTTCCGACAACGCATGGATCCAACGGCCCCGTTTCCTCGCACTCAACGAGTTCGGCCCGAACGCCTTCATTTATCACGAAGGCGCCCGTTATCAAGTGACGCGTGTCAATCTCCCCCGTGGGGGCGGCGACGTTAGTGGGATGGCCAATCTCACGCTTCGTGAGGCCCGCGTCTGCGAGAACTGCGGCTACCACCATGACCGGGAGATCGGTGCCGATTTGTGTGAGAACTGCGGGGTTCCCTTGAACGGAGTCACAAGAAACCTCCTTCCCCTTCAGATGGTGCGCACACGCCGACGCGATCGGATCGGCGCCAATGAGGAGGAAAGGCAACGTGCCGGCTTTGATATACACACGACCTATCGCTTCGCACGTCGTGGCGACACCACACCTCAGCCCATTCCTTTCGTCGATGCGGATGACAGAATCGTGGCCACCGTCCAATATGGCGACGCCGCCGAGATTCGCCGTGTCAACCTCGGGCTCAAGCGCCGCACACCCGGAGAGTCGAAGGACGCGACTGACGGATTCTGGCTCGACACTGTCGAAGGGCAATGGTTAAGCAACAAGAAAGCAGCAGACCTCGAACTCGTCTCGGAGGAGGGAGCGCCTTTCGCCGAGGACGTCACCCGGAAGGCTCGCGTCATCCCCTACGTCGAAGACCACCGTAATATCGCCGTCGTTCAGTGGGGCGAGGAACTGGACACGACCAAGGAAGTCACCCTCATGTATGCCATCGAACGTGGCGTGGAGACGTTCTTCCAACTCGAGGATGCCGAAGTGACGAGCGAACTTCTTCCCGATCAAGAGAAGAAAGGGAGATTCATGCTCGTTGAATCAGCCGAGGGAGGGGCAGGAGCACTACGACGCCTCACCAAGAAGGATCTCTCCACGGGAGAACCCGACGCTCTCGCACAGGTGGCGCGAGAGGCACTGTCGATCATCCACGTCGACCCCGACACCGGCGAGGACACCGAGGACGCTTGCGGTCGCGGTTGCTACCACTGCCTCCTCACTTACGGCAATCAGCTCTCTCATGCCTCGATCGATCGACGTGTCGCCATCCCCTATCTCCTGCGGCTCGCGTCAGCACGAGTCATCCCGGTTTCCGAGGATCCTTCCCATCGGAGGACGAGTCCACCGGATCAGGGAAGCGAGAGCGCCGATGCGATGGGGGAATCCCACCTCATCCCGACCGGCGTTCGCCCCACGGTCGAGACCGCTTTGCACTACATCCTCTCCCATGATCTCGCGTGGCCTTCCTCGATCACTGACGAGGTGGAGGGAACACCGGTCGACCTCGTGTACCAACCTGGTCAGTCGGGGCCGTCCGCCGTGGTTTTCATTGACGAGGAGCATCGTCCAGACACCAGCGCTTTGGCCTTCGGGGGTTGGAATGTCGTCCAGGTCGAGCCCGATGACTCGTTCGAGCGGGTCGTCCGTGCGAACCCGTCTGTCTTTGGGAGACTGTCCGAATGATTCCCCCATCATCTCCCTCACCGGCGCCGCAGGGCTGCTCACCATTCTCGGGCAGCAGTGAGACGACCCGCCTGAAAACAGGGGCCACTCATGACTGAGACTGTTCATTTCCAGTTCGGCTCGCTCGTGACGGCTCGGGGGCGGGACTGGGTCGTTGATCCGGGGAGCGACAACAGCTTCCTCCTCTTGCGTCCTCTGGCGGGCGGTGATCTCGACGTCGCCGGCGTCTACCCCGAGTTCGAGGAAGTTCGTCCCGCGACCTTCCCCCTCCCCACCCCAGACGACCGGGGGGATTTCCATTCCGCGCGACTTTTGCGTGACGCGCTGAGGATCGGATTCCGATCCTCCGGAGGGCCGTTCCGTTCGTTGGCTTCCCTCGCCGTCGATCCGCGCCCCTACCAATATGTTCCTCTTCTCATGGCACTGCGGCAGCGGGTCACTCGTCTCCTCATCGCCGACGACGTCGGTGTGGGAAAGACGATCGAGGCAGGACTCGTCGCGAGCGAGTTGTTGGCCCAAGGCAGCGCCGAGGGTATGACCGTCATCTGCCCGCCGTCTCTCGCGGAGCAGTGGCAGGAGGAGTTGCACGAGAAGTTCATGATCGACGCTGAGCTCGTGCTTCCCTCGACGGTCGCCCGCCTCCAGCGAGGTTTGGGAACCGGTGATTCGATCTTCGAGCATTATCGGAACACGATCGTTTCAACGGATTTCATCAAGAGCGATCAACGCCGGCCCGAGTTCCTCCGCTCAGCTCCAGATCTCATCATCGTCGACGAGGCCCACACCTGTGTTGTCGGAGACCGTGGTACCAGTGGGCGAAGCGCGGTCACCCAGCGTTATGAGCTCCTCACAGAGATCGCCAAGCGCCCGGAGAAGCACCTCATCCTCGTGACGGCCACGCCCCATTCCGGCCATGAGTCCGCTTTCCGCAACCTTCTCGGCCTCCTCGACCCCGCTCTCACCGATGTCGATCTATCGACGGAGGGGGGCCGCCGCCATCTTGCCCGCCATCTCGTCCAACGCCGGCGCGGCGACATTCGCTCCTACCTCGGCCACGACACCCGTTTCCCCAGCGATCGCGTCATGAAAGAGGTGTCGTATCGCCTCACCGAGCCGTACGCGGCGCTCGTGCGGCAGGCCACCGCCTACGCGCGTGGGCAGGTGACCGACACCTCGGGTACGAAGGTGCAACAGCGGATCCGATGGTGGTCGGCGTTGGCGATGCTGCGCTCGATCTCGTCCTCCCCCGCAGCGGCGGCCGCCACCTTGCGGGCACGCGCGGTCGTCGCGGAAGCGGACAACCCTGATGTCGCCGACCAACTCGGCCGTGAGGCTCTCTTCGACGTCACCGACGACACCAATCCCGAGGGGGAGGACGCCGCTCCTGGCGCCATCCCCACCGCCTCGCCCCGCCCCCATGGCGTCCTCGCTGAGTTGGCCCAGGCGGCGGAAGCGCTCACCCCCGGTGACGACGCCAAGTTGACCCAGCTCGTCCACGAGGTCAGCGATCTCCTGAAACACGGGTTCTCCCCGATCGTCTTTTGCCGATTCATTCCGACAGCGCACTATGTGAGGGATCATCTTCGATCGGTTCTCCGCCTCCCGATCGACGCCATCGATGTCGTCACTGGCGAGTTGAGTCCGCAGGATCGCGCCGAGCGCGTCACCGCCCTCGTCGACCGATCCGGAGGCACCAGTGGCCGCGTGCTCGTCGCCACCGACTGCCTCTCCGAAGGCGTCAACCTCCAAGAGGGGTTCCAGGCGGTCGTCCACTACGACCTGGCGTGGAATCCGACGCGCCATGAGCAGAGGGAGGGGCGGGTCGATCGCTTCGGCCAGCGTTCGGAGACGGTGCGCGCGGTGACTCTTTATGGGGAAGACAACGGAATCGACAACATCGTCATGGATGTCCTCATCCGCAAACACACCCAGATCCGCCGCGATCTCGGGGTCAGCGTTCCTGTTCCGAACGAGGCCAACAACAAGGTGCTCGACGCGCTCGTCACTGGTGTCATGACCCGGGGGATGGAGTCGATTCAGCCGACGCTCGGCGACGAGTTCGGCGATCTGTTCGCCGTCGCCGACGGATGGCGCTCGGCCGCCGAGGCGGAGCGCGAGTCGCGCACCCGCTATGCCCAAGCCGCCATCCACCCCGAGGAGGTCGCCCGTGAGGTCGCCGCCGCCCGTGAGCAGGTCGGCACGCCAAGCGACATCGCCCACTTCGTGCGCGCTTCCTTAGAACTGATCGGGGGCGTCGCCGCCGCCGACGATAACGGCCTCACCGTCGACACCTCCCTGCTCCCCCCTGGGCTGCGCGACGGCCTCCTCGCCCATCACCCCCGAATCACCGGCGCCGCCCACCAACGGCTGCGTTGGGTGACAGACCTCCCTGCCCCTCATGGTTCCGCCACGATGACGCGCAGTGACCCCCATGTGGTGGCTTTGGCTCGGTTCGTCCTCGACGGATCGCTCGATCCCACTGCGCCCGAGACGCAGCGACCGGCCCGCCGAACCGGCGTCGTGACGACCACCCATGTCGAACGGGTGACGACCTTGCTCCTCCTCCGCCACCGGATGCGGTTGGTTCTTCCCACGCCACAAGGCTTCCATGAGCAGATCGCTGAGGAAGCCGAAGCGGTCGCGTTCACCGGAACCCCCGCTTCGCCTCGCTGGCTCAGCCGCGACGAGGTCACACAGTTGCTCTCGACACGACCATCCGCCAACACACCTGCGGACCGGGCGACCAACATGATCACCGCTGTGCTTGGAGCCCTCCCCACGATGGCGGATGCCCTCGCAGAGAGGTCGGCCGAAGCGGCGGAGACGGCGAGGGAATCACATGTTCGGGTCCGCCGCGCCGCCCGGGGCGGTGAGACGGCCGGTTCGCTGACGATCCGTGGGATCGACGTCGAACCTCTTCTTCCCACTGACGTCCTCGGCGTCTACGTGTTCTTGCCCGACGCTCTTGCGACACCCGCGATGGGAGGCGCGCGATGACCACTTCTGGAGCCATCTCGATCGAGGGGCGGATCGCCCCCACCGGTCTTCTCACCCATCTCCGTGACGGCACGCTCGGCCCCGCCGACTCGCATGCTCCGTCGGCGTATCACCTCGGGGGACGTCAGACGATCAACGACGCCGTCAGCCGGGCCTGGACGTGGCTGCTCGGCTCGTACCAATCCTGGCAGGAGGCCCAGGTTAAGGATCCGAATGGTTTCCATTCGACGAGCCCCACGTTGACGCGCGACCGGTGGCTCCTCCCCCTCCTCCAAGAACTCGGATTCGGCCGCCTCTCACCGAGCGGGGGCATCGACCTCGCCCGTGAGGGAACACCGGACCACTACCCCGTCTCTTATCAATGGGAACAGATCCCGATCCATTTGCTCGGGCCCGGCGTCGACCTCGACCACCGTAATCCGGGCGTTCCCGGGGCGGCCCGGGCTCCCCAAGCGATGATCCAAGAACTCCTCAATCGCGATGACGATCGCCTCTGGGCCATTCTCTCCAATGGGCATCGACTGCGGCTCCTGCGCGACTCGAAAGAACTCGCCGGATCGGCGTATATCGAGATCGACCTCGACGCCATCTTCAGCAATGAGTCATTCGCAGATTTCCTTCTGCTGTGGAAGCTTTGCCACGTCTCCCGCTTGGAACCCCGACCGGGGCCTGAGGGGGAGAAGACGCTGGCCGAGTGCTGGCTCGAGATCTGGCGGGCCGACGCCGCCCGCACCGGCGAACGAGCCCTCGACCACCTCCGCGACGGGGTTACCCAGGCGATCGAGCGCCTCGGCAGTGGATTCATCGCCCATCCCGCCAACGGGGAGCTTCGCGACGCGCTCCGCTCCGGTGCCCTCTCGACCGAGGCGTTCCACCGTCATCTGCTCCGCCTCGTCTACCGCCTCATCTTCCTGTTCGTAACAGAGGACCGCGACCTCCTCATCCCCACGGCGGCCGTGGACGACCATGGAGAGAGTGGACAGGGAGACGATCGACACGTCGTCAGCCCTGCCACCAAGAAGCGCTATATCGACTACTTCTCGACTCAGCGGCTGCGTCGCCAGGCCTATCGTCGCTCCGGATCGACCACCCAGAGCGACCTGTGGCAAGGCTGTTCCCTCGTACTCAGAGCGCTCGGCAGCGACGATCCCCGGCGGATACCCCTGGGGTTACCTGTCCTCGGCGGCCTCTTTGACCCGACCGAGGGCAAGCCTTTCTCGCTGGAGAAATCCGTCGCCTATCGACCCGATGAACCACTCGTGACCGGACACCTCGACAACCATGCTCTCTTGAAGGCGATCCGAGCGCTCAGTTGGTTCCCCACCAAACAGGGGCTTCAGCCCGTCGATTACCGCAATCTCGACTTCGAGGAACTGGGCGGCGTCTACGAGTCTCTCCTCGAACTCGTGCCCCGTCCCTCCGTTGACACTCACACCTACAAACTCGTCTCCGTCGGCGGCAACGATCGCAAAACCACTGGTTCTTACTACACGCCGACCTCGCTCGTCGACACCCTCCTCGCCAGCGCCCTCGACCCCGTCGTCGACGAAAAACTCCGTGGTGCACCAGATCAGACCGAAGCCGAGAAGCGGCTCTTGAGCATCACCGTCTGCGACCCGGCTTGCGGATCCGGACATTTCCTCGTCGGCGCAGCCCGGCGGTTGGCCCGCCGGCTCGCCTCGATCCGCTCCGGTGAGGACGAGCCCACCCCCAGCGAGGTGAGGAAGGCCCTGCGCGACGTCGTCGGCCGGTGCGTCTACGGCGTCGATCTCAACCCGCTCGCAGCCGAATTGGCGAAGGTCTCCCTCTGGATCGCCGCCGCCGACCCGGGCAAACCCCTCCTCTTCCTCGACTCGCGCATCCGCGTCGGCAACTCCCTCCTCAACGCCACCCCCGCCCTCGTCGAGGAAGGCTTGCCCGATGAGGCCTTCACCCCGATCACCGGCGATGACAAGAAAGTCGCGGCAGCGGCGAAGAAGCGGAACAAGAAGGAACGCGATGACGACCCACGGCATCGAGAACGCTTCGCCGCTTACGGCGACAACCTCGTCCTTCCCGGACTGGATATCCGTGCAACCGATCAAGAGAGCCTCTTCACGATCTCCGGCTCCGTAACGGACGACGACATCCTCGCCCGCGAGCACGAGGAACTCCTCGGGGCGCCCAACGACGTCTCAATTGTCCGCGGATATGCGCGACGCTTCCGCGACATCGAACGGTCCCCGGAACACCGCCGTCGCCAAATCCTCTGCGACGCCTGGTTGGCCGCTTTTGTCTGGCCCCTCAAGGAGGAGGCCGCCGTACCTGCGCCTGGCCAAATCTACGGAGGAGAAAGACGGGTCGGTCCTCCCGCCGCGTTGACGACAGACACGCTCGTCCAACTTCGCGCGGCATTGGAGACGAACTCTTCGATCACACATCTGCGCTCGACCATCGCCGAGGTCGAAACTCTGGCCCACGACTACCACTTCTTCCACTGGCACATCGAGTTCCCCGAGATCTTCGACACAGTGTCGTCCCCCTCCGACAAGGCAGGACCGGAAGGATGGTCGGGCGGTTTCGACTGCGTCATAGGCAACCCGCCGTGGGATCTAATCGAACTCAACGAAAAGGAGTATTTTTCAAGTAGGGACCCAGATATTTCTACTGCCAGCGGAGCCCAGAGAAAGAGACTCATTTCCAACCTTGAATCATCGGATCCTTTTCTCTACAGCGAATATTTCCAAGAGAAACACGAGATCGACGCCACAAGGAAAGTTCTGAGCGCCTCTCAACGTTACCCGCTCACCGGCCATGGACGAATTAACAAATACTCTGTATTCGCCGAACTCTTCAGCACGATCGTCGCGCCCCATGGCCAGGCCGGCATCATCGTGCCGACCGGTATCGCCACCGACGCCACCACTCAGCACTACTTCAAAGACCTCGTGACGCGGCATCGTATCCACAGCCTCTACGACTTCGAGAACGCCGCCCCGATTTTCGACGGTGTTCACCGCTCGTTCAAGTTCTGCCTCCTCACCACCAGTGGACTCGCCCGCCCAATCGACAACCCGACCTTCGCTTTCTTCCTCCACGACCCCCGCGACATCGAATCTTCCACCTTCACGATGACGCCGGAGGAGATCACGCTCGTCAACCCCAACACCGGCACGCTGCCGATCTTCCGCACCCGACGAGACGCCGAGATCACTCTGGGGATCTACCGTCGCGTGCCCGTGCTCATCAAGGAGGGAGACTCCGACGGCAACCCCTGGGGCATCCGCTTCATGCAAGGGCTATTCAATATGACATCTGACTCCCATCTCTTCCACACCCGCGAGGAACTCGAGGACGAAGGCTGGGTACTCAACGGCAACGTCTTCGAACGCCCACTCCCGCCCGTCTCCGCCGACGCCGAGAGAGTAGAGAGAGAGAGAGAGAGAGAGTTCGGACCGGAGCTGGAGCGCATGATGCCGCTCTATGAGGCCAAGATGATCCACCTCTACGACACCCGCTGGGCCACCTACGAGCCCGATGGAGCCACCCGGCTCATGATCGACGAGGAGAAATACGCCCGGAAACCGCCGATGCCGAGGTACTGGGTGCCTGAGGATGAGATCGACAAGAAGCTTCAGGGAAAGTGGGATAAGAACTGGTTCCTTGGGTGGCGTGATATCTGTCGTGCGACTGACGAACGCACCTGCATTTCCGCAATGCTTCCAAGGGTCGCCGTTGGGAATAAATTACCTTTAGCCTTGGCCGACCAGCACCATGATGTCGCTGCGGCCCTTCAATCCATCATGGCTTCATTCGCCTTTGACTTCGTCGCCCGTCAGAAGCTCGGAAGCACGACTATGAACTTTTTCATCCTTCAACAACTGGCTGCGCCACATCCAGGTTTCAATATTGATGGGCTCCTCCTCGATCGTCCTCTCTAT
Organism: Propionibacteriaceae bacterium; assembly: GCA_031262485.1. Lineage (GTDB taxonomy): Bacteria > Actinomycetota > Actinomycetes > Propionibacteriales > Propionibacteriaceae > WQYJ01. The sequence continues at coordinate 40,170 of JAISHO010000019.1, forward strand.
TCCTGGATTGGCACGCGTGTCGACCGCCTCAACGCTTGGACGACGACCGCCGAGACCCGGGACCATCTGCGCGCTGAACTCGACGCCCTCATGTTCCACGTGTACGGCCTCAACCGAGAAGACGCCGCCTACATCATGGAGACCTTCCCCATTGTCAAGCGCAAGGACGAGGCCGCCCACGGCGAGTACCGCACGAAGCGTCTCATCCTCGAGGTTTACGACGCCATGGCCGAGGTCATCGGTTCAGGCCAGGTTTATCAGTCCGCGTCCACAAGGGCAGCCACATGATCGACCCATCCGCAGAGGTGGCGCGGGCAACCACCACTCAAGGCAGTCAAGTGTCGATGCCCCGACCCAGAAGAGGGAGCGCACCGGCCCAGAGGCGATGTCCGACCTCAACTCTAGAGTGAAAGCATGGATGAATTGATGTCTGAACCCGCTCTCGCGTCGCACGTCGAAAAGTTGTTTGACCAAGCATCTCTGCTCATTGAGCAGGGACGTGCCGAAGCCGCGATCAAAGTCAACTCTGTGTTGACTATGACACATTGGTATATTGGCAAACTCATTGCTGATGATTTTCTTGACGAAAACCGCGCTGACTACGGAAAACAGATTGTCGCGACACTGTCGCGACAATTGGTCGCCCGCTACGGCCGTGGTTTCGAGGAGAAGACGCTGCGTCGAATGGTCCAATTTTTCGAAGAGTTTCCCGACGAGCAGATTGTCGCGACAGTGTCGCGACAATTGACCTGGAGCCACATCGTCGAGATTCTCCCCGTGAGAACCCCAGAGGCACGGATGTTCTACGCTCGACAGGTCGGGGATCACCACCTCAGCGTCCGAGAGCTCCGGAAGATCATTGCCAGGAAAGCCTTCGAACGGCAAGAGATAGCCAACTCCCAAGTGGCCGACGGTTCAGCCGTGCCACTCGACACGTTCCGCGATCCATTCCTCCTTGATTTTCTCCGCCTCCACGACTCCTACCAAGAACGCGACTTAGAGTCGGCGATCATTCGAGAACTCGAATCTTTCCTGCTTGAAGCGGGCAATGGGTGGACCTTTGTCGACCGTCAAAAGCGAATCAGCATCGACACCGAGGATTTCTACCTCGACCTTCTCTTCTACTCCCGGCCGCTACGCCGCCTCGTCGCCGTTGAACTGAAAATCGGCAAGTTCAAAGCCGCCTACGAGGGGCAGATGAAGCTCTACCTCAAATGGCTCGATCGCTATGAACGCCAGCCCAGCGAAGAGGCGCCCATCGGACTCATCCTCTGCACCGAGGCCAGCCGCGAGCAGATCGAACTGCTCGAGATGCACAAGGACGGCATCGTCGTCGCCGAGTACTGGACGGATCTCCCACCGAAGAGGGAACTCGAGCAACGGCTCCAGACGATTCTTCGCGAGGCCAAGGAACGCCTCGCCCGCCGGGGCGACACCCCGCTCTCCATCACCGCCGAGACCGAGGAGGACGACGGATGACCATAGAGACTGTCGAGCGGATGCTGCCGCTTTATGAGGCGAAGATGATCCATCTCTACGATCATCGCTGGGCCACATACGAAGGAGAGAAGAACGCTCGCCTCCTCGACCCCGATGAGAAGCGGGACCCGACGTTCGCGCCCTCTCCTCGATACTGGGTGCGAGAGGAACTGGTATCAGACCGTCTCGGGGAAACTGAGCATCACCCTCGTCTCCTTGGATGGCGCGATATTTGCCGCAACACCGATGCCCGGACAATGGTTGATGCCCAGTTCCCGATCGCAGCGGTGGGTCATACCATGCCACTAGCACTGACCAATTCTTCTTCCCTTCTTCTCCAAGCTGTTTGGTCGTCATTTGCCTTTGATTACGTCGCCAGGCAGAAGGTCGGCGGCACGCATATGACGTACGGATACCTCACTCAAATCGCCACGATCGACCCGTCGGTTTTCTCTAACCCATGCCCCTGGGCAATCGGTCAATTCGCCGATTGGATCACCTCAAGAGTCGCCACGCTGAGCTGCACCTCCTGGTCAATGGCCCCGATGGCTAAGGAGTTGACCGGCAGAGCCCAAGTCGTCGAGTGGAACCCCGACCACCGTGCCCTCATTCGCGCGGAGCTCGACGCGGCAATGTTCCACCTCTATGGCATCGCCCGGGACGACGTCGACTACATCATGGAGACCTTCCCGATCGTCAAAGAGCATGACATCGAGGAGCACGGGGAGTATCGCACGAAGCGGCTCATCTTGGAGAACTTCGACGCGATGAACCGAGCGATCGCCGGTGAGGAGCCTTTCCGCTCCGCTGCCGAACCCTTCCTCCTGAGGAGCGCGGACCAGTGAGCGACGAGACCATCCTCCCCTCAGTCAAACAACTGATCTGGCCAACGCTGGAGACGCTCCGTCGCCTTGGGGGACGAGTCTCCCGGTCGGAGGTAAGGGACAATTTTCTGGAGAGGGAATTCTTCACCGACGCCCAACTTCAGCCCCACCAGGGGAAACAACCGACAGTTCTCGCGCGAGTCGATTGGGCTCTCTCTTATCTCAAAGGCATGGGTCTCGCCACCAATCCTCAACGTGGGATGTGGGAGCTGACCGACGATGGCCAGACGGCGACTCCAGACGATGCTGCAGAACGTCACCGTATCTATGTTCGTCAAGTCCGCTCCGCTGAGAACCCGACCCACGCCTGGCTCATCCTCTCCGGGAACGACGGGCGACCGCTCGTCAACCGGTGGCTGGACGACGGATTCATCTCGCTCGCCGCCTCGCATCTCAGCGGAGTCGAGCCCGGAGCGACGAAGTCGGCCGTCGAGCAAGCCATCGAGACCGGCTACGAGCACGCCGAGTACACGCAAAGGCGCAGCCTGACAGATGACTACTACGCCTTCCTCACAACCATGACCGAGGACAGCCTTGTTCTCACCCGCCACGACGACCAAGCCTGGATCGGTCGTATCACCGGGCCAGCCGAGTTCACCGAAGAGTCGCCCCACTTGCGGCGGCCCGTCGAATGGGCGGGCGGTGACTTCCTCGTCACCAGCCTTCCCGCAGCGGCGAAAACATTGCCGGGAAGCTCCCGTCTCATCATCGATCTCACCAACGTCAGCGGAGATATCGAAGCCCTCCTCGAAACCGAAGACACCGCCGACGCACCCAGGGAAACCGACGATGATCTCACGCTGCCCCGCTCCACCCCGGAACTCGCAGACGAACTCAACCTGCCCCAAACGTGGCTCGACGACTACATCGATCTCCTGGAATCACGGCGCCAACTCATCGTCCATGGCCCTCCCGGCACGGGGAAGACCTACGTCTCCCGTGCCCTCGCCCGCCACATCGCCGGTGAAGGGAACGTCTCCATCGTCCAGTTCCACCCGTCCTACGCTTACGAGGACTTCTTCGAGGGGATCCGCCCCAAGACGACGCCCGAAGGAGCGCTCCGCTACGACCTCGTCGCCGGGCCTCTTCGCCGCCTCGCCACAGTCGCGGCGGAGGATCCCACCCAGCCGTATGTCCTCCTCATCGACGAGATCAACCGAGCCGACCTCGCCCGCGTCTTCGGCGAGTTGTACTACCTGCTCGAATACCGCACCGAGGCTATCTCCCTCCAATACTCCCCGGAACAGACTTTCTCCCTGCCGAAGAACCTTTACCTCATCGGCACGATGAACACCGCCGACCGCTCCATCGCCCTCATCGACGCCGCCATCAGGCGCCGCTTCCCCTTCATCGAGATGCATCCCGCCGAGGAACCCGTCGCCAGCTTGCTTCGGAACCACCTCATCGCCGTCGGAGCCGACGAACACCGCGCCGACCTCCTCGACGAACTGAACCGCCGCCTCGGGGAGAGCCAACGCGAATTCCAGATCGGCCCGTCCTACCTTATGCGCGCCGAGGCGGACACCGACGCCGGGCTCGAACGGATCTGGAACCACGACATCCTCCCCCTCCTCGAAGAGCAGCTCTACGGAACCATGAACCGCGACCAGGTGCGCCACGAATTCGGGTTGACCTCGATCACACGCGCCACCAACGGCCCCACGCGACGAGCTTTCTCCGACGAAACGATCATGGCCGAGCCCACTGTCTCGCCCGCAGGCGACCCTGCGCCTAGCGGCCAGGAACCAGACGCCACCGCCACCTTCCGATGACGATCCGCGTCGACCTCGCCGAGAACGGCGACGGAGTCACCCTCGCATTGGCGGAATCAGACATCGCCTCGATCGTCGGATCCGCCCTTCTCACGCTGAGCCCGAGACCAGCGGGACTCTGGCAGGTGGCCCCACGCCCCGGCATGGTCGGGGCGCTCCGAACCGGTCATCTCGACATCGTCGTCCACCCCAAAACCAGCTTCGCCTCCCTTCTCTTCATGCTCGCCCACTCCCGTGACCCAGGATTCACCCCCAGCCTCGTCGACGGCATCGCCGACGACGACCCCTGGCCCGCCGTCGCCGAGACATTCGTGCGCTTAGCCGAACACTCCCTCACCGGCGGGGTGCTGCGCAGCTACACCGTCGTCGACGACCAACTCCCCGTGGTGCGCGGACGCATCCGCCTCGTCGAACAGATCACCCGCCACCCCGGCCTTCCCCTCCCACTCGAAGTGCGCTACTCGACACTCAGCGCAGACATCCCCGAGAACCGTCGCCTCCGCGCCGCCGCCCGACGCCTCACCAGTGTCATCCGGATGCCACCGGCGCTTCTCCGCCGCCTCGACCACCTCGACCACCGCCTGAGCGTCGCGACGCTCCCTTCCTCAGGAGCCCCGCTCCCACCGTGGCGACCGACCCGGATGAATGAGCGCTACCATCACGCCCTCCGCATCTCCGACCTCATCCTCGACGGCATCGGCCTCGACACCCGAGCGGGCGACCACCCCCTCGCCTCCTTCACCGTCTCCATGGCGACCGTGTTCGAAGACTTCGTCACCGTCACACTCCGGGAATCACTCGCCCGTCTCAGTCCAGGCCACACCGTCGATCAGCACAAGCTTTTCCTCGACGAAGACCGTCGGATCACCGTCCGCCCCGACATCGTCCACCTCGTCGACGGCCAAGAACGCGCCGTCTACGACGCGAAGTACAAAATGCCAGGAGACGACGGAATCGCCACCGTCGCCGATCTCTATCAGGTGACCACCTATTGCGCGCTCATGGGGCTCAGCCATGGCCACCTCGTCTACGCCGGAACTCACACCGACGCCACCTCGTCTGGGACGGCGCCCCAGAGAACCCCGAGCGACACCCTGACGATTCGCCGCACTGGCGTCACGATCCACCTCCATCGGCTCAATGTCACCAAGCGACCCACCGGACTACTCGAACAAATCGACCGCATCGCGGCAGACAGTCTCCGTTTCAGCTCTCTCCCCTGAAGTCGCCAGACTTCCCTGCTCGGTAGAATTCGTCCACACGCTTGACGAAGAGGAGGAGCGAGATGACGGATCCCACGACGGTGCCGCTTGAGCCGACGGAGCCAGGCGAGGCGGGCGCCCAGGGCGCCGAGTCGAACCCTTACGCCGCAGTCATCTTCGATCTGGACGGGGTCATCGTTCACACTGACGAGTTGCACTATCGGGCGTGGAAGGGGTTGGCCGATCGGCTCGGGCTGCCGTTCAGTCGCACAGACAACGATCAATTGCGCGGAGTGTCGCGGATGCGGAGTCTGGAGCTCCTCTTGGCGGGGCGGGCCGATTCCTACTCCGAGGCGGAGAAGGTCGCCCTGGCCGATGAGAAAAACAAGGACTACCGGGACCTGCTCAACGAGTTATCGCCCGACGATGTCAGCGAGGCGGTGCGCTGCACGTTGTGGGCGCTCCAGGAGGGCGGGTATCGCCTTGCCATCGGGTCGTCGAGCCGCAACGCCGGGCTCATCTTGCGTCACATCGAACTGGATGGGTGGTTCGAGGCGGTCGCCGACGGGTCGATGATCACCCACAGCAAGCCCGACCCGGAGGTGTTCCTCAAAGCCGCCGAACTGCTTGGGCTCAGCCCAGCCGAATGCGTCATCGTCGAGGACGCCCGCTCGGGGGTCGACGCCGCGCTCGCCGGGGGGTTCCATTGCTTCGGCATCGGCGACGCCGCCGGGCACCCGGATGTCACTTGGGCGATCGAATCGCTGCCCGACATGTTGGCGGTGCTCCTGCCCGGGAAACCGCTGCCGCCCATTGTGTATTAAGGCAACAGATAACTGAACCAAGGGTTGCCGTCAGACGACCCGTGATGCAGTTGACATACTTGTCGTATGGCAATGACACAGATCGCTGTTCGCTTGACCTCTGATGAGATCAAGACGTTGGATTCCGAGGTTGCCGTCGGGCACGCGACGAGTCGCTCAGCTGCTCTGAGGTATGCGATCGAGGCCCTTCAACGACGTCGAGACGACGAACGTGAGCTCGCACTCTTCGCAGCGGCGACAGCACAGGGAGAAGAGCTTTACCCCGATCTCGCGGGCCTCCGCGACCGCTGGTAGTGAGCCGGCCTACTTCTTCCGCTTCTTCGAGCGCCCCTGGGAGCTCTTCACCCTTCCCTTAATAGCGGAGGGGAAGGCGACCTTAATCGTCGTCCCCACGCCCTCCTTGCTTGTCAGGGTGATGTCGGCGTCGTGCACCTGCGCGATGTGTTTGGTGATGGCCAGCCCCAGGCCGGTGCCGCCGGTCAGCTTCGAGCGGGAATGGTCGACGCGGTAGAAGCGCTCGAAAACGCGACTCGTCTCCTTGGCGGGGATGCCCAGGCCAGTGTCGGCGACGCGGGCTACCGCCCGGCCCGACTCCTTCGCCGCTGAGACGGTGACCGTGCCACCGGGGCGGTTGTATTTGATGGCGTTGTCGATGAGGTTGTGGAACAACTCCGCCAAGAGACTGGCGCTCGCCTCGACGACGAGGGGCGACTTCGGCGGATCCACCGTCAACTCCACCTCGTAGCGGGCCGCTTTGGCTTGGAGCGCGTCGGCGGCGGCGAGGACGACCTCTCCAAGATCGACGGAAGCGAAGGCGTCGCTCGAATAACCCTCGTCGAGGTGGGAGAGCAGCATGATGTCGTCGACGAGACCGATCATCCGTTCCGCCTCCGAGCGGATCGTACGAATGAACTCGGCCCGGTCGGCCTCGGCCGCCAACCCCGAATCGAGCATCTCGGCGTATCCCAAGATGTTCGTCAACGGTGTCTTCAACTCGTGGGACACATTGGCCGAGAACTCCCGGCGCAACTTCTCGACCTTGCGGCGTTTCATCGTCGTCCACCCGTTCCCCGAATCAGCGACATCCACCATCGTGGGTTCACAAGGCTCGGAACAGGCGATGCGGCCATGGCGGGGGAAATCATTCCATCTCTCCCCGATCGACGCGCTCGCACCGCTTTCACACCGCTCTTACCACCGACGCCACGGGCTCGGCCGCTGAGCGATCCAGCACACCGTCTTCCCATCGCCCTCACCCCTCGATCTTGTAGCCGACGTTGCGGACGGTGACGATCGCCTCCCCAGCCGCCCCGAGTTTGGAGCGTAAGGCTTTGATGTGCATGTCGACGGTGCGGGTCTCCCCGGCGTGCTGATAGCCCCAGACCTCGTCGAGGATGCGCGAACGGCTCAATGCCAAGCCGGCGTTGCGCATGAGACACTCCAGCAATTCGAATTCCCGGAAGGTGAGGGAGACCGCCTCCCCACCTGCGGTGACAGTGCGACGCCCCGGATCGAGGACGATCCCGCCGACCACGATCACATCGACCTCAGGAGTGGGCGCAGGGGCGGCACGACGGAGCACGGCGCGCACCCGGGCGATCACCTCCATGACGGAGAAGGGCTTAGTGATGTAGTCGTCCGCGCCCAAATCGAGGCCCTTGATGCGGTCGTATTCACCCGATTTCGCCGTCAGCATGACGACGGGGATCGACGCCGTCTTCTTCGACTCCTTGAGCCGCTCGAGCAGGGCGATGCCGTCTTGGCCGGGCAACATGATGTCGAGGAGGATGAGATCAGGGGTCTCCTGCCGCAGCGCCTCACGGAACCCCACCCCGTCGGGGAAACCACGCGCGGTGAACCCCGAGGCCGTCAGAGCATAAGAGACGAGGTCCCGGATGTTCGCGTCATCTTCGACGACGAAGATGAGCGGCGATTGGTCCGACGATCCTGGGGCCATGAATTCACCTTACCGTGAGGTGAGTGAGCGCCAGACTCGGCGAACGGCCCCGAATGCACAGGGGAGAGACGCTCCCCAGCACGACGCTCGCGTCCCCCAGGACGAGCCCGGTAGCCCGGCTTGAGACAGGGAGGGAATCATGTGGAGCGAGAAACCCCTGATCCGGCAGGCCTGACCGCCCTCGGGAAAGCCTCGGTCGGCAAACCGGCGGACGCACGCCGGCGCTCCCGTCTTCGCAAGAAGACGACTGGCATACGCTGACCGAGCACGTCATGCCGACCGCCCTCTCACCCGGCCCGGCCGGAGACGTAGTCGGCCGTGCGCGGATCGGCCGGGGCGCCGAAGATCTGCCCCGTCTCGCCGAACTCGACGACGTCGCCGCTGAGGAAGAACGCCGTCCGATCCGAGATACGGGCGGCCTGTTGCATGTTGTGGGTGACGATGACGATCGTGTACCGCTCGCGCAACCCGGCCATGAGCTCTTCGATCTTGCCGGTCGAGATCGGGTCGAGGGCGCTCGTCGGCTCATCGAGGAGGAGGACCTCCGGCTCGACCGCCAACGCTCGGGCGATGCAGAGACGTTGCTGCTGGCCGCCGGAGAGGCCGAGCGCCGGTTTCGACAATCGATCCTTCAACTCGTCCCAGATGGCGGCGTCGCGCAACGAACGCTCGACGATCTCCTCCAACTCTTTGCGGTTCTTCGTCCCATGCGTCCGCGGACCGAAGGCCACATTGTCGAAGACGCTCATGGGGAAGGGGTTCGGCTTCTGGAAGACCATGCCGACGCGACGGCGCAGCTCCGTCGGATCGGCGGCGGTGAAAATCGACTCACCGAACAAGGTGATCGTCCCGGTCGTCCGGCAGATCTCGATGATGTCGTTCATCCGGTTGAGCGTGCGCAACAAGGTGGATTTACCACAGCCGGAGGGGCCGATGAAGGCGGTGACGCGATGCTCCGGGATCGTCATCGCGACGTCCTTGAGCGCGTGGACGTCGCCGTAATACACGTTGAGCCCGTTGATCTCGAAGCAGGACCGGGCGGGTTGGGTCGAAGCCGTCGAACCGAGCGGCGCGGCGGCGAAGGAGGGCGCGTTAGGACCGGCCGAACCGGGGACGGCCTGCTCGGAGCCGACGCTGGAATCGCCCAACCGGGGCAACCGGACGGCGGCGCGCGAGGAGGTGGGCCCGGCGGCCCGCGACGACGCGACCGTGGGCACAGAAGCGAGGCCCGTGGAATAGCCGCCCGCCGAGGAACCGGCGAGGTGAGAGACGGTCGAGGTGGAAGCGGTGGTGGAATTCATCGGGTGATCCTTTTCGCGATAGCGGCGGAGACGGCGTTGATGCCGATGACGACGACGAGGAGGACGACAGCGGTGGCATAGCCCTCGCCCAGGTGGAGGCCCTCGCTCGAGAGGGCGTACATGTGGACCGACAGCGTCCGGGCCGATTCCATCGGTGAGCCGGGAACCTGGGCGACGGTGCCGGCGGTGTAGATGAGCGCCGCCGTCTCACCGACGATGCGGCCGACGGCCAGGATGACACCGGCCAAAATTCCTGGCATCGCGGCGGGCAAGACGACGCGGAACGTCGTGCGTAAGCGTCCAGCGCCCAACCCGAAGGCGGCCTCGCGCCAACCGTCCGGCACCGCCCGCAAGGCCTCCTCCGTCGAACGCATCGTCAACGGCAGAATCATGATCGCGAGCGTCGCCGCGCCGGCCAGGACGGAGAAACCCCACCCCAGCCACCCGACGAAGAACAACAGACCGAACAAGCCATAGACGATCGACGGGATCCCCGCCAAGGTGTCCGACATCATCCGCACGAGCGAGACGAGCCGGGAGCCGCGCGGGGCGTATTCGGCCAGCCAGATCGCCGCCGGAACCCCCAGCGGCAAGGCGATGACGAGCGAGAGCACCGTCAAGACGATCGTCGAGACGAGCGCCGGCATAAGAGAGACGTTGTCGCTCGTGTATTCCCAGGCGAACAAACTCGGCTTGAGATACGGCACGCCGCGGATGAGGATGAACGCGACGATATAGAGGAGCGCGCCGATGGCGAGCGCCGCCCCGGCCCAGGTCAAGAAACGCAGAATGTGCTCGCGCGTCTGCCCGTGGGGCCGGGCGTTGAGTGATTCTCCAGTGCCGCCACCGGGTGACAGGGGGGCGGCGGCACTGGAAGCTTGGCGGATGGGGCCGGTCATGCCCCGGGGCGCGGTCGCGGTGGCGCGTGGCGCGGTGTCGGTCACGGCGTTCATCAGCGGGCCTTTCGCACGAGCGCGGAGAAGCTGAGGTTGATGAGGAGGATGAAGACGAGGAGCACGACGCCGGTGGCGATGAGCGCTTGGCGGTGCAGATCGGCCGCGTAGCCCATCTCGAGGACGATGTTGGCCGTCAGGGTGCGCACCCCGTCGAAGATCGAATCGGGCATCCGGGCCTGGTTGCCGGCGACCATGATGACGGCCATCGTCTCCCCGATGGCGCGCCCGACGCCGAGCACGATGGCGGCCAACACACCGGAGCGGGCGGCCGGCAGGAGGACGGAGTAGACCGCCCGGTAGTGCCCCGACCCGAGCGCCAAAGCGCCCTCGTAATAGGACTCCGGCACGGCCCGCAAAGCGCTCTCGGCCAAGGCGACGATCGTCGGAAGAATCATGATGCCGAGCAACACACTGGCCGCCAGCATCGAGTTGTCGAAGAGGGGGACGATCGCGGCCATGCCGAAGAAGCCGTAGACGACCGACGGGATCCCCGCCAGCAGATCGACGCCCGGCTTGACGATCCGGTAAAGACGCGGCGGGCACGAGCGGGCCAGGAAGACGGCCGCCAGCAGGCCGACCGGAACACCGACGACGATCGCCCCGGCGGTGATGTAAAGGCTGCCGACGATCATCGGCAAGATGCCGAAAGTGGGCGGGACGTCGCTGGGCGACCAATCCGTGCCGGTGAGGAAGGCGAAGAGCCCGATCTCGGAGAAAGCCGGCAGCGACCCGCCGACGAGGAAGACGCAGATGAGCGCGACGGCGGCGATCGAGACGAGGGCGGTGAAGGCGAAGAGGAGCCCCATGCCCCGCTCTTTGACGAGGCGCCACGTCCACGTCGACGTCTCCGTGAGCACATCGGTGCTCTCGTGTGCCGGACTCATGACAACTCGTCGACCTCGGTCAACTCGGACCAGCTCGTCACCGTGCCGGTGAAGATGGCGTGGACCTGATCGCTCGTCAGATCCGTCACCGGGTTGGCCTGGTTGACGATGAGCGCGATGCCGTCGCGGGCGATGACGGTGGCGTTCAGCGTGGCCGTCTCAGATTCTTTGAGGTCGCGGCTCGACATCCCGATGTCGGCGGTGCCGTCGATGGCGGCCTGGAGGCCGGCCGAGGAGTCGGAGAGCTGGATGTCGACCTGAGCAGCCGGGTTGACGGCCTCGTACGCTTCGGCCAGTTTCTCCATGACGGGGGCGACGGACGAGGATCCGGCGACGACGAGGGTGCCGGAGGGATCCGTGCTCGCGTAGGGCGCGGCGTCGGCGACGACCGCGGTGTAGGACTCGTTGACGATCGTCTGACCCTCGGCGGCGAGGATGTAGCCGATGAAGTCGGCGGCCAGCGCGTCCGGATCGCCGGCGGTGGCGACGAGGAAGGGACGGGCCACCGGGTACTCGCCCGAGGCGACCGCCTCGGGAGCCGGGGCGATCCCGTCGATCGAGACGGCCTTGACCGTCTCATTGAGCGAGCCGAGCGAGAGGTAGCCGATGGCGTCCTCGTCGCCGGCCACCTGCGTCATCATGACGTCGGACTGCTTGGCGATGATCGCCTCGTCGGTCGTGTGATCCTTCCGGCCGCCGTCGGCCGTCTTCTCCTCGATGCCGAACAGTTCGATGAACGCGGCCCGGGTGCCGGAGCCGTCCTCCCGAGAGACGACGGTGATCTCGCCGGTGTTCGGCGTGCAGCCGCTCAAGGCGAGAGAGGCGGCGAGCGGGATGAGCCAGAACCCTCTGGCCGATGTCTTCTTCGTCTGTGTCTGTGTCATACCTCGACGGTAACGAGGCGCGATAGAGCTTCCGTGGGGCTTGTGTCAGGATCGTGTAAAGACCGGTAAAGATTCTGAAATGCCTTGTCAGACGGTTAGAAGACGATGAGAAGGGCGTTGGCTGTCGGTCGGCTCTTCGGGCGTTCGGCCGTCTCTGTGGCCGAACCCCGGACGCATCACCGCGATCCTTAACCACCGCTCCCGCCCAGGGCAGCACGGAGGCGCGAGAATCCCCTTGTCGTCAGCCCAACCCGAGTTGGGCGGCGACCGCCGGGTCGACGAGGGCGAGGGCGGCGGCCCGGGCCTCCTCGGCGCTCGTGGCGTCGTAAGCGGCGGCGGCCATCGCCTTGCACTGGTCGAGCGTGTGGCGCCGCAAGGCGAAACGGACGGCGGGCAGAGCGGGAGGCGACATCGACAAGCTGGTGATCCCGAAGCCGGCGAGCACGAGCGCCATGAGCGGGTCGGAAGCCGATTCCCCGCACACGCCGACTGGCTTGCCGGCGGTGATCCCCGCCGTCGCGACATGGCAGACGAGGCGGAGCACCGCCGGTTGCCACAGGTTCGTCAGGTCGGCCAACGTGCCGCTGAGGCGATCAGCCGCCATCGTGTATTGGGCCAGATCATTGGTGCCGAGCGAGACGAAATCGGCTTCGGCCAAGATCTCAGCGGCCATGAGCGCGGCGGCGGGAACCTCGACCATGACCCCGGCCTGGGCGATCCCCGCGGCGTGGGCGGCGGTGACGAAAGCCCGTGTCTCGGCGGCGGTGGCGACCATGGGCGCCATGACCCACAGGCTCTCCCCCGCGCTCGCGGCGACGGCGCCGAGAGCGGTTAATTGGCCGTCCAACAAGGCGGGAAGGGTGCGGCAGAGTCGATAACCGCGCACCCCGAGAGCCGGGTTCTCCTCCTCCGTCTGATGGGCGAAAGCCAACGGCTTGTCGGATCCGGCGTCGAGGGTGCGGACGACGACTTTCCGCTCGCCGAACGCCGCGACGACCCGACGGAACGCTTCGGCTTGCTCCTCGACACTCGGCGCCTCGGCCCGGCCGAGGAACTGCACCTCGGTGCGCATGAGACCGACCCCTTCGGCGGCGGTCGCGGCGGCCCGCTCGGCGTCCTCGGCGGTGCCGATGTTGGCGAGCAGGGCGACCGGATGCCCATCGCTCGTCGCGCCAGCAGCGGTGTCCTCCGCCATGGCGGCGTCAGCGCCGGCGCGGCGCTCCAACTCGGCCCGCGTCTCAGCGCTCGGGGCGACGATAAGACGTCCGGCGGCGGCGTCGATCGCGACGGTCGCCCCGGCGGGAATCGACGTCGCCCCGGCGACACGGACGAGGCAGGGGATGCCGAGTTGCCCGGCGATGATGGCGGTGTGGCTCGTCGGCCCGCCTTGTTCGGTGACGATCCCGGCGACGAGGCCGAGGTCGAGGGCGGCCGTGTCGGCCGGAGCGAGATCGACGGCGACGATGATCGACGGCTCGCTCAACGTCACCCCTGGAGCCGGGACGTCGAGGAGGTGGGCGACGACACGGTCGCGCACACTGTCGAGATCGGTCACCCGCTCCGAGAGGGGCGGGCCGGCAGCCGTGAGGATCTCGGCGAACTGGGCGACGGCGGCGTGCACGGCGTGGGCGGGCGGCGTGCCCTCTCCCACGAGCCGGTGGGTCTCCCCGATGAGCGCCGGATCGGCCGCCATGAGGGCAGTGGCGCCAAGCACCTCGGCGACCGTGCCCTCGGCCGCCGCGGCCTGGGCGGTCAACGCCTCGGCGACGACGGCGAAGGCCTCGTCGATCGCCGTCGTGGCCGCCTGCGGATCCGCAGGCGTTGGTTCTGGCTCCGGCAACGGCGGGGCGGAGTGGACGATCGCGACCGGTCCGACGGCGATGCCCCGCCCGGCGCTCAATCCATCCAGGACTCGTTCCTCGCTCATGTGCGCCTCTTTCCCTCCAACGACTTCTCGGCACGTTCCGCCTCCACAACCACTACCGTCCAGGAGCCGACGACGCCGATTCCGCCACTGTAATGGAAACCCACACCGTCACGGGAGGGCTAGCAGGGCGCCGGGATGATCGGCTCAGTTGGTTAGCCGACGGTCGCGGCGCTGAGAGGGTTGCCAGAGCGCCGGGACGATCGTCGGCTCGCGGGTCGGCTCGTATGCTGAGCTGGTGCTCTCCGACCGCTTCGCCCATCCCGCGCCGCCGAACGCGTGGAGCACGACCCGAGCAGAGCTGGTGGAGCGTGGCGTCGCCCTCACCGACCTGACCGACTCGAACCCGACCCGACACGGGCTGTTCGACCCCGCCCTCCTCGAGATCCTGGCCCGCGCCACCCGCGACGCCGTCCGCTACGATCCCGATCCACGCGGACCGCTGCCCGCCCGGGAAACGTTGTCCGCCCGCTACGGCGGCAGTCCGGACGAATACTGGCTGACCACCTCAACCTCCCAGGCCTACGCCTGGCTCTTCACCCTCCTGGCCGACCCGGGCGACGAGGTGGCGATCCCCGCGCCGGGCTACCCGCTCATCGAGCCGTTGGCGGGGTTGACCGGGCTCGGCGTCGCGCGTTACCGGCTCCACTACCTCCATCCTTATGGGTGGTCGATCGACCGGGACGACGTCGCGGCGGCCGCCGCCCGGGCCCGAATGCGGGCGATCATCGTCGTCCACCCCGGCAACCCGACCGGCTCGTACGTATCTGCTGACGACCACGCCGCCCTCATCGACACTTGCGCGCGGGGTGGGATCCCGCTCGTCTCCGACGAGGTCTTCCGCCCCTTCACCGTCGACCTTCCCTCCGGATCCCCGCCGAGCCTGGCCGGGGCGCCAGGAATCGTCACCATCACCCTCGACGGATTATCGAAGACGTTGTGCGCGCCCGGGCTCAAGCTGGCGTGGATCCACCTGACTGGTCCGCATTCGGCCACCGCCCCGCTGGCCGCCGCCCTCGACGAGATCGCCGACGCCTTCCTGCCCGTCGCCGCCCCCACGGCGGCCGCGCTGCCCGCCCTCCTCGAGGCCGCCGACGGGATCATCGCCCGGACGCGCGAGCGTCTCATCGCCAACCGGAGCGCCCTCGAGACGATCTTCCCCTCCCCGTTGCGAATCCGACGCTGCGACGGCGGATGGACGGCCCTGCTCGACCTGCCGGCGACGACACCGGATCCGACGATCACACTCCTAGAAGAACACCACCTGTCGATCCACCCCGGGTGGTTCTACGATTTGCCCACCACCAACACACTCGCTCTCTCCCTTCTCCCCGAAGAGGACACCTTCCGCGAATCGTGCGAGCGGCTACGGACGGCTCTCACCCCGATCATCCATCTGTGACATGATGCCTTCCATGGGGACCACAACAATACATAATGCAAAAGGATCGCAGTTTTTAGCGATGCAAGACGGCCACGTCGCCGGCTATCTCGAATACCATCGCCGCGGGAACGTCGCCTCTTTCCTTCACACCATCGTCGACCCCGCCTCGGAAGGCCAGGGGATCGGATCGACCATCGTGAAATACGCCCTCGACGAGGCCCGACGCCTCGGCTGGCTGGTGCTGCCCTACTGCCCCTTCGTCTCGGCCTACATCGCCAAACACCCCGAGTACCTCGATCTCGTGCCCGCCGACCGCCGCGCCGAGTTCCCCCTCGGGCAACTGACTCACACCACCGCCTGACCCGACAAGGACCACCACCGATGACACGACGGACCTACCACGGAACCGACATCAACGTCACCTTCGACCTCGACCGCTGCCTCCACGCCGCCGAGTGCGTGCGCGGACTGCCCGAGGTGTTCGACACCCACCGCAAGCCCTGGGTCCTGCCCGACGCCGCTCCCGCCGAGACCGTCGCCGAGATCGTCCGGAGGTGCCCCACGGGCGCCCTCGAGTATGGTCCTGGCACCGAACTCGAGGGCGCCGCAGCGGAACGCGCCGACCAGCCGACGACCATCGTCAGCAAGGCCGGGGAGCCGATGTGGGTGCGCGGCGAGATCGCTCTGACGAGCGACAAGGGTGTCGAGCACGTCACCCGGGCGTCGCTGTGCCGCTGCGGGCAGACCGCCAACGCCCCGTTCTGCGACCTGGCTGGCGACTGCTCCGCTTGGCGTTCGTGAGCAGTGATCTCTTCCTTCAGCGGTGATCACGCTCCGACGGCAATCGCGTAAACCCGCGAGGAAGACGTCGGACGTCTCCCTCAATTCTCCTTGGCGGTGGAGACGACGCATGCGCCGCCGCGACACCGAGGAGGCTGAGCGCGCCTCGACGCCGCTCGAACTGCTCGTCGACCTCGTCTTCGTCGTCGCCGTCTCCCAGTCGGTCGAACAATTGGCCCACAATCTTGAGGCCGGGGACGTCGCCGAGGGGATCGTCACCTTCGGGATGGTCTTCTTCGCCATCTGGTGGGCGTGGATGAACTTCTCCTGGTTCGCCTCGAGCTACGACGTCGACGACGGGCCCTACCGGCTCACCGTCCTCCTCCAGATGACCGGGGTCCTCGCCTTGGCCGCCGGAGTGGCCTCGGCCGAGAGCGACCACCGGCTCACCGTCATCACCGTGGGGTATTGCGTCATGCGGGCCGCCGGGGTGATCCAATGGTTGCGGGCCGCCCGCAACGACCCGTCCGGGCGTGCCACCGCCCTGCGCTACGCCCGGGGAATCGCCTTCGTCCAGATCTTGTGGGTCGGGCGTTTGGCCTTGCCAGCGACGTGGGAGCTGGGCAGTTTCATCGCTTGCGCGGCGATCGAGTTGCTCGTGCCCTGGTGGGCCGAGCGAGCCGAACAGACCGCCTGGCACCCCCACCACATCGCCGAACGCTACAGCCTGTTCACCATCATCCTGCTCGGCGAATCGGTCGCCGACTGCGTCACCGCGCTCCACGAAGGCGCCGGGGAAAACGGCTTATCCGGCCCCCTCGTCTCCGTCGCGATCTGCGGGCTCGTCGTCGTCTTCGCCCTCTGGTGGATCTACTTCCTCGATCCGATGCATGTGGGATTGCGCAAACGCCGTCACATCGCTTTCTCGTGGGGCTACGGGCACGTCGGCGTCTTCATCGCGCTGGCCCTCGTCGGCTCCGGACTCGAAGTCGTCATCGCCGACGCCGCGCGGCCCGGCGGTGGACCGGCGGCCGACTCGGAGGAGATCGTCGAACCGCTCGTCCATCTCTCCCCCCTCGCCGCCACCGCCACCATGGCGTTGCCGATCGCCCTCTACCTCGTCTCGATGATCCTCGTCTTCCGCCTCTCCCAAGGCCGCTGGAACCACCTGCGCACCCTCGCCGCCGGGGCGGCCGTCATCGTCGTCCTCCCCGCCACAACCCTCTTGGGGTGCTCCGTCGTCGTGACAGCCGCGCTCATCACCCTCGCCCTCGTCGTCGTCACCGCCACGCTCATCCGCAGCCGTCATCTCCAAGCCGATCATCACCCCGATCTGGACGGCGAAAAACCGGCAGAACTCGTCGGCATCGCTGGAAACTGAGAGAGTGGACGACAGGAACAACGGACCGTTGATAGAGGAGCGGCATGACGGAGACGAGCCCCACGCAGGAGATGTGGTACGAAGACATCGAGGTCGGCGACCGGTTCGAGACCGAGCCGGGCCACGCCATCGAACTGACCGAAGAGAACATCATCGCTTTCGCACGGGAATACGACCCCCAACCCGGGCATGTCGATCCCGACCTGGCCGAGACGAGCTTCTTCCACGGCCTAGCCGCCTCTGGGTGGCACACCGCCGCGGTGACGATGCGATTGTTGGCCGGAGTCGGCTTCCCGATCGGCAACGGCATCGTCGGCGCCGGAGTCGAGTTGGCCTGGCCGACGCCGGCCCGCCCCGGCGACCGTCTCCACCTCACCCTCGAGGTGACATCGAAGCGTCTATCCCGCAGCAAACCGGATCGCGGCATCGTCGTCGTCGACTATGACACGATCAACCAGGACGGCGAGGTCCGCCAGCGCACCCATACGACGCTCATTGTTTTCCGTCGCCCGGATTCCGCTTCCGTGGGTTGAACTGCTTCGTAACATTGCGTCGTGCTGAACATTGACCATGTGTCTCGCCGTTTCGGGGCGGTTCAAGCCCTCGACGACGTCACCTTCAGCATGGCGGACCACGGGATGACCGGGTTCATCGGCGGCAACGGAGCCGGCAAGACGACGACGATGCGCATCATCATGGGCATCATCACGGCGGACTCCGGTGGTGTGCGCTGGAGGCACGCCCCGATCACCCCGGCCGACGTGCGACGGATCGGCTACATGCCGGCCGAGCGCGGCCTCTACCCCACGATGCCGATCGGCAAACAACTCGCATATTTCGCGCGCATCCGAGGGTTGAGCCGGCAGGACGCCGCCACATCGACCGAACGTCTCCTGACCGAACTCTCCCTCGAGCATCGGAGCAAGGACCCCGTCCAAAACCTCTCCCTCGGAAACCAGCAACGTATCCAGATCGCTGCCGCTCTCATCGGCGACCCGGCCTGCCTCATCCTCGACGAACCCTTCTCCGGCCTCGACCCGATCGCCGCGGAGACCGTCGGGGAGATCTTGCGTTCGCACAGTGAACGGGGCGTGCCCGTCCTCTTCTCGAGCCACCAACTCGACCTCGTCGAACGGTACTGCGACCATCTCGTCATCATCGCCGACGGCAAAATCAAGGCCACCGGATCGCGCGAAGGCCTCCTGGCGACCCACGCCGGATTCTCCTACGAGATCGGCGCCGACGACCTCACCTGGCTGCGCGCCGAACGCGGCGTCATCGACGTCGTCCCGCATGGGAGAAAAGTTCGCTTCACGATCGACGCCCTCAACCAGGACACCGCCGAAGTCATCGCCCAAGAGGTGCTCCAGCGCGCCCTCGGGCATGGTCCGGTCAACTCCTTCCAACGCTGGACGCCATCGTTGGCCGAAGTCTTCCGCGACACCATCGTCGACCGGCCCGGGGAACCCGGATTCGATCGTCGCATCCGTCGGCTGTGGCGCCGGCCCGGCCTGTTCCAGGACAAACCATGACATCACGGGGGAGAACCGAGGCCGCGCCGGAGAAAGACGCGGCGTCCGATCGCGCGGAGACGAGCCGACCCGCTCGACTGAGAACGGGCCCGGGCGACGACAACGCGACCGGCGCAGCCTCAGGCGGGCGGAAGCGATGGAAAGACGGGATCGTCCAGACCTGGCTCGTCGCCGGACGCGACATCGACCAACAACTGCACTCGCGCTCCTTCCTCATCACCACCCTGCTCCTCCTTCTGGCGACGGTGGCGGGAGTCGTCATCGCCGCCGTCCTCACCCGTCCAGCGACCGGCTCCGACACGACGACCGTCGTCGCTGTGGCCGCAGAATTACCTAGCGGGACGGGATTAGCGGATGATTTCACGCTCATCGAAGCGGCGAGCGCGAACGAGGCTGTCGCCGACGTGCGCGACGGAGAGGCCGACGCCGCCGTCATCCCCGACGCGGCTGGCGGCGGGCTCACCATCGTCGCCCGCACCACCGCTCCGAGCGGGCTCGTCAACGCCCTGACGACGACGCCGACCGTCGAGTTGCTCGAACCCGACACCACCGGCACGCCGATGACGGCCGCCTTCACCGCGCTCGGCTTCGGAGCCGTCTTCATGATCGTCATCCAAGTCTGCGGCGCCGGGGTGGCGCAGAACACCGTCATCGAGAAACAGACCCGCATCGTCGAGATCCTGCTGGCCGCCATGCCGGCCCGCGTCCTCATCGCCGGCAAGATCCTCGGCAGCGCCGTCGTCGCCCTCCTCCAAGCCCTCCTGCTCGCCCTCGTCCTCCTCGGTGGCATGGCGATCGCGGGGATGACGGCGTCGCTGGCGGCGTGGGCTCCAGCGATCCTCTGGTTCGTCGTCCTTCTCATCACCGGTTTCGTGCTCATCACGAGCCTGTACGCCGCTTTGGCCGCCCTCGTCTCGCGGGTCGAGGAGGTCTCCAGCGCCACCACCCCGGTGACGATGCTCGTCATGGTGGCCTACCTCGCGCCCTACATCGTCATCCTGCTCGGCGACGAGGGCGCCACCACGCTGCTCGGGTATCTGCCGGTGTTCTCGACGATCGTCATGCCGACCCTCATCAGCTCAGGGACCGCCACCTCCGGTGAAGCGGCCCTCGCCTGGCTCATCTGCCTCGTCGCGACGGTCGGCGGCATCCTCGTCGCCGCGCGGGTCTATCGCTACTCCTTGCTCCGGACGGGCAAGAAAGTCTCCTTCTTCCGAGCTCTCTCCGGCTCGGAGTGAGGGCGATCACCCCTTGCCAGCGATCCAATAGGTCTGGATGTGCTGCTGCTGGCGCGGAACCGGCCAGGCGCTACGGACGTGATCGCGCACGAGTTTGGCCAGGTGACGTTCGCCGCCCGCCCAGCAGAAGCTGTCGGACGGGTCGAGGGCGCCGGTCGTCGCCGCCAACACCTCCTCGGACAAGGCCGGATGCCAGGTGACCGAGGCCGCCCGGTCGGGTAAGGGAATGAGGTCGTGGTCGGCGTGGTCGTCTTCGATGAGGACGGTCGTCGAGACGCTGTCGGGAAGGGTCTCCAAAAGCGCGTCGATAGCGGGCAAGGCCGTCGTGTCGGCGACCAGGAGAGCCTGGGAGACCTCGGGGATGACAAGGTGATACGGCGCCTCGCTCACGGGCACGGAGACCCCCGGGGTTGCTGTGGCGGCCCAGTGGCAGCCGGGGCCGGCCGGCTCGTGGAGGATGAAGTCGAAGCAGAACCGGTCGCGCGCCGGATCGGCCCGGTGGATCGTGTAACTGCGCTGCACCGTAGCGGAGCCGTCGAGGGTGGGCACGCTGAGCAGCACATGGATGCCGGGGGCGACGTCGAGGTGGTCGAGCAAGCCGTTGGCGGCGACCTCGATCCGGCGATACCACGGGGTGATGTCGGTCACCTCGGTCACCTCGACGAGGTGGTCTTTGATCCTCGCCCGGGTGGTGGCGGCGGCGCGGGCGCTTTCGGTCGTGCTCACGGCGTTCGTGTCATCCATGGGGTCATTCTCGCATCGACTCCCTGGATCGGGGGCGGTGGCGTCACCGTGGGATGCGGGATCGCGGGACGCGCCGGGCGTCCTTGTGGCCTGTGGACAGTTTGTTCGATGGGGACGGCGCGAATGTCCGACCTCCTCGTTAGCGTGACGATCATGGCGAAGAACACGAATGCGAAGCGAGGGCAGAGCTGGCGCTGCTCGGAATGCGGCTGGGAATCGGCCCGCTGGGTCGGGCGTTGCGGCGAATGCCAGGCCTGGGGAACGGTCGAGGAGGCAGGCGGCCCTCCGGGCGGCGCGGGGCGTGTCGCGGCGGTCGTCCCCTTATCCCCAGCCATCCCCTTGTCCTCCGTCGATCCGGCGACGGCCCGGCGTCGGCCGAGCGGCATCGGGGAGTTCGATCGGGTGCTCGGCGGCGGCCTCGTGCCGGGGGCGGTCGTCCTCGTGGCCGGCGAGCCCGGCATCGGCAAATCGACCCTCCTCCTCGAGGTGGCGGCCCGGGCCGGCGGCCCTGAGGGAGAGCGTCCGGCCCTCTACGTCTCCGGCGAGGAGTCGGCCGGGCAGGTGCGGTCGCGGGCCGAGCGCATCGGCCTCGGCTCGGCCTTCCTCCATCTCGCCTCCGAGACGGACGTCGCCACCGTCGCCGGGCATGTCGAGGCGCTCGATCCCTCCCTCGTCGTCGTCGATTCGGTGCAGACGATGCGCTTGGCCGGGGTCGAGGGAGCCGCCGGCGGGGTGGCCCAGGTCCGCGAGGCGACCGCCGCCCTCATCGCCGTGGCGAAAGCCCGCGGCCTGCCCCTCATCCTCGTCGGGCATGTCACCAAGGACGGTTCGGTGGCAGGTCCGCGCACCCTGGAGCACCTCGTCGACGTCGTCGTCACCTTCGAGGGCGATCCTCACTCCGGTTTCCGTCTCCTGCGAGCGACGAAGAACCGCTTCGGCGCCACCGACGAGGTCGGTTGTTTCGAGATGACGGAGTCGGGGATGGCCGAGGTGCCCGATCCCTCCGGGCTGTTCACTCACGAGTTCGCCGAGCCGATCCCGGGCACGGCCCGCACCGTCGCCCTCGAAGGGCGGCGGCCTCTGCTCAGCGAAGTCCAGGCCCTCATCGCCCCCGCGCCGGGGCAGACGGCGCCGAGGCGGGTCTGCCACGGCGTCGACCCGGGGCGCTTCGCCATGATCCTCGCCGTCTTACAGTGCCGGGCCGGCATCCGGCTCCATCTCATGGACGCCTACGCCGCCACCGTCGGCGGAGCCCGGGTGCACGAGCCGGCGGCCGACCTCGCCCTGGCCCTGGCCGTCGCCTCGGCCGTGCTCGATCGTCCCTTGCCATCCGGACTCGTCGCCCTCGGCGAGATCGGGTTGGCCGGGGAGATCCGGCGAGTCAACGGCGTAGAACGGCGCGTGGCTGAGGCGGCCCGTCTCGGAGCCACGACGGCGATCGTGCCGGCCGGGTTCGACGAGCGGTCCGCCGGCAAGGGGATCACGATCGTCGAGGCGCACACCGTCGCCCAAGCCCTCGACCACCTGCGTCTGGGCAGGCGTCATCTGGCGGCGGTCGGATGAGGGGTGAGGGCGATGATCGAGCACACGGCGTCGGAGCGCCCAGCCCTCAGGCGCGGGGCGCGCGGACCGGCCCTCGTCTCTGGTGAGAACGAGTCAGATGCGGACGACGCCCTTCGACGTCTCGAAGGTGACGGCGGTGATGCCGGGATACCCGCTCGGGGAGTCGAAACTGACCCGCACGCCGTCGAAGACATCGCCGACGTCGAGGCCGAGCCACTCCTCGACCCGGCCGCGGTTGCCGGCGATCTCGAGCTCCGTCAGGCCGATCTCCGCCGGGAGAGCCGAGGGGCGCACCGAGGCGTCGGAGACCCACTGGATGAAGAAGGGAAGTTGCGGATCGGCGATGAGGCCCTTGACGCCGATCTGGCGCCACTCGAGCGCCCGGCCGTCGGGGAACTGGCGCAGCCCAGAGACGGCTTGGCGATCGAGGCGCTTCTCATAGCTGGCCAGATCGTCGACCGAGAGAACCCAGCCGAGCCAGCCACCCCCCATCTCGCTGCGGGCCCGCACGGCCTGGCCGAAGGGAACCTTGGCGGCCACCGGATGGTCGAGCACCTCGACCACCTCGATATAACGCTCGTCACTGACGGGAATGAGACGCACCCGGGTGCCGAAGCCGGGGTGGACCCCGCCATCCCACGAACGAACCCCGAGAAGCTGCTCGAAACGCTCCGTCTCGGCCGCCAACCCCTGAGGACCAACCGCGTAGATGACGTGATCAACATGCATGATCCCATCATGCCCGCCCGCCGCGACCTCGGCGAAATCCGGCCGCCACAGTGGACTCTCGCTTTCCCTCAAGAAAAACAACTTTGCTATAGTTTCGAATCTGTGGGCGAACGCTCATACGGCCTTCACCGTCGGGGTCGGACCGGCCCCCTACAATGGAGCCACTTCGTCGACTTACCGAATCGAGACGGCCCATGATCCGCTTCCCACTGAGCACGCTCCTGCGCAATGAACGCGTTCGCGAGAACGTGACCGGGCTCCCCCTCAGCCATCGCGTCGCCGAGCGCCTCGTCCCAGGGCGAACCTGGCCGGAGGCGATCGAGGCGGTCCGCACCCTCGTCAATGAGGGTTTCCAGGTCTCGCTCGACTATCTCGCGCCGCGTGCCACCGATGAGGCGATGGCGATCGACGCCGCCGATCGGAACAGCGCCGTCCTCGACAATCTCGCCACGATGGGAATGGCGCGTGGCGCCGACCTCACCCTGCTGCCCTCGAGCCTGGGCATCAATCTGCCCGATGGGGAGAACGTCGCGGCCAGCCAGGCCACTAGGATCGGCCAACGCGCCGCCGACATCGGCGCGACGATCACGATCGCCTCCGAGGACCACCCGACGATCGCGGGGATCGTGCGCGTCGTCGAAGCCGTCCGGAAAGTCGTCCCGACGGCCGGGCACACCCTCCAGGCCCGCCTCATCCGCAGCGAGAGCGACTGCGCCAAACTCGATTCCGGCGCCGCGAGGGCCCGGCTGTGCCGAGGCGCTTACGATTCTCCGGCCCACCTCTCGTACAGCCACGAACACGACATCAACTTGAGTTTTGTTCGCTGCCTCAAACTGCTCATGCGCGGCGCCGGCACCCCGCTCGTCGCCACCCATGATCCGACCCTCATCGCCTTGGCCGGGGAGGTCGCCTCGCGCTCCGGGCGCGTCGTCGGCGATTACGAGTTCCAGTTCCTCTACGGCGTGGCCACCGATGAAGCCAAGAAAGCCCGTGACGAGGGCCACACCGTGCGCATCCTCGTGCCCTACGGCCCCCAGTGGGAGCACTACTTCTGGCACCGGTTGCAGAGCCGGCCCGGTTTCGGCCTCGGTTTGTACGCCAAGACCCTCGCCAACCGCGCCTGATCGTGGAACCGTCCGGCTTCGTCACCACCGGATCAGATCGCATCACCGACCCGGAGCGCAGTGCCGAGCGGCCGAACGAAGAACCGCGCTGGACGCCCCCACCGGCGGGCGACACCGCTGACGTCACGCCCGAAGATGGACCGCTGGCCGATCACAGCCCGGTCTGGCGGCGCTGGATCGCCCTTGAGATCGTCATCGTGCTCGGCTTGGGTCTGGGCCGTTCGGCGGTCTCGTCGATCCTGTCGATCATCGAGCGGATGACCCGCCCCGTCCCGATCTCGCAGCAAACTAGCTCTCTCAACAATTCCGTCACCCCGGATCGTCCCTGGCTCGACCTCGCCTACCAGGTGTACAACGTCGTCTTCCCGCTCTTCCAGGTGCTCCTCGTCTGCTACCTCCTCCACCTCGCTCACGGGATGGCGCGGCGCCTCATCGGATTCGACCTGACGAAGATCTGGGGCGACCTCGCGCGGGGCTTCGCCGTCGCCGCCGCCATCGGCATCCCCGGCCTCGCCTTCTACCTCCTCGCCCGCGAGATCGGCATCAACACCACCGTCGTCGCCGCGAACCTGAGCGAGCATTGGTGGACGGCCCCGGCGCTCATCGCCTCGGCCGCCATGAACGGCATCCTCGAGGAGGTCGTCATGCTCGGCTACCTCCTCACCCGGTTGCGTGACCTGCGCTGGAACCCGTGGGCGGCCATCGTCTGCTCCGCGCTCATCCGCGGCGCCTACCA
Organism: Propionibacteriaceae bacterium; assembly: GCA_031262485.1. Taxonomy (GTDB): domain Bacteria; phylum Actinomycetota; class Actinomycetes; order Propionibacteriales; family Propionibacteriaceae; genus WQYJ01. Next base: position 65,448 of record JAISHO010000019.1, read on the forward strand.
CCTCTACCAGGGCTTCGGCGGATTCATCGGCAACATCGTCATGGGGATCTTCTTCGGCTGGTGCTACCGGAGGTTCGGGCGCGTCATGCCGCTTGTCATCGCCCACACCCTCATCGACATCGTCGCCTTCGTCGGCTACGCCCTCCTGGCGCCCTATCTCACCTGGCTGTGAACCCGAGCGATCGAGAGAATGAGCCGGGAGACCTTGAGCAGGTAGGCCTCAGCTGCCTGCGACCAAGGCGCGCAACAGCGGCGAACAACGCCGGGCGGCCGCCTCGGCGATCGCGACGACGGACGATTGATCGATCTCGCCTCCGCCCGACTCATGCATCGTCACAACGCTGAGCCCGAGCGTGCGGAACCCGTATTCGACGGCGGCGATCGCCTCGAGCACCGTCGACATGCCGACGAGGTCGGCGCCGTAGTTCTTGGCGGCATAGGCCTCCGTCACCGTCTCGTAGGTGCGGCCGCTGAACATCGCGAAAACGCCGGAGACGATGTTCGGATCGAGGCTCACAACGCGCTCCCGCAAGGCCGGATCGTAGACCTGCGACAAATCAACGGTGATGTTGTCGGGGAAGGGGGAGACCCAGGAGAGGTTGAGGTGATCTTTGATCGCGACCACCTGGCCGAGCGGCCACTGCGGATGGAAGGTTCCGGAGACGCCGGTGAGGATGAGCGATCTGGCCCCGAGCGCCCCGAGGACGCGCACCGGATGGACGACCGGGACGCACCCGTGCCCCTCGAAGAGGTGCGTGCGCCCGACCATGACGAGGGTCGGCACGCCGTCGACGTGGTAGAGCCGCACGAGGCCAGGCTGGCCGACCGTCGTCGGAGACATGAAACCGGGGATCTCATGCATCGGCGCCTCGGCTTCAGGCGCGCCCCAGGCTTCCAGAGCGGCTCCCCAGCCGGTGCCGAGGATGAGGCCGGTGGAGATGGTGTCGACACCGAAGCGCTCCCGGATCGCCGCGGCGGCGTCGTTCGCGCAGGCGTAGGCCCGCCCCCGTGGGTGGGGCCGGGTCAGGTGGACGGTGTCGTCGTCCGCCATCATGAGCTGGGTGGCAGTGCGAGGGGGCTCCAAAGTGGTGAGCTGAACCGCCATCGTTCCTCCAGATCCGAGGCCGGAACATCATCGCTCCTGGCCACTCGTCGTCGCAGGGGGATCAGGCTCGTCGAAGGAACTGAGCCCGCGTCTACGAGCTAGTTTACGATGAGAAGCACGTTTCGTGGAAGCCCCTGGTAGATCACGGTTTGATCACCTGACGTCTCGAGCGCTGGCGCCGGCAGTGGTTCTCCCGCCAGACGAAGGTCATGACGCGCGCCCCACACGGCCCTCTCACTGCTTGAAGCGATCGAGTCCGCTGGTGTCGCCGGCGGCGATCTCGGCGAACATCTGGGCGGCGAGGTCGTCGTCCCACAGCACGGAGCTGCCGGCGTCGGTGTACGCGTCGGAGTCGGCGATCGGCACCGTCAGTTCGACGGCGTCGCCCCGGATGAACTGCGGGCCGCTGCGGGCCGCCGCCAACAGATCGGACATCGTCGTGTCGGAGCCGCGGCGGATCGCCGTCGTCAGCGCGGAGTTGACGTCCCACCAGCGGATCGGGTTGAGCACCGTCGAGGGGCGGAGGAGCTTGGCGGCGACCTTCGTGATGATCTCGCGTTGACGCTCGACCCGGCCGAGGTCGCCACGCGGATCAGCCATGCGCATCCGCACATAACCCAGGGCGGTCGGCCCGTCGATCGTCTGGCAGCCGGGGGCGAGGTCAAGGTTGGAATTGACGTCGACGATCGCCTCCGGCGGGCAGATCTCCACTCCGTCGACGGCGTCGACAAGGTTGGAGAAGCCGAGCATGTTGATCTCGAGGTAGCCGTCGAGCTGGACGCCGGTGTTCTGCTCGACCGTCTCGATGAGCAGAGGAGCGCCCCCATACGAGTAGGCGGCGTTGAGCTTGTCCTCCCAATAGCCAGGGATCGGCAGGTAGGAATCGCGCGGCAGGCTGACGAGAGCCGGACGCCCCGTCGGCGGCGCGTAGTAAATGAGCATCGTGTCCGTCCGGTCGCCGTCGGCGTCGCCGGTGGCGAGTTCGACCTTCTCCTCCGCCGTCAGATCGGTGCGTGAATCGGAGCCGACGAGGAGGATGGCGGTGCCGGGTTGCTCGGCCGGACGGACCTGGGGCAGATCGTCGATGACCGACAGCCGCGTCCACGTGATGAGAGGAATGGCGACGATGACGGCGATCCAGGCCAGCAGGAGGAGGAAGACGGTGACGAAGAAAGCCCGGATCGGATGGCGGCGTTTGCGGGGGCGCGTCGGCGGCGGCAAAGCCGGGCGTGCCGATGAGCTCGAAGGATACGACGACGAGGCCCCGCGCGGCCGCGTGCCGGAAGCAGAATGGTAAGCACGGGTATTGCCGGCAGGGCGTGCGTAGGGATCATTGCTCGAACGCGCCGATCCCTGACTGCGACTGGCCGACGAACGGCCAGCGGAATCAGGACGGTTCGTGGCGCTCGTCGAGGTTCGCTGCCCCGACGATCCTGATCGCGAACTCGTTCCCGCCGCTCCCGCCGCCGCAGAACCGGACGACCGGCCGCTCGAACCCGCTCGAGGATCGCGTCGGGACGATCCCGCCGAACCCGCCGAGCTGGACGATCCCCCCGACCTCCCGCTCGATCCGCTCGTTCCCGATGACGGACGGCCCGAGGAGCCGGAGCGCGACCCTGACCCCGAGCGCGCCGGGGCCGGCTGCAGGGGGCGGGCGACGTAAGGCTCGTCGTCAGACGACGATGACCGGCCTCGCCGTGAACCGGGGGAAACGCTCATGGCGGTCACAGTCCAACGCGGAACCGGCGGGATGAGGATTGAGGGAGGAGATCGGCGGCGGGCTCGGTGTAAGCGACCCGGATGACCGTTCCTTCAGCGACCGTGAGGCTGGTGACCGAGGCGAGCGAACATTGACGAGCCCGCGGGTCGTGGAAAAAGGGCCGCCCCTCGGCGTCGAGACGGGCGATCCAAATCGGCAGTTGATGGGAGACGATGACTGCTTGCCCGCCCTCACCGGCCGCCTCGGCGGCGTCGTGGACTGCGGCCCGCATGCGATCGGCGATCTCACGGTAGGGCTCGCCCCAGCTGGGACGGAAGGGGTTGAGCAGGTGACGCCAAGCCGACGGATGGCGCAGAGCATCATTCGACGGCCCGAAGACCTGCCCTTCGAAGATATTGCCCGCTTCGATGACGCGATCGTCGAAGGTGATCGGCAACTCGCTGTGCCGCTCCGCGATCGGCGCCATCGTCTCTTGGGCGCGCTCCAACGGCGAGCATCGCAGATGCGTCAACGGGGCGCCGTCGAAATACTCGCCGACCCGCGCCGCCATGGCACGCCCCAACTCGGACAGATGCCAATTCGGCAACCGCCCATAGAGGACATGCTGGGGATTCTCGACCTGCCCGTGACGGACCAGGTGTACGGTCGTCGTCGCCACCGGGCAACCGCCGTTCAGCGACCAGCGCGGCGGCGTTGGATCCGCGTCTTCTTGAGGAGCTTGCGGTGCTTCTTCTTCGCCATACGCTTGCGGCGCTTCTTGATAACCGAACCCACGGTTGACCTTTCACTGGTGGACGAACCACATCGACGTCGATCGGTGAGCATGCTCACCACGGCTAGGGGCCTCCCAGCCGAAATGCGATCCTATCGCGCCGCGTCAATCGGAGCTAATCGCGTCCACAGCGCATCAGCCGACGTCGCCCAACTCGGCGTTCCGTTTGGCGCAAGCCTCCATGGCGTCGGTGAAGGCGGCCTTGAGCCGGTGATCCTCCAGCTGGCGCAGGGCGGCGGCCGTCGATCCACCGGGCGAAGTGACCGATTCCCGCAGCAACGCCGGATGCTCGCCGGTCTCACGCAAGAGCGCGGCCGTGCCCGTGATCGTCTGGACGGCCAACTCTGTCGCCAGGGGACGCGGCACCCCCAACAAGACGCCGGCGTCGATCATCGACTCGACGACGAGGAGGAGGTAGGCGGGCCCGGATCCGGAGATCGCGGTGACGGAGTCCTGGAGAGATTCGGGCACGACGGCGGCCCGTCCGATCGTCTCGAAGAGGGCGACGACGGAGGCGGTCTGCTCCTCGGTGACGTTGAGACCGGGGGTGATCGCGGCCATCCCCTCCCCGACCCGGGCCGGGGTGTTGGGCATGACGCGCACGACGGCGGCGTCGGCCAAATGCTCTTCGAGGATCGTCGTCGAGATGCCGGCGGCGACGGAGACGACGAGGGCGTCTTTCCGCAGCGACGAGGCGATCGAGTCGAGCAGGGCGGTGACGGCGTAGGGCTTGACGGCGACGACGATGGTGCGAGCGGTCGAGGCGGCTTCCTCGGCCGTCATCGTGCGCACCCCTAACGCGGTCAATTCCGCTTGGCGGGCGGGGGCGGCGTCGACTCCGATGAGGTCGCCCGGGGCGATGCCGTGGGCGAGCAACCCGCGCAGGATCGCCCCGCCCATGGCGCCGGTTCCGATGATCGCCACCGGGGCGGCCGGCGTCGGCGCGGAGGATGAGGGAGACGAGGCCGACACCGGCGAGGACGAGATCACAGAGGCCGGAGCGTGGGCCGCGCTGCCACGGCTACGCTCGCGCTCCTGGGCGTCGGAACGGACGGTCGCCATGGCCACCGCCATCGCCGGATCAGTCATGAACGCGCTCCTTCCGCGATGAGTTCAGCGATCTGGACGGCGTTGAGCGCCGCCCCTTTGCGCAAGTTGTCATTGCTGATGAAGAGGATGAGGCCCTTTCCGTCGGGCGCGGACTGATCGGTCCGGATACGGCCAACGAACGAGGGGTCTTTCCCGGCGGCGTCACGCGGCGTCGGGACGTCGGCCAAGGCGACTCCGGGGGCGCGTTTGAGGATCGCCGTCGCCTCGCCCGGGGTCATCGTCGAATCGAACTCGGCGTGGATGACGAGCGAATGGCCGGTGAAGACGGGAATCCGCACGCACGTCCCCGCGACGGCCAACCCAGGCAAATGGAGGATCTTGCGCGATTCGTCGCGCAGTTTCTTCTCCTCGCTCGTCTCGCCCCAGCCGTCGTCGACGAGGTCGCCGGCCAGCGGCACGGCGTTGAAAGCGATCGGGGCGACGTAGGGCGCATAGGTCGCCGGATCAGCCGCCGGATCGACGGCGCCGTCGAGGGCCAGCCGGGCCGGGTCGGCCACCGCGGCGGTTTGATCGGCCAAGGCTCGCACCCCGGCCACCCCCGAGCCGGAGACGGCCTGGTAAGTCGCGACCGTCAAGCGGCGCAGCCCGGCGACGTCATGGAGCGGTTTGAGGACGGGCATGGCTGCCATCGTCGTGCAATTGGGGTTGGCGATGATGCCGAGCGGCGCGTCGTCGATGTCTGCGGGGTTGACCTCGGAGACGACGAGGGGGACGTCGGGGTTCTGCCGCCACGCCGAGGAATTGTCGACGACGACGGCGCCGGCTTCGGCCACCTTCGGCGCGACCGCCTTCGACGTCGAGGCGCCGTTGGAGAACAAGGCGATGTCGAGCCCAGAGAAATCGGCGCTCGCCGTGTCCTCGACGGTGATCTCCCCACCCCGCCAAGGCAAGGTCGATCCGGCCGAACGGGCCGAGGCGAAGAAACGGATCTCATCGAGCGGGAAAGAGCGCTCGTCGAGCAGGGTTCGCATGACACGACCGACCTGCCCCGTCGCTCCGAAAACACCAAGACGCATGAGGGTAACTGTAGTGCGGTCGCCGAAGACGGTCCTTCCGGTGATCATCGTCGGGCTGGAAGACAGGTGCAAGAATGTCCCTTATGGAGAAATTTGACATCATCGTCATCGGTGCCGGTTCGGGCAACATGTTGGTCGGGGATGGGTTCGAGGGGCTCAAGGTCGCGCTCATCGACGAAGGCCGTCCCTTCGGCGGCACCTGCCTCAACCGTGGCTGCATCCCGACGAAGATGCTCGCTCACACCGGCGCGGTGGCCGAGGAGATTCGCCACGCCAGCCGTTTCGGGCTGGGAAAACCCGTCGTCAAGCCGGATTGGTCGGCCATCCATGATCGCGTCTTCGACCGGATCGATCCGATCGCCAACGGGTCGGAGGCCTCCCGTTCGATCTCCGAGACGGTCGCCCTCAAACGCGGCCACGCCCGTTTCACCGATCCCCACACCGTCGAGGTGACGTTGTTCGACGGGACGGTCGAGCAGCTGCACGGCGAGCGCTTCGTCATCGCCACCGGCTCACGGCCGTCGATTCCTGAGATCCCCGGGCTCGATCACCCCGACATCGCCCCCCTCATTCACACCTCCGATTCGATCATGCGCGTCGAGCAGTTGCCTAGCTCCCTCATCGTCCTCGGCGGCGGCGTCGTGGCCTGTGAGTTCGCCGACATCTTCGCCAATCTCGGCGTCAAGGTGACGGTGATCCAACGCTCCGGCACCCTCTTGCGCCGCAAGGACGCCGACATCGCCCGGGCCTTCACCCATGAGCTCGCCCACCGCGATCAGGGGCAGATCAACGTCCGTCTCAACCAGCAGGCCATGGAGGTGGAGCCGGGGCCGAACGGATTGACGCTGTACACCTGCGACGCCGATGGCATCGAGTACAGCTATAACGCCAACGCGATTCTCGTGGCGACCGGGCGCGTCCCCAACTCCGACAAGATCGGGCGTGAAGAGGCGGGGCTCGAGGTCGACGAATCCGGCTACCTCGTCGTCGATGAGACCCTGCGCACGAGCGTCCCCCATATCTACGCCCTCGGCGATGTCGACAACCCCCATGAGCTAAAGCATGTCGCCAACCACGAGGCACGCGTCGTGCGCCACAACCTCCTCCACCCTGAGGCGCCGATCACCGTCGGCGACCGCCCGGTGCCGTGGGCGATGTTCACCACTCCACAGATCGCCTCCGTCGGCGCCACCGAAGCCGAGTTGGCCGAATCGGGCGTGCCCTATGTCAGCGCGATCCACTTCCACCGCGACGTCGCCTATGGCTGGGCTTTGGAGGACGACGGCGATCACTTCGTCAAGGTGCTCGCCCACAGCGAGACGGGCCTGATCCTCGGGGCGCACATCTACGGCCCGGACGCCGCGCTCTTGCTCCAGCCGCTCATCCAGGCGATGACCTTCGGGCTCGACGCCGCGACGATGGCGCGCGGGCAGTATTGGCCGCACCCGGGTTTGCAAGAGGTGGTCGAGAACGCCCTCCTCAAACTGCCCGAGCCTCAGGAGAAGAAGGCGTCGTCGAAGAGCGCCTCAGCCGACACTGGGGCGGTCAAGGCGAAGACGCCGCGTTGGGGCAAGAAGCCTCGCTCCTGAAAGGCCTTCGGGCAAGCCTCCCGCAGCATCGCGCATCGTGGGCCGAGGCGGGACGCCCGGACGGTTGACCGCGACGATCCTCAACCGGCGGGCGCGTCGTGGGCGAACCGGGCCGCTCCGACGATGCCGGCTTGGTTGAACAACTGGGCCGGGACGATCCTCGCCCGCAGATCGAGTTGGGGAAGGAACTTGTCGGAGTGCCGACTGATTCCCCCGCCGACGACGAAGAGATCCGGCGAGAAGAGGAATTCGACCTTGCTGTAGAAGCGCTGGAGGCGTTTCGTATACGCCTTCCAGGACAGGTCCTCTTTCGTGCGCACAGAGGCGGCGGCGCGTTTCTCGGCGTCGAACCCGTCGATCTCGAGGTGGCCCAATTCGATGTTGGGGATGAGTTGGCCGTGGTAGACGAGCGCCGAACCGATGCCGGTGCCCAGCGTCGTCACGATGACGAGTCCGCTCTCGCCTTGGGCGGCGCCGTAATAGACCTCGGCGTATCCGGCGGCGTCGGCGTCGTTGAGGATGGTGACGGGACGCCCTAAGACGTCGGCGAAGATCTCCTCGGCCGGAGCATCGATCCATTTCTTGTCAATGTTGGCGGCCGATCGTGTCACCCCATGGCTGACGATCGCGGGGACGGTGATGCCGACTGGCATCTCGGCCAGGTTCTCGATCGCGTCGTCGCCCGTCCGTTCGGCGACCTGCTCGATGATCTGGCCGACGACCTTGGCCACGGCCCTGGGGGTGGCGGGTTGCGGGGTGGGGATACGGACGCGTTCACCGACCAACTCGCCGGTGCTCACATCGACCGGGGCTCCTTTGACGCCCGACCCACCGATATCAACACCAAAAGCATGTGCTGTCATGAAGCGAGCCTAGCGGAACGGCTGCGCCGAATCACCCCATTTTGGATTTCTTCGGTCCCCTGACGGTGATCCCCCCAAAACAACAAAATCCACGAACAATGAGCTTCCTCTGGCTGACGTCGGCGGTGGTCCCGCGGACCTCGACACCGCCGAAGAGCGGCATGACGGAGCTCTCGACCTCGGTGCCGGGCGGCACGATGATCTCGATCGCCCCGAAAGCGCAGGAGGCGAACACTTCGATGACCGGGCTCGTCCAGACCGCCTGGGTGAGGTCGAATTCGACCGCTCCGAACAGGGCGACCGCTGAGATGCCGTCCGAGGCCCGCCAGACGCCTTTGCGCGTCGTCGAGCCGAAGATGCCGAGGAGATTCGTCCGCCCCGGCGAGGAGGCCGTCGCGATGATCGGGGCCGGGGCGGGGTCGCCGGTGAAGGCGGCCGCATCGGAGAGGCCGCCGGGTCGGGTGAACCCCGTCGACGTCGCCGGGGGGGCGCCTTCCATGAGGTCGCGAGTCAGGGGGGTGAGATCGTCAAAGACAGTCGCGTTGTTCACGGCCGCCATGCGGGTTCGATAGTCCTGTTCCGTCAGGCGTTTGTCGTGCCAGGCGGCGGTGAGGAGGGTGACAACGAGTTGGCGGTCGGCGTCGGTGATCCGCTGATCGCCCCCGTAGAGCGGGCCGACATCGGTGGGTTCGAAACTCATGCCTCCAAGACTACGGACTGACTCGGGGCGATCCGAGGGCGATCCGGGCTGATCCAGGGTTGAATACGGGTTCCCTTCCCCGTCTGGCAAGGGTGGAGTATGCGGCAGTCACAAGGCACGTCCGTCGGTTCCTCTCCTCGAACGCGCGTCCGCCGCCTTCGTGGGCAGACTCGAGCTCAGGTGGAAGAGAGGGCCGGATCGTGAACGTGGCGGATCGTCCGGAATGTCCACAGCTTATTGACGACGAAATTGACGGGCGTCGCGACGACGACGGCGATGAGTTGGGCCCATAGCTCACGTGAGCGCCAGGTGCCGATCGATTCGAACCAGGGATCGGGGAGATAGAGCGGGGATTGGGGGTGGGTCAGGACGATCTGAACGACCAATCCGATGACGGCTCCGACCGCGCCGACCGCCATGAACGAGGCCAACCCACGCCACCATTTCGGTTTGCTCCCCCGGAATGTCCAGAGCCGATTGAGCTGGTAATTCCACGTGTTCGCGACGATGAACGAGACGACATAGACGATATTGCGATAACGCACCCAGAAATCAGTCCCTGGAATACGCCAAATTTGCTCCCCGGCGTTTTCCGGACCGCCGTTGAATTTATGCATGATCGTGAGCACGATGAGATTGACGACGACACCGGAAGCGCCGACGAAACCGAATCGAATGAATTGCCCGGTGATGCGCCGGTAATCCTTCCGGTCGCGTCCGAGGAACCGTCGCCCTGACACCGTCTCCCCTGCTGAGGCGGGCGACACACCGGACTCAGCGCTGGTTTCTCCGGCCTGTTCCCCCTCTTCCCGGCTCGCCGGAGCGGTGGCGGCGGGCGTCCCCCCAGGGGAATCGACGGTTTCACTCACGCCCGTCAACCTAGCATCTCCGCCCAATGGCTCAGAGAGGGTTGACCGGCGGTTTCATGAGGACTTGATGGGAGGGATGTGAAGGTTGATGAGACCGGTCTTGGAGTATTCCGCCCAGGATGCGAAAGAGCGATTGAGACGCTTAGGGTGTGAATATGTCCCCTGACGAACTTTCCACGGACGACGCCAGCCGCGTCGAAGTGATCGACGACACCGAAAAGCGGCCTTTCAGTCTTAGCTTACGGGCGAAGATCATGCTGGCGATCTCGACGATGCTCGTCCTCACCCTCATCCTCACCCTCGTCATCTCCACGATGATTCAGACGAGGATTGAGGAAGATCACATTCGCGACACCCTCCAGGAGGAGATCGACGAGTTCAACCAGATATGGGGACCGGGGGTCCATCCGCTCACGAAGAAGGACTACACCAACGTGCGCGAGATCCTCATGACCTCCATGGACCTCAACATCCCTGGAACCGACGAGGTTTTCATGATCTTTGTCGATCACGAGCAACTCGACATCGACCCGGAACGGGCCGAGGGCTTGAAGGACAACCTCGCTCTCCTGCGCACGGTGAGCGATCCGGCTTTGGCTGACACCAAGGAAGTTCACGTCTACACCGACGACGAGGTGGGAACCGTGTGGTTCCGTTCGGTCTCCGTCACCATGCCCGACAGCGATGATGTCGGGATCTGGGTCGCCCTCGTCGAACTCGACCGAATCTTCGCCTCTCAGGCGAATTTCGGCGAAACGATCGCTCTCGTCATCGTCGGCATGATCATCGTTTCGCTCATCGCCGGGTGGTTCATCGTCGGCCGTCTCGTCGCCCCGCTCCATGAACTGACGAAGACGGCGGGGAAGATCTACGAGGAGGACATCAATCACCGCGTCGAGGTGCACGGCAACGATGACATCGCCCGCATGGGCCTCAGCTTCAACGAGATGCTCGACCGCCTCAGAGACTCCTTCGAAATCCAACGGCGCTTCCTCGACGACGCCGGCCACGAGTTGCGCACCCCGTTGACGGTGATGAAAGGTCACCTCGACATCCTCGAGATCGACGATCCCTCCGACGTCGCCGCCACCCGCGACATCCTCCTCGACGAAGTCGCCCGGATGCGGCGGATCACCGACGACCTCATCATCTTGGCCAAATCGAACCGGACCGATTTCGTCATACCTCAGCCGACCGATCTGCGCGCTCTCATCACCGATCTCGCCAGCAACTGCTCTGCCCTGGGCGGAGAGTGGACGATCGATTTGCGCGGCATCGGACTCGGCCCCGACGGACAGCCCTTGCTCGTCGACGCCGATGTCCAGCGTCTCACTCAGGCGATCCTCCAGATGGCCGAGAACGCTGTGAAATACGGCGGTGGGCGGTCCGGCCACTACGACATCGGCGCCAGCGTCAACCAGCACGAGGCCGCGATCTGGGTGAGCGACCATGGTGACGGATTGCCGGAGGAGGAGCGCAAGCGGATCTTCGAGCGGTTCATCCGTGGCTCCAACAGTTACGGGAAACCGGGATCCGGGCTCGGGTTGTCGATCGTCCACGCGATCGCCGCTGGCCACGGTGGTGGAGCCATCGCCCGCTCGACCGACGGCGGCGGGTTGACAGTCGTCATGCACTGGACACCCCATATTGTCGAGGACGATGCCAACACACCATTGTCCTAATATGACTCTCATTCCCTGTCCCTAGAATCCCCCTGATGGTCTCCCTCCACCCATCCCTAGCTGAGAGGTGAAGCATGCCCCGCATCCTCATCGTCGAAGATGAGCCGAAGATCGCATCCTTCCTCGTCAAAGGTTTGAGAGCTCGTGGCTTCACCACCGACGTGTCCAAGGACGGCCAAGACGCCTTGGATCTCGCGATGCATGGCGACTACGACCTCATGTTGCTCGACATCGGGCTGCCCATCCTCAACGGCTATGAAGTCCTCACCCGCATCCGCGGACGCGGTTCGACGCTGCCCGTCATCATCCTGACCGCCCGGGATTCCTCCGCTGACAAGGTGCAAGGCCTCGAAGGCGGGGCCGACGACTACCTGGCCAAACCCTTCGATTTCGACGAGCTGCTGGCCAGGATCCGACTACGCCTGCGCACCCCTCAGCAGTCGATGCCCGCCAGCCGCCTCACCCATGGCGGCCTCAGCGTCGACGAGACCAGCCGGGACGTCATCGTCGATGGGAGATCGGTCGAATTGTCGGCCCGCGAGTTCACCCTTCTCCTGGCGTTCATGCGTCGTCCGCGCCACGTCCTCACCCGTGAACAACTCCTCAGCGAGGTGTGGGGATACGACTACGACCCCAGCTCGAACGTCGTCGACGTCTACGTCCGTTATCTGCGCACCAAGCTGGGCAATGAATGGATCGAGACAGTCCGTGGCGTCGGATATCGCCTCAAGCGGCAGCCCACTGCGGCGAAGCGATTGGCCGAAGCCGAAGTCTGAGGCAGAGGGTCCGATCACCTCGCTTCATCCGATGTGCCGCCAGTCCGCGGACGATGCGGCCCGCACTTGAGGCCGACCTCTTTAGACTGTTCCTATGGCGACGGACACGAAAGCGCGTGAAGATCTCGTCTCGGCCAGGGTCGACTCCTGGCTGTGGGCGGTGCGCCTGTTCCCCTCCCGCTCGGCGGCGACAACGGCCTGCCGGGCGGGGCATGTGCGCCTCAACGACGATTCCGCCAAACCAGCCTCCCAGGTCAAGGTCGGCGACACCGTCCGTGTCCGGGCGTCCGGCCATCCGGGGCGCCAAGAGCGCGTCGTCATCGTCAAACGCCTCATCGTCAAGCGGGTCGGCGCCGCCGTGGCCGTCGAATGCTACGAGGACCATTCCCCGCCGCCCGTCGACCGGGTCGCCAATCCGCCCGTGGCGGTGCGCGACCGTGGCGCCGGGCGACCGACGAAACGCGACCGCCGCCTCACCGATCAGTTGCGCGGGAGAGGTTGATCTCCCTGGCGTCACTCAGGCGCGTTGACGATTTTGTTGGTAATAACGGATCAACTGTTGGGTCGAGGCGTCCTGGGCTGCGAGAGCCTTGTCGTCCCCGCTGAGGGCGGGGGTGATCTCAGCGGCGAGCTTCTTGCCGAGTTCGACGCCCCATTGATCGAAGGAATCGATGCCCCACACGACGCCTTCGACGAAGGTGATGTGCTCGTAGAGGGCGATGAGCTGGCCGACGACGCTCGGGGTGAGGGCGGGGGCCATGATCGAGGTCGTGGGACGGTTGCCGGGGAAGATCCGGGCGGCGACGATCTCGTCGGGCGTGCCTTCGGCGCGGACCTCTTTCTCCGTCTTGCCGAAGGCGAGGGCGCGGGTTTGGGCGAAGAAGTTGGCGAGGAAGAGCTCGTGGACGTCTTGATCGCCGTCTGTCAACGCGTGGGTCGGGGTGGCGACGGCGATGAAATCGGCCGGGATGATCTGGGTGCCCTGGTGGATGAGTTGATAGAAGGCGTGCTGGCCGTTCGTGCCCGGCTCGCCCCAGAAAACCTCTCCGGTGTCCATACAGACGTGGTGGCCGTCGAGGCGGACCCGCTTGCCGTTCGACTCCATCGTCAACTGCTGGAGATAAGCGGCGAAACGGTGGAGATACTGCGAATAAGGCAAGACGGCATGGGTCGCGGCGTCGAGGAAATCGCGATACCACACGTTGATGAGCCCCATGAGGACGGGCACGTTGGACTCATAGGGGGCCTTGCGGAAATGCTCGTCGATGCGGTGGAACCCGTCGAGGAACTCGGCGAAACGCTCCGGGCCGAGGGCGACGGCGAGGATGGTGCCGACCGCGGAGTCGACGGAGTAACGACCGCCCACCCAATCCCAGAAGCCGAAGGCGTTGTTCGGATCGATGCCGAAAGCGGCGACCTTGTCGAGCGCCGTCGAGACGGCGACGAAATGCTTGGCGACGGCGGATTGACGGGCCCGCTCGCTGTCGGCGATCGCGCCGGCGGCGACGAGACGGTCCCACAGCCAGGCCCGCGCGAGGCGGGCGTTGGTGAGGGTCTCGAGGGTGGTGAACGTCTTCGACGCGATGATGAACAGTGTCGTCTCAGGATCGAGATCTTTCGTCTTCTCGGCGATGTCCGTCGGATCGATATTGGAGACGAAGCGACACTCGAGCCCTTCTTGAACGTAGGGTTTGAGGGCCTCGTGGACCATGACCGGCCCGAGATCGGAGCCGCCGATGCCGATATTGACGACGGTGGCGATCGGTTTGTTCGTCACACCACGCCATTGCCCGGAGCGGACCTGCTCGGCGAACGCGTAGACACGATCGAGGGTGGCGTGGACTTCGCCGACGACATCGACCCCGTCGACGATGAGGGAGTCGGTGCGCGGGCGACGCAGCGCGGTATGGAGGACGGAGCGGTTCTCCGTCACGTTGATCTTCTCGCCGGCGAACATGGCGTCGCGCCGGCCGGCGACGTCGACGGCCATGGCGAGGCGGATGAGTTGGGCGATGACGTCCTTGGTGACGAGGTTCTTCGAGAGATCGACGTAGAGATCGCCAGCCGTGAACGTCATCGATTCGACGCGGCGCGGATCCGTCCCGAACCAATACCGCAGATCGGGGGTGAAGGAGCCGGAGAGAGCGAGAAGCTTGGCCCAAGGGTCGGTTTGCGTGGCGTCAAGGACAGGCATGAGAGCAGCCTAGCGGTCCCGATGGCCACACGGGAATGAATGTTTAATTGTTTCCTGTGCGATGGGCACATGGGATGACGAGGGCGCAACCGACGAGGTCCGTCTACTCGGAGACACATATCGGACGAGAGGCAGAGCCCACCACGACGGGGATCGGTCTCACCGAGGACACGGGCGTCGGATGGCGATGATAAGACGGTGAGGCGACAGGGAGAATCCCGGACCCCCTTTTCTGTTCAGATCAAAACATGAAAGAATGAAGTTGTAGCGTGATTCGACCATCTCCCCCGCTCGTTCCCCGCGTCGAAACCTGGCGATCACCGGGAATAACCAGTGGTCCGAGCGGGTTGATGTCGATGAGAACAGCTCACAACCGTCTTCTTTTCCTTGGTGTTCACTTTGGGAGTTCCTGATACGGTGTGACCCAGGCAACAGGGTGACATTGCGGTCAAACGACCGTCAGAAAGGGTTACTTAGGACGGCCCGTGGGCACGACTACAGCACTCACGACAGGAGCGGTGATGGCCTCGACCAGACGCCCAGGAAGCGCCACTGGCGCCTCCTCACGCCACCTTCCCGTCGTCGTCTCAGGTCTTCTCGCCTTCTTTTTCGCCTTGTCAGGGCTATCGGCGACGTCGGCTTGGGCGGCGGAGACGACCACCCTCGATTTAACCGGCCAAAACGATGGCGGCGTCATCTACAACATCATGGGTGTTCTGCGTTCCGGCAGCACCGGCGTGGCGGACGCGACGGTCGACATCCTCATCGACGACGCGGTGATGGGACGCACCGAGACGAACAGCGACGGCTCCTTCCTCGCCGTCATCTCACGCCCCCCGACCGGCGCTCACAACATCAAAGCAGTTTTCAACGGCAACACCGCCTATTCGGCCTCGGAATCGCAGACCTATAGCATCGATGTCGGCCCGGCTCCGGAGAAGCCGAGCACCGGGCTCGATGTCACCTTGGATCCGCTGGAGATCAACCTGGCCGATCCCTTCTCCATCTCGGGCACCCTCACCAGCGGCTCCGCCGCCATCTCCGAAGCCCCGATCACCATCACGACGTCGTGGGGGTCGATCTCCGAACTGCTCATCACCGATGAGGACGGCTACTTCGGCCAAGACATCATCCTGCCTGAGCAGGAGGGGGCGCCAAACACCATCACGATCACCGTCTCCTTCCAGGGTGACAACGTGTATGGCGAGGCCAGCCAGATGGTCAGCCTCACCGTCGACGGCGTCATCCGCACGCCGACCCCGGAGCCGACCGAGGAAGAAGTCGTCGTCGAGCCGACGGCGACCCCCACCCCCGAGGTCGCCCAGTCGGAGGAGATCCACTACTCGCCGAGTTTCATCATGGTCGGCGTCATCGTCGTCCTCGTCGGCGTCATCGGACTTGTCACTTTCATCATCCTCGCCGTCACCGGGCACCGTCGAACGCCCTTGGCCAGCGACGAACAGCGCGGTTTCGGCTCCGACTTCGGTTTGCCGCCGGGCTCCGCCCCGGAACCGCCAGCTGGCCCGGACGATTCATCGCAGTCGACCGCCGCTCCCACTCCCGCTCCGGCGGAGAGCAACACCTGGATCGATGATCGGGACGAGTGGACGAGCGAGTCGGGCGAGGATTCCGGCCGTGAGCGCGCTCTCGTCGGCGCCGGCGCCACCGCCGCGGTCAACCAGTGGTCGAAACCGGTCCGGGAGCCGAGCACGGCGCCGTCGGTTCCGCTGACGTCCCTGCCCTCGGAGCACACGGCGTCGCGGCCGTCGGTCTCCCACCAGTCACACGAAAGCCATGCCACGACCGCCTCGACGATGTCGAGCCCGAGCCTGCGTCCCTCAGTGTTCACCGCATACGCCGGGGGCACGACCGACATCCCGCCGCGGAGTTCCTCCGCCGCCACCGGCTCCTCTGCAACCGGCTCCGCTGCCACGAAGCGGCGCAGCTCCACCCCGTGGAGCCCGAAGTCGACCTCGTCGCCGTCGTTCACGCCGCCGTCTCCGCTGGAATCGCTCGTCACCCCGGAGGCTCAGACGAGCCATCGTCCGGTCACCCCGGTTCCGGAAGCCGATCTGTCCAGCCCACTCATCGAGACCCGCCCGACGGTCAATCCGCAGGACGCCCGTGAGACCTTGGCGGCGCCGGTCGAATCGCACCGGGATCGCTCGCTCTTGCGTGATGTGGATTCGTTGTCGACCCCGTTGGCGGATGAGCCGCCCGCCCCGGCGCCCCGTCGCGCCTTGTGAACGTCGCTCAGCTGCCACGATGGAGTCCCCCGACGTCGTCGCGGCGGTGATCGCCTGGTACGACGCCCATCGCCGTGATCTGCCCTGGCGGCGAGGCGATGTCACACCGTGGGGAGTCGTCGTCTCCGAATTCATGCTCCAACAGACCCCGGTGGCCCGCGTGCTCGAACCGTGGCGCGCCTGGATGGAACGGTGGCCCGAACCGGAGGCCCTGGCCGCTGAGCCCTCGTCGGCCGCCGTCCTCGCGTGGGGCCGACTCGGCTATCCGCGTCGGGCGCTGCGTCTCCATGAAGCGGCCCAGATCATGACAGAACGCTGGGCGGGCCGCGTGCCCGACCGGCTGGAGGATCTCCGCTCCCTGCCCGGGTTCGGCGATTACACCGCCGCGGCGGTCGCCTGTTTCGCGTTCGGCGCCCGGGTCGTCGTGCTCGACACCAATATTCGTCGTGTCTTCGCCCGTCTCGACGAGGGGCGTCAGTTCCCCTCGACCAGTCCGACGGTCGCCGAACGGGGCCGGGCCGCCGCCTGGCTGGACCTCGTGCCGACATCATCCTCCGAGGAGGGGAGGAATAGCGCTTCCGGCGAATCTGTGGCCGTCTCGCTGGGCGCCGCCCAGGCCCCGTCGTCTTCCCTCTCCCCTGGCCATCAATCTTCGTCGTCTCACTCTGACGCCCGGGGTGGAGACGATGGTTCTTCCTTCGTCCAGCGACGACCGGTGGTGCGGTGGAACCTCGGACTCATGGAACTGGGCTCGCTCGTCTGCACGGCGCGGAACCCGACCTGCGACGTCTGCCCGATCCAGGAGGCGTGCGTGTGGCGGGAATCCGGTTGTCCCGCCTGGGACGGCCCGCCGCGCACCGGGCAGAGCTGGCATGGCACCGATCGGCAGTGCCGGGGCCGCCTCTTGGCCGTCTTGCGGGAAGCTGCTGGAGTGGGCGATGGCGCCGTGCCACGTGACGCCCTCATCGCCGAAGTGACCCAGCTGACGACGTCGGCGACGGCGCCGCGCGAAGCCGCCGAGCACCAAGTCATCCGGTGTCTGGAGTCGCTGCTGGCCGACGGTTTGGCTCGCCGTGAGGGCGACAACGTCTTGTTGTGAGCGAGGCGCCGTCCGCGATCGCCTCCCGAGATGCCTCGTAGTCAGATGTCCGCGTGGGAATCTTCGTATGCTGCCCTCCTCAAGGGGGTATGCTCCTGGGCAGACACGGGAGTCCTGACGGACTGAGAGGAGGGCGATCGCGGAGGCGATCGTTCTCGACCGAATGAACCTGATCTGGGTCATGCCAGCGCAGGGATGTTTCGTGGGGGGCTCACCGGTCCTACCGTCGCGTGGGTGCGAACGGCCGGGATCTCGCCTGGTTGTTCCCCTTATCGTTCGGTGCGATCGTGGGTCCCGCTCATGTGCGCCGAAGGTCGGCGCGACCCGTGCCCTAGTGAAAGGGCACTCCATGTCCATATCCGCTTCGTCGTCGCCAGCATCGTCGTCTCCTTCATCCGCGGCTTCGTCTTCCGCCACCGAATCTCGGCCGACGAACGGCTCCCGAAGCCTGCGCTGGCGGGTCGTCGACATCGTCGTCGGAGCCGTCCTCGGCGTCGCCCTCGGTCTCGTCTTCTTCGCCTGGAACTTCGGCGGCAACGCTCTTGGCGGGGTTCTCAGCGCTCTCCTGCCGGGGTTGTCCGGCCTGGCCGGGGGGCTATGGTTGCTCGGCGGCGTCGTCGGCGGGCTCGTCATCCGCAAACCGGGGGCGGCCTTGTTCGTCGAGTTCGTCGCCGCCCTCACCGCCGCCCTCCTTGGCAGCCAATGGGGCCTGCCCTCGCTCGTCAGCGGGATCGTCCAGGGGCTCGGCGCCGAGATCGTCTTCGCCTGCTTCCTCTACCGGCGCTGGGGGCTCACCCCTGCCCTGCTCGCCGGCGCCGCCGCCGCCGTGGCCGAATGGGCCTGGGAGATCGTCTACTACTACCCCGCCCAAACGGCCGCCTTCAAGGGGATTTACCTCGTGTGTCTGACGCTGTCCGGCGCCGTGCTGGCGGGCTTCCTGGGCTGGTTCCTCGTCCGCCGTTTGGCGGCCACCGGGGCGCTCAGCCGCTTCGAATCGGGCCGTCAGACTCACGCGCGGGCATGAGATAGCTATGTCTTCTCATCTTTGTCGGGTAGTGACCGGCCTGGTGGAGGCTCGGCTCGACCTCCACGAACGCGTGGACGGCGGCGAAGGACGAATTCCCGATCGGCGCCGACCAGGCGTGCCCGGGGATTTCTCCCACAATGACGGGAGCCTGCCTTGCCCGAGAGGACGGTTGCCATGACCCCTGAGGCGCTCCCGATCCGCTTCGAGGATTGGGGATGGCGCCACGCCGGGCGGTCGGCCTGGGCCGTGAGGCACGTCACTTTGCGGATCGATCCGGGAGAGCGGGTCCTCCTCCTCGGCGCCTCCGGGGCGGGCAAGTCGACACTGCTGAGCGCCCTTGCCGGAGTGCTCGGAGGCGGCGACGAAGGCGAGGAGGAGGGACGCGTCCTCCTTGGCTGGGAGCGTCCGACCACCCGGCGAGGCGCTACGGCGCTCGTCATGCAAAACCCATCGGATCAGATCGTCTTGAGCCGGGTCGGCGACGACGTCGCCTTCGGTTGCGAGAATCTGGCCGTGCCTCGGGATGAGATCTGGCCGCGCGTGCGGCGGGCGCTCGACGAGGTCGGGCTGGCGAACTATCAACTCCGTCATGACACCCGTCATCTCTCCGGCGGCGAACAACAGCGCCTCGTCCTCGCCGGAGCGATGGCGATGGGGGCGGGGATCCTCCTCCTCGACGAGCCGACCGCCAACCTCGACCCGGCCGGGGTCGTCGAGGTGCGCGACGCCGTCGCCCGTCTTCTGGCCGATCGGCGGCGCAGCCTCGTCGTCGTCGAGCATCATGGCAACGTCTGGGCGCCGCTCGTCGACCGTGTCGTCGTCGTCTCAGGGGAAGACGGTGTCGTCGCCGATGGGCCGGTTGACGAGATCGTCGCCCGACAAGGATCAGAACTAGCGGATCTCGGGGTGTGGTTGCCAGCGCTCCATGGAACAACCGTCACGATCTCACGCCAATCGTGTTCGACGCATGATCCGGCGGGCTCCATGCTCAACCCTCAGCCCCTGTTGACGGCGACGAATCTCAGCGTCGGCCATGACGGCGTCGCGTGCCTCAGTGGACTCGATCTCGCTTTGCCGAAGGGGCGTTCGACCGTCATCACCGGGCCGAACGGCGCCGGAAAGACGACGACGGCGCTGACGTTGGCCGGGCTGCTGCCCCGTCTCGGCGGTTCCGTGGCGATGGCAGACCCGTGGGCTCCTCCAGGGCGTCCCGATCCGACGACCTGGAAATCGAAGGAGCTATTGACGCGAATCGGCACGGTGTTCCAGCAACCCGAGCATCAGTTCGTCGCCGCGAGCGTCGCCGACGAGATCGCTGTCGGCCTACGCGCCCTCAAACGGCCGCAAGCGGAGATCGACCGTCGCGTCGCCGAGTTGCTCGAGACCCTCCACCTCCACCCGCTCGCCCAGGCCAACCCCTTCACTCTTTCTGGTGGGGAGAAACGGCGCCTCTCCGTCGGCACCGTACTGGCGACCGATCCCGCGCTCATCGTCCTCGACGAACCGACGTTCGGGCAGGACCGTCGCACCTGGCGCGACCTCGTCGCACTCATCGCGTCACTGCGCGACGCTGGGACGACGATCTGCTCCGTCACCCATGACGCCGCTTACATCGAGGCCCTCGGGGACCACCGCATCCATCTCGGGGGTGGGCAGTGAGGAAAGATCGAACTGAAGCCTCGCTCTCCGACGAGGCTCCCCAGGTGGATCGAAACGCTCCTCTCGCTACCACTTCTTCTCACCGAGCGGACACTTCGGGGACTGTGAGGTGGCTCGACCGTGTCAACCCGGTGTCGCGGCTCGGCGCGGCGATCATCCTTTCTGTCGCGTTGCTGCTCTCGCTCGACCCGGTCTCCGCTGGTGTCGTCGTCATCGGTGAACTCCTCGTCGCGCTCGTCGTCGGTGTTCCTTTCGTCGCACTGTTGCGTCGGCTCCTACCCATCTTCGTCGCCGCGCCCCTGGCGGGCGTCTCGACTCTCCTCTACAGCGACCCGGGCGGGCGGATTCATTTCTCGTGGGGCCTCGTCACCATCTCCGATCAGTCGATTGGCTACGCCTTCGCGATCATGCTCCGCATCGTCGCGCTCGGGCTGGCCGTCGTCGTCGCCTTGTGGCGGGTCGACCCGACCGACATGGCCGACGGGCTGGCCCAGGTGTGGCGGTTGCCGGCACGTTTCGTCCTCGGGACGTTGGCGGGGATCCGTCTCATCGGGCGGTTGCGTGACGATTGGCGTTCCCTCGAACTGGCCCGCCGAGCGCGCGGCTTGGGCGACCAGGGCAGGTTCCGCCGCTGGGCCGGGTTGGCCTTCGCGCTCCTCGTCTCGGCGGTGCGGCGCGGCTCCACCCTCGCCACCGCCATGGAGGCGCGCGGTTTCGGCGCCGGGCCGCGCACCTGGGCCCGCCCTTCGACGACGGGACGGGCCGACGTCGTCTGCCTCCTCGTCGCCTTTCTCATCGCCGCCGCCGGACTGGGAATCGCCTGGTTGACGGGGGCATTCCGCTGGATCGGGTCAGTGTGATCCGGTGAAACCCGTTTAGTTGTCTGTAGCGTCTACAATATTGTGTGATTTGTGATGGTCAGAGGGGGTGGCCAGCAAAGCAGAAGAGAAACCGATCGTGGGCTCACCCGATTGAGTGAGCGATCGGGTGCTTGCACACGAATCGTGAACGATTGAGGGTTGACCGTGGGGAACACCCGAGACACGACAAACCATTAAGGTGACGAAATGCGATGGAACGAGGTGCGGCGGCTGGCGGACGGGCACAGCGCCGTCTACTCTCTGCTGGTGCTGCATGGCGACGAGCGTGTGCTCGAGATCCGGCGCGGCTGCGCACCTGAGGCCGTCTTTTACACCTTCTCCGTCACGAAGCCGATCACCGCGCTCGCCGTCCACCTTCTGGCCGCGCGCGGCAGGCTCGACCTCGACGCGCCGATCGCCGAGGTCTGGCCCGCCTACGCCTGCCACGGCAAGGAGGCGATCACACCTCGCCATGTGTTGACCCACCAGGCCGGGGTGCCGCTGTCGACCGGGCATCTCACCGCTGACATGGCCGCCATGCCGTTCAACCGTCTCTCGACCCAGTTGGCCGAACGGGCGCGCCCCGTCTCACCGCCCGGGGCTGTCACCGACTATCACGTCCTCAGCTTCGGGTTCATCCTCGGCGAGATCGTCCGCCGCGTCGACGGACGGACGATCGACCAGTTCGTCGTCGAAGAGTTCTTCGCCCCGCTCGGATTGAGCAACACCGCGCTCTCCTTGACACCGCTGCTGGAGACAGGCAGCCATCCGGTCCGTCTCACCGCGCCCGATCCCTCTCAGCGCCGCGTCGCCCTCACCCTCAACCAGATCCCCACCCGCCGCGCCGTCGTCCCCGCCGCCAGCTTGCAAACGACCGCCCGCGACCTCGCGACGTTCTACCGCATGCTGCTCCGCAGCGGCGTCGACCTGAGCGGCCGGCAGATCGTCCCGGTCGAAGCGATCGCCGCCGCCCGCACCCCAGCCCCCAGAGCGGCATTGGACACGACGATCGGCGAGCGCCCCCGGTTCGCCACCGGCTTCCAACTGGGCGGCCACGGCGGCCTCTCCCACGCCACCACCTTCGGCCACAACGGCTCCAACGTCTGCACCGTCTGGGCCGACCCCGAACTCGACCTCACCTTCGTCTACCTCTCCCCACTCTACGCCCCCGACGAACAGAGCTGGCTCTTCCTCAACGACCTCTCCGACGAGGTGCTGCACCGGTTCATGTGAGCCTGCCCTCATATACCGGCTTTTCCCCGGATGGCCACAGCGCCGTATGCCCCCAGGTCGCCGAAAAATGTCGGAGGTGGCTCGTAGGATTGACAGCGTTGGAAAAGGTCGGAGAGGAACATGGTCGCTCACGTGCAAGTGCAGCCCGCAATGCTGACGTGGGCTGCCGGTCGCTCGGGTAAAGATGATGTCGCGCTGACAGCCAAGTTCTCCCGGTATCCCGCATGGGTCACGGGCGCCGCCGAACCGACCTTCAAGCAGTTGGAAAGCTTCGCCGATTACACCCACACGCCACTGGGCTTCCTGTTCCTTCCAGAACCACCGAGGGAAGATGTGCCCATCCCTGACTTCCGGACGTTGGGCAACACCGGAGTTACGCGACCGTCGCCGGATCTGCTGGAGACTATCTACGACTGCCAGAACCGCCAGGAGTGGTATAGAGAGTACGCCCAGGCTGAGGGCTTCGAGAGGCTGGCCTGGGTAGGGTCCGTGACGGTGAAGACGCCGCCGGAGCGAGTCGCTCAGGCGATCATCGACAGTCTCGGTTTCGGCATGGACCAGCACAGAAAATACCCAACTCGCGATGCCATGCGAAAGTACCTCATCGAAGCCATCGAGGCCATCGGTGGACTCGTCATGATCAACGGCGTGGTCGGCGCCAACACCCACCGCAAGCTGAATCCGCAGGAGTTTCGGGGCTTCGCGTTGTCCGATCCGCTCGCCCCGCTCGTGTTCGTCAACGGCGCCGACACGATGGGCGCTCAAGTTTTCACCTTGATCCACGAGTTAGCGCACCTGTGGGCGGGCGAGACGGCCTTGTCCGATGCGAGCATGACAGCCAAGAACGGGAAAGAACAGGAGTTGTGGGCCAATCAGGTGGCAGCCGAAGTATTGGTGCCCCAGCTTGAGCTGGCCAAGACGTTCTCTGGCCAGGTCACTCAACAAGAGCTGGAGAGGCTGTCCGGCCACTTCAAGGTCAGCACACTAGTGGTCCTGAGGCGCATCTTCGATCTAGGGAAACTCACCTGGGACGATTACCAGGCTGCCTACTCCGCTGAGCATCAGCGCGTCCTTGGTGTGATGGCTGAACGAAAGACCGGCAGTGGCGGCAACTTTTACAACACACAAGTGGTGCGAATCGGCAAAGCCTTCGCCCGCGCGGTCATCTCCGACGCCGCCGAGGGCCGGACGTTGTTCCGGGATGCCTTCGCTCTCCTCGGCACGCGAAGGGCCGAGACCTACGACCAGTTGGCCAGGGTGGTGATGGCCTGATGTACATCCTCGACGCGAACGCCGACTACCAACCTGTCGCCTTTGCCCACGCCCATGGGCACACGATCGTGACTCACGAGCGAGCAGCCAACCCTGGAGCCAAGAAGCGGATCAAGATTCCCGACGCCTGTGCCGCGTTGCACGTTCCTTTCGTGGACCCCTTCAGCATGCTCCGTGATGAGCATGCCCGCTTCGTTCTCGGGCCGAAGCCAGACTCTGGCTAGAAGAACTCATGAGCGAACATCGACCACGGACGTGCGGGCGATGTGGCAGCAGATGCCATGACCGACTCGGGGCTTGCTGGGCAACCCGCCCGCGCTCTTCCGGATTCGTCGATCGATTTCTCCCCTTGGGGCCCATCGCGTATGATAATCCTCGCGCCTGGCTCCAGAGCCGAAGCGCATGGTGGCTATAGCTCAGTTGGTAGAGCATCAGATTGTGGATCTGAGGGTCGCCGGTTCAAGCCCGGTTAGCCACCCTTGTTGGTAGTTGGGAATATGACTTCTGCAACAAAGGATTCATCTTCTCCCTGCCGTGTGCGCCGGGATTCCCGTTTTTGCCAGAACCCTGGTTATTTGATGTTGGTACTGCCAGTCGTAGTCGTATAATGGTTGTGTGAAGCGGATCTCGACGACGGCATATCAGGCACTACGTAACGCCTTACCTGTTGTTTTCTGGTATAAAAACGCATTCGCGTCATTTCTTAAGACGGCTCTCCGGAATTATCCCGAACTCATATCTCCTCTCGATTTCAGCCTCACCAAACGCGAAGTCACAGACTCTCTCGTTAATCTACTCATCCGCCGCGAGGACCAATATAAGGATCTGACGATCCAACTTATGATCGACGTAGCTGAAATGACGGAGTTTCCTGATATCAACAGCTTGCCCGATAAGGATCGGGATAAGCGCCTGAGATCTGCCCAAGAAGCCACGGCGACTCTACGGGAGATCGTGAGACCCTATATGACGAGCATGGTGGAGAGTAAAGAAGCGATTCAGAAAAGCCAGGCAGAATCTGCTAGACTACAACAGTTTACGCAAGCCTTAGAGACTTTATTGACACAGTTTTTAGAACTGCAACGCTCAAATGATCCTCAGAGTCGCGGACTCATTTTCGAGAAGCTACTCAACGATCTGTTTGAGATTTTCGACATGGAACCTCGCCTTGCCTACACGGTGGAAGCGGATCAGATCGATGGCTCCATCAGCTTCGAAACCGATGACTACATAGTGGAAGCCCGATGGAGAGCTACTTCGGCTTCCCGCGCAGATGGGGATATCTTCAAGCAGAAGGTATTGAGAAGAGGCAAGAACGCCCTGGGGCTGTTCGTCAGCGTCGAAGGGTTCGCATCAACCTTCATCGAGGAGTTCTCCAAGTCCACTCCGTTCATTACAATGGATGGCGGTGATTTGCTTGCGGTCTTTGAAAGGCGCATACGGCTGGACGATCTGATCCGACTTAAGAAGCGCCACATGAATGACACCGGATCTTGCCATCTGCCGGTTAGTCAAGCGCTATCTGGTCCCGACACATAAGGTATGGTCCGCTCGAACTGGACGTTTCTCCTGCCATGAGTAACGGTTACCATTGCCTGATGGACATGGACACAGGAAACCAGTGGGAAGAAGCAGATCTGTACGAGGAATTCCAAAAAAAGTTCGATGGCATTCGAAACATCAACCCTATTCATTTCGGCTTCGATAGCCACTTGGGCAGTTCTGGGACCACCGTGCTGGACGACGTGTATCTCACGCTTCATGGTGAAAGCGATACCGAGCACGACGTAACGCACCTTCACGAGCTGCATCATAAGGCCCTGAACGAGAACTCGGCCTGGGGAGCAGCTCTGTGGTTCGCGGAGGCGCATCCAGCCTGGAGGGGCAACGCGTTCATTCGGATACTTGATGCTTGCCGAGCCATCCATGAATGCTTTGCCACGTTCATGAGTATCAGTCTTGCGAAGACCATCCATCGCGACGCACTGAAAACACTCAATGGCCGCCCCCTTTATCAGTATGCGTTCTCCCGGATGGAAGCCATCGTTCGCGAAGCTGGTGGAAACCACAAACAAGACCTAGCTTCTACAGCTGTGGCACTTCTCTGCATGCAATCACCCGTCCTACGTCTTATGGAAAGTGCCGTTGACGGCGAGTTCTCGCTCTCGAATGTCCCATGGATCGATCGCCCCGATGTCAGACTGGCCGTTATGACGGCGCTCACTGAAATTCCCCACTTCTGCTCATCGAAATTCCCCACCCCGGGTCGCTTCCGCTCATGAGGGCGGGCCTCCTTCGATGCTGATGGTCTTCGACCACACACCAGCAC
>JAISHO010000013.1 GCA_031262485.1 Propionibacteriaceae bacterium
CTCCGCCTTGCCGGCTACCCCACCGAACACCCCGAACCTCAACATTGAGACACGACAGACCACTAGGCCTCAGTGATGCGACAGCGTCGGGGGTATGGCGAAGGACTCCCCTGGATCGCGGAGGTCGACGATGTCGTCACGGACGGAATCGTCGACGTAGAAGGCGTCCGAATAGGCGTCGGTGGCCGGCTCGAGGACGACATCCTCGCCGGCGGGCCCTCCGACGACGACCGTCGTCGTGATGGTCGGCTCCTCCGTCTCATCCGCCGTCGCGGAGGCGGGGGCGACAGCCTGTTCCGTCACGGGGGACGGCGTCGCGGCCGAGGCCAAGGGAATCGAAGGCGCGCTGGCCGGAGGCCGAGAAGACGGCGTCGTGCGCTTGGCGGAAGCTCGGTCTGAAACGGCCCGTGGGGCGGGCAGGAATCGGAGAAGCGCGGCGTCGAGGCCGACCGAGGCGGAGAATTCCGTTCCGTCGTCGAAATGCCCAGCGGAAAGACGTTCCCGCACGGCGGCGCGCAATTCGTCGCAGGCCATGAGGTAATCGTGGCGCCGCCAGCGTTCGACCACCGACATGGCGTCGAGGCTGGTGCGTTTGCCGTCGAGGACGGCGTCGAGATCGGTGAGCGATTTGCGGGAATCGGAGAAGGCGGGCATCTGCCCGGTCGGCAGATGACGGGCCAAGGTCACCATGAGGAGATAGAGCCAGGGATCCCACTGGGTCGGCGCACGCATGATGCGCAGCACCGCGGTGGCGACGAGATCGGCCGACCAGGTGTGGACGAGGGCGAACCAGATCGCCGCCAAGGGGGCGTCGTCGACGAGGGGGCCAGGCGAGGGGGTGGATGGGACGATCTCACGCAGAGCATGAAGGAAACCTTGATAGGACTCGGCGAAATCCTCCGCGGCGAAACCGTTCGGCAGCTCCATGGCGATGAGGTGGCGGCGGATCGAGGCGTCAAGGGCGACGAAGGCGTCCGCGTAACGCTCGACGACCGTCTCCGGATAGGAGCCCCGCATGGCGCCAGCCAACTCCATGAGGAGGCCGGCCGTCGTCTCACCGCAGAGGGGATCGTTCGTCAACAAAATGACGGCGCGCGGAATCATCACCTCGGCCAGGAGGCCTTGGCTGAGGCCGAAGGCGACAAGGGAGGCGTCGAGCTCATCGACGGTGGAGAAGAGGATGTCGCGCGAGAGCGCGTCGAGCGGATCGTTGAGATCGAAATCCTCGGCCCGGGCTTCGATGCCGTACAAATCCTTGATGAGCGGACGGCGCCGCGGCGCGGCGGACGCGGGCGGGGTGGGCGCGGCGAAGCTCTCCAGCCGAGACTTCTTCACACTCACTCCTCTCTCTCCACGGAACCGTGTGGCAATGCGGGACATCACACGAGGCATCCGGAGAGGCGGAAGTGGGGCGAGACGGTTCACAGGGGGCGGAACTGACTCGTCGACGGCCGCGACCGGGGGAATCGCATCGCTGACGCGACGTCCATCGATAGGCAGTCTACAACCCGTCAGCGATTTCGTCTCCCCGTCAACGACTGATTGCTCATTTTCTCCAGCACATTCAATCCATGTCCCCAACCCCACGGATCTATTATCCCACCTTTCTTATTGTTTTCTACTGATTTCTCGTCCTGAAACGCGCGCGCCACCCGACGAGAAGGGTGTATCGCGCCTAAACTGTTATCGTCTCGTGATGTCTTCACCGACATCGTCGAGTCCTCCGGTTCCCTGGTCCCTGAACGCGAGGAGATGAGGATGGACAGTTACGTCCTCAAGCCGAAAGCCCCCGGCGGCATAACCTTGTTCGTCATCCTGCTCGTCGCCGGACTGACCCTGACCGGTCTCGCCATCGGCGGGTTCGGTGGAACGGCCATGCTCGTCACCGGCATCGTCATCGCCGTGCTCTCCCTCCTCCTCGTCATCGCCATCGTCGTCGGCCTGCGTCGGCGGCGGGTCTTCATCACCCTCGACGACGACGGCTACACCATCGAGAAGCGCGGCCGCGAGTTCCAAGGCGATTGGTCGGACGTCGAGAGGATGAACGTCTCCCTCAAAACCGCCAAGATCGCCCTCTTCCACCCCGGCAATCGGCGCACCGTCATCGCTCATCCCTCACGCATGGCCGACAATTCCTTCGCCGAGGTACGCGGAGCCATCTTTGATCACTACACCGCCGCCCAACAGGAGCGGCAACGTTTCCACGAAGACAGCGTGACAGACAACCGCAAACACTGAAATCACTGACACTCATGCGGCGAACGGGCGTGCCGCGAGGCGCCACGTCGCCAGCGGACAAGCCTCGGTCAGAGGCCGTCCGTGAACCGCGGCGCCTTGATGCGACCGCGGCGGGAACCCCACCTCTCGCCCGCGTCGGGGCTCACTGGTGGAATCGCGCCGTCTCCGCCTCGCCATCGCCACCCACGCGCGACAATTCATAGAGCGCGATGCCGACGGCGACGGAGGCGTTGAGCGATTCCATGGCCGCGGCGATGGGGATGCGGACGATCTCGTCGCAATGCTCCCGGACCAACCGGCTGAGCCCGCGGCCCTCGGAACCGACGACGAGGATGACGGGCACGCCTTCTTGAGCGGCCTCGGCGATCGTCGCCTCCCCGCCCCCATCGAGGCCGAGGATGGTGAACCCGGCGGCCTGACCCTGTTCGAGGGCCCGGTTGAGGTTGCCCGCCTTCGCCACCGGCACCCGGGCGGCGGCTCCGGCCGAGGCCTTCCAGGCGGCGGGGGTGACGTGGGCGCTGCGCCGCTCCGGCACGATGACGCCGTCCGCCCCGAAGGCGGCGGCCGAGCGGATGATGGCGCCGAGGTTGTGCGGGTCGGTCACCTGGTCGCAGGCGACGAGCAACCCGGAGTTCGTCACCGCGTCCTCGATGACGTCCTCGACATCGGCGTAGTCGAAGGGAGGGATGGCGAGGGCGACGCCTTGGTGGACGGCTCCGCCGGTGAGACGGTCGAGTTCGCCCCGGGTCGTCTCCAACAAGCTGATCGAGTGCTCGGCGGCGTAAGCGAGGATCTCCTTGAGCCGGCTGTCGCGCTCCGCTCCCTCGGCGACGTAGGCGGCCTGCACGGGCACGCCGGCGGTGAGAGCTTCGAGGACGGGATTGCGCCCGACGACCCAATCGCCGGCGCCCCGGCCGGACCCGCCGGAACGAGAGCCCGAGGAACGAGCCGCTGTCGAACGCCCGGCATTGGCGTGACGCAGCCGGGCCTGCTTCTCACGGTAGGCGCGATGGTAGACGCGATCCTCGGCTTTCGGAGTGGGCCCCTTGCCCTCGAGCCCGCGCCGGACGCGCCCCCCGGATCCGGCCGTTTTGCCTTGCGGGCCCATGCCCTTGCCCTGTTTGCGGACAGCGCCGCGTCGCTGTGAGTTACCGGCCATGATCGTCTTCGTCCTTCATCGTCGTCGTGGTGTCCACCCTAGTGGCCCGTGGCGCCGGAAACGGTGGGACGACGCCTGACGCCGGTCATGTTCCACGGGCACGTCGCCTGGATTCCCGATCACCCCTAGCCGGAGCCGGTGTCAACGGCTCCAGCGCGGCCCGGCCGGGGTGTCCTCGATCGTCAGACCGAGGCTGGTCAACTGATCGCGGATCCGGTCGGCGGCGGCGTAATCCTTGCGCGCCCGGGCCGCCGCCCGCTCGTCGAGCAAAGCGGTGACGAGCCCGTCGACGACCGGGGCGAGATCCGTCCCGCCGCCATGCTCGGCCCACACCGGATCGCCTTGCCAGAGCCCGAAAACGTCGAGCATGGCGTTGACCTGGCCGAGCGAGCGGAGCACCGCCGCCTCGTCGTCGGCGTCGAGGGCCCGGTTGCCGTCCTTGACCGTCTCATGAAGCACAGCCGCGCCGGCCGGGGCGCCGAGATCGTCGTTCATCGCGGTGGTGAACCGTTCCGGAATCTCGCCCAGCGGCATCTCTCCCACCCGCTCGGTGGCGCGGGCGACGAAGGAATCGATCCGCTCCAGGGCGGTCGCCGCCTCGACGAGGGCCGCCTCGGAGTACTCGATCATCGAGCGATAGTGGGGTTGGGCTAGGTAATACCGCACGGCGCGCGGATCGTGGCGCTGGACGACTTCGGAGACGAGCATGCCGTTGGACAGCGACTTGCTCATCTTCTCGCCCGTCGGATCCGTCACGAAAGCGTTGTGCATCCAGTGCTGGGCGAAAGGTCGCCCGGCCGCCCGCGATTGGGCCTGTTCGTTCTCGTGGTGGGGGAAGCGCAAATCGAGGCCGCCGCCGTGGATGTCGAAGGCGTCGCCGAGATATTTCCCCGCCATGGCCGAGCACTCGAGGTGCCAGCCCGGCCGGCCTCGCCCCCACGGCGTGTTCCATGACGCCGTCACCGGATCGGTCGGCTTATACCCCTTCCACAAGGCGAAATCACGGGGATCGCGCTTGCCGCGGGCGTCGGCGTCACGAGCCGGCTCCATGTCCTCGAGGCGCTGGCCGGATAATTCGCCATAATCGGGCCAGCTGCGCACGTCGAAGTAGACGTCGCCCGAGCCGTCGGCGGCGGCATAGCCGTGGCCGCGGGCGACGATCTCCTCGATCAACTCGATCATCTCGGGGATATGGCCGGTCGCTCGGGGCTCGTAGGTGGGCGGCAGGCAGCCGAGCGCCGCCGTCGCCTCGTGCAGAGCGGCCTCGTTGAGCGCCGCGTGGGCGTACCAAGGGCGCCCCTCCCGCTCAGCCGTGGCGAGGATCTTGTCGTCGATGTCGGTGACGTTGACGATGAGGGAGACGCGATAGCCCGACCGCGTCAACCAGCGCCGCAGGACGTCGAAGACGATCTCCTTGCGGATATGCCCCAGATGCGGCGGGGAGTAGACCGTCAACCCGCAGCAATAGATCGACACCTCGCCGTCGACGAGCGGAGTGAAGGGGACGACGCGCCCCTGGGCGGAGTCATGAATCGAGAAGGTCACGAGACTGCCTGACTGTTCGATCGGGTGATGGTCACGGGTCACACACGCTCAGCGTGATGAACGTAAGTGCAGTGTAATGCTAGGGGTGATGGGATAGCCCAGCGCCTCCCACGCCGTTCGCCGTGATGGAGGAACCTCTCGGGTGGAGTGACGACACGACGTGAGGGAAGAACGGGATCAGCCCACGGCGGCCCGGGCGAAATAACGCCCGTCTTGTTCATGGACGACGAGGTCGAGGTCGAAGGTCTCGCTCAAGACGTCGGCGTTCATGACGTCGGCGAGGGGGCCGGCGACGACGACGCGGCCCTGCTTGAGGAAGAGGGCGTGGGTGATGCCGGGGGGAATCTCCTCGGGGCGATGGGTGACGAGGACGGCGGCTGGCGCGGTGTCGTCGGCGAAAAGATCGGAGAGCAGGCCGAGCAGAAGTTCACGGGCGGCCAAGTCGAGGCCGGAGGTCGGCTCGTCGAGGAGGAGGAGCTCCGGATCCGTCATGAGCGCCCGGGCGATCTGGACGCGCTGCTTCTCGCCTTGCGAGAGGGTTCCGAAGGTGCGTTTGACGAGATGGTCGATGCCGAGCTGGCTCATGACCTCGAGGCGGCGGGCCTCGTCGAGAAGGTCGTACTGCTCGTGCCAGCGCCCGAAGACGCCGTAGGCCGAGGACATGACGACATCGCCGACTTTCTCATTGCCCGGAATCCTCGTCTCGTTGTCGGAGGAAGCTAGGCCGATCCTCGGGCGCAGGTCGAAGACGTCGACGGCGCCGAGACGCTCCCCGAGCAAGCCGACCTTGCCGGCCGAGGGGAAGAGGTGACCGGACAGGATCGACATGAGCGTGGTCTTGCCGGCCCCGTTGGGCCCGATGACGACCCAGCGTTCGACCTCGTCGGCCGTCCATGTGACACGGTCGAGCAACACCGAACGTCCTCGCCGGACCGTCACCTCGTCGATCTCGACGACCGCCGTCATCGGCTCACCTCACTCATCTTCACCCCACGTCACGTCGTGCGACGCCGTGGCCCACCGTCAGGCAACGAGGCCAGGCTAATGGGCTGAGCGCCCGTTGAGGCGTTACCACGCTCCTCCCGCGTGTCCGATCAGGACTGATGGGCACTCTCGGGCCGAGGGGCCGCTCAGGCGCCGGTCGAGTGGACTCCCCCGTCGACGTGGATGATCTCGCCGGTCGTCTTGGGGAACCAGTCCGACAGCAGAGCGACGACGGCCTGGGCGGCCGGGGCGGAGTCGGTCGGATCCCAACCCAGGGGCGCGCGGTCGTCCCAGATGGCGTCGAGGTTCTCGACTCCGGGGATGGCTTTCTTGGCCAGAGTGTCGAGCGGGCCGGCCGAGACGATGTTGGAGCGGATCGAGAATTCGCCGAGGTAGCGGGCGAGGTACCGCGAGGTCGATTCGAGGGCGGCCTTGGCCACGCCCATCCAGTCGTAGGCCGGCCAGGAGACGGAGGCGTCGAAGGTCAGTCCGACGACGGAGGCCCCGGGATGGAGGAGGGGACGGACGACGCGGACGAGTTCGGCCATGGAATAGGCCGAGACGTGCAGCGCGGTCGAGACGTCCTCCCAACTCGTCTCGAGGAAACGCCCTCCCAGCGCCGTGTTCGGGTTGGCGTAGGCGACGGAGTGGACGAGGCCGTCGAGGCCGTCGGCCCGCTCGCTGACGAGATCGGGGAGGCGGGCCAGATGGTCGGCGTCGGTGACGTCGAGTTCGATGACTTCGGGGACGGGGACGAGCCGGGTGACGGCGCGCCGGGTCAGGCTGAGCGCACGGCCGAAGTTCGAGACGATGACGGTGGCGCCTTCGTCTTGGGCGATCCGGGCGACCTGGTAGGCGATCGAGGTCTGCATCGTCACCCCGGTGACGAGAATGGTTTTCCCAGCGAGAAGAGCCATCGCTCTACTCCCTTCTCCGGCTGACACCGGTGTCATGGTGGACGTTCGTTCGTCGGTCGTGTGCACTTGTGTGGGTTCGGCGACTCACCGCCGAGGCGAGATCGGGCTTCTACGGAAGGGCGTGATCCGCCTCAGTGCCCCATGCCGAGTCCGCCATCGACGGGGATGACGGCTCCGGTGATGTAGGCCGCCGCCGGCGAGGCGAGGAAGGCGACGGTCGCCGCGACCTCGTCAGCGGAACCGAGTCTTTGCAAGGGAATACGGGTGCGATACCCCGCCACCGTCTCTTCACTCAACGCGGCTGTCATATCCGTCTCGATGAACCCGGGGGCGACGATGTTGCAGGTGACGCCGCGCGGGCCCAGTTCACGGGCGACGGACCGCCCGAGCCCGACGAGGCCGGCTTTCGAGGCGGCGTAGTTGACCTGGCCGGGGGAACCGAGCAGGGCGACGACGGAGGAGAGCAGGACGATGCGCCCCGCCCGTGCCCGCATCATCGCCCGGCTGGCCCGGCGGACGAGCCGGAAAGTGGCGGTGAGGTTGGTGGCGACGACGTCGTCCCATTGTTCGTCGCTCATCCTTGCCAACAGCGTGTCACGGGTGATGCCGGCGTTGCAGACGAGCGTGGTGACCGGCCCTAACTCGGCCTCGGCCCGGGAGAAGATCGTCTCTGCGGCGTCCGGGTCGGTGATGTCCGCCTCGATCGAGACGACACCGTTCGGCACGTCCCCGGAGCGGTGGACCCCGGCGACCTGGAAACCATCGCTGATCAGGCGGGCGGCGATGGCCCGGCCGATGCCTCGGCTGGCCCCGGTCACGAGGGCGATCCCGGCGGGACTCGCCGCAGTGGTGGGGGGTTCCGTCGCCGTCATGGGTCTCGGCGACGAGGGAGAGAGTTCCTCGGACATAAGCCGAACCGTACTCCACCGGCACGGCGAATCACGGTAAAAAGCACATCGTCCCACTCCTGGGTTTCAGAAGTGGGACGATGTGCGTTCGTTTGGTTCTCTAGAACGATGTCATCGGACTTGCGCCTTGGCGCCGAGCCATCCCCTGGCCACCGTCGGGCGACCAGGAGACGGCTCTGCGAAGTCAGCTGATCCGGCCGGGTCGACGACCGACGGCGAGGACGCCGAACCCGAGCAGGAGGAGCAGGAGCCCTCCACCCAGGGTCACCGTCGTCATCGCGCTCGAGCCGGTGTCGGGCAGAGCGGAGGATCCGCCATCCGCCGGAGCGGCCGGGGTGGACGGAGCCGGGACGACCGGCAGCGTCGGCGTGGAGTCGGCCGGGGCCGGCGCGGGAGGCGTCGTCTCAGCCGGGCCGGGTTGCGGCTCAGGCTGGGGTTCGGGCTGAGGCTCGGGCTCCGGCTGAGGCTCAGGTTCCGGTTGCGGCTCGGGCTCGGGCTCGGGCTCCGGCTCGGGTTCCGGTTCCGGAGCGGCGCGAAGGGTCAGGCCGACGATGACGGGATCGTGGTCGGACGAGCGATAGGGATCGTCCTGCCAGTAGATCGCGCCGTGATAGTTGTAGCGGCTGTATTCGAGCGCGATCGACTCCCCGGAGTTGATCTCCCAGACGTCGGCTCCGGTGGCGAGCGCACGAGCGGCCTCGTTGAGGAGGACGTGGTCGAGGCTGCCGGAGAGCCCGCTGTATGAGTACGTGTGCTCGCCGGCGTCAAGGGTGGCGACAGCGTCGACGTACCCGGCGGCGTAGAGGGCCAGCATCGGGTCTTCCTGGGTGTAGGAGTTGAAATCCCCGACGAGAGCGACCGGAATCGTGGCATCCGCCGCGCGGGTCTCGTTCGCGATCACGTCGACCCAGGCGATGAGGGCCTCGACCTGGCGCATCCGGGATTCATTCGAACTGCCTTGGCCGTCGCCGGTGTCGGCGTCGCCCGGCCACGGACCAGCCGACCCCTTCGACTTGAGGTGGTTGACGACGACGAAGATCTCCTCGCCCCCCTCGACCGGCGCGAAGATCTGGCCCAAGGGCTCGCGGGCGTTGACGAAGGCGCCGTCGGCGCCAGATTGATCGCCCAGCGCCCGGGAGGCTCCGACGAGAGCGACCTCGGCGGGCTGATAGATGATCGCGTTCGAGATCGCGTCCTGTTGGGAGATCGGAGGCAACTCGGCCGAGGAACGGACGTAATCCCACTTGGCGAAGCCGGCATCGTCGTTGAGAGCGGCGACGAGTTGGGCGATCGCCTCGTCGGCGGGGCGGCCGAGGGCGGCCGAGTTCTCGATCTCGGTCAACCCGACGACCGAGGCGTCGAGGCCGTTGATCGCCTTGACGATCTTGATCTGCTGGCGCAGGAAGCTCTCCGTCGTGTAGGCGCCGCGCGGGCCGTTGTCGTTGCAGTTATTGTCCGTGATCGGGTTGCCGTCACGGTCCTTGTAGGAGGTGCAACCGGGGGCCCAGTCGGCGCCCAGCGTCGTGAAGTAGTTGAGCACGTTGAACCCGGCCACGGTGACGTCGCCGCCGACCGCCTCGGGAGCGGCCGTCCGCGTGTTCTCGAAGGCGACGGGATCGACGCCGGTGGACGCCGGTGCGACCGGATCGACCTTCCAGGCGTTGTTCCGGTAGGCCACGATGACGGGTTCGGTGAAGGTCGCCGTCGCGCCGACACGTACCGGTTCGGTCTGGGAGACCCACGAGGGGACGAGACCGGAGTTGTTCGAGTTGAGGTAGTTCGTCGTGGCGCCGTCGTCGAGGACGAGAGCCCGGGCGGCGTTGTCCGCCTCGACCGCCGCGGCCTCGGCGCTGCCGGCCGGGGCGATGTCGGTCGGCTGCAGCAACGGGGTGTCGCCGGTCGCGAGGCCGACTTCGCCGTATTGGTTCGTCGAATAGGTGTTGGAGACGGTGAACGTGCCCTGCGGCATCCACAGCACCGATTCGAGGGCCTCACGCTCGGCGTCGGTCGTCGGCCAGGTCGTCGAGACCGGGGTGACGGCGACACCGGAGGCAGTCACCGTCACACCGGAGGCGTCGCTCACCGACATCTGGGTCTGCCCGTTGTACTCCGAGATCCGACCGGTCACCCGCACCTCATCACCGGCGGCGACGAGATCATCCGTGCTGCCCGAATAGATGAACAAACCACGCGTCACCCCATCGGTGGTCGACTGAATCGTGTAGCCGTTGATCCCACCGGTCGCGTAAACGCCGGTGACGACACCGATCGTCGTGACGGTCTGGCCGACGAGCGGGGAGGTGTCAGTGTCGCCTTGGATCGCGGTGATCGTCACGACGGAGGGCTCGGGGGTGGGTTCCACCGTGGGATCTACCGTGGGTTCCGGGCTCGGCTCGGGGGTGGGGTCTGTCGTCGGATCGCTCGGGGAAGGCTCGGGGTCCGGGGTGATCCCACTGTTGGCCGGCGTCGGCTCGCCGGCGGTGAAATCGGCGGCGTTGTCGGCGGTGTTGATGTGGTCGGTGCGGGAGACCGAGGTGGAGTTGCTCGTCCGTGGCGCCGGGGCAGAGCCGGCGTAAGCGCTGGCGCCGCCCCATCCGACGATGTCGACGACCTGAGGCGAAGCGGCGCAATCAGCGCCGTCACAAGAAAGCGTGTCGCTCGTCGATGTGAGGGCGACTTTGCCTTGGGTTCCGCTCAACGCGAGGTTTCCGGTCGCATCCGGGGTGGGCAGATCGGCCAGATCCAGGTTGGCCCCGTAGGCGAGACCGACGAGGAAAGAGCTGCCAGGCTGAATCACACCGGCGAGAGCGAGGCGGTTGTTCCACGCGCCTCCCGAGGACGCGTAATGAAGGGTCCACCCCTCAAGGCTGACCGCTTCGGCGCCCGGGTTGTACAGCTCGACGAAATCTTGGTCGAAAGCCGCGCCGTTGTTGCCGCCGCCGCCGTAGACCTCATTGATGATGACCGGAGAATCAGGGGTGACGACGGCACTGGCCGAGGGCGCTGCCAAGCCCGTCACCATTAAAGCAAGAGAGGTGGCCGCCACCAGGACGCGCCGTCGCGTTCCCCGGGGGGCTGGGGTGTCATGGTTCATGACTGTGACACTAGTAGATGTGTGCTGCGAATTGTTGCATCATTATGAGACACGCCATGGAAAGCGTTGCCAAAGTCGTCAACCTACCGACTCGCCCGCGTCTTCGCCCCTCGATCGCCCGTGATCGCCGCAGGCACGAGGCTTCGGCTCCTCGTAGACTGAGTCACGAGCAATGACCACGCCCCCGGATGACGGCACTATCCACACGGGCGATCCACGATCGACACACACTGAGACACGAGCGAGATATGACGGAGAATCTGACCGATTGGCTGGGGGATCACCCCCTCTGGCTCTGGCTGATCTTCGCTTTGCTGTGGATGGCGTGCTACCTCGTCAAACCACGGTCCGCTTTTCTCGGGGTCGCGCTCGGCGCCATGGGGGCGGGCGCCCTCGGGCTCGTCCAGCCCACAGAGATCCTCGGGCAGATCCTCGTCTTCGCCGGCATCTCCCTCGTCGCGGCGGTGGGGCTCACCTGGCTCGAGCGGAGGAGCGCTTCGCCTCGGCGGCCTTGACCGGGTCGAGCGGGCCGCGCGGGGAGACCGGCCAATCGTCGGGGTAGCGGTAGGCGATGGCGTCGTGGGCGGCATAAAGATGTTTGCGCCGCCGAGTGCTGAGGCGATCCCCGAAGACGATGCCATTGAGATGGTCGGTCTCGTGCTGCAAACAACGGGCCAGCATGCCGGTGCCGACGATCTCGATCGGATCGCCGTTGTGGTCGAACCCCCGGCAGATCGCGTGGTCGGGGCGGGCCAGAGACTCGTAAGCCCCGGGCAAGGAGAGGCAGCCCTCTTCCTCGCTGACGAGGGCCCGGCGATCGCCCTGAGGCACAACGACGACAGGGTTGCAGACGACTCCGGTGACGATCTCCCCATCGATGTCGGGGCAGCGGAAGACGAAGCAGGAGCGGCCGTCGTCGACCTGAGTGGCGGCCAGACCGACCCCGTCGGCGACATCCATCGTCGCGAACATGTCGCGGAGGAAGTCGTGCAGTTCGGCGTCAAAGACGGTGACAGGTGTCGTGGGCCGGTGCATGATCTCCTCGCCCCACCGGGTGATCCGGCGGATCGCGCCTCCGGTGAGGAGATCGGCCAGGGCGACCGGCCCGGTGGAACCGTCGGGAGCGTCCATCGCGGCGGCGCGTGCGGCTGAGGAAGTCATGGGGAAAGATTATCCGAATCTTTCCGGGGCGCTCTTGAACGGGCTGGGTAAGGTGCTGGCGCCGAGGACGGGAAACCGTCCCGTCCCCGTCAGCCCGTCACCATAAGTAAACCAATATTTCTAACCCGGGAATGATCACAAGACACTTGCCTATACCCCTGGGTTTACTGGAAAATCAGCGGACTACAACCGCCCTCGTCTCGCCTAGGTAACGATTCCTCTGGGACCCTTGACGGACGGAGCAAACGTGACAGACTGAACCTCAACGAAAGGGAAATCCCCTTCCACTTCGGATCGTCGGGCACGTACCGCCCGTGGAAAGGTTAATTTCAATGGCGACTGTTACTTACCAAGATGCCACTCGTATTTATCCCGGTGGCGACCACCCCGCCGTCGACCGTCTCAACCTTGAGATCGGCGATGGCGAGTTCATGGTCTTGGTCGGTCCCTCTGGCTGCGGCAAATCGACGTCGTTGCGCATGTTGGCTGGTTTGGAAGAAGTGAATGAAGGACGCATCTTCATTGGAGAGCGTGATGTCACCGATCTTCCGCCGAAAGACCGCGATATCGCAATGGTGTTCCAGAACTACGCGCTTTATCCGCATATGACGGTCGCGGATAATATGGGATTCGCCCTCAAAATGCAGAATGTGCCGAAAGCGGAACGCCAACAGCGCGTTCTCGAAGCGGCGAAATTGCTCGGCTTGGAGGATTTCCTCAACCGTAAGCCCAAGGCTCTCTCCGGTGGCCAGCGTCAGCGCGTCGCCATGGGCCGCGCTATCGTCCGCCAACCGCACGTCTTCCTCATGGACGAGCCGCTGTCGAACCTCGACGCCAAGCTTCGTGTCTCCACGCGGACGCAGATCGCGGCCCTTCAGGCCCGCCTCGGCGTCACGACGGTCTACGTCACGCACGACCAGGTCGAGGCCATGACGATGGGCCACCGCGTCGCGGTCATGAACGCCGGCATCCTCATGCAGGTCGACACGCCGCTCGCGCTCTACGACACGCCGAAGAACCTCTTCGTCGCCGGCTTCATCGGCTCACCGGCCATGAACCTCATGAGCGGCAAGTTGGTCGAGGGCGGCGTCCAGATCGGCGATTACACGGTTCCGGTCTCGCGCGAGATCTTGGGCAAGGCGGCCAAGGGCGAGGAGACGCTCACTCTCGGCATCCGCCCGGAGAACTTCCATATCGCCGACGAGGGCATCGGGGTCGACGTCTCCGTCGTCGAGGAACTTGGCTCGGACACCTATCTCTACGGCACGCTCTCCGGCCTCAGCGCCGACGAGCAGATCACCGGCCAGCAGATCGTCGCCCGCATCTCGGCTCGTCACACGACGAACCGCGCCGGCAACGTCCGCCTCAACGCTGATCCGTCGTCGATCCACGTCTTCTCGAACACCACCCAGGAGCGCATCTCCTGATCTGGTGAACGTGACGTCTCTGGGAGGGTCCCCTGGTGGGGCCCTCCCAGTGTCATGTCCGCCTTGATTCGTCACCGAGTTCGACGATCACCGACTGCCCGGTGGCAAGGGCGGCTGACCCTGGTGAGCCAAGACCAGGTACGTCGACCACCCCCGGGACTGAAATACCACTTTCTGAACCCACTTCTCGTCTCTCCTCGAAGGACGACCTCATCGCGGCAGGTGGTTCCCCCGTTGGGCTGAGGGTGTAAAAATAGAAGGCGTGCCTCGATTCATATCCACTCAGCCGGACGCGCGGTTGATCCCATTCCCGTGGGACACGCCGCTGGCGGAGTGGCCGGTGGATCTCCTCGTCGCCCTTCCGCGGGGCCTGTCGCGGCACGTCGTCCGGTTCATTCAAGTCGGATCCAGCGTTTACGCCGCCAAAGAAGTCGTCGACCACTTGGCGCTTCACGAGTACCGGTTGCTCCAGGACCTCAAGAAGCTTCACACTCCCGCCGTCGAACCGGTCGGGATCATCACGGAACGGTTCGCCAAGGACGGCTCGCCGCTCGATCCCATCCTCATCACCCAACACTTGCAGTTCTCACTCCCCTACCGTGCTCTCTTCTCGTCAGGGGTGCGTCAGGAGACGGTCTATCGTCTCGTCGACGCCATGGTCGTACTGTTGGCCCGCCTGCACCTCATCGGGTTCAAGTGGGGCGATGTCTCGCTGTCGAACATCCTCTTCCGGCGTGACGCCGGCGACTTCGCGGCCTACCTCGTCGACGCCGAGACCGGCGAGTTGCACCAGCAGCTCTCCGACGGGCAACGCGAACAGGATCTCCTCATCGCACGCACCAACCTTTACGGCGATTTCCTTGATTTGCGTGAGGGCGACATGCTCAACGAGCAACTCGATCCCTTGCAAATCGTCGACACGATCGATGCCCGCTATCAGGAATTGTGGAATGAGCTGACGGGTATCGAGGTTTTTCCCGGCAATGAACTCAATCGCATTGAATCACGGGTGAGGCGCCTCAATGCGCTCGGTTTCGATGTCGCCGAACTCGATATCCAAACAAATGCGAACTCATCGACGATTCGAATACAACCTAAGGTTGTCGAACCTGGTCATCATTCTCGTCGTTTGCTGCGTTTGACCGGACTCGACGTCGAAGAGAATCAGGCCCGCCGCCTCCTCAACGACCTCGACACCTACCGGGCGCGCACCGGCCAGCAGCAAGTCGACGAGGCGGTCGTCGCCCACGAGTGGTTGACGCAGATCTTCGAACCGGTCATCGCCGCCGTGCCGGCCGAGTTGCGCGGCAAACGTGAGCCAGCCCAGATCTTCCACGAGGTGCTCGACTACCGGTGGTATCAGTCGCAGCGTGAATATCGCGAGGTGCCGATCGTCGAGGCGGCCTGCGGGTATGTCCACGATGTCCTCGGATCTCTGCCCGACGAGGCGATGAGCTCGGAGGCGATCATGCCGGTCGAACATCGCCAACTCGTCAACCCCTTCGACCCCTCGCAGGGGTATGTCGACGAGGGCGAGGAGCCGCCGCACGATCCCTGGGAAGACGGGGTCGAGGAGGATGTGGAGCAGCCCCATCCCTTCCTCGACATCGACGCGCTGCGCGCCAAAGCCGCGGCGACCTGATCGCGATACCCCTGTCCATGGCCCCCCGTTCTCCCTTGCCGATCCAATGTGTCTCGAGGCGACGTTCGATCGTCGGGAATGGAGCGTCCCTGTCGAGGCGCGCTCCCGCAACCGCCAAGGGGCGCCGATGACGCTCACTGCCGCCACGGGTCTGCTCACCTGTCCCCATTGCCACGCGCTGCTCACGCTGACGGAGAAGACGGCGTGCTGCCCGAGTGGCCATAGCTTCGACGTCGCCCGTCAGGGGTATCTCAACCTCCTCCCCCGTTCCGCCGGCGCGAACGCTGACACCGCGGCCATGGTGGCGGCCCGTGAGCGTTTCCTCGCCACCGGCGCGTACCGGATGATCGCCGACGCGGTGGCCGAGGCCGCCGGTGGCCTTCCCGCCAGCGTGACGCCCGCGCGCTCGTCGCCTCCTCGTGTCATCGTTGAGACCGGATGCGGAACGGGCTATTACCTGGCGCATGTCCTCGAGGTGTTCCCGGACGCCGTCGGGGTGGGCGTCGACGTCTCCGTCGCGGCGGTCAAGCGGGCGGCCCGGGCCCACCCTCGGATGGCGACGGTCGTGGCGGATGTGTGGGATCGCATCCCGATGCCCGATGGGTGCGCCGACGCGGTGCTGTGCGTCTTCGCCCCGCGCGATCCGGCTGAGTTCGCCCGGGTGCTTCGCCCCGGTGGCCGCCTCGTCGTCGCCATCCCCGCGCCCGGGCATCTGGCCGCCTTGCGTCGCGATCACGGTCTGTTGGCGATCGAGGCGGGCAAAGAGAACCATGTGCTCGAGCAGATGGCCGGCGCTTTCACACTCGACCACCGGGTCGATCTGCACGGAGAGGCCACGGTGACGGCCGCTCAGGCCAGCGATCTCATCGCCATGGGCCCCAACGGCTTCCACGCTCCCGCCCCCGTCGACGCCCCGGAGAGGATCGCCATCGACGTCACGGTGTTGACCTTTCAGCGCCGGTTCAGCTCCGTTTAGGTTTGCGGTCGGTCCAGAGGGGGTGGCAGAGCACCACACCCAAGGTGAGCAGGATCGGCATGAGGAAGAGCAGCGAGGTCATCTGCCCCAGGCCTCCGGTCTGCGGCAATCCGGCATTGGTCCGGTCTGTCGCAGGCGCGTTGGGCGTCCCCTCGGAGCCGGAGGGCAGGTCAGAGCCGTCGGCGTTCTGAGAGCCACCGGAATAGAGATCTCCCCCTCCGCCGCCGCTCTCGGGACCGCCGTTGTTCTGGCCACCGGTGAGCGTGCCGGTCGGAGTCGTGCCGCTTGGCTCGGTCGAATTCCCTCCTCCGGGCTGTGCCGTCGAAGGCTCGCCGTTTGGCGCCTCTGAAGTGGGCGCACCGCTCGTCGGAACGGAACCCGTGGGTCCACCCGTCGTCGGGACGGAGCCCGTCGGCCCACCCGTCGTCGGGGCAGAACTTGTGGGTCCGCCCGTCGTCGGCGCCGGGGTCTCCGTTGGCGTCGGCGTCGGAGACGGAGACGGTCCCTCGTCGACCTCAGCGTATTCCGCCCTCACGCTGACACCCTTCTGTGCGAACTGGAAGTTCAGCGAAGCCGATCCCTCCCCGCTCAACGAGATGAGAGATCCATCGTCGCCGGTGCGGTAGCTCTGCTGGGTCTCCAGCACCTTCCCGTCGGCGTCGAGCAGCGAGACGGTGACATTCCCATCGTTCAGCGAAGCCAGAGAGTTGTTTCGCAGGCTCACCTGCGCCTCGGATTTCCCGTTCTGTTCGCTCAACGACGATTCGACGCTCACCTGCGTCCCGGCGTTGACCTCCAGATTCACACCGGTTGTCGAGGCGGAGTTGTTCACCTCGTCGAGTTCCCGTTGCGTGATCATCTCTGTGTCGGACGATGCGCGCAGCCCGAGTCTCGATGCGACGCTGGATTCTTGCTCGGCCGAAGGATCGGGGGTCTCTATCCAGGTCTTCGCATAGATCGCCACCCCGCTCTCCGGAATCTCCGCTTCACCGCGCTCGACCCCGGCCGCATCGGCGACATAGCGGGCGATGTCGAATTCGAACTGGGCGGCGAAGCCGGCATCGTCGATCACGGCCAACTGATCCTCGGGGATCGTGAATCCGTTGTTCTCCCCCTCGCCGGAGAGATCGGCCCACCCTTCGGGCACGGACAGGTAGCTGTTGAGCGGCTGGGTGCCCTCGGCGTCGGAGAAGAAGCCGATCTTGACGCTCTTCCCTGATCCGGCGAGCGGAATCGCCAGCTCGTTGGACAGGTGCGCCTCGATCGTGCGGTATCCGTCGGCGGCCATCGGCACGCTCAGCGAGGTGATGCCGACATCCGGATAGTCGAGGTGAAGCTGGCCCGCATCGCTCGAGGCGCCGCCGGACGCGAACGTCGCGTTGACCTGGTACTCGAGCGTGGTCAGAGCGGTTGGCATCGTCGGATTCGCCACCAGCAGCGTGGTCTGCCCCGGAGCCAGCGGCTCGTCGGACACGGCGACGGAATCGCCGATAGCGAATTCGATGTGGGTGACGTCTTCCAGCCCGATATTCGTCACCGACGCCTGCACCGCGGCGCTCCGGCCCGGCTCGACGAGGTGGTAGTCGACGAACACGTTCGAGGCGACAATCTGGTTCGTGAACTCGGAATCGGCCAGTCGCAAGGCCGAGACCTTGTTCGGCACATACAGCGGAACCGTGTTCCCCTCGTCGTCGGTGGTCTCGTAGCCGGTCTCCTGGAGATCGGAAGAGTCGTAGAAGGTGGACAGCAGCACGGATCTCACTTGGTCGCCGACGCCGTTCGGCACGTAGACGTCGAAGGTGTCGATCGCGGTGGCCTCGTCCATCTCGGCCAGTGTGGTCGGGGTGGAGACGCTCAACGCCCCAGTGAACTGGTCGACGATGAACATCGACCCGGTCAGCTGGAAGGCGTCGGCGCTCAGCTCGCCTTCGTCGGTGGCGACCTCGTCGCCGGTGTTCTGCGACCAGACGATCGACAGATCCTCGATGGTGGCCGCGCCCTTGGCGAACCGGAA
This sequence comes from Propionibacteriaceae bacterium, assembly GCA_031262485.1. Classification (GTDB taxonomy): domain Bacteria; phylum Actinomycetota; class Actinomycetes; order Propionibacteriales; family Propionibacteriaceae; genus WQYJ01. Next base: position 18,066 of record JAISHO010000013.1, read on the forward strand.
TCCGGAATTCACCTCGGGGACGACGGCGTTCGGCATCGCAGCCAGGGATTCCGGCATCGCCGGGTTGAGGATCAGAGCGCCGTCGAAGGCCCGCAGTTTGATGTCCTGCTCGCCGGTGGCGACATCGATGTTGTGCCAGCCGAGCACGAAATTCTCGGTTCCGTCGATCGAGGTCGATGTCAGCTGCGGGTTCTCGTCGAGGTTGGCGTCGGAGGTGAACCGGGCGCGGTTGACCGCATCCGCCCCGCCCTCGGCGTCTCGGGTGACGGTGACAGCCACGGTTTCGAACCCGGATCCGTCGGCCTCGCCGATGGTGTCGAGGGTGAAGGCCACCGCCGCCGTGCCATCGGCGAGCATGTCGGCCTGGAGGCCGTTGACCGCGCCGGTGGTGCCGTTGTACAGGATCTGCGGTTCGGACCACGCGCCCGAAGCGGCCGAATACCAGCGGTACATGATCGCGTCGGAGCCGTCGAAGTTCATCGGGTCGGCGCCGTCGACGGCGTAGGCGGCCCGCCAGGCGACGAAGACGTCGCCGGAATCGTTCCGGGCCACCACGGGGGCGAGGTCCGGGGTCTCGTTGTCGGTCAGCTGGGTGGTCGTCCACGCGGCGCCGTCCCACAAGGAGACCAGCACCTCGGTGGAGTTCACCCCGGCGTTCTGCGCGGCGGCGCTGGTGTCGGTGGCGGCGTCCAAACCGAGCCTCGTCCAGGCGGCAGCCGCCAGCGAATGAGTTCCGGCGAGCGACAGTTGCACGTCGCCGAACCCATCGTCGTCCGCTCCGGCGGGCGAGGGGAAGACGACCGGCGCCGAATAGTTTCCAGCCCCATCGATCAATGAGTAGACGGCGCGGGTGTCGGCGACGTTAGCCGAATCCTGGTCGGAGAGCGTGCCGAGGATCGCTCCGTCCTCGCTCACCACCGGCTGGGCGTAGGGGTAGGCGTTGTCCTGGAGCGCCACACCGGCCCCAGCGGCGCGGGTGCGCGCGTTGTACACCCGGTTCCACGATCTCTCGTAGTCGGAGAGATAGTCGCGGGATTCGACCGTGGTCACACTCGGCGAGGCGTAGAGCTCCGCCCCGGTCTCAGCGTCGTAGGCCATGAGTCTGGCCATCCGCGAGGAGGGAAGGATCGTGTCCGGGTTTCCGGCCACGCCCTTGCCGACTTCGGCCCAGTATTCGTTGATCCGGTTCCATTCCCCGGCGGTCACCTTCGCCGCCTGGAAATTCTTCGAGGCCAGGATCTTGTCGTAGGACCAGAACAGGAATCGGGCCACGAATTCGACGCCGACCTGCCCGTTGATTTGCATCTGGTAGCCGAGATTTCCGAAGCCGGAGTCGTGTTCCATGAGGATGCGGAACCGGTTCTCGACGTTCATCTGCCCGAACAGGCCGATCTTCAAGGCGCAGATCGTGACGTCGAAACCGACCCCGCCGAAAGCGCGGAAATAGGCGTTGATCCGCAGCTGGGTCAGATAGTCGTTCGTGTTCGACTCATAGTTGACGGCGGCGTTGAAGTTCACATCGACGGAGGCGCCGAGGTTGAAAGTGGCGGTCACCGGGACCGGGCCGACCATCGTGTTGTAGTTCCACTTGTACTCATAGCCGCCGCCAGCGGAGAACCCACCGTTGCGGATTTGCAACACCCAAGCGGAGCCGTTGTAGTAGACCTCGCCTTCGGCGTAACCGGCCACGTTCAACACGACCGAGCCGTCAGGCTTCTTCTTCAACGTGTCGTTCTTGTCGACATAGGATTTCTGGATCTCGGCCGCCGTCTTGTTGGTCTGATCGACGAGATGGTCGCCGTAGCTGCCGGTGGCCATCTTCCACAGATCCGAGATCTCCGGGTATTTCGTGGTGCGAGTTCCGCTGGGCGGGACGATACCGAGGGCGCCCCGCTGGGCGCCGTTCTCGTCCATCACCAGCGTGCCGTTCTCCTCGGTCAGTTCGACGTCGTTCGTCGTCATGCCGCCCAGGTTGAATCCCGCACGGATGAACGCCTTGAACACGGTCGGATCGGCGGTCGGCGAGAGTTTCACCGTCAGCAGTTTCGAGTCGACTCCGGCGGCGATCCTGCTCATCCCCTTGGCGACCAGGGAGTCGGAGATGCTGGCGCAACTGGCTCCCCCGGCATAGTCGCAGGAAGAAGCCTGGCCGGAGATCGCGCCGATCAGCAGGTTCACCATCTGGGTGTCCTTCGAAGCGCCTGGGGCGTCGACCAGCATGTTCATGATCTGATACGGCAGGCTGGCGGTGCGAATCTGGGCGCCGTCTTCCTTGTATTCGATCGTCGGCGAGGTGGAGGCGAACTGGCCGAGGATCGCGCCGATCGAATCCTCATCCATGATGAAGCTCGATCGGGTCACCGGGATCGACGAGAACGGGTAGGTGATGTCTTGTGTGGTCTGCCCGGAGGTCACCTGGTTCATGGCATCACGGATCAGCACCTCGTAATCTTTGCCCGGTTCCTCGCCCCACCACAGGGTCAGCGTGTCCAACTGCACGATCGGGAAGTCGTTGCCTGGGCCGATCCGACCGGTGAAGTTCGTGACATCCTGCCAGTAGTCCGAACCCAAGGGATTGCCGTCAGCGTCGAACAGGGCCACCGACTGGGCCGCGTAGAACGGATGCTTGCCGGAATTGTAGGTCTGCGGATGCCTGGAGGTCTCCGTCATCACCTTGGCGTTGTCCTCGATCTGGATCGAGTCGTCGGCGCCAGATGAGGTGACGAGGTTGAGCACCATCGGGACGTGGGCGTCGCTCGGGTCGGTGATCTCGAGGATCACCTCGATCTTCTCGTCGCCCGTCAGCATCGCCGAGGTCTGCCCGGCGGCTTCGGAATAGAACTGGTTCGCGTCGAGCGTGAGTTTCACATGGCCGTCGGCGCCCGGCTTGATGACCAGCGGATGGTCGGCTCCGGCCATCTCGGTGGCGCCGTTGAAGAAGGCCTGGTCTGCGAAGACGCCGTCGATATAGACCCCGCCGCGGATGTTCAGCTCGTCGATGCGCGAGTTGAACGAGCCGGTGATGTACAGGTCGACGGTGGACACGTCGTGCAGGTCGACGGCGTTGATCGGATACAGCTGCCCGGTCGCGGCGTCGGTCTCCCCGGAGGCCAGCGCGGCGGAATCCATCGAATAGATGTAGCGCGGCAGGGCGGTTTCCGGGTCGAGGATCTGGAAGGACACCTTGCCGGTGATTCCACTCGGTTCGTAGATCGCGGCCTGGCCGTCGGCGGCGGTCTCGGCGACCTTCTGCTCGCCGTCTCCGTTGGTGTATTTGATGATCCCGGCCTCACCAGGGGTCAACCGGAACAGATACAGCTTGTTGTATAGGGTCTCAACGTTGATGTCGATGGAGTCGGATTGACCAGTCAGCTCATGGGTGGCGGTGAGGGTGGTCTGGCCGTCCTTGACACCGAACAGTTCGAACTGGGTGCCGGGCGCGTACAGGTCGTACAGGTTGGCGTAGTCCACCCAGGCGGAGCCCTGCCGGTAGTTCAACGAAGCGGTCTCGGGGTTGGAGTTGTTCCAGGCGATCCGGTCGGTCAGCTGTTTCCAGGCGTAGTCGCCGAAGTTGATCGAGACGGCGTTCTCCAGGTGGATGTCGCCGTTGAGGGTGAGGATCTCGTCCTGGGTCATATAGGGGATGTAGTCGCCGGTGGACGGGTTCAGCGCGTCGGCGTCGTCCCAGTTCGACATGGTCGCGGTTCCGCCCTCGTCGGCGCCGTCGATCCACAACTTCAGCGCGTCACCGCGATAGACGTAGAGCAGATAGGAGTCGAAGCTCCACGAGGTGGTCAGATCGAGGGCGTCGGCGTCTGCGGCCTGGGAGTCAGCAGAGTGATTGCGCACCGCCACCTCGACGGTGTACACGGCGCGGTAGTCGGTCGCGGGGATCGCCGGGATGAAGGAGGCGGTGCCGATCCCGGTTCCGGCGGCATCGTCGACGACGATCTGAGCGGTCGACTGGTCGGATTGGGCGACCACCGCTCCGGTGGCGTTGTCGGTGACTTTCAGCTGGAAGTCGAAGCCATTGACCGTGTCCAGGTTCGCTAGGGTGAAGTCGACCCGCTGTGGTGTGGTGTCCAGAGGATAGAGGTTCTCCGGCGTGGTCAGGTCGATGATCGCCGGGGAGGCCAGCACCGCCAACGTCTGGGTGGCCGAAGCCGAGGTTCCGGTTAGCGGATCAGTCGCGGACACCTTCACGGTGTAGGAGTAGTCGCCGAATGTCGAGATGTGTTTCAACTGCTCCGCTGGGATCTGAACCGAGCCCGCCGGTTCGTCGGCGCTGCTGGCCACCGTCTCGGTCCACAGCACCTCGTCGGAGTCTTTCGCCAGCAGATCGACGGTGAAATCCACGGTGGCGTTCTCATCGGCATCCAGGGCTTTCGCCAGGAAGTTCGAAGACCAGGCGGCGGTGTACGGCTGACCGTAATCGACCTTCGCCGATTCGGCGCCGAACTTCAGGAAGGTGTCGGGCGCCGGTTGGACATCGACCCAGAAAGTCATCATCGGTTGGTCGGCGTCAGGCACATCCCCGTTCAGTGCGACGACACCGAACGTCACCCCGCCCGCACCGGTCAATGTGATCGGATAGGAGCCGTTCGTCGGGGTTCCGACCACGGCGACACTGGGATCGTCGGAGAAGACTTCGAAATCTTGCGGGATCTCCTTGAAGGTGGCGTTGGCGGCGTTCTCGGTGTCGGTCAGGCGCAGCAGTAGGCTCAGGTCGCTGGCGTCCTGGGTGAGTTCATAGTTGCCGTAGTCTCCGCCAGGGGTCCAGTCCCCGGTGTTCGGGGCGATGAAGAAATCCTCCCCGGTTAGCGGGATCACCGGCTGATTGACGAAAGTGGCGAACTGCTGTTTCAACAACTTCACGTCGAACCGATCGTCGACGTCGGGAGTGTTCGGCGAATCCTGCATTGCGTTCGAAACGTAGAACTCCAGCGACTGGGTGCGTTGAATCGCCGTGGCCGGCAGGTCGAATTCGGCGGTGAAACCGTCTTTGATCTCTTCGTTGACCGAATAGACCGGAATGTCGGTGACCGGATAGTCGATGTTCCCGGCGGCCAGTTTGAACGCGTCGAAGCGGAATCGAATGCCAGACGCGGTGTCTTCGCGGATGGCCTCGTTGGTCATCCATGCGGTCAACGGGCCGTTGATTTCAGCATCCGCCAGAGCCACCGGGGTCAGCGGCAGGGTGACGACCACATGGTCGGAGCCGTCGGCGTTCATCGTGACGTCGATCCCCACCTGGTCCCAGTCGATGGCGTCGGCCTTCGTCAGGGCCTGCAGCGCGATATCCGGCAAGGCGACCAGGGCGGGGCTGGAATCAGCCAGAGCCACGCCGCTGACGGCTTTCACATGGTCAAGTGCGGTGATGACCACCTGCCATTCGTCCGACAAGGGCACGGTGTATTCGAAGGTCAGTGAGTCGCTGACCCCATAGTTCGTGCTTCTCAGCACCGTTCCATCGTTCAATGTCAACGTCGGTGTGTTCGGGCAGTTCTCTGTGGCGCAGAACTGGTTTTGCACCGGCTCGGAGAAGTCGATGGTGATCGGAATCACCTGGCCCGGAGTGAAATATTGCGACGCATAAGACAGCGGATCGGCTTTCGTGATCGAGCGCACCCCAGTCACGGTGGGGGCGGTCTCGTCATAGAACCGAATGCCGGAGGACACATAGTTCTGGGCGCCGTTGCCAGGGTTCGCCACCCACAGTTTCGTGTAGTTCCACGGAGGGCATGAGTTATTGTTAGCGCCGCAACTGGTGGAGTAGTCGAAGGTCTTCGCGCTCCAGGTGAACTTTCCTTGATCCCCTTGCTGCATGGTGTAGGAGTCGAAGTCGGGCAGCACGGCTTTCGGATCGGTCGAGACGCTGGAATCGCCGAGATAAGCCGAGGTCGGATCCAGGGGCCACTGGGCGGTGGTGACACCGGTCAGGGTGGTTTGCGCCCATGCCCGGGTGTAGGTGCCTTCGAAAAGGGCGTGCCGCATCGCGTCGTCCAGATCAGTGACCAGCCAGGACGCGTCCGCGGTGAACCTCAGGTTCTCCTGGGTGGTGGACGGATAGCTCGTGAAGTTCGTCTTGGTTCCGGCTTGATCCTGAATGAAGGTGCCGTAGTAGGTGGCGCCGGTGTTCGCGGGATCGACGAATGGGTCGTCGGCTTCGATGTCGACGCGGTCCAGCAGGGTGGTCTTGTCGTTGGAGAAGAAGGCCTGGCCCTGCTCGTCGACGAGGTTCGACAGTTCGACGTAGAAGCTGCGGGTGCCGTCCCAGCGCCGGGTGATCCAGGTGGAGGCGGCGTGGTCGTCGGAAAGCGCGTTGATGAGGTCGTCCAGCGGCAGGGTGATCGACTGTTGCCCGGCTTTGATCGTCGCGGTGCCGGACGGTGTGCCGCTCAGCTCGCGGTCGGCGCCGGCTTGGGCGCTACCTTCGATCACCCGCCAGTCGAAGCTGATGTCGTGGTCGAGCGTGGTGCCGAGAGTGACGATCACTTTCGGGTCCTCGCCACGTTCGAACGGGCCGGTGTTGTCGATCGTGATGGAGGCGTAATGGTTGAAGCCAGAGGGGTTGTCGGTGACCTGTTCGCCGATCAGTTCCAGCCCCATCGAGCCCAGTTGCTCGTGGAGCGATTCCAGTGAGGCGCGCTGTTCGTCGGTCAAGGTTTCGTCGTCGGCGAAATAGGTTTCTTCGATCCGCGACAATTCGGTTTCGATGTCCAGCATCGTCTTCAACTGTTCCAGCGTGACCGCCTGTCCCCCGATATAGGCGGTCTCGTAGAGATCAGTCTCCGGATCGTTCAACAGATCGGACAGCTCATCGGCGTCATAGGACTGGTCGCCGATCTGCACCTGCTGCTCCAAGTCGAGGTTGCCCTCAGCGTCGATCAACCCATATTGCTTCAGCACAGCCAGATATCCGGCCGCCTGGTCGCCGTATAGTTCGCGCAACTGTTCCACGGCAGTGGAGTTCTGGGCGCCCTCAGCCAACGCCGGGTTGAGGCCGATCCCCAGCGCCAGCAAGATCGCCAGCAGCAGATTGAGGATCCTCTTCGTCGCCCGAGTCATCCCCCTCGCACCAGGCTTCAGTTGACGGGAACTCAGGTTGTTCTGACTGGTGGCCACAGGGGATCACTCTCGCTCGGGGACGATGGCAGCCCAGTGACCCGGTGGGTATTTCTGAGCGGTTCCATGACTACCCATCCACACAAATTGGAACAGCTATTTATCCCCTTTGTCTCCGTCGCTGACGCTTACGAGACGGTCATCTGACACTCCGTCGCTTGGCTTGACGGAAGAACGACGAAGATAACTTATCTCCGTCCTTCCTCCGTCGAACACGATGATGTTGCTCGTCACGCCCCTTTCAACCAGGCCAGAACGGCGTGGACGCGCCGGTGGGAGGCCTGATCGGGCGGCAGATCGAGCTTGGCGAAGATCGAGGCGATGTGTTTCTCGACGGCGCCGAGGCCGATGACGAGGCGCTCGGCGATCGCTTGATTGGAGAACCCTTCAGCGACGAGGGCGAGCACCTCGCGTTCGCGCTGGGTCAGGCGGGCCAGGGGCGAGGCGACGGGGCGGGCGACGAGCAGTTGGGCGACGACGTGGGGGTCGATGATGGTCTCCCCCGCAGCCACACGTTCGAGGGTGGAGCCGAAAGCGTCGATGTCTTGGACGCGATCCTTGAGGAGATAGCCGACGGAGCCTTGGCCGTCGCTCAGGAGAGCGGAGGCGTCAGCTTGTTCGATGTATTGCGTCAGGACGAGGACGGGGAAACCGGGATGGGCCCGGCGTAGCGCGATCGCCGCAGTCAGACCGGTGATAGGTCGGTCCCCCTCCAGATCGGCGAGGGTGAGCGCGGCTCTCGACTCCCCCGCCTGGAACGTCATCGCTTCGCTGGTGAAGGCTTGTTCACTGGCTTTCCCTTCGGAGGTCGCATCGACGATGCCCCGGGACCTGCCCACGTCGGCTCCTCGACCTTCCGCCCCCGTCGGCATCCGCACATCGGTGAGGATGAGATCGACTGGAACCGTGGCGGCCGCTCCGAGAAGCCCGGCGACATCGCCGACGGCGGCGACGGTGTCGTGACCAAGCTCCGCTAGCAGGCGGATCAATCCCTCGCGCAGGAGAACGGAGTCCTCGGCGACGATCACTCTCATAAGCATCAGTATCGCAGCGCCGCTCCCCTCCCCTTGAGGAGAGGAGCGGCGGCCACGCCAATTCACTCTCTGGTCTCAGCGTTCACCGATAGGGATATCGGCGCGGATCGTCGTGCCTCGGCCGTTAGCCGCGTCGATCGTGAATTCTCCGCCGACCGAAGCGACCCGCTGGCGCAATCCCTCGAGCCCGCCACCTGCCTGTTCCTGGGCCTCGCCGATTCCGTCGTCGGCGATCTCGGCCCAGACGCGCCCGTCGTTCTCTCCAGTTCGAACCGTGACAGACGAGGCGCCGGAGTGTTTGGCGGCATTGGCGAGGGCTTCGGCGGTGACGAAGTAGACGGTCCGTTCGACGGCTCGCGGATAGCGTGCGCTTGCTGGAAGGGTGTCATCGACGGAGACATTGAGCGGACTCGCGGCCGCCAGGGAGCGGATGGCGGCGCCCACCCCCTGCTCGGCGAGAACCGGCGGGGCTATACCGCGGGAAAGGGACCGCAACGAGGCCAGCGTCTCGTCGTTGCGTCGTCGCAGATCGGCGAGGAGCCCGGCGACCGCCTCGGTGTCACCGGCAGCGAGGCGGCGTTCGGCGGCGGCGAGGTCCATACCGGCACGAATGAGGTTCTGTTGCGGGCCGTCGTGGAGGTCGCGTTCGATCTGCCCAAGTGTGCGGGACTCCGCCGCAGCCGCGCTCGCCTTCTCCTCGCTCAACCTGGCCACTTGGGCCTCGATCGTGCGAGCCGACGGCGAAAGAAAGAGCCTAGCCAGACCAATCTCGGCTTGGGCGACGAGCACCACGAGGAGAACCCACAACACGAGGACTACGACTCCGATGACGACATCCCACCACGGGCTCGCTGCGGCGTCGACCGCCGGCGCCAAGCCCCACGAGACGCGAACACCATCGCTGACACCGGATTCGACCAGTCCGTTGACGTCGCGCATCGGAGCGGCCAATTCCGCGATAGCGAAGAGCAGGACGAAGAGCACGATAACGAGGAGCGCGAAGGCGACGAGCCCGCCGACGAGGGCGAAACCGAGTTCCCGCCAGCGTTGTTGGCTCGTGAGGAGCGACCGCAACCACCCGAGAAGCCCGGGCCGATGCCGAGGCGCGGGTGGCCACTGCACCAACCGGCCACGCCCCAACAGAGAACGATGAATAGCGGCATTGAGCCGGGCGAGCGCGAAGGCGCCGCCGATCACCCCGAGACCGATGTACACGATCGCCAACGCGATCCCCGTGGGGATGAGCGCCACCTCGAGCAGGAAGACGATGAGCCCGAGGATTCCGGAAAGAACGGAGTACCCGAGGGCACGCCCGAAGACGGCGAGCGGTCGAGCGCGGCCGGGTTCGTCAACGTCGCGGAACAACCCACGTCGGGTGGCTCGTGGTCGCGTATCAGTCATAGAGGAAATCGTCGCAGTAGTCATAGAACCATCGTTCCGTCGCCACGCCGTCGGAACAGCCCGGCTGTCTCCCGAATCGGGGGTGGGGTTATCCCCCGGCGCCATCATTCTCAAGAAAACTCTTGACACCCGAAGAAGTGCAGTGCTAGCTTCTGATAAAACGATTTAGCACTACGTCGAGGTGGTGATCATGGCTCGGGTTCGCATTCGCGATGTCGCCGATGCGGCTGACGTCTCGATCACAACAGTGTCGCTCGTCCTCAACAACTCTGACGCTCGGATTCCGGAGAAGACGCGCGAACGCGTGCGGGCGGCGGCCGAAGCTCTCGGCTATGCGCCGAACCAAGTGGCACGCGGGCTGCGGGAGAAGCGGACACGGACGATCGGTTTCATCTCGAACCAGATCGCGACCACCCCCTTCGCTGGGCGCATGATCCTCGGCGTGCAGGACGTCGCCCGGGAGCACGGTTATCTCATCATCCTCGTCGACACCGGGGGCGATGAGGAGACAGAGCGGGAGGCGATCGCCTCGTTAGCGAACCAACGGGTCGATCGGATGATCTACGCCAGCATGTGGCACCAAGTCGTCGATCGCCCGAAGGCTCTGCCGCAGGACGCCGTCTTTCTCAACTGTCGTCCCGCAGACGAGAAGGGTGTCGCCGTCGTTCCGGACGATCGCGCCGGCGGACGTCTCGCCACTGAGAGGCTGCTGACAGCAGGGCATCGCCGGATCGCCTATCTCGACGCCGTCAGCGAACCCCATCCCATCGCCACTGATTTGCGCTACGAGGGCTACTGCGATGCTTTGCGTCAGGCTGGAATCGAGCCGGAGCCCAGGTTACGGGTGAGCGCCGAGGTATCTGCCCAAGGAGGACGTGAGGCGACGAACCGCCTGTTCGATCTTCCGTCGGCGGAGTGCCCCACCGCCGTGTTCTGTTTCAACGACCGTGTCGCCGCCGGGGTCTACCAAGCCGCCCATCGCCGGGGTCTTCTCTTACCCGGCGACCTGTCGATCGTCGGCTATGACGACCAGCAATACGTCGCAGCCGAGCAAGAGCCACCGTTGACGACGATCGCCCTTCCCCACTACGCCATGGGCCGTTGGGCTATGGAGCAAGTGCTCGGGGTCGCCCCGGCTTGGCCAGCCGGCCCGGCCCACCTCATGGAGTGCCCCCTCGTGGAACGTGAATCAGTCGGCCCGCCGTCCGAAGCCTAGGAAACATCCGACGACGGGCCTGAAGAAACCGGGCACTCCCAACGAGGAGAGCCCGATCGGCGTCCGGCTCCCCAGCCGGACACACATGAAAGGAAGAATATATGAGAACCCATCGGTCGCGGACGGCCCGCGCGGTCGTCATCACCGGCTTGACAGCGGGGTTGGCCCTCAGTGGCTGCGCCCGCGCCGGGGAGACCACGACGGAGGCCAGCGACGGCGCTCCCACAGAGATCCTCATGTGGACCCACTCGGCCGGCAACGACGGCGAACTGACGGTGTACGACCAGATCATCGAGGATTTCAACGCCTCCCAGGACCAGTACACCGTCGTCACCGAGGCTTTCCCGCAAAGCTCCTACAACGATTCGATCGTCGCAGCTGCGGCGTCCGGCGATCTGCCCTGCCTCATCAGCATGGACGGCCCGATCATGCCGAACTGGGCCTGGGCCGGCTATATCCAACCGCTCGATCTGCCCACATCGCTGACTGACAGTCTCCTTCCCACCGCCGTCGGCACCTATCAAGACGAGATTTATTCCGTCGGCTATTGGGACGCCGCCATCGCCATCTTCGCCCGTCAATCCGTCCTCGACGCCAACGGCATCCGCATTCCGACGGTCGATCAGCCGTGGACGAAGGACGAGTTCGACGCCGCGCTCACCACCCTCAAGCAAGCCGGTTATGAGACGCCGCTCGACATCGGAGCCGAGGACACCGGCGAGTGGTGGTCGTACGCCTATCTGCCCTTCCTCGCCAGCTTCGGCGGCGACGAGATCAACCGCGAGACCTATCTCAGCGCCGACGGGTACCTCAACGGCCCCGACGCGGTGGCGGCTTTCACATGGTTCCAAGACGTCTTCAAGAACGGATGGTCGAGCGCGGGCGGGACGATCGGCAACCAAGAGTTCATCGACGGTGATGCCGCCCTCGCTTACACCGGCGTATGGAACGCCAAGGCTGCTTTGGAAGCTGTCGGCGACGACCTCCTCATCCTCCCGCCGCCCGACTTCGGCCATGGCGCCAAGACCGGCGGCGGATCGTGGACCTTCGGCATCACAAGCCAATGCCAAGCCGCTGACGGCGCCCGCGAGTATCTCGAGTTCAGTTTCCAAGACGAGTACATCGCCGCCTTCAGCGACAACCAGGTCGTCATTCCCGCCACCGACGGCGCCGCCGCCATGTCGGAGTATTTCGGCGCCGATGGGTCGCTCGAGGCCTTCGTCGAGATCTCGAAAGCGTTCGCCATGATGCGCCCGGAGACCCCGGCTTACCCCGTCATCTCGAGCCAATTCGAGAAAGCGGCCAAGGAGATCATGAATGGCGCCGACGTTCAATCCACCTTGAATGTCGCCACACAGGAGATTGACACCAACATCGAATCCAACGACGGGTACGGGTTCTGATGGAGCGGGCGGCCATGGCCGGGCGGCGGCGACTCCGAAACCGGCAAGGCGCGGTCGGCCTGGCCATGGCCTCTCCCGCGCTCATCCTTCTCCTTCTCTTCTTCGTCGTGCCGGTGCTCCTCGGGTTCGCGCTCGCGTTCACCAACGCCCGGCTCGTCTCCCCGAACCCACCCCGTTTCGTCGGGCTCGACAATTTCATCCGGGCGTTCACCGCCGACCCGGTCTTCTTCGATTCCCTCCGCAACACGGCCGTTTTCGCGATCGTCGTCGTGCCTGTGCAATCGGGCTTGGCGTTGCTCTTGGCGGTGCTCGTCAACCAACGGCTCAAGGGAAGCACCCTGTTCCGGGTCGTCTATTTCATTCCCGTCGTCACCTCGATCGTCGTCGTCTCGATTCTGTGGAAGTTCATGTACCGCGACGACGGGCTCATCAACTCGATGATCGACACCGTCACCTTCGGCGCTTGGAATGGGACCGACTGGTTGAACAATCAGAGCACCGCCCTCCCCGCCATCATCGTGTTGTCGATCTGGCAGGCGGTGGGTTTCCACATGGTCATCTGGTTGTCGGGGTTGCAGACGATCCCGGAGGAGCTCTATGAGGCCGCCCGGGTCGACGGCGCCTCCCCGTGGCGACAGTTCACGCAGGTCACCTGGCCGGGGCTGCGGCCGACGATGATCTTCATCCTCATCACCATCACGATCGACGCGTTGCGCCTGTTCGTTCAGATCGACGTCATGACGCAAGGCGGACCGATCAACGCCACCTCGACGCTCGTCTACCACGCCGTCCGGAAAGGTTTCCGCGAGCAGGAAGTCGGGTACGGCGCCGCTCTCTCGCTCATCTTCTTCGTCATGGTGTTGGCGATCGCCGCCCTGCAACGGTGGCTCACTCGGAACAAGGATTGAGGACACACGATGACTGACACACTCTCCTCCCCGCTCCCCGACACCGCTGCGGCGAGACGGAAGCGCGTTCCGGGGCAGCCCAGCGAACGTGTCCTGGCCCGACGCCGCCGGATCTGGACTTATCTCGCGATGTCGGCGCTCGCCCTCTTCTTCATCTTCCCCCTCGTCTTCCTCTTCGTCTCGAGCCTGAAACCCTCCGGGCAGATCATGTCCGACTCCGGTTCAGGCCGGGCGTTCCTCCCCGTCGGGGACATCAGCCTCGATAACTACGTGGATGTGTTCGACCGTGTGCCCGTCGGGCAATTCCTCCTCAACTCCGCGTTCGTCACCGTCGGCATCGTCCTCTTCGGCCTCCTCGTCAACTCCCTGGCCGGTTTCGCCTTGTCAAGGCTGGAGTGGAAGGGGCGAGGGTTGGTGTTGACGCTCATCATCGCCACCCTCATCGTGCCCTTCGAGACGATCGCCGTGCCGATGGTGTATTGGGTGTCCAAGCTGCCGAACCTGTTCTTCGAGAACGGCATCCTCGTCTATGACTTCGGCTGGCTCAACACCTACAAAGTCCAAATCATCCCCTTTATCGCCAACGCCTTCTCGATCTTCCTGTTCACCCAGTACTTCTCGACGATTCCCAAGTCACTCGACGAAGCCGCCCGGGTCGACGGGGCGGGCTGGTTCACGATCTACCGGCGCGTCATCGTGCCATTGTCGGGGCCAGCTTTCGCGACGGTGGCGATCCTCACCTTCCTGCCGGCCTGGAACCAGTATCTCTGGCCGCTCATGGTGGTGCAGCGCGAACAACTGCGCCCCGTCATGGTGGGAATGCAATATTTCTTCCAGCTCAGCCCGGCCTGGGGCGAGGTCATGGCTTACGCCGCGATGATCACCATTCCAGTGCTCCTCGTCTTCCTTTCCTTCCAACGCGCCTTCATCAGCAGCATCGCCGCCAGCGGCGTCAAAGGCTGATCACACCCACGAACGGAGAACACCATGTTGGATCTGCCCGACTCTTGGGTCTGGGATTTCTGGTTCGCCGACGACGGCGAGAACTATCACTTGTTTTTCCTCTACGCCTCGCGTGCGCTCCACGACCCGGAACGACGACACGGCCGCGCTGGGATCGGCCACGCGGTCTCACACGATCTGCGGCAGTGGGAACGGGTGGCCGACGCACTCGTCCACGACGACCCACCCGCTTTCGACGATATGGCTTGCTGGACGGGCAGTGTCGTGCGCCACCCGGACGGGCGGTGGTTCCTCTTCTACACCGGCGCCACCCTCGCCTCCGATGGCCGTAATGTGCAGACGATCGGCCTCGCCACTTCGGACGACCTTCTCGTCTGGCGGCGCGAGCCGGGCCCCCTGCTCCGGGCAGACCCGCGTTGGTATGAGACGCTGCCCGTCAGCGAATGGCACGACGAGGCCTTCCGCGACCCGTGGGTCTTCCCCGATCCGAGCGGCGACGGATGGCACATGCTCATCACCGCCCGGGCCACGACTGGCCCCGTCTACGGTCGTGGCGTCATCGGCCACGCTCGCTCCGATGACCTCCTGAACTGGACGCTCGAACCACCCCTGACCGAGCCGGGCGATCGGGGATTCGGCCAGTTGGAAGTCTCTCAAGCCACCGAGGTCGACGGCCGACCGGTGCTGCTCTTCTCCTGCTTAGGGGAGCATGTCGGCCCCGCGCGACGCGGCGTGACCGGTGGAGTGTGGGCGGCCCCGGCCGAGAGCCTGCTGGGACCCTATGCCATCGACGAGGCCTACCCGCTGACCGACGACCGTCTCTACGTCGGCCGAGTCCTTCACGACCGCGAGGGCGAAGCCCACTTCTTCGCCTTCCACAACGTCGACGAGGAAGTGTCGTTTCGCGGCGGAGTCAGCGATCCGATGTCAATCCGATGGGAGGGCGACCGCCTCGTCGTCGACGAGAAGGCGGTGCGAGCATCGGCGCCGATGAACTCGGCAGACGTGTCAGCGGACCGACCACAGGTGATGTGACACCCCCACTATCAGCGCCAATACCGCCGACACCCTCCAAGCCCACGTGGCGCGGCCTCTCGGCGCCGTCCCCCTTACCACAGCGGAGGCTGTGGCGTGTCAAGAGGTGAGGATGTTTCCGCAAGAAAGGAGTATCACCATGGAAGCATTCTTAAACAGTCACCATGCGAAACCACGAGGACAGACGATTCGGACAGTTGTCACCGCAATCGCCGTGTCGGCGTTGGTGGCGGCGGCTGGCGTCGTTAATCCAGCCGGATCGCATGCTGCTGAGGACACCACATATCGGGCGCAGTATCACTTCACCGTGCCCGATCATTGGAAGAACGACCCACAGCGTCCGGTATATGTCAACGGACAGTTCAACTATTACTATCTGTACAACTCGCAGTATGACGCGAACCCGTCATCGAACTATGGGACGGCGTGGCGACTAGCGACAAGCCCCGATGGCGTCGTGTTCGCCGATCAAGGTGTCGCGGCTGAGAAGGGCACGAATCCGAATTACGATCTGTGGTCCGGTTCCGCTGTCGTCGATCATCACAACACTGCTGGCTTTGGCGCCGGGGCCGTCATCATGCTCGTCACTCAGATGGATCATCCAACAGCTGAGCAACGGGCGAACGCCTCAGGTCCCCAAGCGCAGTTCCTGTGGTATTCCGTGGACGGCGGCCGGAACTTCCAGCCCTACGGCGAGGATCCCGTCATCCAAAACCCGGGGTGGCGCGACTTCCGTGACCCGAAGATCGTCTGGGACGCCGATCGTGACCAATGGGTCACGCTCATCGCCGAGGGAACACAGGTCGGGTTCTACACCTCCCAGAATTTGAAGGAGTGGACGCGGGTCTGGCAGTACGTCAACACCGGCATCGGCACGATCGAATGCCCGGACCTCTTCCAGATCCGAGCCGACGACGGGACGATCAAGTGGATCTTCGGCGTCAGCGCCAACGGTTACGCGACGAACGACCCGGCCACCTACGCCTACTGGACCGGCTCGTTCGATGGCGCCGTCTTCCATGCCGACGAAGCCGCACCGCAATGGTTGGACCACGGATTCGACTGGTACGGAGCGGTGACATGGGAGGATCCGACGGCTCCGCTCGACCAGCGTTACGCGGTCGGGTGGATGAACTTCTGGGACTATCCGCACAACACGCCGACCTGGGAGCATGATGGGTTCAACGGGACCGATTCGATCACCCGGCAGATCAATCTGCGCCGCTTCGACGACGGTTATCGCCTCGTCTCGCGACCGGTCGACGCGTTGGATTCCATCGCGACGAGCACACGAAACCTTGGTTCCTTCACCGTCGATGGGCTCATGCCTCTCGATGTCGAGGGTGACGCCTATCGATTGGAGGCCCGCGTCGATCATCGGACCGCGTCGAACGTCGGGTTCCAACTGAGGCGCTCGGCTGACGGCGCGCGTCACGCCGATGTCGGCGTCACCCGGGATTACAGCTACCTCAACCGTGGGGCCACCGGCAATCCCGGGACCTCATGGAAGCTGGAGAGCAAAGCGCCCTACGATTCCTCCAACGGCGAGGTCGATCTGACGATCCTCGTCGACCGGACGACGATCGAAGTATTCGTCGACGACGGCCGCTACGTCCATTCGAGTCAGGTCTTCGCCGATCCGACCGATCTCGGCTTGGCGCTCTACACCGTGGACGGCCCCGCCGTCTTCCACGATGTCACTGTCACCGAGTTCGCCAATGTCGCCCAGCGTCCGGCCAGGTTGTTGGCCTCGTTCGAGGGTGACACCTGGGGCGAGGGATGGACGGCCACCGGCGCCTCCGCCAGGCAGGGCCCGTCGAGTTCCGCTCTCACCGGGCAGGTGGGCGCGAAAGTCGCCGACACCTTCGTCGGCGGTGGTGATCCGGCCACGGGCATCATCACCTCCCCGGCCTTCGTCATCGACCGTGACTATCTGCACTTCCAGATCGCCGGCGGTCGGCACCCCTTGGGAGTCGAACCGGCGACCTCGGTGCAACTGTTGATCGACGGTCATCCGGTGCGGACGGAAACCGGTGACGACAGCGGTGTGATGCGTCACGTCGCCTGGGACGTCTCCGAATACGCCGGCCAGGTGGCAGAGTTTCAGATCCTGGATGACGCCACGGGAGCGTGGGGTCATCTCATGGTCGATCAGGTCATCTTGAGTGACTGATCAGTGACGAGGCGCGCCCCACGGGATCCCCACCAGTCGTCGCACGGCTGGCGACCGGCGTGGGGCGCGCCTTCCCTTACCGCCTTCGCTCGTTATCATTCAGCCCATTGGCCATCCCGAGGAGGAATCGCCATGAAGAAAGTATTGGTGTGTGGAGAGACTCTCATCGACCTTCTTCCCCAAGGGAGCGGGTCGCCGGAGGAGAGCCTCTGGCGGGGCCGGTCGGCCGGAGGGCCGCTCAACAGCGCGGTGGCTTTGGCCCGGCTGGGCCGATCCGTCGGACTGGTGACCCGGCTGGGAGCCGACGCGTTCGCGGCCCAACTCGGCGCGTTCATCGTCGAGCAGGGAATCGATGCCACGGCGGTGGTCCATTCGAATGACGCCACCCCGCTGGCCATCGTGAGCCTCGACGATGAGGGCAAGGCGAGCTACGTCTTCCATTTCACCGGAACGGCCGCCTTCGGTTGGAAGCCCGATGAGCTCCCTGAACCTGATCCGGGCACGTGGCTCCATCTCGCTTCACTCGGCTGGGTCGTCGAACCAGGCGCAACGGTGCTACGAGAATGGCTCTCCCGAACGGCATCCCAGTGGGGTGGGCTCAGTTACGACATCAACGTGCGTCCCCACGTCATCCCCGATCCCTCCGCCTACTGGCGTCTCGTCCGCCCCATCGTCGAGACGGTCGGTCGAGCCGGCGGCGTCATCAAAGCCAGCGACGACGACCTCGCCTTCCTCGCCCCTGCGATCGCGTCGACGATTCCTGGAACCTTGCCCTACGACGAACAGGACCCGTCTGCAGCAGCGCGAACGATCGCCGAGCACTGGGCACGTGCCCACAACACGACCGTCGTCGTCACCCTGGGCGCTGACGGTTCCCTCGCCGCGACCTCAGAAAGCACGATCTTCTGCCCACCGGTCGCAGTCAACGTCGTCGACACAGTCGGCGCCGGAGACGCGTTCATGGCCGGTTTCCTCGACTCCCATCTCGCCGGAGGCTCACTCGAGGTCGCCCTCCATCACGGCGCCATCATCGCCGGACTCACATGCCAGCAGGTGGGCGCGAACCCACCGGCTGCTGAGACGGTCGACGATCATCTGGGGAATACGCAGTGTTCGCGCTGTTAAGCGGCAGCGATGCGGTAGGGCATTCCATTCAGAAAGCCGCATCACTCGTCTCGATTTTCAAGCATGAGAGTCGTCGTAAAGACTGACGAGGAAGAGAGCGTAGCCGGTCAGGTCTCCGCTGAGGTACATATCGCGCAAAGTCACATTGTACCGATCACGCTGACTGACGGGAGTGGAGATGGCGTCGAAACCTTGCGACATGAGAACGGCGTTCATCACATATCGGGCTGTGCGCTTATTCCCGTTGGAATAGAACTGGTGGTAAGCAGCGAAAGCGGCCCAAACGGCCCCTTGAGCCACAGGATGGTCGAACATTTCACACTCTTGCCGGTCCTGCTCGAATAACCGACGTAACAGGTTTCCGTCCGATGCAGGGGCAATGAACTTGGTCCCCATCGCGTTGACCGCTGCCTCGCCTCCGACAGTTCCATCCCCGCGGATGATGCCCGGCTCCATGACCTCATGCGCGGTGATGAGAGCGTTCAACTCATTGGAAAGCTCGATGCTCACTTCGGTCACACCGGAAAGAGACCGCTCGAGAACCTCATTAGCGGCGGCGGAAAGGTCGAGCACCTGCTCCGCATCCATAGCGCTGTGGCTTCGCACCGCTCCGCCGTCAAGTAACGTCGCCACCTCAGGCAAAGTGAATGTATTTCCTTCGAGAGCAGCGTCGTTCCACACGAGGTTGGCTAGTCTCTCCCGCCATCGAGCAACGGCACGTTCGACTCCACGGGCAACGATGGATTCACAAGCAGACGTAATGAGATCTTTATCCAGCTGCGGATCGTCAACAGCGTGAACAACGGGAATTCCTGACATCACAGAACCTCCTCCGCCCCGCTGAGCAGGCGCGCCATACGGTCGCCCTTGCCAACTCCTCGAAGCACGTCGAGGGCTGCCACGTACTCATCGACCCAAGAATCGGTCAGCTGCGGTGGAACCCAAGGGAATCCGGAACTGACGAGCAATGCGTTGCAGGCATGTCGGGCGGCGACCGCGTCAGATCCATTCGCGATCGCCGATATCGCCCATTGCAAAGCCCGGGTCCTGGGATCAGCCAGAGCGAGGTCGGGTTCGACCATGCGACCGTCGGCGATCCGAAGCACAGGATGCCAGACTCCCTGAGCAACCGAACGAAGGATGCTGTCATAGGAATCTCGGATCCGTGAGGCTTCCCTCCACTGGGCGACGGTGCCTCCTGTTGTCACATGATCAGCCACGAGCCAGAGGTCCTCGATAGAAAGCTGAGAACCCTCAGCGTGAATATCTGCGGCGATGTTCGGGATCCGATTGCCGAATCTTGCATCCAAAAGTGCCCCGCGCGGACCTTGTGGGTGCGGGACCATCGTCTCGACAAACGAACGATCCCATGCCACGGGCATGAGTGGAGAAGTGGGGGCGTCCGCAAGAATCAACGTTCGCATCATCGGCTTGAGAGCTTTTTGAAGGGTACCGACCTGAATCGTGCCCGCGGCCTCAGATTTTTCCCATTGAGAGACGGCTGGCACAGAAACGTCCAGGCGCTGCGCAAGGTCGGCTTGAGACCATCCGAGCGCCAGACGGCGATCTCTTATAAGGGTGGACACTCTCGCCTCCATATAGTTAAGTCCTAGCTTAACAGTAGAGCAAAAGTGATAGTTCCCCAACTTCACTCACGCTCTTCGAGTCCAGCTCAACCACTCACAGTCTGCACTTGGAGTACGACTCATACTTTAACAAAAGATAAAGCATGTTAATTTTCTTTCTATTATCCGTGAGTGAGTTGATTCGCTGAATCATCCAGATTGTGTTTTTGTTTGTCATATTTTTCCCAATCGACACTGGGCATCGATATTTTCTCACTACTTAACCACCCTTTTTCTTTGGAGTAAGAAATAACTTTCCCTTTATCGCTGAGACTGGATATCCATATAGCGTCAACTCTTTCGGGAAGATTTACTCGTCGCGATGGAAGTATGATTTCGAAGCTTTGCTCCAGCTCAAGGGTGTAAATGGGACAATCCGACGAAGAATCGCAAATAATAAATATGTGCCGCTCAAGCGACTGTGACGGTTCATATCTCAGGATTTTCCGAACATTATCTTCATATTCCGGCCGCTTTAACCACTTTTCTAGCCACAAGGATAATATATTTGAATCACCTCCATCTGGGAGCGGGTTGAGTTTCAAACGATATTCGATAACTCCAGAACAGCTATTCGACTCTGGCTCGAATGCCTGACAGCTCCAGTCACCCTGACATAAAGGAGTTCGGATAAGGGTTTCTCCTTTATATTCCCGTTCAAGGCGAAGAAGGGCTTCCTTGGCTTCTGCTTTAACTTTTCTAATATTAGCTCCGGGGTATATATAGATAAACCAATGGAGATTTAATTCAGGGAACTTCCAATGATTTCCTTGGAACCTATCATTATCCGACTCGGAGAGTCGCTCTATCTCGCTTTGACATCCTCGCTCATCTCCATCGGTTGATTGGGTGACCTCGCAGACTCCAAATAGATTTCCATCTCGATAAAGTAGAAGATCTGGCATATCGTTCTTTGTTCCGTCATCATAGCGACGCGGCTTCACTTTTGGGATGGCCGCTTCGATGCAAGCGGCAGCCCATAGCTCCTCTAGCCTGCAGGGGATGGCGGTGGAATTTTCCTGGATATACATAACTTAAATATATATTGTTACATTTGAAATGTCAACCATTCTTTTCTTCAATTTGCTCAGTTTGATCCTATTTTCCCCTTTCGACCCGCAGCTACTCAAAGCCCAAGAGGTCACGGGTTTGTCACCGAAGAGGACACGGCGAAGGCCGGTGTCGACGACGGAATATTTCTCGGTGGATTCAAGGAGACGAGTTCCTTTGATGTCCCAGCGGCGGGCGGGGTAGATGAGGAAGGCCTCGGTGAGGCCGGAGATGTAGCTCTCGATAGTGCCGCGACTGACGGGGCGGTCGGCGGAGGCGTTGGCCACCTAACCCGGAGCACGTAAGGGAAAGCTCAATCAGTGACGTAGTCGTCGTAAAGATCGCGAAGACCGAACTGACCTGAGTCGTCGTGGGCGCGACAACCAGCGACGTATTCAGTGAAAGACAGGGGAAAGACGGGGATTTCGACTTAGCCCTCAGGCGCCGGCGCCGCGGCGCTTGCTGACTAGGTCGAAGGCGACGGCGGCCAGCAGGACGAGGCCCTTGATCGCCATCGTCCAGTTGGCGTTGACGTTGAGGATCGACAAGCCCATGTTGAGGACACCCATGATGAGGGCGCCGATGACGACTCCGGTGACGCGGCCGACGCCGCCGGAGACGGCCGCTCCGCCGATGAAGCAGGAGGCGATGGCGTCGAGCTCGTAGCTTTGGCCGGCCATGGCGACGGCGGCGCCGGCGCGCGAGGTGGTGACGATGGCGGCGATGCCGGTGAGGAAGCCCATGTAGACGAAGATCATGAAGTCGACCCGGGCGGTGTTGACGCCCGACAGGAGGGCGCCGGCCCGGTTGCCGCCGACGGCGTAGACGTGACGGCCGAAGACGGTGCGCGTCGTGATGAAGGCGGTGACGAGGATGAGCGCGGCGACGATCATGAGGACGATCGGGGTGCCGCCGATGAGGTTCATCGCCAGGATGCCGGTGAAGGCGAGGATGACGAGCGAGATGACGACCAGCCGGATGATCATGGTGCGCTGCGCCTCGACGGGCAGGCCGTGGGCGATCTGGGAGCGCCGCGAGCGCAGGGTCGCGACGACGAGGCCGGCGATGCCGATGAGGCCGATGAGCAGAGTGACAAGGTCGAAGGATTGCCCGAAGGGGCTGTTGGCGGGCAACACCCCGGCGAAGGGGTTGGCGAGGAAGCCGAGGATGTTCGGCAAGGAGCCGCCGGCGATGGCGTTGAACCCGGCCGGGAAGCCGGCCATGGTGCGGGCGGCGATGACCTGGGCCAAACCACGGAACAACAACATACCGGCCAGGGTGACGACGAAGGCGGGCACTTTGACGTAGGCGACCCAGAAGCCATGCCAGGCTCCGATGAGGACGCCGGTGGCGATGCCGGCCAGCACGGCCAAGCCCCAGGGCACGTCCCAGGCGTACATCATGTAGCCGACGATGCCGCCGACGAAGGCGACGACGGAGCCGACCGACAAGTCGATGTGCCCGGCGATGATGACGAGCAGCATGCCGAGCGCCAAGATGACGACGTAGGCGTTCTGCTGGATGAGCGTCCAGACGTTGTTCGGGACGATGAGGCGGCCCTGGGTCGAGACGGCGAAGACGATGATGATGGCGACGAGCGCGATCATGATGCCGTATTGGCGCAGATTGCGGCTCACGATGTCGGCCAGGCTGGCCGTGGCGCGGGCGGTGGTCGCCGGCGACGACGTGGTCGTGGAAGCTGTCATGACAATGCCGCTCCTGATTCTGTGGTCGTCTCCCCGAGCGGGGCTTCGAGGGTCATGAGGTACATGAGGGACTCTTGGGTCGCCTCCGAACGGTCGAGGCAGCCGGTGATCCGGCCGCTCGCCAAGGTGTAGATGCGGTCGCAGACTCCGAGCAACTCGGGCAACTCGGAGGAGATCATGAGCACGCCTTTGCCGGAGTCGGCCAACCGGTCGATGATCGTGTAAATCTCATACTTGGCGCCGACGTCGATGCCGCGGGTCGGCTCGTCGAGGATGATCATGTCGGCGTCGGTGTAAATCCACTTCGCGAGCACGACTTTCTGCTGGTTGCCGCCGGAAAGCTTGCCGACAGGGACCTCGACGGTCGGCGTCTTGATGTTGAGGTCGCGCCGGAATCCTTCGGCCACGCCCGTCTCGGCGTTGACTTCGATGACGCCCATGCGCGCCAGCTTGGCCAACCCGGCCGACGTGATGTTCTCCTTGACCGTCTGGATGAGGTTGAGGCCGTAGCGTTTGCGATCCTCGGTGGCGTAGGCGATGCCGTGGGAGATCGCTTGGGAGACGGTGTGGGTGTCGACCGGCTTGCCGTCCTTGAACACCTGACCGGAGATCCCCGTGCCCCAGGTGCGGCCGAACACACTCATCGCCAACTCGGTGCGCCCCGCGCCCATGAGGCCGGCCAGCCCGACGATCTCGCCGCGGCGGACCATGAGCGAGGCGGAGTCGACGACGACGCGATCGGGATCGGCCGGGTGGTGGACCGTCCAATCCTCGATGCGGAACAGTTCCTCTCCCACCGTCGGCGTGTGCTCGGGGAAGCGGCTGTCGAGGGAACGCCCGACCATGCCCTGGATGATGCGTTCCTGGGTGACGGAACCGTCGCGCATGTCGAGCGTCTCGATGGTGCGCCCGTCGCGGATGATCGTCGTCGTGTCGGCGATCTCCTGGATCTCGCTCAGCTTGTGGGAGATCATGATCGAGACGATGCCGCGATCTTGGAGACGTTGGATGAGACGGAGCAGATTGGCCGAATCGTCGTCGTTGAGCGCGGCCGTCGGCTCGTCGAGGATGAGAAGTTTGACGTCTTTGGAGAGGGCTTTGGCGATCTCGACGAGTTGCTGCTGGCCGACGCCGAGTTCGGAGACCTTCGTCTGCGGATTGAGGTCGAGGCCGACCTCCTGGAGGAGGCCGACGGCGTCGGTCGTCGTCTCGCCCCAGTCGATGACACCGTGACGGGCGCGTTCGTTGCCCAGGAAGATGTTCTCCGCGATCGACAGGAAGGGGCTCAGCGCCAGTTCCTGGTGGATGATGACGATGCCGCGCTCCTCGGAGTCGCGGATCGAATGGAAACCACAGGTCTTGCCCTCGAAGAGGATCCGCCCCTGGTAAGAGCCGACCGGGTAGACGCCGGAGAGCACCTTCATGAGGGTCGATTTGCCGGCGCCGTTCTCGCCGCAGATGGCATGGATCGAGCCACGCCGCACCGTCAAGGTGACGTCGTCGAGCGCTTTGACCCCGGGGAACTCCTTGGTGATGCCATCCATCTCCAAGATGACATCGCCGAGCTCACGCACCGGTTTCTCCACAACCATCCCTCTCACCTCTCTCCCTATGGTCGCCCCGCAGGGCATTGGTGATCGGGCCGTGGGCGCCGCCAGGGGGAAGACCCCGGCGGCGCCCCGCCCGTCGATCGTTCGATCAGCGGTCGATCAGATGCCAAGCTGGTCGGCGGTGTAGTAACCGGACTGGACGAGGGTGGATTCGATCGTGTCCTTCGTCACCGTCTGCGGCGGGAGGAGGTAGGTCGGAACCACCTTGACACCGTTGTCGTACGTCTCGGTGTCGTTGACGCTGACCTCGGCGCCCGTCATGATCTCGTCGACCATCTTGGCCACCTGGTCGCCCAGCGTGCGGGTGTCCTTCCACACCGTCATCGACTGTTTGTCGATGAGCATGTTCTTGACGTTGGCCTCATCGGCGTCCTGACCAGTCACGATCGGCCAATCGACACCGGGGGTGTAGCCGGCGCCGTCGAGAGCCTGCTCGATGCCGAGAGCGAGCGAGTCGTTCGGGGAGAGCACGACGTCGACCTTGGCGCCACCGGTGTAGAAGGAGTTGAGACGGTTCTGCATCTCCGATTGCGCCGTCGCCGTCGTCCAGCCCTGGATGCCGATCTGGGTCCAGTCATCGTTGCTGGCCGGGCATTTGTTCGACGGGCAGACGAACTTTCCGGAGTCGACGTAGGGCTTGAGGACGTCCCACGCGCCCGAGAAGAAGAACCGGGCGTTGTTATCATCCGGGGAGCCGGCGAAGGGCTCGAGGTTGAACGGGCCGGTCGTGGCGGGATCGTCGAGGTTGAGTTGGTCGACGATGTAGTTGCCCTGCAACTGGCCGACCTCGTAGTTGTCGAAGGTGGCGTAGTAGTCGACGTTCTCCGTGTCGTTGATGAGACGGTCGTAGGCGATGATCGTGATGTCCTGCGAAGCCGCCTGCTCGAGCACCGTCGACAGCGTCGTGCCGTCGATGGCGGCGATGACGAGGACAGAAGCGCCGGAGTTGATCATGTTCTGGATCTGCGAGATCTGCTGATCAGGTTTGTTGTCGGCGAACTGGACGATCGTCTCGTATCCGTCCTGCTTGAGCAGGTCGTCGAGGTGGGCGCCGTCTTTGTTCCACCGCTCGAGGCTCTGGGTCGGCATCGAGATGCCGATGAGATCGCCGCCCGACGTCGCCGTCGACGCGCTGGAGTCGTCGCCGGGCTCCGTCGTCGTGTCACGGGAACTGGAACAAGCGGTCATGCTGAGAGCCAAGGCCGCTCCCGCCGCTATCGTCGCGATTGTCTTGAAGCTTCGCACCATCGTCTCCTTCGGTTCGGGTTCCGGACAGACGCCCGGAAGACCGGATGACGGGGCCGACGTCATCGCTCGGTCACGGCAGACGTTAGCCCTCCCTTTCACTAAAGGTCAATCACCCATTACTCAATGAGACAGTCGCACTAATGGGGTTTTACAAGGTATAATACTCGCGGAATGAGCTTGGGCCTGGGTGTTTCCCGGCCTCGTGCGGAGCGAGATTGCTGGGAAAATTTCGCCTCAGTCCAACGTGTCGTAGACGGCGTTGGCGACGAGCGCGACATCGGCCGGGAGTTGCCCGCCGGCTCCGACGGTGGACAGGACACCGTCTTGAAGAATCGTGACACAGGCGGCCTGGGAGCTGATTCCAGCCTCCGGCTCGTCGCGCTCCCATAACATCCCGCACCGCGACATGCCATACCAGACGTCGTCTTCGAGGCCGACCGGGCCGAAACGACCGGTCGGATCGAATTCCATGACGATGAGGACGCTGCGGTCGGCGTCAAGGGCGTAGGTCGCTTGCGTCTGCCCCTCGACCGGCGCTCCGCCGAGGACGCTGTAGCCGGCGACCGTCTCGGGCAGCAGACTGCCGTACCAAGCCCGGCTCGGCGCCTGCGGTGGGATCGTCGGATCCGGAGGCGCGTTGGCGTCGAGATGGCGTTTGACGAGGATCACCCCGACGATCGCCCCGACGACGAGGATGACAGCGACAGCAATGAACAAGATTGAACGTCGTGAGAGGTGAATCGACACACCTCCACCCTTGGCGCCCGCCCCCTTCGAAGGCACGGTGCGGCCCTTCGATCCGGCGGCGTTCGTCCTTTCCTCCGATGCGACCCCACGTCGCGAGGGGGAAGGCTTCACCGTGGCCCGTCCGGAACCGGCTGTCGCCACTGGACGGGAGACAGGGCGCGGGGAGGCCGGGGATTTCGCCGGGGCCACCTTCTTCGATCCCCGTGACGACGAGGCAGCGGCAGACGAGGAACGACCGGCGCCGCGTGAGGTTCGGGTGGTGGATTCCGCCGTGGCTTTGCCAGTCGAGGCGGTGGCAGAACGGGAGCCCTTGTTCTTGTCCGTAGCTGCGCTGGATGTGGATTTCTTCGACTTGCTCTTCGCCGCCTTCTTCTTCGTCGTCGGCTCCGAGCTAGACCGGCGGCGACGGCGCGACGTCGTCGTCGCCTCGGTCGCGTCGGTGGTGGTCGGGGCAGAATGAACCGGGGAGGTCGGCTCTTGGGGGGAGGACGGCGAGCCCTTCGACGACACGACGGCCATGGCCACACTCCTTCCCAATCTCTCGTGGGCGCACCCCTGGAACGAGCCAGTGGTGAGGCGCCCCCAGACTCCCGTTCCCCTCAGGCCAGCGAGACGAGGTCCTGGTAGTCAGGATTCCACAAGTCCTCCGTCCCGTCGGGGAGGAGGAGGACGCGATCCGGCTTGAGCGCCTCGACGGCGCCCTCGTCGTGGGTCACGAGCACGATGGCGCCGGGGTAGGCGCCGATGGCCCTGACTTCATCACTTTAGTACGGACTCCGCCGGGATGGTGACTATACGACGTGCCTCAGTTTGTTTGAGCGCGTGGTCGGGGCTGGTGCCTCAGGTTCTTTGAGCGCGTGAGTGTCTCGGGTGAGGCTTGCCTGTCATGGAAGGCAAGATCTCGATGGCTGCTCG
>JAISHO010000018.1 GCA_031262485.1 Propionibacteriaceae bacterium
CGAGCAGCCATCGAGATCTTGCCTTCCATGACAGGCAAGCCTCACCCGAGACACTCACGCGCTCAAAGAACCTGAGGCACCAGCCCCGACCACGCGCTCAAACAAACTGAGGCACGTCGCTTTCTGGAATCCCTCCAGAAAAAATGGTATTTTTAGCCTATGGATGACGGATCGGTGGACGAAGATCGTCTGGCCGATATTCTCCGTCACCACGATCTCCGAGTGACACAACCGCGTTTGGCGGTGTTGTGCTGTCTGGAGAGTTCCGGGCACGCCACAGCCGAACAGGTCGCTGACGGAGTCCGGGAGCTCATCGGTCCCGTCGCCACGCAGACGATCTACGACGTCCTCGCCGTTTTGACGTCAGCCGGTCTGGTGCGCACCATCGAACCAGCCGGTTCGGCCCGTCTCTATGAACGGCGAGTCGGCGACAACCATCACCACATCATTTGTCGGCGTTGCCGTATGGTCGCCGACATCGATTGCGCCACCGGCCACGTCCCTTGCCTCGAGATCCCCGCGCCTCACGCTCCCGTCGGAGGGCGAGCCGATAGCGGTGGTTTCCTCATCGACGAGGCGGAAGTGATCTTCTGGGGGCTATGTTCGACATGCCGCAGCGATGAAGCTGAGATTGCGCCTCCATCGGCGATGCTGAAGGCAGCCTGACTGTTATGTGACAAATTTATCTTTTTCACGGTCGGGCTCTCCGACCTTCACCCCCGAAAGGAATTCTCTCTCATGGCGGAAACGAAACCTACGACGTTGTCGACGGGTTCGCCGGTGGCCTCCGACGAGCATTCGCTCAGCGTCGGCCCGGACGGCCCGATCGTTCTTCATGATGTCTACCTCGTCGAGAAGCTGGCCCAGTTCAACCGCGAACGGGTGCCCGAGCGCATCGTCCACGCCAAAGGTGGTGGAGCCTACGGCGATTTCGAAGTCACGGGCGATGTGACGGCCTACACCAAGGCTTGCCTCTTCCAGCCTGGAACCAAGACGCCGATGGTGGCCCGCTATTCGACGGTCGCCGGCGAGATGGGTTCGCCCGACACCTGGCGTGATGTCCGTGGCTTCGCGCTCAAGTTCTACACCACCGAAGGCAACTTCGACATTGTTGGCAACAACACACCAGTGTTCTTCATCAAGGATGGCATGAAGTTCCCCGACTTCATCCACTCGCAGAAGCGTCTGCCCGGCTCGAACCTGCGCGATCTCGACATGCAGTGGGATTTCTGGACGCTCAGCCCTGAGACGGCCCACCAGGTCACCTATCTCATGGGCGATCGTGGTCTGCCGGCCGACTGGCGCCATATGAACGGCTACTCATCGCACACCTATTCCTGGACGAACAAGGATGGCGAGCGTTTCTGGGTCAAGTACCACTTCGTCTCCGAGCAAGGCACCGCCAACATGACGGCGGAGCAGGCCGACACCATGGCCGGCTCCGACGCCGACCACCACATCCGCGATCTCTACGAGGCGATCGAGCGCGGCGAATTCCCCTCGTGGAAGGTCATGGTCCAGATCATGCCCTACGAGGACGCCAAGACCTATCGCTTCAACCCCTTCGATCTGACGAAGGTGTGGAGCTTCAAGGATTATCCGCGCATCGAGGTCGGCCGCTACACGCTCAACCGCAACCCGGAGAACTACTTCGCCGAAATCGAGCAGTTGGCTTTCGCGCCATCGAACCTCGTCGCCGGCGCCGGCATCAGCCCCGACAAGATGCTCCTGGCCCGGATGTTCTCCTACGCCGACGCCCATCGCTATCGGATCGGCTCCAACTTCGCCGAACTGCCGGTCAACGCGCCGAAGAACGCTGAGGTCAACAACTACCAGCGGGCTGGCCATCTGCGCCATACGATCCACCCCCACACCGCTCCCGTCTACGCGCCCAATAGCTTCGGCGGCCCCGTCGCCGATCCCGCCCAAGCCGGCGACGAGCGCGGCTGGGAATCCGACGGCGAGATGATCCGCGCCGCCGCCACCCTGCACTCCGAAGACGACGATTGGGGCCAAGCCCGTTCGATGATCCGCGACGTCTTCACCGACGAGCAGCGTGATCGTTTCGTCGAGACGTTGGCTGGGCAATACAAGGGCCTCACCGCCGACCAGGTCAAGGAACGCTTCTTCTGGTATTGGACCCAGGTCGATCCCGACATCGCCGATCGCGTCAAGGCTGCCGTCGGCGTCTGAATCGTCTGATCGTTGACCGTCCCCGCCGCGCGGCGGGGCGCCCCGTCGTCGGCCGAGCGGTCGTCTCCCTGATCCGTCCCCGTCTCGCTGATCTCCCACCTAAGACCAGCGAGACGGGGGCATCGGTCGCGTGCCGCTTGGTCGGGGCCCGGGCTCGTTCGTTCGCCATCTGGAAGCGGACGGGAGCCGATTTCGTCTTCGCTCCAGGATGGAGTAATCTCATCCAACGGCGAGAGCACCACTAGCTCAACTGGCAGAGCAGCTGACTCTTAATCAGCGGGTTCAGGGTTCGAGTCCCTGGTGGTGTACAGAATGAGGCGAGAGAAGTAGCGCTCTCGCTGTTCAGAGCCCGATTTCCTTAAGTGCCTCGACACGGGAAGAATGTCGGTCATGACCTCGTCAGAGCAAGTCCCCCTTCTCAACGTCCCCAATGCGCTCACGGTGCTGCGGCTCATCATGGTGCCCATCTTCGGGTGGATGCTCCTGGCCCATCCCGATGAGACGGGCTGGCGTTGGGCCACGCTCATCGTCTTCGGGCTCGCTCTGGTGACCGATTACATCGACGGCAAGGTCGCACGGAAATACAACCTCATCACCGATTTCGGCAAGCTGTGGGACCCGATCGCCGACAAGGCGATCACAGGGATGGCTTTCGTCGGCCTCAGCATCCTCGGCGAGTTGTCCTGGTGGGTGACGATCGTCATCCTCGTGCGTGAATGGGGCATCACCCTCCTGCG
Organism: Propionibacteriaceae bacterium; assembly: GCA_031262485.1. Lineage (GTDB taxonomy): Bacteria > Actinomycetota > Actinomycetes > Propionibacteriales > Propionibacteriaceae > WQYJ01. Next base: position 2,931 of record JAISHO010000018.1, read on the forward strand.
CTTCGTCATCATCAAATACGGCGTCATGGCCGCCAACCGCGGCGGCAAGCTCAAAACGTTGACGCAGACCTTCGCCCTTCTCGCCTATCTCGCGCCGATCGAGGCGACCTGGTTCCACTGGATCGCCGTCGTCCTCATGGCGGCCGCCTTCATCCTCACCGTCGTCACCGGGCTCGACTATCTGTGGGAGGCCAAGAAACTGCGCGATTCCTATCTCGCCCGCCAACGCGGTGAGGCGGATTCTCCGTCTTCGTCCTCAGCGGCGGATTCGGTTCCCGCAGACGGGTCGACGGCGTGACCGCTGAACCGGACGATCTGGCGCTGGCCGAGCGCGTCGTCACCGGCCTCATCACCGCCGGGGAGACGATCGCGACCTGCGAGTCCCTCACCGGTGGGCTCATCGCCACGCTCTTGACGAGCGTCCCCGGGTCCTCGGAGACGGTGCGGGGCGGTCTCGTCACCTATGCCGCCGACCTCAAGACGGCCTTGGCGGGAGTGCCGGCCGAACTCATCGCTGGTCAGGGCGTCGTCTCGCGGCCGGTCGCGATCGCCATGGCCGTGGGGGCCCGACGGGTCTGCCAGTCCGATTGGGCCGTCGCCGTCACCGGAGTGGCGGGGCCGGGGCCATCCGAGGGGGTGCCCGCCGGAGTGGTCTGGATGGCCTTGGCCGGGCCGGGCGAGGTTCGCGCCGAGCGGCTCCACCTCGACGGCGATCGTGCCGCGGTGCGGCGTCAGGTCGCCCGCGCCGCGCTTCATCTCGTCGAGGCGCGGCACACTGGGGCAGAATCTCCCGTGAGCGCGGCGGCGGCTGGCTTCGAGGCGCCCGGTGTCAGGCCAGGCGATCGGTTCGAGGGCGGTCGTGCCGTCGGGGAATGGGCCGTCGGAGAATGGGGGAGTGGCGATGCGTGAAGCGGAATTGTGGGCGCGGATGAATCGCGTCCTAGGCGATCACTACGCCCCGGCCTGGGCGGAACTCGTCGTCCTCAGCGATCTCGAGGGGCGAACGGTGGCTGAAGCGCTTCGCGACGGCGTCGCCTGCAAGGCGATCTGGCGGGCGGTGGCCGAGAAACTGGAACTGTCGGAATCCGAACGCTGAGTTGGGGCGACACGCCCGTCTCGGACTGGAAATCGAACATCTGTTCGGATATATTCACAGGTGATCCGCCGCGGTCACGGTGATCCACAGGTTGGGTCCGGCGTCACAGAATGTCCGAGCTCCTCCCTATGGTCTCACTAGACCGTCCCCGAGGGGGTTAGGCAATGAGACATTCACGGAAGACGAAAGGGGTCACCATGGCGGTGGCAGATCGCAGCAAAGCACTTGAGGCGGCGCTCGCTCAGATCGAGAAGCATCACGGCAAGGGCTCCGTCATGCGGCTGGGGGAGCGGCCCCACGAGTCTATGGAGGTGATCCCCACCGGCTCCGTCGCCCTCGACATCGCCCTCGGCATCGGCGGGTTGCCCCGCGGCCGGGTCGTCGAGATCTACGGTCCGGAATCCTCCGGCAAGACGACGCTGGCCCTCCACGCCATCGCCAGCGCCCAGCGCGAGGGTGGCATCTGCGCCTTCGTCGACGCCGAGCACGCCCTCGATCCCGACTACGCCCGCAAACTCGGCGTCGACACCGACGAACTGCTCGTCAGCCAACCGGACAACGGCGAGCAGGCCTTGGAGATCGCCGACACCCTCGTTCGCTCCGGGGCGCTGGCCCTCATCGTCATCGACTCCGTGGCCGCTCTCACCCCCCGGGCCGAGATCGAAGGGGAGATGGGCGATTCCCACGTCGGCCTCCAGGCTCGCCTCATGAGCCAAGCCCTGCGCAAGATGACGGGCGCCCTGGCCGGCGCTCGGACGACGGCGATCTTCATCAACCAGTTGCGCGAGAAGATCGGCGTCATGTTCGGCTCGCCTGAGACGACGACGGGCGGTCGAGCCCTCAAGTTCTACTCCTCCGTCCGCCTCGATGTCCGCCGCATCGAATCGCTCAAGGACGGCTCCGAAGTGGTCGGCAACCGCACCCGCGTCAAGGTGGTCAAGAACAAGGTCGCCCCCCCCTTCAAACAGGCCGAGTTCGACATCCTCTACGGCGAGGGCATCTCCCGGGAGGGCAGCCTCCTCGATCTCGGCGTCGAGCACGGCATCGTCCGCAAAGCGGGCGCCTGGTTCACCTACGGCACCGAGCAACTCGGCCAGGGCAAGGAGAACTCACGCGCCTTCCTCAAGGCGAACCCTGAGATCGCCCGGGAGATCGAGACGAAGATCCTCGAGAAAGTCGGCATCGCCGAAGCCGATGTTCCCCCCGACGTCGATCCCGTCACCGGCGAGGTCACCGACAGCCTCCTGTGAGCGATCAGGTCGCGTCGTCGGTGGAGGCTGGCAAGGCCGAGACGATCGCCCGTCTGAGAGCATTGATCGAGCAGCCTCCCGCATCTGACGCTGACGACCCGGTGAGTGATCGGGATGAGAGGCCGGATCACACCGGTGGGGAAGTGGCTCGCCAGATCGACGAGGCGCATGACGTCGCCTTGCGCCGGTTGAGCGTGCGGGCGCGCACCGAACAAGAGATGCGCGAGGATCTGGCCCGACGCGATGTCCCCGCCGAGGCGATCGATGTCGTGGTGGGCCGGTTGATCGGCGCCCGGCTTATTGACGACGCCGCCTTCGCCCGAGCCTGGGTCGAGGAACGGCGCCATCGCAAGGGGCTATCCCGAGCCCGCTTGTGGCAGGAATTGCGTCGTAAAGGCGTGGACGATCAGTCGATCGCCGCTGCTCTGGAAACGCTGGGCAATGGGGGAGACGAGGAGGCCGAGGTCGCCCTTGAGGCGGCGCGGCGCCGAGTCGGCGCCCTGCGCGGGCTCGACGCCGCCACCGCTCAGCGGCGACTGGCCGGCTACCTGGCCCGGCGCGGGTTCAGCCCGGCCGTCGCCCGGCGTGCCACCCAGACCGCTCTCGGCGAGATCGACGACGAGCCCGGGGACGGGTGAACGTGGCTGGGAGCCCACCGGGCGCCACGAACACGACAGGTCGGACGCGACAGGCCACGAGCGGCCGCAGTGATCCCCGTCGCAGGTTCCCGAGCGCCCGTGAGGCCGAGGTTGGGGTCGATGCCCTAACATCGGCTGCGATGAACACGCCGCACAGCATTGCCCCCGCTCCCGCCGCCGTCTTCGACGACGGGGGAGACCCGCGCACCTACGAGGTCATCACCTACGGCTGCCAGATGAACGTCCACGACTCCGAACGCATCGCCGGATTGCTCGACGAGGCGGGCTACCGGAAGGCCGCCGAAGGAGCGGTGGCCGATCTCGTCGTCTTCAACACCTGCGCGGTCAGGGAGAACGCCGACAACCGGCTCTACGGCAATCTTGGCCATCTCGCCTCCGTCAAAGCGGATCACCCGGGCATGCAGATCGCCGTCGGCGGGTGCATGGCCCAAAAAGACCGCGACGTCGTCGTCGAGAAGGCGCCCTGGGTCGACGTCGTCTTCGGCACCCACAACATCGGCCATCTTCCCCTCCTGTTGGAGCGGGCCCGCGTCGAGCAGGCCGCCCAAGTCGAGATCCTCGACGCGCTTGAGACCTTCCCTTCGACCCTGCCCTCCAAACGCGACTCCGCCTACGCTGGATGGGTCGCCATCTCCGTCGGTTGCAACAACACCTGCACTTTCTGCATCGTGCCCCAGTTGAGGGGCAAAGAGATCGACCGGCCGCCCGCTGACATCCTCGACGAGATCCGCATGCTCGTCGACAGCGGTGTGCAGGAGGTCACGCTGCTGGGCCAAAACGTCAACACCTACGGCGCCGGCCTCGGCGACCGTGACGCCTTCGCCGACCTATTGCGAGCCTGCGGAACGATCGACGGATTGCGCCGCGTCCGCTTCACCTCGCCGCACCCGAAGGATTTCACCCCGGCCGTCATCGCCGCCATGGCCGAGACGGACAACGTCATGCCGAGCCTGCACATGCCTTTGCAATCCGGCAGCGACGCCGTCCTCAAGCGGATGCGGCGCAGCTATCGCAAGGATCGCTTCTTGCGCATCCTCGACGACGTCCGTGCCGCTCTGCCCGATGCTGCCATCACCACCGACATCATCGTCGGTTTCCCCGGGGAGACCGAGGCCGAGTTCGCCGACACCCTCGACGTCGTCCGCCAAGCCCGCTTCGCCGCCGCCTTCACCTTCCAGTACTCGATCCGCCCCGGCACACCGGCCGCCACGATGGCCGACCAGGTGCCCCACGCCGTCGTCCAGGAACGCTACGAACGTCTCGTCGAGGTGGTCGGCGAGATCGCCTGGGAGGAGAACAAGCGCTTCGTCGGCCAAGAAGTCGAAGTCATGTTCGCCACCGGCGAAGGGCGCAAAGACGGCGACACTCAGCGGATCAGCGGGCGGGCCCGAGACAACCGGCTCGTCCACGTCGCCGCGCCCGACGATCCCGCCCAGCGGCCCCGGCCCGGCGACATCGCCCGCACCATCGTCACTTACGGGGCGCCGCACTACCTCGTCGCCGACAGCCCGGTGACCGACCTCGAACGCACCCGTGGCGGCGACGCCTGGGAGGTCGCCCAAGGCCTGACCCGGCCCACCCCGCTCACCCTCGGGCTCCGCCCGCCCAGCGACACCGGCCCAGGCCAAGGATGATGCCGGAGCCTCACCGAACCGCCACCGAACCGCTCCCGGCCCCCGCCTCGACGGTGGGGGAGCGGCTGGGGCAGAAGTGGCCCCCGGACGCCCCTCAAGCGGCTCAGCCTCCGGTCGTCGTCCTCAGCGGGCCGACCGCCAGCGGCAAGAGCGCCCTCGCCCTGAGCCTCGCTCTCGCCTGGCGCGATGAGGGGGTGGCCGCCGAGATCGTCAACGCCGACTCCATGCTCGTCTACCGCGGCATGGACATCGGCACCGCCAAACCCACCGTCGAAGAGCGCTCGCTCGTCGCCCACCACCTCATCGAAACCCAGGAGATCGACGAACCAGCCTCCGTCGCTCTCTTTCAAACCCAGGCCCGCGGCGTCATCGCCGATCTGAGGGCCCGTGGGACGATCCCCATCGTCGTCGGAGGGTCGGCCCTCTATCTGCGCGCCATCACCGACGTCTTCGATTTCCCTCCGACCGATCCATCCGTCAGAGCCCGACTCGAAGCCGACCTCGAGGCGCTGGGGCCGGCCGCCCTCCACGCTCGCCTCACCCATCTCGCGCCCGAGGCGGCCCACGGCATCCTCCCCGGCAACGGGCGGCGCATCGTGCGAGCTCTCGAAGTCGTCGAACTGACCGGCGGGTTCCGCCCCGTCCTGCCGCCGCACACGTCGGCGATCGACGGCGTCGTCCACCTCGGCCTCGACCTGCCCCGCCCGCTCATGGACCGACGGATCGCCGATCGGGTCGAGGCGATGTGGGAGGCCGGCTTCGTCGACGAGGTGCGCGACCTGGCCGCCCGCGGCCTGCGGGAGGCGCCGACCGCGTCCCGGGCCATCGGCTACCGCCAGATCCTCGCCTTCCTTGAGGGGACGATGACCGAGGCGGAGGCCAAAGAGGAGACGATCACCCGCACCCGCCAGTTCTCCCGCAAACAGTTATCGTGGTGGCGGCGCGACCCGAGGATCACCTGGATCGACGCCGATCCGGCGCCGGATCCCCGCACGATCGCCTCGTTGATCAGCGCTGACAGACTCGACGCCACCAGAGGAACGACGCCCACGACGCCACCGGGCGACGACGAGGAGAGCACACGATGACGACGACATGGCGCTTCGCCAAAGGACATGGCGCCGGCAATGACTTCGTCATCCTCGACGATCCGGACGGCGAACTCGCCTTGACCGCTCCGATCGTCCGCCACCTGTGCGACCGCCGACGCGGGATCGGCGGCGACGGTGTGCTCCGGGTCGTCCGCACCCGCGCCCTCATCGCCGAAACGCCGGCGGGGGGAGAGGTCGACCGCGGCAGGATCGCGGCGATGGCTCAGGGAGCGGATCTAGCCGAGTGGTTCATGGATTATCGCAACGCCGACGGGTCGATCGCCGAGATGTGCGGCAACGGCCTTCGCGTCTTCGCCCGCCACCTCGTCGACCGTGGCCTCGCCACCTCCCCGGTGGCGATCGCGACCTTGGCCGGGCCACGTCAGGCCGTCGTCGGCGCCGACGGGGAGATCACCGTGACGATGGGCCATCCCAGGATCGACGAGCATCCCACCACGGTCTGGTTGCCCGATCGGTACGAGGCCCACGCCGTCGACGTCGGAAACCCCCATGCCGTCGTCCTCGTCGACGATCCTCGCATCGTCGCCGATCTCGATCTCACCCGCCCGCCCGCCTTCGACCCCGCCCGTTTCCCCGAGGGCGTCAACATCGAGATCGCCGCGCCGCTCGGGCCCGAGGAATTGTCGATGCGGGTCTACGAGCGTGGCGTCGGGGAGACTCTCGCCTGTGGCACGGGGATCGTCGCCACCGCGCTCGCCCACCTGTGGCAGTGCGGCTCCACCACCGGGCGGCGCCGGATCACCGTGCCGGGGGGAACGCTCACCGTCACCCTCGACAAGGCTGGGTTGGCCCGTTTGACCGGCCCGGCCGTCATCGTGGCCCAGGGGAGGACCGCCATCCCCGACGAACTCATCACTGCCGAACCTGAGACCAGAGGCGAAGACGAGGCGATCGTCGCCACTGATAGCGTTGTCGGATGACCGTCACCGAATCCGACCTCGTCGACCGGGGTGAACTCGAACGCGACGAGCGCCACCGGTTGCGCCGGGTGGCCGCCATCCGCACCGAGTTGGCCGATGTCACCGAAGTCGAATACCGCCGTCTGCGCTTGGAGCGGGTCGTGCTCGTCGGTGTGGGCACCCCCGAACAGAGCGACGACGATGTCGAGCGCTCCCTGGCCGAGCTTCGCCTGCTCGCCCAAACCGCCGGTTCTGACGTGCTCGACGGTCTCGTCCAGCGCCGGTCCTCTCCCGATCCGGCGACCTTCATCGGCCGGGGCAAAGTCGAGGAGCTCAAAGCCGTCGTCGAGGAGGAGGAAGCCGACACCGTCATCTGCGACGGCGAGCTGACCCCGGCCCAACTGCGCACCTTGGAGGATCGGGTCGGCGTCAAGGTCGTCGACCGCACCGCCCTCATCCTCGACATCTTCGCCCAGCACGCCCACAGCGCCAAGGGGAAAACCCAAGTCGAACTGGCCCAACTGCGGTATCTGCGCCAACGGCTGCGCGGCTGGGGCGGCAACCTCTCCCGTCAAGTCGGCGGGCGAGCCTCCGGCGGCGTCGGCATCGGCGGGCGTGGCCCCGGTGAGACGAAGATCGAGACGGATCGCCGCCGCATCCGCACCCGCATCGCCCGGTTGCGCGAACAACTGCGGAAGATGGACGAGACCCGACGGGTGGGCCGCCAAGAGCGCGTGCGGCACGCGGTTCCAGCGGCCGCCATCGTCGGCTACACCAATGCCGGCAAATCATCCCTCCTCAACCGGGTGGCCGGCTCCGACGTCCTCGTCGAAGACGCCCTGTTCGCCACCCTCGACCCGACGACCCGCCGGGTCACCGCCGCCGACGGGTGGGATTACACCCTGACCGACACCGTCGGCTTCATCCGCAAACTTCCCGCCGACCTGCTCGAAGCCTTCCGCTCCACCCTCGAGGAATCGGCTGACGCCGACCTGCTCGTCCACGTCGTCGACGCGACCGACCCGGATGTCGCTGGCCAGATCAGCGCCGTGCGCACCATTCTTAGCGAAGTCGGCGCCGGGGCGATCCCCGAACTGCTCGTCGTCAACAAGATCGACGCCATCGACGAGGCCGCCGTGACCGCCTTGCGGGGGAGCTACCCGGACGCCGTCTTCGTCTCCGCCTGGACGGGCGAAGGTGTCGACGCCTTGCGGGAGCGGATCGAGGCGCTCCTGCCGCGCCCATCCGTCACCGTCGACGTCGTCATCCCCTACGACCGCGGCGATCTTGTCGAGTATCTCTACCGCAGTGGCGTCGTCACCGCGACGACCTACGAGGCCGAGGGCACCCGTCTCGTCGCCGACGTCACGGTGGAGGCGGCCGGGCAAGTCGAGGCCTATCGCGCCGCGCCGACGAGCGATCCCGTGGACACGACGGATGCGGTGGGATCGCCCGGCATCACCGGCGACGAGTCATTCAATGACACCGAGCTCACGGCGCCGCCGGCCGCCGAGGAAGGCGCAGCCATCTCGCCCGCGCACTGAGCCGTCAGCGCCGCCCACGGGGTGATCCGGCGCGAGCACGGGCATTCCGCCTGGAAGGGGAAGGCCGTCCACGCCATGGTGGCGTCGGGGAGCGTGAAAGCGACCTGGCTCGAGGCGGTCTCCGGGAGGAGGCGATGGCGGAACGCCTCGATCTGCCCGGTGGCGGTCGCCGCCGCCCAGGAGACGAGCAGCGCGGATGGGTTCGCCGGGATGAGGGCTTGTTGGAAGGCGAGCAGCGGCCAGGCCGGATCCGTCTCACGCCGCGTCAGATCGGCGCACCTGAGACAGCTGGTATGGCCCGGCAGGACGAAGGGGCCGACCTGGGCCCGATCGGCCCCGGCCGTGACGACGAGGTGGGGCAGGCCGGCAGTGGTGAGACTCTCGAGAAGGACGCGATCGGGTTCGAGTGTCCCCGGAGCGACGATGACGACATCGGGACGTCGCCGCGACACGACGCAGCCCTGCCCGGCCAGGCATCCTCTGACGGCTTCAGCCAGCGGACCGTCCCCTTCGACGCAGACGGTCAGCCTCGGCGCGACGGTCGCCGGGCCCTCGCGTAGGACACCGGCTCGTTCGAGCGAGGCGAGCAACCAGGCCGTCCACTCGGGGCCAGCCACCTCGGCCACCTGCCGGGTCGTGTGATGGCCGTCGAGCAAGCCGATCGCCGCCTCGACGACCGGGGGCGCCGGTTCCACGACGAGGACGTGCTCACCGGTGGAAGCCGTCGCCGCCGCCACGGTGATCTGGAGGGCGGTCGGAGAGCGCCGCAGCACCGGGTGAGCCGAGGCCAACCGGGGCCGTTCGTAGGAGCAGGAGAAGGGCAGCGATGTGGGGCTCATGGCACCACTGTGGCCCATCGCCCAGGCTGGATCGAGCCGGATGTCTGGGATGCCAACACCGGCGGCGGGATGGCCAACACCGGCCCAGACACGGTGTGTCCGGATCGGCGAGGCTCATGATGGGGGCGGGACCTGACACCCGCCCACGGGCGGTGGATCCGCTCTGGACACGTCGATGGCGGCGGACCTCCCTGAGGAGACCGCCGCCATCGACGTTGAGATGTGATGTGGGGGGGGGGATCAGGCCTTGCCGAGGATCCGGTTGAGGTTGGTGCCGCACACGGGGCACTTGCCCTTGGCCATGAGGGTCCCCTTGTCGTTGGCGACTACCGTCCCCTCGGCTTCCCTCTTCTCCTTGCACTTGACGCAGTAGAACTCACCTTTGTATGTCTCGCCGGCTTGATACTTCGCAGCCACGATTCCTCCTCTTGGTCTTCAGGGTTATTGATGTGGTCCTTCGTGGATAACAACACCGTACTTGATGCTAAGGGTTCCGCCAGGCAGGAGGCCTCGCGTGACCAGCGTGTCGCGACGATGACGGCCGAGCGCGTCCCCCGCGAGGAACCCCGGCGTCCCGGAGCCTACAACCTGCGCGGAGCTGAGCGTGAACCAGCGCGGCATTATCCGGGCAATGGACAATCGTCAGCGTGTGAACTGCGGTGGATCAGGGCTGCGGGGCGTCGGGGGTGTCACCGTCGAGGAGGCGACGCAACTCCTCGTCCCACCGATCCTCCTGGGCCGGGGCGTCGAGGCCGGCCAGGTAGGTGGCGGGATCGGCGATCTGCTCGGCGGTCGGCATGGTGTCGGGGTGCGACCAGATCTCGTCGCGGCCGGGCAATCCCTTGGATTGACGGATCGCCGCCCAGAACGCCGCCGCCTCTCGGACCAGCCGCGGGCGGATCTCCAATCCGATGAGCGAGGCGAAGACGTCATTGGCCGAGCCGACGGCGGCCCGATTGCGACGCAGCGTCTCGTCCAACGCGGAGGCGGCGGGGAGCCATTGGGCGGAGGTCGTGGCGACGACGTCGCCGACCCATCCTTCGACGAGGGCGAGGAGGAGTTCGAGGCGTTCGAGGATGGCGGTCTGCTCGTCGGTCTTGACCGGATCGAAGAGGATCGTGTTGACCTCGAGTTCGAACTTGTTGATGCTCTCGAGCGTCATCTCCGTCGGCATGATGTCGTCCATCGCGGCGGCCAAGGCCTCCGGATCGATCGACGTCTCACGGGCGTAGTGCTGGACCAGCGCGATGAGCTGGGGACCGATCCAGGCGACCGCGCTGAAGAGCCGCTGGCGGGCCGTCTCGCGCATGGCATGGTAGAGGAGCAGATCGCCCGGGTCGAGGTCGGTCTCGGAGGCGAACCCGGCCAGGTTGGCCGGCAGAATCGCAACCTGCGCGTGGCTCGTGAGGGGAAAACCGATGTCGGTGGCGGTGACGACGCCGGAGGCCATCGTGCCGAGGCTTTGGCCGACCCGGCTGCCGAACATCGTGTCGGCGGCCTGCCCCAGCATCGGTTGCATCATGGCTTGGATCGAGGCCGCCTCGCCGCCCTCGGCCGCTCCCATCCGTTCCTCCATCGCGGTGCGCAAACCGCCGGAGATCGTCGAGACGACCGGTTCGATCATCGCCTCCCACTGGGGCAGGGTGTCTTCGATCCACTCCGCTCGGCTCCAGGCCATCGGCGGCAGGGCGAGCGCCGGGAAGACGGTGTGTTCGTTGAGCCACAGTTCGACGAGGCGGACGGCGTCGGCCACCTCCCGACTCTGCCGGTTGCTGGGGCTGGGATCGGGGCCGAGCGAGGCGACGACGCGCCGGGCCGTCTGATGGGCGGCCGACCAGATCGTCGCCTCATCGTCGCCGCCGCCCTGGAATTGCGACATCATCTGCCGCATGAGCGGTTCGAGCAACCCCTCGACGTCGGTCGCCCCGTTCGTGGGAATGCCGAGTTGGCTGAAGAGACTCTCCAAAGCGTCGAAGGGCGATTCCGGCTCATCCGGCGAATCGGGATCGCGAATGGTGTCGTCGTTGCTGCTCATCAACTTCTCCTGCGGTGCGTCGGACGCCACGACGGGAGTTGGCGCCACCGCCATTCTTCCCCATCGGGCTGGGCGATGTCATGATGGAGGGATGGATGACATCGATCGCAGCGGCGAGACGGCGGGGGAGGACGAATTCCCCCGGCGCAGCCATGGCATCACGACGATCGTGTCGACCTTCCTTTTCCTCGCCCTCGTCGCGGTCGTCATGCTCGCCCCGATCGACTTCATCGTCCGAGGGCCCGGCCCGGCCGTCGACCTGCTCGGCGACGCCGACGGCGCCTCGGTCATCATCACCGACGCCGACACCTATGAGACCGACGGGGAACTGCTCGTCACGACGGCCAAGCAGACCTCGGCCGGCGACTCGGAGAACCTTCCCACCGCTCTCATCCACTTCCTCGCGCCGCACCACGACGTCTTGCCGCGCGAGGTCGTCTATCCCGAAGGGCAGCCGGCCGACGAAGCAGTCGAGCAGAACCGTCAACGGATGACCTCCTCCCAGGAGATCGCCATCGTCGCCGCCCTGCGCCAAGCCGGCGTCGAAGTGGCGCAGATGCCGATGGTGTCCGCGGTGCGCTCCTCCGGCCCCTCCTACCAGCAGTTGGAGGTGGGCGATTACATCGTCTCGGTCGACGAGCACCCGGTCATGGACACCACCGCGGTGGTGGAACGGATCCGGAACAAGACCGTCGGCGATCGCGTCATCATCGGAGTGTTGCGCAACGGCGAGGCCGCGCAGTTCACCATCCCGGTGGCCGGGTCGACGAACGACGGGCGCATCCCGACGATCGGCATCACCGTCGATATGGGATACAACTACAAACCTGTCGTTGATATCGAGATCGATCCCAGCATCGGCGGCAGTTCGGCCGGATTGGCCTTCGCCTTGGCCATCTACGACGAACTGACTCCCGGCGCCTTGACGGACGGCCAGACGGTGGCGGTGACGGGCACGGTGACGGCTGAGGGAACGGTGGGAAGCATCGGGGCGATCAACGAGAAGATCGCCGCCGCCTCCGACCGCTCGGCCGACCTCCTCCTCCTGCCGGCGGCGAACTGCTCGGACATCGTCGACGGCTCCGACGGGGTCCGTCTCGTCCCCGTCTCGACTCTCGAAGAAGCGATCGAAGCGCTCTTCAACAGCGTCAACGGCCTTGAAGGGTTGCCGTCCTGCTAGAATGCCCGGATCGCCCCCACTCACGAGGATGGTTCTGTGTCGACTCAGCGTGTGTCAACCGCTCCCGCCCCGAGAAGAGGACGAGCGCTTCTGCCGGTCGTCGTCGCCGTCGCTCTGCTCGTCTGGCTTTTCACCGTTTTCTCCGGGATCTGGACTGACCAACTCTGGTTCTCCGCTCTCGGCTTCAGCACCGTGTTCTGGACCCAGCTGTGGACTCGGGTCGGTCTCTTCGCCGTCTCGGCCATCATCATGGCCGTCGCCGTCGCCGTCACGATCCACTTCGTCCTGAGAGCTCAACCGGCCCGCCTGTCGCCCGGCTCCTCGGCCCAGGCCGTCTACCAAGAGGTGGCCGATCGTTACCCCCGCGCCATCATGCTCGCCCCGGCCATCATCGTCGGCATCGTCGCAGGCATGAGCAGCCTCGGGCTCGTCCCCACCTTCCTGGCCTGGAAAGAGCAGGTCGACTTCGGGCAGAGTGATTTCCGATTCGGGCTCGACGCCAGTTTCTATGTCTTCGACTATCCCTGGTATCGCGCCGTCGTCAGCTATTTCCTCGGCGTCATGATCGTCTGCGGCATCATCGCGGTCATCGGCCATTTCCTCCTCGGCGGGCTGTTCGCCCCGCTCAACGGGCCGACCGGGCGCCGGGTGACGACGAAGGCCGCCCATCGCCACATCTCCATCATGGCCGCCCTCGTGCTCATCGGCTACGGCCTCAGCAAGCTGCTCGATCGTTATGGCCTCCTCGTCACCAGCGGGCAATTGCTCGACGGCCTGACCTACACCGGGGATCATTCCCGGGTCATCGCCAACCTCGTCATCGCCGTCATCGCCTTCTTCTCGGCCGTCCTCTTCGTCGTCGCGATCTGGCGCGCCGGATGGCGCCTGCCCGTCACCTCCGTCGTGCTCATGGTCGCCTCCTCGGTCGTCATCGGCATGATCTACCCGAGCTTCGTCCAATCCTTCGAGGTCAACCCGGACGAGCCGGACAAAGAGGCGCCGTATATCTCCGCCAACATCGAGGCGACGCGGACGGCTTACGACATCGCCGACGTCGAAATCGCCGATTATTCCGCCACGACGACGGCCGCGGCCGGTCAGTTGCGCTCCGACGCCGAGGCCCTGCCCGGCATCCGCCTCATCGATCCCCAACTGGCCCAGACGACCTTCGAGCAGCTGCAGCAGGTCCGTGGCTACTACTCCTTCTCCAACGTCCTCGACGTCGACCGCTACACCATCGACGGGCAGGAGACGGACGTCGTCATCGGCGCCCGCGAGATGGATCAAGCCGGCCTCCAAAACCGCGAATGGAACAACATCCACACGGTCTACACCCATGGCTACGGTCTCGTCGCGGCCTACGGCAACCGGCGCCAATCCGACGGCTCGCCCGACTGGTTGGCCCGCGACATCCCCACCGTCGGCGAACTCAAAGCCGAACAACCGCGCATCTACTACGGCGAGATGACCGATGACTTCGTCGTCGTCGGGCGGGCCGAGGGCGAGGAAGCCCTCGAGTTCGACACCCCCGGCGGCGGCGCCGAGAGCGGCGAGCAGTACAACACCTACGACGGCTCCGGCGGCGTCGAGATCGGCAATATCCTCACCCGTGGTCTCTACGCTCTGCGCTTCAGCGACTACCGCCTCCTCCTCTCCGACCGGGTCAACGGCAACTCGAAGATCCTCTACGACCGCGAGCCGCGCGACCGAGTCCAAGCCGTCGCGCCCTGGCTGACGATCGACTCCGACATCTATCCGGCCATCGTCGACGGGCGGATCGTGTGGATCGTCGACGCCTACACGACGTCGAACTCCTACCCCAACAGCTACAAGACGTCGATCGAAGACGCCATCTCCGACAGCATGAGCAATCAAAACGACCCGCTCTACGCCCTCACCTCGGAGATCAACTACATCCGTAACTCCGTCAAGGCCGTCGTCGACGCCTATGACGGCACCGTCAAGCTCTACGCCTGGGACGAGACCGACCCGATTCTTCAGACGTGGATGAACGTCTACCCCGACACCGTCCAGCCGAAGTCCGAGATCTCCGACGACCTCATGGCCCACCTGCGCTACCCGGAGGACCTCTTCAAGATCCAACGCGAGGTCCTCGAGCGCTACCACATGACGAACTCGGCCCAGTGGTACGCCCAGTCCGATCTGTGGCGCGTCCCGGCCGATCCGGTCGCCGAGGGCAACGTCAAGGAATCGACCTTCTACCTGTCGATCAAGTGGCCCGACGCGGCGGTCGACGGAGAGACGGTGACGGGCGACGACGCGCCGGTCTTCAGTCAGACGGCCGTCTACACCCCGAACAACCGCGAGAACCTGGCCGCTTACATGTCCGTGGTGGCCGAGGCGACCTCGCCCGACTACGGCACGATCCGGGTGTTGAGAATGTCTGACACCCAACAGATCGAAGGCCCGGGCCAGGCCTTCAACTCGATCACCGCCAGCGAGGAGATCGCCAGCCTGCTGCGTCCCTATCTCAACCAAGGGGCTTCATCCGCTCTCTACGGCAACCTCCTGACCATTCCTCTGGGCGGCGGCTTGCTCTATGTCGATCCGATCTACACCCAGAACACGGAGACGGAGGGATCCTTCCCCGTGCTGCGGTATGTCGTCGTCCGGTTCGGCAATCACATCGGCGTCTCCGACACCCTCCAGGGCGCCCTCGACCAAGTCTTCTCCGGCGACGCCGGGGCGACGACCGGCGAACAGGTCGACGACGACACCGGTGGCGGTGACGGTGGTGGCGAGGCTCCACCGACCGATCTCACCCGGGACCAACAGATCCAGGCCGCTCTCGGTGAGGCCGAGGCCCAGTTCACCGCTGCCGATGAGGCTTTACGCAATGGTGATTTGGCTGCCTATCAGACGGCCAATGAGGCCGCTCACCAGGCCGTTCAGCGCGCCGTCGATCTCGTCAACAGCTGAGGGTGGATTCTGGCTCGGCGAATGAAAAGGAGTGAGAAGGAAGTGCTACCTTTTCCCTCATGACGTCCGTCCCATCACCCACCGGGCCTGTCGCCGATCTGGCGGCAGCGCCCGACGCTCAGGCCACCGTCTCCGGGGCATCCGATCCCACTGCGGGAGGCGATTTCATCGCCGCCGCTGTGAGGTCGGACAATGCCGCCGGGGTTTACCGGGGAAGGGTCCAGACTCGGTTCCCCCCGGAGCCCAACGGGTATCTTCACATCGGCCACGCCAAAGCGGTGACGGCGGATTTCGGGATCGCCGAGGAGTTCTCCGGCATCTGCAATCTGCGCTTCGACGACACCAATCCCGACACCGAGTCGGTCGAGTTCGTCGATTCGATCGTCGAGGACATCCGCTGGCTCGGCTATGAGCCGGCCGCCGTGTTCTACGCCTCCGATTACTTCGAGCAGTTGTACGCCTGGGCTGAGTCCCTCATCGAGCGCGGTTTGGCTTATGTCGACGACCAGGACATCGAGGCCATCTCGGCGGGGCGCGGCGGCTTCGGCAAGCCAGGGGTGGAGAGCCCGTATCGCGAGCGCTCTCCGCAAGAGAATCTCGATCTCTTCCATCGGATGCAGGCCGGCGAGTTCGCCGATGGCGCCAAGGTGCTGAGGGCGAAGATCGACATGCAGGCTGAGAACATGCAGTTGCGCGATCCGGTGATGTACCGGATCCGCCGCACCCGTCACCATCGCACAGGCGACCGGTGGTGCGTCTATCCGCTCTACGACTGGGCCCACGGTCAATCGGACGCCATCGAGGGCGTCACCCACTCGATGTGCACCCTCGAGTTCGAGAGCCACCGCCCGCTCTACGACTGGTTCCTCGAGCATCTCGACCTGCCCCGAGAGAAGCCGCGCCAATTGGAATTCGCCCGCCTCGAGCTGACCCACACGATCACCTCGAAGCGGCGCCTGGCCCGTCTCATCGATGAAGGGCATGTCTCCGGATGGGACGATCCGCGGATGCCGACCTTGCGTGGGTTGCGGCGCCGGGGATATCCGGCGGCGGCGATCCGGGGGTTCTGCTCCCACATCGGAGTGACGAAGACGAACTCACGGCACAACATCGAGGAGTTGGAAGCCTTCGTCCGTTCCGAGCTCAACGCCACCGCGTTGCGCCGGATGGCCGTCCTCAACCCCCTCAAACTCGTCATCGACAATTGGCCGGTCGACGCCGACGGAGAGCCGGTCGTCGAATGGTTCGAATTGGTCAACAACCCGGAGAACCCGGCCGACGGCACCCGGACGGCGCCCTTCTCCGGCGTCCTCTACATCGAAGCGGATGATTTCGCCGAGACCCCGCCGCCGAAGTTCTTCCGCCTCAGCCTCGGGCGCGAGGTGCGCTTGCGCGGCGCCTTCCTCGTGACGGCGACCGAGGTGGTCAAGGACGACGACGGCAACGTCATCGAAGTCCACGCCACCTATGATCCGGCCACCCGGGGCGGAGACGCCCCCGATGGGCGCAAGGTGAAGTCGACGATGCACTGGGTCTCGGCCGAGCACGCCCTCGACGCCACCGTCATGCTCTACGACCGTCTCTTCACCACGGAAGTTCCCGGCGAGGCGACGGGCGATCCCTTCGACGACCTCAACCCCGACTCATGCGTGGCGCTGACCGGGTGCAAGGTCGAGGGGGCGCTTGAGGCGACGTCGCCGGGAGAGGTCGTCCAGTTTGAGCGGATCGGCTACTTCGCCAAGGATCCTGTCACGCCGATGCTGTTCCACCGCACCGTCGGACTCAAGGACGAATGGGCGAAGATCCGGCAGCGTTCCCGCTGAGGAACGCGCTCGTCTCAGGTCTGGGGGATGGCCTCCGGGGCGATCCCCCAGGTGTCGGGCAACTGTGAGGTGTCGGCGACGACGACGAGGGTGGACTGATCCGGATCGATGAGTTCGCGATAGACCTCGCTCGCCCGCTCGGCGGTGACCTGACGCATCCGGGCGAGATGGCCGGTGATGTAGTCGAGGTCGAGGCCTCCGCTGGCGATGACGCCGGCCTGGGCGACGACGGCGTCGGCCGTCCCGTAGCTGAGCGGCGCGCTCTGGGTGAGATAGGCGATCGCTTCGGCGATCTCCTCGTCGGTGAAAGGATCCTTGAGTGTCAGGAGTTCACGGATCGCCTCCAGGGCCGGGTGGGCGACATCGGTGCGCACCGAGCATGAGACGGTGATGTAGCCGCCGCGGCGGAAGAGATGGGCGCTCATCGAGATGCCGTAGGTGTAGCCCTTCTCCTCCCGGATGACCCGGTTGAGGCGAGAGAGGAAGCTTCCGCCCATGGCGCAGATCGCCACCCGCAAGGCCGGCCAGCGCGGGTCGAGGCGGTCGAGTCCGGGCCAGCCGAAGCGGATGTCGGCCTGCACGGCCCCAGGCCGGTCGATGACATGGGAACTCGGCGCTGTGGTCGCCGGGGGAGTGTCTCCCCGCGGCGCTCGCGCAGGGCCACGCCAACCCCCGAACGCCTGGTCGGCGGCGGCCAGCACGTCGAGACCGCTGAGATCGCCGGCGACGATGAGCGTGGAGCGGTCGGGGCTGTAGGTGGCTTGGTGGAAGGCGCGGACGTCGTCGCCGCTGATGGCCTGGACCGTCGTCAGATCCCCTCCGGCGGGGCGGGAGACGCGCTCCTGGGGGGCGAAGAGCGAGCGGCGCACCTGCGAGCCGGCGACGTGGGAGCCGACGGCGCGGTTCTGATGGATCTCGGCCACCCGGTTGGCCCTCAGCCGAGCGATGTCCTCGTCGGCCAGATGCGGCGTGAGGACGGCTTCGGCGAAGAGGGGGAAGGCCATAGCGAGGTTGTCCGCCGGGGCGTCGATGACGCATTCGGTCGTCGTGAAACCGGCGGCGGCGGAGTAACTGGCTCCCAAGCTTTCCAACGCGTCCGCGAAAGCCGGGCCGGGGTGGGCGATCGTCCCTTCGTCGAGGGCCCGGGCGGTCAGGGTGGCGACTCCCTCACGATCCTTCGGCTCGCCGGCCAAGGCGATCGGCTGGAGCAGGCTGGCGGTGACGATGACTTGCCCGGGCAGATCGTAGAGCCACACCGGCGCACCGTTGCTGAGCGCGGCGACCTGGGGGAGGGGGAAATGCCATTCGGGCGTCGGATGGATCGGTGGGCGCGGGCGCATCAGGGCAGCCTCCGATAGGTGAGGGTGGCGCGGTGATCGGGGGAGAGGCGGTCGGCGAACAGGCCGGCGACCTCTTCGGGGGTCGTGGCGCGCAGGCGATCGATCTGGGTCATGATCCGGTCCGGGTCGTCGAGCAGCCCGGTCGCCTCGCTGAGGGCGTCGACCCGATCGTCGAGGGCGGCCAGGGCCGACCAATGGTCCCGGGTGGCCTGAGCCAGCGCCCGGCGGTGCTCCGCCTCGCTCGGGCCTTCCGTGCGGAAACGCTCCCACGTCTCCATGAGGGCCGCTTCGAGGCGTTCCGGCTCCACGCCGTCGACACAGGTGGCCGAGGCGACGACAAGAGAGGTCCCCCGGGCCAAGCCGAGGTCGAAGGTCTCGGCGCTGTCGGCCAGATCGGTGCGGACGAGGTCTTGATGCAACCGGGCGCTCAAGCCGTCGGCGAGGACGCGCAACCCGAGCGAGATCGTGTCGCTGGCCGGATCCGTCGCCGCCGGGGCGCGCCAACAGCAGTAGACGGCGTCCTGGGGGACATCGGCCGTCAGGGTGAGACGGGGCAGATCCGTCAGCGGGTCGAGGACTGGGCCCTGCGGGGGGATGGCGGGCTCACCGGCGGGGAGGTCTGAGAAATGGCGTTCGACGAGATCGAGGGCGTCGTCGGCGGTGATCTCCCCAGCCAGGCTGAGGACGAGGTTGGCCGGGCGGTAGTGGCGGCGGAAGAAGGCGTGGACGTCGGCAAGGCTGGCGGCGGCGAGATCGTCGAGCGAGCCGATCGGCATGTGCGCGTAAGGGTGAGGAGAATCGGGCGAACCGGCCTGCCCGAAGCCGAGTTCGAGCAGGGAGGCGAAGGCGTCGCCATAGGGGACGTTGTCGTAGCGCTGGCGTTTCTCCTCGGTGACGACGTCGCGCTGGGTGTCGAGGTTGCGTTCCGTGACGGCCTCGAGCAACGAGCTCAACCGTTCGGCTTCGAGCCAGAGCGCGAACTCGAGGGCGCCGGTGGGCACCATCTCGAAGTAGTTCGTCCGATCGAACGAGGTGGTGGCGTTGGCCGACCCGCCGACGGCCTGGATCGCCGCCAGATGCTCCCCGGAGGCGACCTGGGCCGAACCGGAGAACATGAGGTGTTCGAAGAGATGAGCGAATCCGGTGCGCCCGGGGCGCTCGTCGGCTGACCCGACGCCGTACCACAGGTTGACGGCGACCGCCGGAATCGCGGGATCCGGGTTGACGACCAGCCGGATGCCGTTCGAGGTCGTCAAACGATGTAACTGATACCGATGCTGCATTGCCCGCCACCCTAGCGGATCGTGAGGGATTTTCCGTTTGTGGATGGATCGTCGGCCTCGACCTCTGGCTGTGGATCGTCCCGGCGCCGGGTCCGACTCTTCTAGGATCGACCCCGTGCCCCGACTCTTCGCCACCGCCCCGGACGCCCTCCGTGAGATCTTCGGTTACGACTCCTTCCGCGGGTTCCAGCGCGAGGCGATCGAACAGGTCGCCGGCGGCGGCGACGCCATCGTCCTCATGCCGACGGGCGGGGGCAAGTCGTTGTGCTACCAGATCCCCGCGCTGCTGCGCGAGGGCACGGGGATCGTCATCTCCCCGCTCATCGCGCTCATGGCCGATCAGGTCGACGCCGTCGCCCAAGTCGGGATTCGGGCCGCCTATCTCAACTCGACGCTCACGAGGGCCGAACAAGCCGCCGTCGAGGCCCGTTATCTCGCTGGCGACCTCGATCTGCTCTATCTCGCCCCCGAACGCCTCGCCGTCCCCGCCACCCGTGACCTGCTCCAACGCGGGCGGGTCGCGCTCGTCGCCATCGACGAGGCCCACTGCGTCTCCCAATGGGGCCACGACTTCCGCCCCGACTACCTCGGACTGGCCGGTCTGCCCGAATGGTTCCCCGGCGTCCCGAGGATCGCCGTGACGGCCACGGCGACGGCCGCGACGCGCCGCGAGATCGTCGAACGCCTCCATCTGGGCGACGCGCTGTGCCTCGTCGCCTCGTTCGACCGGCCGAACATCTTCTACCGGGTCGAGCCGAAGGCCCGCCCGGCCGATCAGATCGCCCGCTTCATCGCCACCGAGCACCCCGGCCAAGCCGGCGTCGTCTACGCCCTGGCCAGAGCCGGGACGGAACGCTTGGCCACCCATCTGCGATCGGCCGGGATCGACGCCGTGCCCTACCACGCCGGGCTGGCCGCCGCCGACCGGCACGCGGCTCAATCGCGCTTTCTGCGCCAGGACGGCGTCGTCATCGTCGCCACGATCGCCTTCGGCATGGGCATCGACAAACCCGACGTCCGCTTCGTCGTCCACGCCGATCTGCCCAAGTCGATCGAGGGGTATTACCAGGAGACGGGCCGGGCCGGGCGCGACGGCGAGCCCTCCGACGCCTGGATGGCCTATGGGCTGGGCGACGTCGTCCAGTTGCGCTCGCTCATCGAATCCGGCTCCGGCAGCGCCCAGCACAAGCATCAACAGCGCCTCCACCTCGACGCCATGCTGGCCTTGTGCGAGACGACCGATTGCCGGCGGCGTCAGATGCTCGCCTATTTCGGGGAGGACATCGCCCCCTGCGGGCACTGCGACACCTGTCAGCAACCGCCGCCGACCTGGGATGGCACCGAAGCGGCCCAGAAATTGCTCTCGACCGTCGTGCGCCTCGACCGCGAACGGCGCCAGCACTTCGGCGTCGGACAGATCATCGACATTCTGCGCGGCCACACCACCGAACGGACGACCCGCTTTCGGCATGAGACGTTGTCGACCTGGGGGATCGGCGGCGATCTGACGATGCCGCAGTGGCGCGGGGTGGCCCGGCAACTGTTGGCCCGGGGGGATCTGGCCATCTCCGACGACGGCCACGACACCCTGCTCGTGACCGACCACGGCTGGGAGGTGCTGCGCGGCGAGCGATCGGTGGCGCTGCGCGTCGAGAGCGCCCCGTCGGGGAAGCCACGGAAGACCGCCAAGACGAAGGTCGCCGCCGGCGGGGTGGAGACGCCCCAGGAGGAGAACCTGACGAGCGAAGAGGAGACGCTCTTCGAGGCTTTACGGCAGTGGCGGCGCCAGGAGGCGACCGAACAGCAGGTTCCGGCCTACGTCGTCTTCCACGATGCGACGCTACGCGCCATCGCCCGGGCCAAGCCGACCTCACACGAGCAGTTGGGCCTCGTCAGCGGCGTCGGCGCCAGGAAACTCGAACGTTATGGTGATGCTGTCCTGGGCGTCGTCGGCGGGGGCGGGTAGGAGACGCACCATTCTCATATTGCCGAGCGTGTTCGGTTTGAGACGGTCGAAGGGCAATTCGGGCACCCGGTCGTCGTCATGGGAGCGGAGCAGTTGAGCGAAGGTCTCCGGAGTGATCGCCTCGCCGTCGCCCTGCGGCATCGGAGTGAACCCATGGCGGGCGAAGAAGTCCGTCTCGAAGGTGAGGCAGAACAGGCGGCGCACACCGATCCGCGTCGCCATCGTGACGAGGCGATCGAGCAGGGCTCCGCCGATGCCATGGCCTTGGCTGGCGGGATCGACGACGAGCGTGCGGATCTCCGCCAGATCGGGCCCGTAGACGTGGAGCGAGCCGCACCCGACGATCCGGCCGTGGTACTCGGCGACCTGGAACTCACGGATCCCCTCGTAGTAAGACACCGCCGAACGGGGGACGAGCCGGCCTTGGCCGACGTAGAGATGCGACAGTTCCCGGATGGCGGGAACATCCCCGGTCCGAGCCGAACGCACCTTGACAGAAGTCACAACCAAGAGACTAAGGCATCAGCCCGATGAAGGAGGGCCACGGGGAGCCTTCGATCGGGCCGGGCGGCGGGCTCGCTTGGACCTTCTCGCTGCGATGTCGTAGCGGGGTGGAAGAATAGGCGCCATGCCGACCCCCGATCTGACCGCCGTCGTCTACAACGCCGATGGCCTCGTGCCCGTCGTCGTGCAGGAGGCGACGACGCGCGACGTCCTCATGCTCGCCTGGATGGACGCCGAGGCGCTGCGCCGCACGCTCGCCACCGGAAGGGCGACGTATTGGTCACGTTCGCGCAAGGAGTATTGGGTCAAGGGGGAGACGTCGGGGCACACCCAGGCGGTTCGTGAAGTCAGGCTCGATTGTGACGGCGACACGATCCTTCTCACCGTCGATCAGACGGGCCCGGCCTGTCACCTTGAGACGACGACGTGCTTCGACAGCCGGGAGCCGCTGCGATGAGCCTCCTGGCCACACCGATGTTCATCCCCAGCCCGCCGGAGGCGGTCTGGCATCTCGGCCCCGTGCCGATCCGGGCTTACGCGTTGTGCGTGTTGAGCGGCATCGTCGTCGCCTGGATCATCGCCCGGACACGTTGGAAGCGGCGCGGCGGGGAGACGGAGACCTTCGACGACGTCATCCTCGTCGCCGTCATCACCGGCATCATCGGCGCCCGGATCTACTACGTCGTCGTCGACGGCTGGCCGGACTTCTTCGGCCCCGACGGCGACTGGACGGGGATCTTCCGGATGTGGGAGGGCGGCCTCGGCATCCTCGGCGGCATCGTCTTCGGGGCGTTGGGGGCCTGGTTCATGTGCCACCGCAAGCAGGTCAGCTTCCTCATTTTGGCCGATTGCGTCGCCCCGGCGCTGCCCTTCGCCCAAGCCATCGGACGGCTCGGCAACTGGTTCAACCAGGAGGTCTACGGCCTGCCGACGACGCTGCCCTGGGGGCTGGAGATCGATCTCGCCCATCGGGTCGCCGGCTACGCCGCCGACGCCACCTTCCACCCCACCTTCCTCTACGAGATGATCTTCAACCTCGTCGTCGGGGTCTTCCTCCTCATCCTTTCGGCTCGCCTCGGGCGTCGCCTCAAACCGGGAGTCCTCTTCGCCATCTACGGCGTCTGCTACGCCTGCGGCCGCTTCCTCATCGAATTGGTGCGGATCGATCCGGTGCCGGTCGTCTTCGGTCTACGCAGCAACTCCTGGGCGATCATCGCCGTCGGGCTGGTCGCGATCGTCGGCGTCGTCGCCCTCAGCCGTCGATCGGGGGGAGACGATCGAGTCGTCGCCCCGGTGGCCGACGAGACAGCGGAGCGCCCAGTCGAGGAGAACATCGGGGAAGAATCGGGCGAACTGGCGGCCGAAACGTCATCGACGACAGTCGGCGGTTCCAGTGAAAGCCGCACGGATCTGGACGACGAGGCGGCTGATCCGTCTCGCCCCAACACCGCTTCCCGGGACATCCCCGAGAAAATCGGAGTCGCCGCCTATACTGAACCGCGCGATTCCACTGATAGTCCAACGCCACCCGGTGGTGTGGGATGATGATGCAAGGAGGGTTGCCAATGGTCGAGCCGCAGGGCCTCTATTCCCCCGAATTCGAGCATGAGGCCTGTGGGGTCGGTTTCGTCGCCCGGCTCGACGGCGAACGCACCCACGAGGTCGTCGAACAAGGCCTCACCGTCCTGGCCAACCTCGATCACCGGGGCGCCACCGGCGCCGATCCGGCCGCCGGGGACGGGGCCGGGATCCTCGTTCAGATGCCGGACGCCTTCTTCCGCCAGGTCTTCCCCTTCGACCTGCCCGAAGCGGGGCACTACGCCGTCGGCATGGCCTTCCTGCCGCCTGATCCGCGCCAACGCGACGCCGCCAAGGCCGGGATCGCCCACATCGCCAGCCAAGAGGGTTTGCGCGTTCTCGGATGGCGCGAGTTGCCGACTGAACCGGAAGGCCTCAGCCCCATCACGTTGGAATCGATGCCCTGTTTCGAGCAGGTCGTCGTCGAGCCCTATGACGACGCCTCCGGCGTGACACTCGACCGCATGGTCTACCCGCTGC
Source organism: Propionibacteriaceae bacterium (assembly GCA_031262485.1). Classification (GTDB taxonomy): domain Bacteria; phylum Actinomycetota; class Actinomycetes; order Propionibacteriales; family Propionibacteriaceae; genus WQYJ01. The sequence continues at coordinate 27,093 of JAISHO010000018.1, forward strand.
GCCGACGCGCCGAGACGGAATTCGACGTCTACTTCTCCTCCTTCGCCTCGCGCACCATCGTCTACAAGGGCATGGTGACGACCTCGCAGTTGGAGTCGTTCTTCCCCGACCTGCACGATCCCGCCTTCGCCAGCGCGCTGGCGCTCGTCCACTCGCGCTTCTCGACCAACACGTTCCCCTCGTGGAAGCTGGCCCACCCCTACCGGCTGCTCGCCCACAACGGGGAGATCAACACGGTGCGCGGCAACCGCAACTGGATGCGGGCTCGGGAATCGCTCCTGGCCAGCGATCTCATCCCCGGCGACATCGAGCGACTCTTCCCCATCTGCACGGCCGGGGGATCCGACTCCGCCTCGCTCGACGAGGTCTTCGAGTTGCTCTATCTCTCCGGGCGCAGCCTGGCCCACTCGATCCTCATGATGATCCCGGAGGCCTGGCAGGGCGATCCGGCGATCGAGGAGAAACGGCTCGATTTCTACCGCTACCACGCCTCCCTCATGGAGCCGTGGGACGGCCCGGCGGCGGTCGCTTTCACCGACGGCGTCCAGATCGGCGCCACCCTTGATCGCAACGGATTACGCCCGGCGCGCTATTGGGTGACGAAATCGGGGCTCGTCGTCTTCGCCTCCGAGGCCGGCGTGCTCGATCTGCCCCAAGACGAGATCGCCGAGAAGGGGCGCCTCAAACCGGGCCGGATCCTCCTCATCGATCTGGAGAACCACACGATCCTCGACGACAACGAGGTCAAACGTCAGCTGGCCGACGAGCACCCCTACGGTCAATGGCTGGCTAAGAACAACATCAACATCTCAGAGCTGCCGGAGCGCCAGCACATCGTCCACTCCCACGCCTCGGTCACCCGGCGCCAACGCCTCTTCGGCTACACCAACGAGGAGCTTCGTCTCATCGTCGCCCCGATGGCGAACACCGGCGCCGAAGCGATCGGCTCGATGGGCGACGACACCCCCTTGGCGGTGCTGTCGCGGCGCCCCAAGCTGCTCTTCGACTATTTCCGTCAGCTCTTCGCCCAGGTGACGAACCCGCCGCTCGACGCCATCCGCGAGGAGATGGTGACGTCGCTGTCGCGCTCGCTCGGCCCGGAGCGCAACCTGCTCGAACCGGTCGCCGAATCGTGCCGTCAGATCATCATCGATTTCCCCATCCTCGATTCCGACGAGTTGGCCAAGATCGTCCGGATCCACCATGACGGCGGTGTGTCCGGCTACCGCTCGAAGATCCTGCGCGGGCTGTTCCCGGTCGAAGACGGCGCCGCCGGGTTGCAGGCCGCCCTCGAGCGGATCTGTCAGGAGGCCGACGAGGCGATCGCGGCCGGGGCGCAGATCCTCGTGCTGACCGACCGTCACTCCACCGCGGACTTGGCGCCGATCCCGTCGCTCCTCTTCACCTCCGCGATCCACCACCATCTCGTGCGGCAGAAGACGCGCACCCAGGTCGGGCTCGTCGTCGAAGCCGGCGACGTCCGCGAGGTCCACCACGTCGCCTGCCTCATCGGCTACGGCGCCGCCGCCGTCAACCCCTATCTCGTCTTCGAATCGGCTGAAGATCTGGCCCGCCACGAGATCTACGTCGACCAGACCCCCGACGAGGCGGTCGCCCAAGTGCGCAAAGCCCTCGGCAAAGGGGTGCTCAAGGTGATGTCGAAGATGGGAATCTCGACGATCGCCTCCTACACCGGAGCCCAAGTCTTCGAGGCGATCGGGCTCTCCAGCGCACTGGTCGAACGCCATTTCACCGGGACTCCGTCGCGCATCGAGGGCGTCGGGCTGGCCGAGATCGCCGAGGAGGTGCGCCGCCGCCACGCCGACGCCTACCCGCCCAACAGCGTCCCCCAGGCCCACCGCAGTCTGCGCACCGGAGGCGATTACAAGTGGCGGCGCGAGGGCGAGGAGCACCTTTTCGATCCCGAGGCCGTCTTCCGTCTCCAGCACGCGGTTCGCACCGGCTCCTATGAGGCCTACAAGCGTTTCAGCCAGCGGATCGACGGCCGCTCCGCCGAGTTGCTCACCTTGCGCGGCATGTTCAAGCTCGACTCCGCTCGCCCGCCGGTTCCTCTGGAAGAGGTCGAGCCGGCCAGCGCCATCCTCGCCCGCTTCGCCACCGGCGCCATGAGCTACGGCTCGATCAGCTACGAGGCGCACGTCACCTTGGCCAAGGCGATGAACCGGCTCGGCGCCAAGTCCAACACCGGCGAGGGCGGCGAGGACGCCGAACGGCTCCATGACCCTGAGATCCGCTCGGCCATCAAACAGGTCGCCTCCGGGCGTTTCGGCGTCACGAGCGATTACCTCAGCCACGCCGACGACATCCAGATCAAGATGGCCCAGGGCGCCAAGCCGGGGGAGGGCGGGCAGTTGCCCGGGCCCAAGGTCTACCCCTGGGTCGCGAAAACCCGCCATTCCACCCCGGGGGTCGGCCTCATCTCACCGCCGCCCCACCACGACATCTACTCGATCGAGGATCTCAAGCAGCTGATCCACGATCTCAAGTGCGCCAACCCCCAGGCGAGGATCCACGTCAAACTGGTCGGCGAGGTCGGGGTCGGCACCGTCGCGGCCGGGGTGGCCAAGGCCAAGGCCGACGTCGTCCTCATCTCCGGCCATGACGGCGGCACCGGGGCGGCTCCCTTGACCTCCGTCAAACACGCCGGCGGGCCGTGGGAGCTCGGCTTGGCCGAGACGCAGCAGACCCTCATGCTCAACGGTTTGCGCGATCGCATCGTCATCCAGACCGACGGCCAGCTCAAGACGGGCCGTGACGTCCTCGTCGCCGCCCTGCTCGGAGCCGAGGAGTTTGGTTTCGCCACCGCCCCGCTCGTGGCCGAGGGCTGCGTCATGATGCGGGCCTGCCATCTCGACACCTGTCCGGTCGGGATCGCCACTCAGAATCCGAAACTGCGCGAGCACTTCCGGGGCGAACCGGAGCACGTCATGCGCTACTTCGAATTCGTCGCCGAAGAGGTCCGCGAGGGCCTGGCCGATCTCGGTTTCCGTTCCCTCGGCGAGGCGATCGGGCGCAGCGACGTCATCGACGTCGACCAGGCGGTCAGCCACTGGAAGAGCCACGGGATCGATCTGGCGCCGATCCTCCACCGGGTCGAGACCGACGGCCCGCTGCACCACGTCACGACCCAAGACCACGGCCTCGACGACAGCCTCGACGTCGCGCTCTTGGCCGCGATCCGCCCCGCCCTCGACCACGGCGAGCCCGTCCAGGTGACGACGGCGATCCGCAACGTCGACCGCACCGTCGGGACGATCCTCGGCCATGAGGTGACGATGGCGACGAAGGGCGCCGGTTTGGACGAGGGGCTCATCGACATCACCTTCACCGGCACCGCTGGGCAGAGCTTCGCCGCCTTCACTCCGCGCGGGATGACCTTGCGCCTCGTCGGCGACGCCAACGACTACCTGGCCAAGGGCTTGTCCGGGGCGATCGTGGCGGTTTCGCCACCGCCGGAGGCGACCTTCGTGGCCGAGGACCAGATCATCGTCGGCAATGTCGTCGCCTACGGCGCCACGTCGGGGGAGATCTACGTCCGCGGGCACGCCGGGGAACGTTTCGCCGTGCGCAACTCGGGGGCCAGCGCCGTCGTCGAGGGCGTCGGCGACCACGCCTGCGAATACATGACCGGCGGCGAGGTGCTCATCTGCGGCCCGACCGGGCGCAACGTCGCGGCGGGCATGTCCGGCGGCGTGGCCTGGGTGCTCGACCTCGATCCGGCCCGTCTCAATCCTGGCTTGGTCGATCCGGTCCCTCCCGATAAGAAAGCCGTCGAACGGATCCGGGAACTTCTCGCCCGGCACGAGGAGATGACCGGCTCCGCGGTGGCCGAACGCCTCCTCGCTCTGAGCGACGAAGAGCTGGCCTTGCGTTTCACCACGCTCGTGCCGCGTGATTACGCCCGCGTCATCGCGGCCCGTGACGCCGCGCTGGCCCAGGGTTTGAGCGATGCCGATGTGACGGCGACGATGATGGAGGCGGCCCATGGCTGATCCGCGTGGTTTCATGACCCATCCCCGCCAGGTCGCCGAGCGACGCCCGGTCGACGAGCGTCTGGGCGACTGGGGCGAGGTCTACCCCGGCGGCGCCGGGGCGGCCTTGGCCGACATCGTCGAGACCCAGGCCTCCCGTTGCATGGATTGCGGGATCCCGTTCTGCCACTCTGGCTGCCCGCTCGGCAACCTCATCCCCGAGTGGAACGACTTGGTCTGGCGCGGCGATTGGCGCGAGGCCCTCGAACGTCTCCAGGCGACGAACAACTTCCCCGAGATCACCGGTCGGCTCTGCCCGGCGCCGTGTGAGACGGCCTGCGTCGTCGGCATCTCGCGCGATCCGGTGACGATCAAGAACATCGAGGTCTCGATCATCGACAAGGCCTTCGACGATCTGCGGGTCGTGCCGGTCCAAACCGCGTGGCACAGCCTCAAAACCGTCGCCGTCGTCGGATCCGGCCCAGCCGGGCTGGCCGCCGCCCAGCAACTGACGCGGATCGGCCACACGGTGGCCGTCTATGAGCGCGACGACGCCATCGGCGGTCTCATGCGCTATGGCATCCCCGAGTTCAAACTCGAGAAGAAGGTCCTCGACGCCCGTCTCAAGCAGATGGCCTTGGAGGGCACCGTCTTCAAGCCCGGCGTCGAGATCGGCGCCGACATCGCCTGGAGCGAGCTGCGCAGCCGGTACGAGGCGGTCGTCATCGCGACCGGTTCCCGGGTGCCGCGCGACCTCGACGTGCCCGGACGCGATCTGACGGGCATCCATCAGGCGATGGAGTATCTGCCCCAAGCCAACCGGGTCGCCCTCGGCCAGGAGGTCGACGATCAGATCACCGCCGAGGGGCGCCACGTCGTCATCATCGGCGGGGGCGACACCGGGGCCGACTGCCTCGGCACCGCGTTGCGCCAGGGCGCCGCCGGGGTGACGCAGATCGAGATCATGCCGATGCCGCCGAGCGAACGCCCGGCTCATCAGCCGTGGCCGACCTACCCCATGATCTTCCGCATCGCCTCCGCCCACGAGGAGGGCGGCCAGCGCCTCTACGGGCTGTCGACCGCCCAGTTCCTCGGCGACGACGACGGCCGGGTCCGCGGCCTCGAGGTCGAGGAGGTGACGCTGGAGAACGGCAAGATCGTTCCGGTCAAGGGCTCCGAGCGTGTGCTCGAGGCCGACCTCGTGCTCCTCGCCATGGGCTTCACCGGCCCGGAACGCGGTGTCATCGACGAACTCGGTTTGGAGACCGACGAGCGGGGCAACATCGCCCGCGACGACGACTTCCAAACCAACGTCGACGGCGTCTTCGCCTGCGGCGACGCCGGGCGGGGCCAGTCGCTCATCGTCTGGGCGATCGCCGAGGGCCGGTCGGCCGCCAACGGGGTCGACGCCTACTTGAGCGGGCGCATCTCGCGCCTGCCCAAACCGCTCACCCCGGGTGTGCGCCCCCTGGCGGCCTGATGGATTCCTTCGTCCACCTGCACTGCCACACCGAGTTCTCCATGCTCGACGGGGCGGCCAAGAACGCTCCCCTCTTCGCCGAAGCCGAACGGCTCGGCATGCCGGCCTTGGCGATGACCGACCATGGCAACATGTTCGGCGCCTACGAGTTCTTTCAGGTGGCCAAGAAGTCACCGGTCAAACCGATCATCGGGATCGAGGCCTACGTCGCGCCGTCGAGCCGGCACAGCCGGGTCCAGGAGTTCTGGTCGAAGGGCATCCGCGACGACGCCGACTCCGAGGGCGGCAAAGACGTCTCCGGCGGCGGTCGCTACACCCACATGACGATGTGGGCGGCCGACGCCACCGGGTTGCGCAACCTGTTCCGCCTCTCCAGCTTGGCCAGCTTCGAGGGCTACTACATGAAGCCGCGGATGGATTTCGAGATCATCTCGCAGTACTCCGAGGGCATCATCGCGACGACGGGCTGCCCCTCCGGCGCCGTTCAGACGCGTCTGCGGCTGGGCCAATACGACGAGGCCGTCAAGGCCGCCGCGCTCTACCGTGACCTCTTCGGACCCGACCGCTATTTCGTCGAGCTCATGGATCATGGGCTGTCGATCGAGACGGAGGTGCGCGCCGACCTCCTCAAACTGGCCAAAGAGCTCGGCTTGAGGACGGTCGCGACGAACGACTCCCACTACGTGACGGAGGATCAGGCCGACGCTCACGACAACCTCCTGTGCATCGGAGTGGGGCGCAACAAGGACGATCCGAAGCGGTTCCGATTCAACGGCTCCGGTTACTTCCTGCGCTCGAGCGAGCAGATGCGCCAGCTGTTCTGGGATCTGCCTGAGGCCTGCGACACCACCCTCGACATCGCCGAGATGGTGGGGGATTACTCCGAGGTCTTCGACCACGTCGACCGGATGCCCCGCTTCCAGGTGCCCGAGGGCCACACCCAGGAATCCTGGTTGCGCCACAAGCTCGACGAGGGCGTGGCGTTGCGTTACGGCGCCAACCCGCCCCAGGAGGTGCTCGATCGGATCGAGACGGAACTGGCCGTCATCGAGCCGCTCGGCTTCTCGCCCTACTTCCTCATCGTCTCCGACATCTGCCGCTTCGCCCGCGACAACGGCATCCGGATCGGGCCGGGCCGTGGCTCGGCCACCGGCTCGATGGTCGCCTACTTGACGCGTATCACCGAGTTGGATCCGATCGAGCACGGGCTCATCTTCGAACGCTTCCTCAACCCGGAGCGGGTCAGCCCCCCCGACGTCGACCTCGACGTCGACGACCGTCACCGCGATCGCATCATCGCCTACTTCGCCGACACCTACGGCTCGGAGTACACCGCCCAGGTCAACACCTTCTCGACGATCAAAGCCAAGAACGCGATCAAGGATTCCAGCCGCATCCTCGGCTATCCCTTCGCCATGGGGGAGAAGATCGTCAAGGCGATGCCGAACGACCCGACGGGCAAGGTCAAACTGCCGGATCTCTTCGATCCAAACAGCTCCCACTACGCCGAAGGCCATGATTTCCGAGCCCTGTACGACGCCGATCCCGACGTCCGCCGGGTCGTCGAGACGGGCAAGGGGATCGAGGGCCTGACCCGCGGCACCGGCGTCCACGCCGCCGCCGTCATCCTCTCCTCGGCTCCTCTGCTCGACCTCATCCCGCTCCACATGCGCGAGGACGGCGTGCGCCTGACCGGCTTCTCCTACCCGCAGTGCGAGGAGATGGGGCTCATGAAGATGGATGTCTTGGGGTTGCGCAACCTCGGCATCCTCGACCATGCCCTCGCCCTCATCGAACAGAACCAGCACACCGACATCGATCTGCTCAGCCTCCCCCTCGACGACGCCGCGACCTACGCCATGCTGGGCCGGGCCGAGACGCTCGGCGTCTTCCAACTCGACGGCGGCCCGATGCGCCAGCTGCTGCGCCAGATGGGCCCGACCCGGTTCGAGGACATCGCCGCCGTCCTCGCCCTCTACCGGCCCGGCCCGATGGCGGCCAACGCCCACATCCACTACGCCGAGCGCAAGAACGGGCGCGAGAAGGTCGAGCCGATCCATCCCGAGTTGGCCGAGGCCCTCGAGCCGATCCTCGGATCGACCTTCCACCTGCTCATCTATCAAGAGCAGCTCATGGCGATCGCCCGCGAGTTGGCCGGCTACACCTATGGCGGCGCCGATCTCTTGCGCCGGGCCATGGGCAAGAAGAAGAAAGAGATCATCGAGAAGGAGTACGAGCCCTTCAAACAGGGGATGGCCGAGCACGGTTATTCGCCGGCCGCGACGAAGGCGCTGTGGGATGTCATGGCGCCGTTCGCCGAGTACGCCTTCAACAAATCCCACACCGCCGGATACGGGCTCGTCAGCTATTGGACGGCCTACCTCAAGTGCCACTATCCGGCTGAATACATGTCGGCCGTCCTCCAGTCGGTCGCCGATGACAAGGACAAATCCGCCGTCTACCTGGCGGAGTGCCGACGCATGGGGCTGACGGTGCTGCCGCCCGACGTCAACGAGTCCGACGCCATGTTCACCCCGATCGGCTCCGACAGCATCCGGTTCGGGTTGACGGCGGTCCGCAACGTCGGGGCCAACGTCGTCGACGCGATCGTGCGGGCGCGCAACGAGAAGGGCAAACCGAAGGATTACTACGAATTCCTCGAACACTGCCCCTCGACGGTCTGCAACAAACGCGTCATCGAATCGCTCATTAAAGCGGGCGCCTTCGACTCGATGGGGGCGCCGCGACGGGCTCTCTTCACCGTGATGGAGGGCTCGCTCGAGCAGATCAACGACATCAAGAAGAACGAGGCGATGGGCCAAGACGATCTCTTCGGCGCCTTCCTGGCCGAGGGCGAGGCCAGCCCGCTCTCTCACTTCGAACCGATCCCCGACGTGCCTGAGTGGGACAAACGTGTCAAACTCGCCTTCGAACGCGAGATGCTCGGTCTCTACGTCTCCGACCATCCCCTCAACGGGCTCGACGGGGTCATCGCCGCCCATCGCGATGTCACCCTCAGCAGTGTGGCCAACGGCTCGGTCGAGGGACGGACGACCTTGGCCGGGCTCATCACCTCCGTCACTCGGCGGACGACGAAGAAGGGCGACCCCTGGGCTCAGGTCACCCTGGAGGATCTCGACACCTCGGTGCAGATCAACTTCTTCCCCAAGGCCTACCTCGAATACGGCGCCATCCTCGCCCCCGACACCGTCGTTCAGGTGCAGGGGAGGGTCAACCCGCGCGACGAGGGGGTCGACATCTCGGCCGAGCGGGTCGTCACCGTCGACACCGACGTGGAGGGCGCCCAACCGGTCACCCTGAGCCTGCCCGTGGGGAAGGTGACGCGCAGCCTCGTGGGAGACATCAAGGGGATCCTCGGCTCCTATCCCGGCTCCTGCCAAGTGTGGCTCCAGATGAGCGACAACCGTCGGATCAAGACTTTCACCCTCCATGACAAGGTCGACGGTTCCTCGGCCCTCATCTCCGATCTCAAAGCCTTGCTCGGCCCCAGCGGCGTCGGCGTGGGACGCCCCCGATGACCACCGAACGGGGCCCCGCTTCTGCGGCTGCTGAGACGAACGCCCGGCGCGATGTCGTGGTGGACTCACTGCCTCCGCCCCGTGGACCCGCCTCACCGGGCCCCGCCCCTTCGTCCCATCGCCCGCAGCGGACCGCGCGCCGGGCTTGGCGTCCGAGTCGTGCCTCCCGGCTGCCGTCGTTGTCTGGTCTCGGCGCCGGGGTCTCCGGGCGGATCGCGGCGGCCCGTTCCTCGGGGCGGTTGGCCCGGTTCGGGATCGCGTTCGCCATCACGCTCGTCATCGGGCTGCTGCTCGGCGTCCTCTGGTCGCAGATCGTCGATCTGCCCTCGTACACCATCCAAGAAGATTTCTTGGCCAATATGGGGGAGGCGGGCTTGACGGACGTCTTCGCGATCGACGCCTGGTATGTCGGTCTCGGCCTGGTCGGCGGCGCCATGCTCGGCGCGCTGGTGTGGTGGTGGTTCGGCGACCTCGGCTGGCCGGTCGCCTTCATCGCCGCCGGCGCCGGATCGCTCGCCGGCTTCGTCTGTCGCGCCACCGGGGAACTGGTCGGTCCGGGCAACTTGGCCGAGCGGGTCGCCTCGGCCAACGTCGGAGACCAGGTGCCGATCGAGTTCACGAGCCATGTCGGCGTCGCCGTCGTCGTCTGGGCCATGGCCGCCCTCTTGCCCGTCATGATCGGCTCCTCGCTGACGCGTGACAAGCCGCCAGTGGCGGCCCGGGCGACCGAAGGTCACGGAGGCGACGAACCGGCCGGAGAACGCGCGATCTGACGGCGCCGCAGCTCACGACGGGCGACTTCGTATCGCTGCGGGACGGCGCGCCGTCAGGGTGGGGGCCACCGCGTAAACTGACCCCGTGCTCTCTGTGATCGATGTGAGAACCATCCACCCCGACGACCCCCGTGACTACACGAAGCTGATGCCGCGCGCCATGGTCGACGCCGCTTCGGCGGCGGCCGTCGTCGCTCCGATCTGTGAGGCGGTGCGCTCCGAGGGAGAACCCGCCTTGCGGAGGTTGTCCCAGCAGTTCGATGCGGTCGTCCCGGCCTCGTTGCGGGTCGATCCCGCCATCGCCGCCGCCGCTGCCGAGGAACTCGACCCGGCCCTGCGCGAGAGCCTCGAGGTGGCGATCGGGCGACGCCGACAGGTCTGCCAGGCCGAGGCCGCAGTCCCCGAGCCGGTCATCCGCTTCGACGGCGTCGACTCTCCGACGGGGGAGACGGCCGAGGTGGCGATCCGTTCGATCCCGGTCAACCGCGTCGGCTGCTACATCCCCGGGGGTCTGGCGCCCCTGGCGTCGAGCGTCTACATGAACGTCGTCCCGGCCCAGGCGGCCGGGGTGCCGTCGATCGCGATCGCCTCCCCGCCACAGAAGGAATACGGCGGGCTGCCGCATCCGACGATCCTCGCCACCGCCCACCTGCTCGGCGTCACCGAGATCTACGCCGTCGGCGGCGCCCAAGCGCTCGCTATGTTCGCCTACGGGGTCGACGGCCTCTGCTCTCCGGTCGACCTCCTCGCCGGCCCCGGCAATGTCTACGTCGTCGCCGCTAAGCGGTTGCTCCGTGGCGTCGTCGGCATCGACTCCGAAGCCGGGCCGACGGAGATCGCCGTCATCGCCGACGAGACGGCCGATCCCGCCCTCGTCGCGGCCGACCTCATCAGCCAAGCCGAGCACGACCCGCTGGCCGCCTCCGTCCTCATCTGCTGCTCCGAGGAGGTGGCCCGCCGCGTCGACGCCGAGGTGCAGGCTCAGGTGGCGTCCACGAAGCATCGGCACCGGGCCTCGATCGCGCTCGAAGGCTCCCAATCGGCGGTCGTGCTGTGCCGCGACATCGATCAAGCCGTCGCCGTGGCCGACGCCTACGCCGCCGAACACTTGGAGATCATGACGGCCGACGCCCGCCAGGTCGCCGCCCGGATCACAAACGCCGGCGCCATCTTCGTCGGGCGCTGCGCCCCCGTCTCACTCGGCGATTACGCCGCCGGGTCGACGCATGTCTTGCCGACGACCGGTGCCGCTCGGTTCTCGTCCGGACTCAACGCCCGCACCTTCCTGCGCACCGTCCATGTCATCGACTACGACGCGCAGGGGCTCTCCGTCGTGGCGGACGCCGCCGAACGGATCGCGCTGGCCGAGGATCTGCCGGCCCACGCCCGCGCTATCACGATCCGAGCCGAGCGGCTAGGGGAGTCCGCGTGACTGTGAGCCACCGAGTCTTCGCCGGGGCTGCCGGCCTCGACGACTCCCGCGCTGGAGCGTCGTCGTGACGGCCACCGACCGCCGCCACGATCTGTCGGCGCTGCCGCTGCGCCCCGAACTGGTGGGCGAGGAACCTTATGGCGCTCCCCAACTTCAGGTGCCCGTGCGCCTCAACGTCAACGAGAATCCTTATCCGCCGCCGCTTCAGGTGCGCGAGGCGATGGCGGCGGCCGTGCTCGAGGCGGGCGAGACGATCAACCGTTATCCCGACCGGGAGGCGGGCGCGCTGCGCGCCGATCTGGCCGCCTATCTCGGCCATGGTTTGACGGCGGAGAACCTGTGGGCGGCCAACGGGTCGAACGAGGCGATGATCCAGGCCCTCAACGCCTTCGCCGGGCCCGGGCGCGCGGTCGCGGCGTTCACCCCGACCTACTCGATGTATCCGGAATACGCCCGCGACACCCACTCGGCCTACCTCACCTGTCCACGCGAAGTCGACTTCATGATCGACCCGGAGCGGGCGGCCGCCTTCGTCGCCGCGCACCAGCCCGCCGTCGTCATCGTCACGACGCCGAACAATCCCACCGGCACCCCGACCGCGCTGCCGGTCGTGGCCGCCATCGCCGAAGCCAGCACGGGGATCGTCATCGTCGACGAGGCCTATCAGGAGTTCGCTCGCCATCGCGACGCCACCGCGATCAGCCTGCTCGACCGGTTCGACAACCTCATCATCTCGCGGACGATGTCGAAGGCCTTCGCCTTCGCTGGGGGGAGGGTCGGCTATGTCGCCGCCTCGCCGGCGATCATCGACGCGCTTCGGATCGTGCGCCTGCCCTACCATCTCTCCGCGCTCACCCAGGCGGTCGCCCGTGTCGCCCTGGCCCACGCCGATGTCATGCTCGAGGCGGTCGACGAGTTGCGCGCCACCCGGGACGCCTCGATCGCCCAGCTTCGCTCCCTCGGCTTCGACGTCATCGACTCGGATGCCAATTTCTGGTTGTTCGGGCGCTTCGACGACCGTCACGCCGTCTTCGAACGGTTCCTCGACCACGGGGTCCTCGTGCGGGAGACGGGGCCGTCGGAATACTTGCGGGTGTGCGCCGGCACGCCGGAGGAGATGGCGGTCTTCCATGAGGCCGCGGCCCTGATCGCGAAGGAGAACCACCACCGATGAACTATCGCACCGCCCGCATCGAGCGGGTCACCTCGGAGTCCTCCGTCGTCGTCGACCTCGACCTCGACGGCGTCGGCCAATCGACGATCTCGACGGGCGTCGGCTTCTACGATCACATGTTGACGGCCTTGAGCCGTCATAGCCTCATTGACCTCACCGTCACGACGACCGGTGACGTCGAGATCGACGGCCACCACAGCGTCGAGGACACCGCGATCGCGCTGGGCCAGGCACTGCGCGAGGCGCTCGGCGACAAGCGGGGGATCGGCCGATTCGGGCAGGCCACCGTTCCCCTCGACGAGGCGCTCGCCACCTGCGTCGTCGACATCTCCGGGCGCGGCTACGCCGTCTGCTCCGGGGAACCGGAAGGCTACCAATATGTCGCGATCGGCGGCTCGGGGGTGCCCTACATGGGCTCGATGACCCGCCACGTCGTCGAATCCTTCGCCCTCAACGCCGGCATCTGCGTGCACCTCACCCTGCTGGCGGGACGCGATCCCCACCACATCGCCGAGGCCCAGTACAAGGCCTTGGCCCGGGCGCTGCGCTTCGCCGTCGAACCCGACCCCCGGATCACCGGCGTCCCCTCGACCAAGGGAACCTTGTGACAAGCGTCGCGATACTCGACTACGGATCGGGCAACATCCACAGCGCGACACGAGCGGCCGCAGCGACCGGCGCCGATGTGACGGTGACGAGCGATTCCGCCGTCGCGCTCGCGGCCGACGGGCTCATCGTCCCCGGCGTCGGGGCCTTCGCCGCCTGCATGGAACAGCTGCACGCCATCGGCGGCGACGACATCATCCGCACCCGCTGCGAGCGGGGCCGCCCCGTGTTCGGCATCTGTGTCGGCCACCAGATCCTCTTCTCCCGGGGCGTCGAACACGGCATCGAGACGGACGGGGTCGGTGTGTTCCCCGGCGTCATCGACCGTCTTCCCACTGAACGTTTGCCCCATATGGGATGGAACACGATCGCACCGGATCCGGCCGCTTCCCTCCTCGCCCAGGTGAGAGGGGAACGGTTCTACTTCGTTCACTCCTACGCCGCGCTCGACGCCTCCGACGCGCCCGCCGACGCCGCGCTGACGTGGTGCGAGCACGAGGACGTCAGTTTCATCGCCGCCGTCGAGTGGGGCGTCGTCACCTCGACGCAATTCCACCCTGAGAAATCCGGCGTCGCCGGGGCCGCCCTCCTGCGGGCTTGGGTCGACGGCCTGCGCTGAGGCCATCTGTTCGGCTTGGGCCTTCGGCTCAGGAAATAGCTGCAGTTAGTGGCGCGACCGCTTGGCCCGAGCTTTGACCTCGACGTGGATGGGGGAGCCGACGAAGCCGAACTCCTCACGCAGACGTCGCTGAACGAAGCGCACATATTGCGGGTCGAGGTCGCCGGTGGTGAAGAGGACGAAGGTGGGCGGCCGGTTCTGAGCCTGGGTGCCGAAGAGGATGCGGGGCTGCTTGCCTCCCCGGACGGGGTGGGGGTGGGCGGCGACGAGGCGGCCGAGGAAGGCGTTGAGGGGGCCGGTCGGGATGCGGGTCTCCCAGCCTTCGAGGGCTTGCTCGATGGGGCCGGTGAGCCGTTGGATGTGGCGGCCGGTCAGGGCGGAGAGGTTGACGCTCGGCGCCCAGGCGACGTGGCCGAGGTCGCGTTCGATCTCACGGGCGAGATAACGGCGGCGCTCCTCGTCGACGAGATCCCATTTGTTGTAGACGAGGACGAGGGCGCGGCCCATCTCGACGACCATCGACAGGATGCGCAGATCTTGCTCGGTGACCGATTCGGAGGCGTCGATGACGACGAGGCAGACCTCGCTGCGTTCGATCGCTGATTGGGTGCGCAACCAGGCGTAATACTCGTGCCCGCTCGACTCTTTGACTCTGCGCCGGATCCCGGCGGTGTCGATGAGGCGGTACTCCACCCCTGCGATCTCGACCAACTCGTCGACCGGGTCGACCGTCGTGCCGGCGACATTGTCGACGACCGACCGCGTCTCACCGGCGACTTGGTTGAGGAGGGAGGATTTGCCGACGTTCGGCTTGCCGACGATGGCGACGCGGCGTGGCCCGGCTTCTGGTTCGAAGACCTCCGACGGAGCGTCGGGCAGGGCGTCGAGGATGACGTCGAGCAGGTCGCCGGAGCCGCGCCCATGGAGGGCGGAGACGGGGTAGGGGGTTCCTAGCCCGAGGCTCCAATAGGAGGCCGCCTCCATCTCCCCGTTCTGATCGTCGACCTTGTTGACGGCGAGGATGACAGGCTTGCCGGAGCGCCGCAGGACCTTGACGACCGCCTCGTCGTCGTCGGTGACGCCGACGCGCACATCGACGACGAGGACGACGGCGTCGGCCATGCCGACGGCCAGTTCGGCTTGTTCAGTGATCTGGGCCGCCACCCCCTGGGAATCGGGCACCCAGCCACCGGTGTCGACGACGATGAAATCACGCCCGCCCCAGGTGGCGTCGTAGGTGACCCGGTCGCGTGTGACGCCCGGCAGATCCTGGACGACCGCCTCACGCCGGCCTAGCAAACGGTTGACGAGGGTGGATTTGCCGACGTTGGGCCGCCCCACGATGGCGACGACCGGTTTGTGCGACGCTATGGCGGGAGGATCCGCCGTCACCGCCTCATCGGGCGGCGGGGCCGCAGTCGTTCCGGTCATCTGTTCTCCCAACGTCGAGCCTGGTCAAATCGTCAGTTTAGTGGCCTGTCGCGCCTCACATGCTGCGTTCGTGGCGCCCGGTGGGGTCCCCAGCCGCGTTGTCGCTGTGACGACGGAGCCGCGTCGGATGAGGGCGAGTGAAGCCGGCCGAACCTCGCGGGCTGGTCCGCGGCGGTACAGTGTGGGCGATCTCTCATCATTCAGTGCAAGGCTTCACATATGTCGACATCACACATTGACTCTGTTCATGGTCTCACACCCATGCAGGCGGGGATGGTGTTCCATGGGTTGCTCGACGATCGCTCCCAGGCTTATGTGCTTCAGCAAGTCATCCGGCTCGGCGGCAGGGTCGACCCCGAGGCGGCCCGCGGGGCATCACAGATCTTGGCTGTCCGCCATGACGCGCTCAGGATCGCCATCGTCGTCCCCCGCAGTTCCGGGGTGCCCCGACAGGTGATCCTGCGCGAGCGTGACCCCGAGTTCGCCTTCATCGATCTGACCGGGCGGGACGACCCGGCCTCGGCGGTCGAGGACGTGCGCCGAGCGGACCTCGAACGGGGCTTCGATCTGGCGGCCGACCCGCTGTGCCGGATCACCCTGGCCGCGACGGGCTCCGACGAGCTGGCGCTGATCTGGACGCTCCACCACGTCATCGTCGACGGGTGGTCGTTGCCCTTGCTCATGGCTGATTTCGCCCGGTATTACGCGGCGTTGGCGGCGGGCGCCGATCTGGCCTCGATGCGGGAGCAGGCTCGAGCCGAGGCCTCCGCGACGACGAGCTTCGGCGACTATCTCGACTGGTTCGAGCGTCAGGATCACCACGCCTCGCTCGACTATTGGGCGGCGGCGCTCGAAGGCTACGACGAGGTCGCCGAGATCCCCTCGCTCGGCTCGGGCGATCCGGCCGGCGAGCAACTGGGGGAGACGGTCACGACGCTCGAGGCGGCCGACACCGAACGGCTCACCGGGTGCGCCCTTGAACTCTCCGTGACGGTCGCGACGGTCGTGGCCGCCGCTTGGGGGATCGTCGTCGCCCGGCACGCCGCCTTGGACGACGTCGTCATCGGGCAGGTCGTCTCCGGTCGTGGCGGCGCGGTCGCCGGGTTGGAGACGACGGCGGGGATCACCATCAACACCATCCCGGTGCGGGTCCGTCTCCACGACGAGACGACCCTGGCCGAACTGCTCCAGGGTCTGCACGAGGACGCTCTCGCCGCTCAACCCCACCACCTCGTCGCCTTGACCGACATCCAACACCGCCTCGGACTGACCACCGCTGTGCTGCGCACCATCGTCGCGGTCGAGAACTACACCTCGGGGGCGGCCGACGCTCCCAGCGGACGCGAGGTGACGGGGTTGGAGGCGACTTCGGAACTGGCCCGGGAACAAGTCGACTATCCACTCGCGCTGCGGGCCGCCGTCATCGACGGCCGGCTCCGGCTCGGCTTGCTCTTCGACCCCCGGGTCTTCGGCCGCGACCATGTCGAGGCGATCCTCGCCCGCCTGGCCCGGCTCGTGCGGCTCATCGCCAGCGACCCGTCGGTCCGTCTGGGCGACCTCGACCTGCTGACCGCCGGCGACGAGGCCGCCTTGGCCCGGTTCAACGCGACCGAACATCCGGGCGGCGACGCGTCGACCGTCGTCGATCTTCTGAGGGACCAGGCCCGGCTGCGGCCCGATCATCCGGCTGTGCGATTCGGCGAGGAGACGTGGTCCTTCGCCGACCTCGACGCGGCGACCGATCGGATCGCCGATCGTCTCATCGACCTCGACGTCCCCGCCGGATCGCTCATCCCGCTGCTGGCCGAGCGGGGACCCGCCGCTGTGGCCGGAATGTACGGGGCGGCGAAAGCGGGCTGCGCCTGGACGCCGCTCGACAGCACTCATCCGGTCGATCGTCTCGCCTTCATCCTCGAAGACTGCCAGGCGCCCGCCGTCCTCGTGGCCGGTCCGGGGCCCGCCGCGGCGGCCCGGGCCGCCATCGCCCGCCGGGGTGTGGAGACGCTCGTCGTCGACTTGACGGAGACGCTCGCCGAGCCCGCCAGCGGCCGAACCGATCGGCGGCGTCAGGTGAAGCCAGAAGACCTCGTCTATTGCGTCTACACCTCGGGCACGACCGGGCGGCCCAAGGGCGTCCTCGTCGAACATCGTGGAGTCGTCAATCTGCAGTCGTATCTCCACCGGGCCCATCCCCTGGGTGACGACGACACCGTCCTTCAATTCGCCAACGCCACCTTCGACATCACCATCTACGAGCACTGCCTCGGCTTCCTCAGCGGGGTGACGACATCGCTCGTCAGCGAGGATCTCGTCGTGGACCCCGCGGCGCTCACCGCGATGATGGCCGGACAGCGGGTCGACGCGACGATGCTGACACCGGCCTATTTCCTTCGTTCCACGCTGCCGAAGGGGTTCCGCCTCATCGGCACCGGGGGAGCGGAGTCGAGCCCCGACATCGTCGCGGCGGCCGACGAGATCGTGGCCGACGACGGCGCCGAATATGTCAACGGCTACGGGCCGACCGAGGCGACGGTGTTGGCCACCGAGTGGATCCACCGCCGGGGCGAGGCGATCCCGGCTCCGGTTCCGATCGGCCACCCGATCGACAACATGCGTGTCTATGTGCTCGACGGGGATCGGGTCCAAGGGGCCGGCATGGTCGGAGAACTGTGCGTCGCCGGCGCCGGGGTGGCCCGTGGCTACCTCAACCGTGACGACTTGACGGCCGAACGCTTCGCCGCCGGGCCTGGGGGAGAACGCGTCTATCGCACGGGCGATCTGGCGGCGTGGCGCACGGACGGCGAATTGGTCTACCTCGGTCGCAACGACGACCAGGTCAAGATTCGCGGCCAACGGATCGAATTGGGCGAGATCGAGGCGGCGCTACGCGACATCGACGCGATCCGCGACGGCGCCGTCATCGTCGACCGTCGCTCGGGTCAGGCCGTCCTCCACGGTTTCTACGCCTCCGCCGGCGAGGCCGTCCCCCCGGGTCAGGTGAGCGCGGCGTTGGCCGAACGCCTGCCCTCCGCCATGGTGCCCACGACGCTGACGGAGGTGGACGCCCTCCCCGTCACCGGCTCCGGCAAACCCGATCGCAACGCCCTGCTCGCCCTCGTGCCAGCGACGTCCACCTCCTCTCCTCGTGAGGCCGAGGGGACGACGGAGCGTGACGACACGCCGTCGCGCGAACGCGCCGAGGACCTGGCCGCCGTGTTCGCCGCCGTGCTGGGGCGCCCCGTCGGCATCCACGACAATTTCTTCGAGGCTGGCGGCGACTCCTTGAGCGCCATCACGATCGTCTCCCAAGCGGCGCAGCGCGGTTTCACCATGACGGTGCGCGACCTGTTCGCCCATCCGGCGCCGGCCCAGCTGGCCGACTGGTGCGATGAACGCGATGGGGCCGCGGCGGCGGTCGAGGAGCCGGATGATGACGCCACAGCCGCAGGGTTTCCGGGGCAGGCGCCCCGCTTGGTGAGGTTGACCGTGGACTCTCCCGCCGACACCGACACCGACGCCGAGGGCGGGGCCGACAGAATTCTCGCCGAAGCCGGGCGGGCCATGGAAGGGTACGCCGACGCCATCGTCGCCGGCGAGGCCGTCGAACGGTGGGAGCTCAACCCCGCCCAACGCCTCGTGTCCGCCGCCGGGGTGACCGCCTCGTTCGCCCTCGTCGAAGCGCCCCGGCCCTTCGACGAGGCTCGCCTGGCGGCAGCTTGGGAGCGCCTGCTCGGCTATTTCCCGATCCTGCGCACCTCGATCGCCTCCGACGGCGAGGGTCTCATCGTCCACGACGCTTCTGTGACCCCGCCGGTCGTCGCCGTCGGCGACCAGGACGAGGCCGAGACGATCGCGCGCCGGCTGCTCTCGCGGACCAGTCGGTTCGCCACGGTGACGCCGGGGCGGGCGACCCACGAGGCGGTCGTCGTCATCTCTACTGGGACTCGTCCCGGCGCCGTGGAGCGCTTTTGGATCGCTCTGCCGTTGAGCCATCTCATCTTCGACGGGTTCTCCCACGACGTCGTGGCCGACCGCTTTCTCGCGTTCTACGACGGCGCCGAAGCCGGCCTCGTCCAGCGGTATCCGGCCTACAGCACGACCTTGGCGATGGGCCCGCTCGGCGCCGACGACGCGACCGTCATGGCGGGATGGGAACTTCAACGCTTCGCCACCACCGCCGCCGGGTGGAACGCCCGCGCCGAGGAAGGGATCGGGCGGATGACATGGACGAGCCGCGACCATGTCGACGGTCGGATCGATCCGGCAGCGTTGGGCGGTTTGGCGGAACGGATCATCGAATTGGCGCTCAGGCGCTCGTATCCCGGCCTCGACATCCCCGCCTTGCTCGTCCACACCGGGCGGCTGGCGCGATTCTCCGGCCAGATCGGCCAGTTCGCCGACGTCGTCCCCGTCGTCATCGACGCCAAGACTACGGTCGACGGTGATGGACCAGGAGAGGCCGATGCGCCGTCCACCGCTGTCCCAGCTGGGTTTTTGAGCGAGGCGCGTCGCCATCTCGCGCTCAGCCGCGGCCACCAAGTCTCCGCCGCAGCCCTGCTCGCCGATCCGGCGCTGGCGAGCCGCTACCCACGGACTCGCTCGGCGCTGGCCACCGCCTTCGCCTCGCCGGATTCGCACCGGCCGACGCCTCGTCACGGTTTCCCCCCGGAGACCGAGGAGACGACGGGGGAGATCGGACGCCCGCTCGTCCCTGTGCTCAATCTGCTCATCCTCACCGCGACGACGCCGACGGCGCCGCCGGTGGACGGTGAGTCGAACGGGGACGACGCCGAACCGCTCGAGGAGTCGCGACCGGAGTTGGAATCGAGCCCCGGGGAGATCTTCATCACCATCGCCGGCGGATCGGAGGGGATCGTCGTCCATCACCTGCCCTGCCGTCACGGCGATGAGGAGGAATTGTCACGTCTCCTGACGGAGGCGACGATTGCGGCTTCGCTCGACCGATCCTGAGCTCACCCGTGGGCTCGTGGCATGTCGCGCACGAACAATGCCGAGTTCGTGGCGGCCAAGGAGGACACAGCCGCGTTGTCGTCGTTGCCGGTAGTGGTCTCTTGATCGCTGATGACCTGCTTGATTACTCCGGCCAGGTACCATAAAACACACCGAGAACGGGATCGGCCTGTTGTGACGGGCCGTTGAACGATATACACTACACTGATACTGTTCACTGTATCGTCATATGACTGTTCTCAGGGGTGTGGGAGTACAACTGAGGGGATGTCTCCATTGGTGTGAAGTGTTGGTGTGTTGACTCGTGGCGTGGTGGTCACGAGTGTCGTCCCGGATCCGCGCGGTGGTGATCGCGCGTCGATGACCGGCTGACGCCTTTTCCTACGATTCTTTGGCTCCGCAGCGGAGCCGACTGTTCCTCATCCTTGGAGAGTTTCCATGTCATCCCTCACCCCAGTGGCCGGTCGTCCGAACGAGACCTCGTCCCACACCGCGCACCAGGATCTCGTCGACCGTCTGGCGAGACGGTTGGAGTCGCCCCCGGACGAGGTCGTCCTCGCTTTGGCGGGTTTGACCGCAGCGCTGGCCGGCGACCTCGACCAGCTCGACGGTGTCCTCCTCGATGACGAGGGGATGAGGAGTGTCACGATCACATTCGACCCCACATCGACGCTCGAGCAATCGATCCGCGCCATCCGTTCCGGACTGAAAGAGGTTCCCGAACCGCCGGCTCACGCTGACCTCGTCGTCTCCCAGAGCCAAGAGAGGCCTGGGCCGAGGACGACCCATCGGATCGACCTCCAGCCCCACGCTGAGGCCACGACGAGCGGCGCGGGAACCGGCGGCGACGAGCCGGGGGAGGACTTCGGAGCCGACGACGCTGGCGACCAGACCGGCGCGAGCCAAGCCCTCGTCCTCACCTCGACGTGGTCCGATCGCACGACGCCACCGGCCGCCATCGATCTGTTCCACCAACGTCTCTCCCGTCTCGCCGCCCTCGCCCTCGACGAGCCTGAGACGACGCTCGGGGCGGTCGACCTCGTCACCGAGGCGGAGCGCGATCTCATCGCCCGGCGCAACGCGCGCCCCGCGCTGGCCGACGGCCGCACCGTCCATGCCGTCGTCGCCGACACGGCCACCCGGGCGCCTGACGCCATCGCCATCGTCGAGGGAGAGGAGTCGCTCACCTTCGCCGAGGTCGACCGGCGGGTCCGGGCGCTGGCCGCCACCTTGCGCCGGCGCGGGATCGGGCGCGGCGACCGGGTCGGGCTCATGCCGCAGCGGGGTTGGCGTCTCATCGTCGCCATGGTCGCTGTCATGCGTTCCGGCGCCGCCTTCGTCCCCCTTTCTCCTCAGCACCCGGCCGAACGTCTCGCCGCGATCACCGCCGATTGCGGGCTCGGCCTCGTCCTCATCGGCGATCCCGCCTACGCCGGCCTCCTCCCGGAGACGGTCGAGACCTTCGACCTCAACACCGACGACGCCTTCGTCGGGTCTGACGAGGCGGTCGAGGAGACCAACGACCCCTCAGACGAATGCGCCGTCCTCTACACCTCCGGCACCACCGGTGTGCCCAAAGGGGTGCGCATCCGCCACGACACCGTCGTCAATTACGGCTTGTTCAACTGGCACGAGTGGCCCATCACCCAGCACGACGTCATCCCCCAATTCGCGCCGTTCACTTTCTCGACCGCCATTCTCGAGATCACCGCCGCGCTGTTCTCCGGCGCCCGACTCGTGACGGTGACCGATCAACTCGTCGGCGACCCGCGGGCCTTCATCGGCCGCATGATGGAGTGCGGGGCGACGATCGCCCTCGTCACTCCGGAATACGCCACCTACCTCGTGCCCTGGCCGACGTTGCGCATCCTCGAGACCGGCGCGTCGCTGTGTCGCCCGGCGGTGTGGGAGAAATTCCAAGGCGCCGGCGTCCACCATGTCAACGCCTATGGGCAGACCGAGGCCTCGGTGCCGCTCGTCTGGCCAGGGACGGCCGGGCCGACGCCCGCCGTCGTCCCCATCGGCCGTCCGGCGCCCGGGATCCAAGTCCACGTCCTGCGAGGGGATCGTCCGGTCGGGCTGTACATGCCGGGCGAATTGTGCGTCACCGGGTTGGCCGTCGCCTCCGGCTACGTCGACCGCCCCGAGGAGGAGGCGGCCAAATTCGTGTCCAACCCCTTCGGGGAGGGACGAATGATGCGCACCGGCGACTGGGTGCAGTGGAACGAGCATGGCGACATCGAATTCTTCGGTCGGCGCGACCATCAGGTCAAAATCCGTGGTCAGCGCGTCGAGTTGGGCGAGGTCAACCACGCCCTGTCCGCCATCGCCGGCGTCGCCGCCGCGGCCGCCATCGGGCACGAGGACTCCACCGGCGACACCGAGATCGTCGCCTTCGTCGTTCCCGCCGAAGGGACGTCCCTCGATCTTCACGACGTGCGCTCCCACCTCCAGGAGACGATGGTGCCGGCCATGGTGCCGGCCCACCTCCACCTCCTCGAGACGCTGCCTCTGACGCCCCACGGCAAGGTCGACATCGCCACGTTGCGCCGGCTGGCCGACGAGGCCGCCCGCCACCGCGACGACGGCCCGGCCGGATTCGCCGCTCCGGCCAGCGCCGCCGAACGCCTCGTCGCCGGCGTCTTCTCCGAAGTCCTCGAAGTCTCACCGATCTCCCGCGACGACGACTTCTTCGATCTGGGCGGTCACTCCCTGCGCGCTGTGCGGGCCGCCGGCCTGCTGACCCAGCGCAGCGGATCAGCCATCGGCATCGAGGATCTCTTCACCCATCCGGTCGTCTCCGCTCTGGCCGCGTTCATCGAAGCCGGAGGACGCGAGGAGACAAACGACGGCGCGCCGGACGACCTGGTCGAAAGCGTCGGCGGCCCCGGCGTCTACCCGATGTCGCCGGCCCAGGAGCGGCTCTACGCCGCCAGCCAACTCGACGAGACCGGGCTGGCCTACAACCTGCCCGTTTTCCTCGAACTGACCGGATCGATCGACGTCGAATCCGTCCGGACGGCCTTCCGCCGCCTCATCGACCGCCATGAGGCGTTGCGCACGGGGCTGCGCATCGTCGACGGGAATCCGATCCAATGCGTCGAACGGGACGCCGCCTTCGATCTCGGCATCGAACGGGTCGAGACGATCGACGAACTCGACCGGACCGCCCTCGCCGCCCGGCTCGTCCACCCCTTCGACCTGGCCCACCCCCCGCTCATGCGGGCCCACCTCATCCTCGGCGGCGACGGGCGCTCTCTCCTGTTCGTCGACATCCACCACACGGTCGCCGACGGCACCACCCTCAACCTCGTCATCGGGGAATTCGCGCGCTTCTATGGCGGCGACTTCCTCGGCGCGTCTCCGCTGCAGTACAAGGACTGGTCGGCCTTCTCGGCCGGACACGACCACAGCGAGGCTCGCCAGTGGTGGGCCGACCAATTCGCCTCGCTGCCGCAACCGTATGATCTGCCGACGGACTTCCCGAGGCCGAACCAGCGTTCCCACCGCGG
This sequence comes from Propionibacteriaceae bacterium, assembly GCA_031262485.1. Taxonomy (GTDB): domain Bacteria; phylum Actinomycetota; class Actinomycetes; order Propionibacteriales; family Propionibacteriaceae; genus WQYJ01. The sequence continues at coordinate 50,622 of JAISHO010000018.1, forward strand.
ACAAGTCGCCAGCACCGTCATCCCAGCCGACCTCGGCGCCCGGATCAGCGAGGTGGCCCGCCGCCACGACGCCACCGAGTTCATGGTCCTCCACACCGCGATGAGCGTGCTCGTGGCGGCCCACACCGGGGCGGACGATCTCGTCATCGGCGCCGTCGCGGCCGGACGCACCCGTCCCGAGGCGTCATCGATCGCCGGGTTGTTCGCCGAGACCTTGGCCTTGCGCTCCCACCCGCGTTCGGACCGTTCCTTCGCCGATCTGTTGGCCGAGGTGCGCGCCACCTGCTTGGGCGCCTTCGCCCACCAGGACCTCTCCCTCGACCAGGTCGTCGACCTGGCCGGGGTGCGCCACGACGGCTCCCGCAACCCCCTGTTCGATGTGCTCCTGTCGGTGCGCACGATCGACGACGCCACCCTCGATCTGCCCGGTGTCGCCCTGACCGGCGCCTGGCTCGAGCGCGCCTCGGCCCAGTTCGACCTCAGCTTCGACCTCGTGCCCCGCCCGGACGGCTCTTATCTCGTCGACCTCCTCTACACCGCCGACCTCTTCACCGCCGAGACGGCCGAGCGATGGCTACGTCGCTATCTCACCGTCGTCGCCTCCGCGCTCGACGACCCCCAGGCCTCGATCGGAAGCCTCGACATCCTCGACGCCGAAGAACGCGACCTCGTCCTCACCCGCTTCAACGACCGTCCCTTCGCCCCCGAGCCCGATCTCACCTTGACGTCCTTGTTCCACCACGCGGTCGATGACCACAGCGACCGGATCGCTCTCAGTTGCGACGGGCGCCGGCTCACCTTCAAGGAATTGGGCGAATCGGCCGCAACGATCGCCGAACATCTGGCCGGGCTCGGCGTCGGCCCCGGCGACATCGTCGCCGTCGCGCTGGGCCGCTCCACCACGTTGCTCGAGGCGCTCTGGGGCGTCGTCGCCAGCGGCGCCGCTTTCCTTCCGCTCGACGTCACCCATCCGGCCGCCCGACTGAGCACGATCGTCGAGGACGCGGGGGTCGCCGCCATCGTCACCGACGAGGCGTTGCCCTTCTCCTCGCCCGCACCGATCCTCGACCTGTCGGCGCCCCTGACCGGCCCGACGGCGCTTCCCTACGCGCCGCGGCCGGAGGATCCGGCCTATTGCATCTTCACATCCGGCTCGACCGGGACGCCCAAGGGCGTCGTCGTCGAACACCGCAACGTCGTCACCGTGATGACGAATCCCGCCCATGTCGCCGACTTCTTCTCCCACCCCGATCCGGTCGGCCTGTCGCTGGTCAGCCCATCGTTCGATATGTCCGTCATGACGTCGATGCTGCCGACCGTCCATGGGGCGACCGTCGTCATCGCGACGTACCACGAGATCGCCGATCCGACCGCCTGCGCCGAAGTGGCACGACGGGAGAAGGTGACCATCGTCGTGTCGCCGCCGTCGCTGCTCACCCATGTCACCTCCGACCCGTCCGTCCTTGAGGCCTGGTCCGGTCTTCGCGTCGTCGCCCTCGGCGGAGAGCCCTTCTCCGCCCCGCTCATGCGTCGCCTCGCCGCCGTCGCCCCCCAAGCCCGCTTCTTCGACACCTACGGCCCGACCGAAGCGACGATCAACTGCGGCTGGGGGGAGATCACCTCGATCGACGACATCGCCATCGGTCCGCCCCTGCCCGGCGCCCGGCTGTACATCCTCGATGGGACGAGGCCTCAGGGCATCGGCATGCCCGGCGAGATCTGCGTCGCCGGACCGCTCGTCACCCGGGGGTATCTCAACCGGCCGGAATTGACCGCCGCCGTCTTCGTCGACAACCCCTTCGGCGACGGCCGGCTCTATCGCACGGGCGACCGCGCCCGGTGGCGGGCGGACGGGAGGATCGACTTCCTCGACCGTTTCGACGATCAGGTCAAGATTCGCGGCCAGCGGATCGAACTGGGCGAGGTGACGGCCCGGCTTCAGGACATCGACGGGGTGAGTTCCGCCATCGCCGTCGTCCACCACGGAGAATTGACCGGGGTCTATGTAGGCGACGACACGGTGACCGCGCAGACGATCTCGCGTGCCTTGCGGGCGCGCCTGCCCTTGGCCATGGTTCCGACCCGCCTGCACCGTATCGAGGCTTTCCCGATGACGACCTCGGGAAAGATCGATCGGCGGACCTTGCTGGAGCGGGTGCTGCCCGTCGTCGAAGCCGAGGAGGCCACGGCTCAATCCGAGGAGAGCGTGCCGGCAGCCGCGCCCGATGAGGCGCTCACCGGGGTCGTCGAGGGGATCTTCGCCACCGTTTTGGGGCGCGATCTCATCGCCGGCGACGATGATTTCTTCGACCTCGGCGGGCATTCCCTGCACGCGCTGCGCGCCATCAGCCGGATCGAGACGGCCACCGGCGTCAAGGTCGCTCTGGGCGATTTCTTCCGCCATTCCACCCCCGTCGCCTTGGCTCGGTTGATCTCTTCCGGCCCCGAGACGGATCGTCCCGCGACCGAGGAGACCGTCGACGAGACGTCCGTTCCGCCGGTCGACGAGACTCCCGCTCCCTTGCCCCGAGGCGAACGAGCGCCGATCGCGCCGGCCCAACGGCGGCTGTACGCCATCGCCGCGGCGAATCCGACCTCGAGCGTCTACACGATGCCGTCCGCCTCCCTCGTCGAGGGCCATCTCGACGTCGACCGGCTGCGTGAGTGCCTCGACCGCCTCGTCGCCCGGCACGAGACGTTGCGGACCGCCTTCAGGATCGACGACGGCGACCTCGTCGCCGAGGTGATCGCGCCCCAGGATCTGCCCAGCGCGCTGACCTGCTCGGTCGTCGACAGCCTGACCGCCGGTGAGCGTGAGCGCCTCATCGCCGGATCGATCCGCCCCTTCGACCTGGCCCGCCCGCCCCTGCTGCGAGCCCATCTCGTCGAAGGACCGGATTCGTCCCTCCTCATCCTCGACGCGCACCATATCGCCGTCGACGGACCGTCGCTGGCGATACTGGCCGGGGAGTTGACCGAGCTCTACGCCGGGGTCGAACTGAGCGAGCCGAGCGGACAGATGCGTGATCAAGCCGCCTGGTTGGACGACGCCGATCTGACCAGGGACCGCGACTGGTGGCGCCACGAGTTGGCCGATCTGCCCGACCGGCTCGTCTTGCCGGGCGATCATCCGCGGCCCCCGGAGGGTTTCGGGCCGGCCGCGCACGTGTCGTCGACGGTGCCCGAGGCGGCCCGCGCTCGGATGAGCGAACTCGCCCGGGCCCACCGCACCACCGAACGCGCCGTCATGCTGACCGCGATCGGGAGCCTGCTCGGCCGCTACGGGGGATGCGACGATCTCGTCGTCGGCCTCGCCTCAGCCGGGCGGTCCCGCGCCGAGACGGACACGATGGCCGGGATGCTCGTCAACACCCTGGCGATCCGGCTGCGCCCCGATCCCCAGCTCAGTTTCGGCGACCTCGTCGACCAGACTCACGCCACCCTCGTCGGCGCCCAAGAGCACGAGGGGTATCCCCTGGAGCGCCTCATCGACGATCTGGCCCACGACGGCGGCGAGCATGAGCCGCCCTTCAGCGTCATGGTCGTCTTGCAAGCCGTCCCGGACCCCGCGCTCGACCTGCCCGGGACGACGATCACCGCGCTGCCGGTTCGGGGCCGCGACACCAGCTTCGATCTCGTCATCGAGGCCGGACAGGGCGCCGATGGACGGATGCGGATCGGCGTCGATTATCGAGCCGACCTGTTCGACAGCGCGTCGATGGAATTACTCGTCCGCCACCTCGTCGTCCACCTCATGGCCGCCCTCGCCGTGCCGACCGAACCGATCGGACGGATCCCGCTGACCGACCGTCATGAACGTGCCCGGATCGCGACCTGGAACGCCACCGGGGCCGATCATCCCCAGCTCGCCTTGCCTCACCTGCTGGCCGCCGCCGTCGGCGAACACGGCGAACGGATCGCTCTGGCCGACGACGACGCCCAACTCACCTACGCCGCGTGGTCGCGCGCGAGCGACCAGGTGGCCTGGCGGCTCAGCGAACTCGGGGCCGGGCCGGGACGATTCGTCGCCATCGCCGCGCCGCGCTCCCTCGAGTGGTTCACCGGCTGGCACGGCATCGTCAAAACCGGCGCCGCGTGGATCCCGCTCGACCCCGACCTGCCGCCGGCCCGGGCGAAAGAGATCCTTGAGGCCTGCGCGCCGGTCGCCCTCGTCACGCTCGGCGAAGCGCCCTGGGCCGGCGAGATCGCCGTCGTCGATCTGCGGGAGACGGCCACATCCGTCGCCGGCGGGGAGGAGACCGCGCCGTTCCCCCTGCCCGAGATCGGTCTAGACGACATCGCCTATTGCCTCCATACCTCGGGCACGACCGGGCGGCCCAAGGGCGTCCTCGTGCCTCACCGGGGGCTGGCCAACCTCGCCGCCTCGCTTCGTCACACGTGGGCCATCACGCCCGACGACGTCGCCACCGCTTACCATCAGCCGATCTTCGACGGGTCGATCCACGATCTGTTGACGGCGTTGCCGCACGGGGCGACCTTGCGGATCATCCCACCACAGCGGGCCACCGACATCGCCTATCTCGACGACCTGTTCGCCTCCGGCGACGTCACGGTCGCCTCCCTGCCGCCCGCCATCGCCGCCCTCGTCGATCCTGGTCGTCTGCGTCTGTTCAACCAGGGGGGCTCGCCGGCGGTCGCTCGGGCGGAATTCACCGGGCAGTTCGTCAACAGCTACGGCCCGACCGAGACGACGATCACCGCCACCAGCTGGTTCCACACTGGGGGCGACGTCGAGCTTCCGGCGCCGATCGGTCGGCCGATCGCCAACACGCGGGTCGAGGTCGTCGATCGTCAGGGCGGCAGCGTCGGCATCGCGGCGCCCGGCGAGATCGTCGTCTTCGGCGCCGGGGTGGCCCAGGGCTATCTCGGGCGACCGGAACTGACAGCTGAGCGTTTCCTCACGGACGCCACCGGGGCGATCGTCGGCTATCGCACCGGCGATGTGGGCCGGTGGCGGGCGGACGGCGTGCTCGAGTTCCTCGGGCGGATCGACCGGCAGGTCAAGGTCAACGGCGTGCGGATCGAGCCGGGCGAGATCGAGGCGGTCGTCCGTGACCTGCCCGGCGTCGCCGACGCCGTCGTCATTCCTCAAACCGACCCAGCCGGAGCGACGAGCCTGGCGTGTTACGTCGTCCTCGACGAGCAGACGCCCGGGACGACGGCGGGGGAGTCAGACGAGACGCCCATGAGCGCCCTGCCCGGCGCGGATTCCTCCGTGGATCTGGCCCGGCTGCGCGATCTCGCCGCCACTCGGCTTCCGGCGGCGATGATTCCAGCGGCGTGGATGCGTCTGGACGCCATCCCGGTGACCGACTCAGGCAAGACCGACCGTGCCGCTCTGCCGACCTGGGCAGGGGAGGTGGGAAACGAGTATGTCGCCCCAGCTGATGACGCCGAGCGCGCTGTGGCCGCCGCCTATGCCACCGCGGTGGGGATCGAGCGGGTCGGCGCCGATGACGAGTTCCTCCGCATCGGTGGGGATTCGATCAAAGCCATCCGTGTCGTCGCGGCTTTGCGCGAACAAGGGTGGGAGATCGCCGTGGCCGACGTCCTGTCCGCCGGCAAGCTTCGTGACGTCGCCCGGCGGGCTCACCGGGCGTCCGGGGACAGCGCCGCCGATTCCACCGATGGATCGGCGATGGCCAGAGACGACGCGGATCATCGGGTCGATCCCTCGATCGAGGGGTTGGATGACGCCACGCGGGCGGCGCTCGAGGAGTTGATCGATGATCTCGAGTGAGTTCTCCTCGCCGGCGGGGCAGGATCGAGGCTCGGCTGGATCCGCTCAGGGACGGCCGGCCGACCCGGGGGCTCCGTCCAAGATCGCCGCCGTCTTCGACCTCACACCGATGCAGGCCGGGATGCTCTACGACCTCGTCACGACGCCGCGAAAGGGGATGTACCAGCTCAACCAGGTGGTGCGTCTCACAGGCGCCATCGACGAGGATCTCATCGAGCGGTCTTTTCAGCGTCTCGTCGACCGCCACGAGGCCGCTCGAACCGTCATCGTGCATCAGGGTCTGCCCGCGCCGAAGCAGGTCGTCATGGTCAAGCGGCGGGCCGCCTTCTCCGTGACCGATCTGAGAGCGTCGACCGGGCAGGGGAGCGACGAGGTCTTCCGGGCGCTCTGCGCCGAAGAGATCGATCGTCCCTTCAACCTCGAACGGGACAGCCTCCTGCGTCTGCGCCTCGTCCGTCTGGGCGACGACGAGGCCGCCCTCATCTGGACGGCCCACCACCTCGTCATCGACGGCTGGTCCTTCGGCAAACTCCTCACCGACTATGGCCTCATCTACCGCGCTCTGGCTGAGGGCGGGGAGGAGCTGCCGGAGCCTCCGTCTGTGACGATGCGCGACTACGTCTCGTGGCTCAAGAGCCAGGGGACCACGACGAGCCATGACTATTGGGCCGATCTCCTCGACGGGACGATGGAGCCGCCCGCGCTCCTGCCCGCCTGCGCTCCGGGCGGCCCCGGGAAGATCCGCCGGCGGGTCGATCCCGCCGTGTGGGGGAGGGCCACCGCGCAAGCGACTCGGATCGGTGCGACGGCCGCCGCCTTGATCGAGACGGCCTGGGCGTTGACGCTCGCCCGCCACACCGGTGGCGACGACATCGTCATCGGCCACATCGTCTCCGGGCGGGAATCGGGCCTGCCGGGGATCGAGACGATGATCGGATCCTTGACGAACACCGTCCCGCTGAGGGTGACGCTCGTCGACGGCGACACCGTGGCCGGGCTCGTCGCCCGAGTGTCGGCCCAGGCGATCGCCTCGAGTCGGCATTCGTGGTATTCCCTGCCCGAGATCCTCCGCTTGAGCGGGTGCGGCAGCGCGCTCATGCCCTCGATGGTCGCGATCGAGAACCATCTCACCGACTTCGATCAGTCCGCCGACGCTCTGCCCGGCCTCACCTCGCGCATCGAGGCGCCCACGAGCTTCCTCACCAACGACCTCACCCTCATGGTCGTGCCCGCCGCCGATGGGACGGAGACCATCGACCTCGACCTGCTCTACGATCCGTCGCTCTACTCGGGCGACGACGCTGCCCGTTGGCTCGACCGGCTCGTCGTCGCCCTCGCCGTCTTCGCCGACGACCCGGATCACCCCGTCGCCACCCTCGATCTCCTCGACGAGGCCGAACGCGAGACGATCCGCCGCCACTTCAACGACACCGGTGTCGCGTGGAACGAGACGAGCACCGTCGTCGACCTCATCGAGGCGACGACGGCCGCCGATCCGACGGCGATCGCGCTCATCGCCGGCGGCGTCGCCTACACCCGAGGCGAGATCCTGGCCGCGGCCGAACAGGTCGCCGCCCGCCTCGCCGCCCACGGCGCCGGCCCCGGGGAGACGGTCGGCTTGGCGGCGGTGCGCGGCGTCGAACTCGTCGTCGGCTTGCTCGGGATCCTCTGTTCGGGGTCGGCCTACGTCCCCCTCGACCCGGCCTACCCTCGGGCCCGTCTCGACGAGATCATCGCCGACTGTGCCCCGAAAGCCCTCGTCACCGCCGGCATGGAGGCCGACTGGGCGTGCCAGGACTGGGGAATTCCCCTCGTCGATCTGACCGGCGCGACGCGTCGCGACGCCTCGGGTCAGGGGCTCCGCCTGGCGATCCTCGACGAGGAGAGCGCCGCCGACACCGGCGAGGCTCCCATCGACCAGGACACGGTGACCGCAGCGACCGCGCCGATCCGTCGGCCGGCTCCCGGGGACGCCGCCTACATCATCTTCACCTCGGGCTCGACCGGTCGGCCGAAAGGGGTCGTCGTCGAGCACCGCAACCTCGTCAATTACTGCTCGACCCCCCAGATCCGCGCTGCCCTCGGCGTCGACGATGTCGACGATGCGGGGGAGACCCGCCTCGTCTCGGTGACGAACTACTCCTTCGACATCTTCGGGACCGAATCGTGGGCGGCGCTCGCCCTCGGCGTGCCCGTCATCCTCGCCAGCGAACGGGAGATCGAAGATCCAGCCGCGTTCGCCCGTCTCGTCGCATCCCAGGAGGCGACCTGTCTGCAGACGACCCCCTCGATGATGACCCACCTGCTCTCTGGCTCCGATCAAACCTGGCTCGGCCGGATGCGGACATTCATGATCGGCGGCGAAGCGATGCCCGAGGCTCTCGTGCGTCGCCTTCAGGAGTCGAGCTCAGCGCGCGTCACCAACGTCTACGGGCCGACGGAGACGACCGTATGGTCGACCGGGCGTGAGATCACCGATCCTCAGCGGATCGACGTCGGGCGGCCTTTCAGCAACCAGCGGGTTCACATCCTCTCGGGGACGACCCAGCTCGGAATCGGCATGCCCGGCGAACTGTGCATCGCCGGAGCGGGGGTGAGCCGTGGCTACCTTCATTGCCCCGAGTTGACGGCCGAGCGTTTCATCGACGACCCGAATGGATTAGGCCGGCTCTACCGCACGGGCGACCGAGCCCGCTGGCTGCCCGACGGGACGATCGATGTCCTCGGCCGTTTCGACGACCAGGTCAAGATTCGCGGACGCCGCATCGAACTGGGCGAAATCGAAGCTGCCCTCCTCGCCTGCCCGGCGGTTCGTGAGGCGGTCGCCGTCGTCGACGGGCAAGGCGACGCCGCGCTGCTCGACGCCTACTGCGTCCTCGAGGAACCGATCGCTCCCGGCGATCTGCGCGCCCGCCTAGCCGACCTGCTCCCCGCGCCGGTCATCCCCTCGCGGATCATCCCCCTGCCAGCCATTCCGCTGACCCGCTCCGGGAAGATCGACCGCGTCGCGCTGGCCCGTCTCGGCCGCACCATGGCCGCTAGCGATCCCCTGGCCGATCCGGTCGCTCCGCCGTCGCCCTTGGAGGCGCTCGTCGCCGAGGTGTTCACCGAGGTGTTGGGGGTCGCTCCCGTCGCAGGAGACGACGATTTCTTCCTCCTCGGCGGCCATTCCCTCACCGCCATGCAGGCCGTCAACCGGCTCGAGGCGAGGACGGGCATCCGCCTCGATCTGCGCGTCTTCTTCAACGCCCCCACCCCGAGCGACATCGCCCGGGCCATCAGCGCCCGGATCGAAACCGCCGCGGCGGCAGCGACGGCGACCCCGGCCGGGGATCGGGAGGCGACGGAGCCTGTGGGATCGATCCCCTCCACCGGGGGAGCGGGCGATTATCCGATGAGCCCGGCCCAGCGGCGCCTGTTCACCATCGAAGCCTTCGGCGGCGCTGGAACGGCGTATTCGATGCCGGCCGTCGTCGCCCTCGACCCGGCGGCCGACCCGGTCGAGATCGAGGGGCTCGTCAATCGGCTCATCCGCCGCCACGAGGCCCTGCGCACGTCGTTCCACGACCTCGACGGCCATCTCGTCCAACGCGTCCACCCCGATCGTCCGATCCGGGTGGAGCTCTACCGGCTGGCCGAGGGCGAGCCGGTCGAGGGAGCGATGGAGCGGTTCGTCCGTCCCTTCGACCTCGCCGCCGACCCTCTCGTGCGCCTCGGCGTCGCGAGGGGGCCCCAGGGCTCCTACCTCCTGCTCGACCTGCACCACATCATCACCGACGCCACCTCGACGGCCGTCATCGTCGCCGAATTCGACGCCTTGCGCCGGGGCGAGGACCTTGAGCCTGTCGCCGTCCAAGCCAAGGATTGGGCGGCCTGGCTGGCTGAGCGCGACGACACGGCCGACCGCGACTATTGGATCGACCGTTTCACCCCGGCGCCGGCGCCGCTCGATCTCGTGACCGACCGGCCGCGGCCGCCCGTCACCGATTTCGCCGGGGCGGTCGTGCGGATCCCCATCGACCGGGCGATCCGTGACGCCGTGGCCCGGTTGGCCCACGACCATGAGGCGACCGAGTTCATGGTGATCCTGGCCGCCCTCATGGTGGTGTTGTCGCGTCACGGCAGAAGCGAGGACGTCGTCGTCGGGGCGCCGACCGCCGGTCGGGTCGACGCCGCAGTCGCTCGCACCGTCGGCCTCTTCGTCGAGACGGTCGCTGTGCGTCAATCGCTCGATTCGGCCCGCTCGTTCACCGATCTGCTCGAGCGGGTCCGCGGCGCTTGCCTCGACGCCTTCGCCCACCAACTGTTCCCCTTCGACAGTCTCGTCGAAGCGTTGCCGATCACCCGGGATCCGGCCCGCAACCCGCTCTTCGACGTCATGTTCTCCCTCCAAAACGCCGAGGCCGCCTCCGACCGGCTCGAGGGGATCAGCGAGGGCGCCCAGGAGTACGACCCCGGCATCGCCCGCTTCGATCTGACGATCGATCTCACCCCCCTCGCCGATGAGGGGTATCGCTGTGAGGTCATCTACCGGACCGTCCTGTTCGACGCCGACAGCGTCGAGCGGATCATCCGTCACCTCGTCGCCCTCGTCGAGGACGCCGCGCATGACCCAACGCGCCCGATCGGCCAGTTGACGATGATCGACGACGGCGAGCGGGCCGCCCTCGCCCGATGGAACGAGACGGACGTTCCCTTCGACCGCGCCGAGACGTTGGCCGGGCTGCTCGAGAAGACGATCGCCCGCCTGCCTGATCACGTCGCTCTCGACGACGGTGTGGAACGGCTCACGTACGAGCAGTGGTGCCGGCGCGCCGCCCGCATCGCCCGGGTGCTGGTCGGCGCGGGGATCAAGCCGGGGGAGCGGGTCGGCATCGCCGTGCCGCACAGCGCCGCGTGGTATGTCGCCTGGCTCGGCGTCGTCCTCACCGGAGGAGCCTGGATCCCTCTCGACCCGGCCCATCCGGCGGCCAGGAACCGTCTCATCATCGACGACGCCGACCCTCGCGTCATCCTCGTCGCCGGATCGGCCAACGGGGTGACCACGGCGCCAGCGCCACGATCTGCTTCCGCAGCGGGCTCAGGGGTGGACTCCTGGGCCGTCGAGGCCGGGGCACGTCCTCGCGTCATCGATCTTGGCTGCGACGAGATCGTCCAGGCCGAACCGTGGGATCAGCCTTGTCCGGCTCAAGCCGACGACATCGCCTACCTCATCTACACCTCTGGCACGACGGGGCGGCCCAAGGGAGTCATGCTCGGCCACAGCGGGCTCGTCAACCTCGCCACCGTTCTCGCATCGACCGGTGGCGCCGGTCCGCAGTCGGTCGTGCTCGGCTACGCCAACCCGGTCTTCGACGGGTCGGTCTGGAACTGGCTCCAAGCCTTCTCCTGTGGGGCGACTCTGCGGATCGTTCCCCCCGATCTCGTCACCGACGTGACATGGCTCAACGCCCTCATCTCCAGCGGCGAGATCACCCATGCCACCTTGCCGCCGACGATCGCCTGCCGGTTGGAGAAACCGCATCTGGACTGGATCTGTGAGGCTGGCTCGGAGGCTGCGCCGCTGACCTTCGACGGAGCGTTCACCAATGGCTACGGCCCGACCGAGACGACGGTGTGTTCGACCTTGTGGGACAAACCGGTCGGCGATCCGTTCCCCTCGCCGATCCCGATCGGGCGTCCCCGGGCCAACGCTCGGGTCCACATCGTCACCACTGATCTGGCGCTCGCCGGAATCGGTGTCCCTGGGGAGATCTGTGTCAGCGGGGCCGGTCTGGCCTTCGGTTATCTCGGCCAGGAGGATCTCACCGCCGAGCGTTTCGTGGACAACCCCTTCGGCTCAGGCCGGCTCTACCGCACCGGGGATCTGGGACGGTGGCGCGAAGACGGCCAGATCGAGTTCCTCGGCCGGGTCGACACCCAAGTCAAAATCCATGGGATGCGGATCGAGACGGCCGAGATCGAGGCGATCATCCGCCAGGTGGTGCGCGACGCCGTCGTCATCGCCCGGACGGTCGAGGGAGACGAGATCCTCCACGCCTACTACGTCACCGACGACCCGGACCCCGGCGTCGAGGCGATGCTGGCCCATCTCGAGGATCACCTGCCCCGAGCCATGATCCCGGCCCGCTGGCTACGCCTCAACGCCATCCCGCTGACGACCTCGGGGAAAACCGATGTGGCCGCCTTGCCGCCGATCGCCGCGCCCCGCTCGCGCGCCACCGGCGAGCTCAGCGCCGCCGAGAAACGGGTGGCCGAGGCCTTCGCCGCCGGTTTGAACAGTGGCCCAGTCGGCGCCGACGACGACTTCTTCGCTCTGGGCGGCGATTCGATCTCGGCGATCCGCGTCGTCGCCGCCGCCCGTCGGGCCGGCTGGACGCTCGACGCCGCCACCCTCATGCGTCATCGCAGCCCGCGCGCTCTCGCCGCGCTGCTCGGCGACGCCCTCGTCTCCCCAAGAGCGACGGAAGACCCTGCCCTCTCGGGCGCTCCCGGCCCTGAGCCGGAATCGAGCGTCGAACCGGAGAAGCGATCCCGCCTGACGTTTGGCGGCGCACAACCGGGCGATGAGCCGACGGAGTTCCCGCCCACACCAGTGCAACGCCGTTTCCTCCAGGCGGGTTTGGCCGCCCCGCACCATCTCAATCAATCGGTCTTCTTGCGCTCGGCGCAGCGTTTCGACATCGCCCAGTTGGTGCGCGCCCTCGACGCGGTCGTCGCGCTCCACCCCGCGATCCGTATCGTCGTCGCCGAGGGGGGACTGCGTGTCCTACCGGTGGGGGAGGGTCCTCAGGTCGTCCTCGACGTCCACACCTGGGATGGCTTCGATCCCACTCGGATCGAAGCCATCGACGAGGTGGCTCAGACCTCGTTCGACCTGGCGCACGGCCCGCTTCTGACCGCCGTGCTCCACCGCTTGCCCGAGGCGGACCATCTCCTCCTCGTCGCCCACCATCTCGCCATCGACGCCGTCTCCTGGCCCATCCTCACCGGCGATCTGCTGCGCGCCTACGAGGGCCGCGCTCTGCTTCCGGCGACGATCTCGCCGGCCCAGTGGAACACGACCCTGGCCCAGCGCGCGGCGGCCGGGGAATTCGACGATCAAGCGACCTATTGGCGTGACATCGTCGCGAAGGCGGTCTCGGCGCCGTCACCGTTCACGAGGGAAACCACCGCCGCAGCCTCACCCGGGGCATCGCCGGATCTCTCTTCGAGCGGAGAGCGGAACGAGCCATCGCACCGCCGGATCGACGCCGATCTGACCGATCGTCTCTTGACCGATCTTCCACGCCGGCTCGACGTCGAAGCGGTCGACATCGTCCACGCCCTCGTCGCCGCCACCGTGGGCCGCCTCACCGGTGGCGATGCCGTCGCCTTCGAACTCGAGGGCCACGGGCGCGCGGGAGACGGCCTCGATCGCTCGATCGGCTGGTTCACCGTCGCCTTCCCCTTCGTCGTCCCCCTCGCCGATTCGCCCGGCGACCTCGTCGCCGCCGCCCGCCGGGAACGCCTCCGTGTCCCCGACGGCGGGCTGGCTTACGGCTATCTCGCCTCCGAGGAGCGATCCCGCCTTCAGGCCTGCCATCCCAGCCTGGGAGTCAACTACCTCGGTCGGATCGACAGCGGGCCGCCTGGATCGCCCGTCACCCTCTCGACACTGCCCGGCGGGTCGACGATGGATCGGCGCGACCACTTCGGGGCGCCGGTCACCCTCAATCTCAGCGTCTGCGCGGGCGTCCTCGAGATCGCAGTGGCGGCCGACCTGTCCGTGGTCGATCGCGCGGTCGTCGAAGGGTTCCTCGACGCGCTCCTCGAGACGGTCGAGATCTTCACCGGGGACGAGATCTCACGGCCCCGCCCCGCAGACCATGCGGATCACGCTGAGGATGGTGTTTTCCCTAGTGACAAGCTTGAACCAGGGGAGTGGGAGGAGATTTCCGCGCTTTTCGAGTGACACCAAGCCGGATTTGTATGGTAACAAGAAAATGTGTCGCAAATTGAGGCGAAATATTCGTCGCGAGGAGGGTATTCCATCCCTTGGAACTTTGCCCTCGGGCGATAAACTTGAGAGCGCTCGCACCACGATTGTTCCTGTTGGAAAAGTCGTGGTGCTCGCTTGTAGGGAGTTGCGATGAGAAACGAAAAAACACACCATGGCTAAGAATTTAAGTGTCGGCGAACCGACCAAACTCATCGTCTTGTTCACCCTGCCGTTGCTCGTCGGCAACCTTTTCCAACAGCTCTACCAGTTCACCGACGCCGTCGTCGTGGGCCGGGTGCTCGGGGTCGACGCGCTCGCCTCGGTCGGGGCCGCCGGCTCGCTCATGTTCCTCCTCCTCGGTTTCACCTTCGGCTCGTCCAACGGCGTCGCCATTCCGATCGCCCGGGCTTTCGGCGCCGGCGATCTGTCGGCCATGCGCCGAGCGGTCGCGGCCGGCGTCGTCGTCTCGGCCGGGATCGCCCTCGCGATCATGATCATCGGCCTGATCTTCGCCAAGCCGCTGTTGGGTCTGCTCAACACCCCGGACGATCTCATCCCGAACGCCCACGCCTTCCTCGCCATCGCCTTCTGCGGCACCGCCGTCACCGTCGCCTACAACTTCCTCGCCGCCACGATACGCGCCCTCGGCGACTCACGGACCCCGCTCATCTTCCTCATCATCGCCTGCGTGCTCAACGCGGCGCTCGTCTACGTCTTCATCGCCGTTTTCGGCCTCGGCGTCGGGGGCGCCTCCGCCGCGACCGTGGTCGCCCAGATCGTCTCGGTCGCCCTGTGTCTCCTCCTCATCGCCAAGAAGATGCCCGATCTGCACCTGCACCGCGATGATTTCCGCCTCTTGACCCGCTCCGACATCGGGGAATCGACGAGGATGGGCCTGGCCATGGGCTTCCAGCTCTCCGTCATCGCGATCGGGGCGGTCATCCTCCAGTACGCCATCAACGGGCTCGGCCAAGACGCGATGGCGGCCTTCACCGCCTCGATGCGGGTCGATCAGGTGGCCGTGGCGCCCTTGTCGTCCTTCGGCGTGGCGATCGCGACCTTCGTCGCTCAGAACCGCGGCGCGAGGCAGTGGCGGCGGATCCGCGTCGGGGTCTTCCGCATCAGCCTCGTCTCCTCGGGGGCGTCCATCCTCCTCGGCGTCGTCATTTGGACCTTCGGCACCGACCTCGTCCGTCTCTTCGTCGGCGACGGAGAAGAGGACGTCGTCGCCATGGGGCACCAGTACCTCGTCATCAACAGCGTCCTTTACATCATCCTCGCCATGCTCTTCCTGCTGCGCAACGCCGTCCAGGGGATGGGGCGCACCTCGGTGCCGACCATCGCCTCCGTCATGGAGTTGATTCTGCGAGCCGGCGCCGGGCTCTTCCTCGTCGTCCCGCTCGGCTTCCTCGGAGTCTGCGTCGCCGCGCCCTTGGCCTGGGTGGGAGCGCTCATTCCGGTCGGTTTGGCCTGGTTCGCCGAGCGGCGACAGCTCATCCGCCGAGAAGAATCCGTTTATGATCCTGTTCTGCGCTGAGGGGACGTCCCCCTCGACAGGCCGTCGCGCCCCCGCCCCATCGCTCCCGGACTTGCTCTGACAAGGTATTCTATAGCTGTTGTGAAGGCTGTCTCCACCGCGGTGAGGTGTTCTGAGGATTTCCTCGGAAGAGACGCTAAGGTGATGGTGTGTTGAAGAGAGTAGTGGTGTTTGGTTTCTCTCGTCTTCGCCCTGATCGGGGGAAAACTTTCGCCGAGGGCCTGACGCTTCACGAGTCAGGCCTCGGCCATGGTCGCACGCCGTAGTATCGAACCAGAGCTCGGGCGGTTGGAGAAGATCGCCCTGTGGAGCGCGACCCATCGTCTCCTCAGCATCACCGGTTGGGTCCTCTTCATCCTCGCCACCTTCGCCCTGTCGATGGTGTTCGTCCCGGAACGCGCCTCGATGGAGGATCAGCTCCAGGGCGATTCGAAGCAGGCCGCCGTCGTCTCCCGGCAAGCCGGCTGGGTCACCCCCAGCATGGAGACGGTCCTCGCCACCGCGCCGGACGGCGGGGAGGTCGATCTCATCGCCGCCCAAGCCGCCTTCACCGAGATCGCCGACCGGATGTCCGACTCGCCCGACGTCGCGACTATAGGAACAACACTTCCTCCTGGCTCTCCCGGCAACCCGACCGACACCCCGGTGACGCACCTCTTCATGCCGTCGACCGATGGGTTGGCCGTCATGATGCCGATCGAGATGGCGGGCGATCCGACGACCTCCTGGGAACGAGTCGACCCCTTGCGCGACATCACCGCGGCGGTCGCCGCCGACTACCCCCAGCTCGTCATCGTGCAAACCGGCGACGCGTCGATCAACGCGGAGGCTCAAACCCTCCTCGACGGCGATCTCATGCGCGCGGCCGTCGTCTCCATCCCGGTCGCCCTCATCATCCTTCTCGTCGCCTTCGGCGCCTTGCTGACGGCCGTCATCCCCGTCGTCCTGGCCGTCGCCTCGGTGCTCTCCGGATTGGGATTGTGGGCCTTGGCCGGCCAGGTCATCCCCGACCAGGGGATGGTCCAACACGTCATCGTCCTCATCGGCATGGCGGTCGGCGTCGACTATTCGCTGTTCTACCTGCGCCGTTACCGAGAAGAGCTCCACCGGGGCGACGACCGGTTGGCCGCGCTCACCGCCGCCGCCCGCACCGCCGGTCACTCCGTCCTCATCTCCGGATCGGCCGTCTCGCTGTCTCTGCTCGGCACCCTCGCCATCCGCGACATGTTCTTCACCGGCATGGGGGTCGGAGCCATCCTCGTCGTGCTCGTCGCCATGGTGTCCTCGGTCACCGCGTTGCCCGCCCTCATCGTCTCGATGAGCCGGTGGATCGATCGACCCCGCGTCCCCCTGCTGTGGCGTCTGACCGACGACACCCGCCCTGCCCGGGTGCTCCCAGCGCTCGTCTCCCCGGTCATCCGGCATCCTCTGGCCGCTCTCGTCGTCGCTGTCGCCGCCCTCGCGGCGCTGTCCGCCCCCGCTTTGTCGATGCGCCTGGCGCTGTCCGACACCGACGATCTGCCCCGTTCCCTCGACACCCTCGTCGCCTACGACACTGTCACCGAGCATTTCCCCTCGTCAGCGGCCACTGTCTTGGTGGTCGCCCAGGCGCCGGCCGGAGCGGAGGCCTCGCTCCAATCCTCGGTCCAGGGGCTGGCGGCGAGTTTGACGGCCCATCCCGACCTCTTCGGCGGTTTCCAGGGTCTGTGGACCTCCGAGGACGGCGCCGCCATCGTCGCGACGATCGCCACCGCCAGTGGAGACGAGGCGGTCGGCGAGGCGGCCGTCACCGAACTGCGCGACACGCTCGTCCCAGAATTCTTCTCCGAGATCGCCGGGGCGGAGGTCCACGTCGGCGGCGGCCCGGCGATGAACATGGATTACGCCGCCCACTTGCGGGCCCACCTCGTCCCGCTCGTCGCCATCGTCATCGCCATCACCTCGGTCTTCATCATCGCCGTCTATCGGTCGATCCCCCTGGCCGTCATCACCGTCTTCCTCAATCTGCTCTCGGCCGCCGCCGCCTTCGGCGCCACCGTGCTCGTCTTCCAGAACACGTGGGCGGAAGGCATCCTCGGGTTCACCTCGTCCGGCTCGGTCATCGCTTGGGTGCCCTTGCTCCTCTTCGTCGTCTTGTTCGGGCTCTCCCTCGATTACCACATCTTCGTCGTCAGCCGGATCCAGGAGAACATGCGTCAGGGGTTGGAGATGCGTGAGGCGATCCGGGAGGGTGTCGTGCGCACCGGCGGGGTCGTCACGAGCGCGGCCGCCATCATGATCGGTGTCTTCGCGATCTTCGCGTCGCTGAGTTTCTTGGAGCTCAAGCAGATCGGCGTCGGGCTGACGGTGGCGATCCTCCTCGACGCGACCGTCATCCGCATCATCGCCCTGCCCGCCCTCATGGTGTTGTGCCGCCGCTTCCTCTGGTGGCCCGGTGAACGGGCGTTGGCGGTGACCCCGCAGCGGGCTTTGCGGCAGACCAGCGGTTATCTCGATTGGGACTCTCCCTCGGTGCGATCCGGCGCCCGGCGCGCGATCGAGGATTGACGATGGAGAAGAGAGACGAGGGACGATGAGCACATGGTTTCGCGAATACAGACCGACATCTGAGGCCACCGGCGAGCCGGCGACGGTCGTCGTCGCCTTGCCCCACGCCGGCGGGGCGGCCAGCTTCTACCGCGCCTGGGCCGATCACTTCCCGGTCGGGTGGCGTCTGCTGGCGGCGAAATATCCTGGCCGGGAGGATCGTCTCAACGATGCGCCGACAGCGAGTTTGAACAACACCGTCGCCCAGATCAGCGACGACTTGGCCGCTCTCACGGCCCGCGGCGACCGGTTCCTCATCGTCGGCCACTCGCTCGGCGCCATCATCGGATGGGAGTTGGCCCACCGCCTCGAGCAGGCCGGCGCCGATCTCGCCCTCGTCGTCATCTCCGCCAAGACTCCCTCGATCGACTCCACGCTCGACCCGAACGACTCCGAGGCCTTGGCCCGGGGCTTGACCGGCCTCGACCCGCTCTTCGCCACGATCGAGCAATATCCCGAATTACGCGACCACGCCTTGGCCGCCACCGCCGCCGACCTCACTCACCTGGGCGCGCACACGATGACGCCCCAGCCGATCGCGAGCCGGCTGCTCGCCCTGGGGGGAAACACCGATCTGGCCGTGCCCACCACAGCGTTGACCGGCTGGCGCGAGCGGACGACGGGAGATTTCTGGCATCGGATCCTCCCCGGCGGGCATTTCTACCTCCGCGGCGAGGAGGGGACGGTCGTCAAGCTCATCCGCTTGTTCGCCGAAGACTGACCATCCGGTTAGTCCGCTTCCTCTCGCGTCGCTCCGCTCTAGATCACGAGTGAGAGGGCGACCATCCAGACGACGATCGCGATGGCGATGTCGAGGACCCGCCAAGCCATCGGTTTGGCGAAGAGGGGGCGCAGCCAGCGGGCGCCGAAGCCGAGGAGGCTGAACCACAGGACCGATCCGGCCATGGCGCCGACGGTGAACCACCACTGGAGCGGTTGGTGGGTGAGCGCCAAGGAACCGAGGAGGAGGACGGTGTCGAGGTAGACGTGGGGGTTGAGCCAGGTCATCGCCAACGCCGTGGCGATGCTTCGCCCGAGGGGCAAAGGAGCGCCGCCGGCTGCCTCATGGAGCGCCTCGCTGCGGAAAGCGCGGCGCAGGCTGAACACGCCGTAGACGATGAGGAAGACGAAGCCGAACCAGGTCATGACTGGGACGATCCAGGTGGCGATCCGGCTGATCTGATCGAGCCCGGCCGTGCCCATCGCCATGAGGACGATGTCGGACAGCGCGCAGACCGCGACGATCCACGGCACATGCTCGCCACGCAGGCCTTGACGGAGGACGAACGCGTTCTGGGCGCCGATGACGACGATGAGGGAGAGACTGGTGACAAGTCCGGTCAACAAGAGCGCGAACACGTTGACAGTGTAGGGGCAGGCACGACGATGTCGTTTCCGACCGTGGCTCGTGGACGCTGGGCGCCGGGCCACGTGATGACGCGAGAACGGGGAGGATCGGCGGCGGGGGAGACGACAAGCTCGCCCCGCCGCCGATTGTCAGTTCTTCCAGGTGACCCGGTCGAGGACTTCGGGCCAGGTGGCGTCGAGGCGACGACCGCCGAGGCTGACACCGGCCCAGAAGCACAGTCCGCCGATGACGAGCCCACTGACGATCGAGAGCGTGCCGAAGAGAGCGAAGTTCCCCGAGGTGTTCGCTTGGACGGCGAGGACGATCGCCGGGATCGCGATGATGATCGGCACGAACATGCCGATGAGGGAGGCGAACAAGCCGTTGACCCCACCGGTGGATCCCTTGCCGAACATGTTCCCTCCGGCTGGGGGTTGGGGATACTGCCAGATCGAGCCGACGAGGCTGCCGATCCCCGCCCCGCCGAGCAGGAGGGTGAGCGTGATCCCGATCACCCCGGGCAGTTGTTCCCAATGCCCGGTGTAGAGGCTGAAACCGATGATGAAGAGCACCTGGATGGGGGTGGCCAGCAGGAGGATCGTCATGAGGCGCCCCTTGCGATCATCGGCCCCGCTGACCCCGGCGACGATCTGGGTTCCGATCGCGGAACCGTCATAACAGATGTCGGCGGCGACGAAGGTGCACAGGATCATGCTGAAAAAGATCGGCGCATAGGTGGTGATCGTCATGATGACGTCGCGGTCGTCGGCCGACGCGCCGGCTGACGACACGGTCATGGCGAAGGCGAGGATGACAGGTATGAGCAACATTGTGATATTGCCGACGAGACGACGCGGGTCGCGCAAGAAGTAACGCATGTCGCGTTTGGCGATGGCGCCGGCGGGGGAGTAGGGGAAGAGCCGGTCGGTCCACTGCGACTTCTTGACTTTCTCGCCGCTGACGGTGGTGTCGAGCGGGGAGACGAGGCCGCGGGAGATGAACCGTGCCCACACCCAGGCGAGCAGGGCGACGATGGCGATCGCGCCGATCAGTTGGACTCCGAAGGTCAGCCAGGCGCCTTGGGCCACGCTCCAGGGCAGGGCCCAGGCCCAGCCGAAGGGGGTCCAGCCGAGGATGGTGGCGGTGCCGGACATCTCGGCCATCATGGCCTCGACATCGACGGTTCCCCCCTGATTGGCGAGGCCTTGGGCGCCGATGTTGATGGCTTGGGCGCCGATGAAGATGACGAGGAAGACGAAGATCGCCATGAAGTCACGGATACGACGTTTTCGGAACAAGCTGGAGAGAGCCCCGGCCAAGACGCGCGAGCAGACGAGGCAGAACGCCACCCCGAGCGCTCCGCCGACGATGGCGGCCAGCGTGGGCGCCGGGCTGGAGCTCCACGCGATGATGTACCCGATCGTCAACAGAATCGTGGCGACCCCCCCGATGCCGGTCAGCCCGGCCAGGAACAGACCCGGCAGCAATTCGCGAGCGCGGATCGGGTAGATCGCGAAGCGCCCGATGTCGAGCATGGCGTTGTTGCCGGCGAAGAGGGTCGCGAAGAGCGGCCAACAGATCGACAAGGTGGCGAATCCGGAGACGGTCAGCGGGCCGAGCGCCGAGGGGTCGACGCCGCGCATGGCGATGAGCGAGATGAGCATCGCGATGACGGAGAGGAGGATGAGCGTGTCGACGATGATCGTGAGCACGAGGGTGGCCGTGCTCGACTTCAGCTGACGGGTGAAAAGCTTCAGTTGGAGCTTGACGAGTGTCCCAACCACGACAGCGAACTCCTTTCCACCTCGTGGGCGCCGACGAGTTCGAGGAAACGCTGTTGCAGCGGCTTGCCCTGCCGGACGGAATCGAGCGGTCCGGAGGCGAGGATGCGTCCTTCGGCGATGACGGCGACGGTGTCGCAGATCGATTCGACCAATTCCATGACATGGCTGGAGAAGACGACGGTGCCGCCCCCGGAGACGTATTCCTTGAGGATCTCGCGGATGGCCTCGCCGCTGACCGGATCGACCGCTTCGAGCGGTTCGTCGAGGATGAGCAGGCGAGGATTATGGATGAGGGCGGTGGCCAAGCCGATCTTCTTCGTCATGCCGGCCGAGTAATCGGCCACCATGGTGTCGGCGTCCTTCGTCAGCCCGAGGGCCTCGAGGAGCGCGGCTGAACGCGAGGCGACCTCGCCGGCGGGGACCCGGTGCAGTTCTCCGGCCAAGGCGACCATCTCGCGCCCGCTCAGCCGGTCGAACATGCGCAAGCCGTCGGGCAGGGTGCCGATGAGGGCTTTGGCGGCGGCGGGATCCGTCCAGACGTCGTGGCCCCAAATCTCGATGGCCCCCCGGTCGGGGCGCAACAGGCCCGTCACCATCGACAGGGTCGTGGTTTTCCCGGCGCCGTTGGGGCCGACGAAGCCGAACATGGAGCCGGCTGGGACCTCCATCGCCAAATTGTTGACAGCGATCTTGGCGCCGAAGGTCTTGACCAGGCCCCGAATCGCCAGGGCGTCAGCCGAGCGCCCGCCTCCGCCAGACAGGGGGGCGGGAGGTGGCATCGGAGGGATCATCTCGCTCATGGGATCCTTTCGGAAAAGTGATATCAGAATACTATCAAATATCTACGGTTATCACAATACAAGAGAGAACTGACGAAACACGTGAACGGGGCCGGGACGCCTCGTGTGAAGCGCCCCGGCCCCCGTGTGGGCTGGTGGCTGTGTCACCTCTCGTGACGCTGTTGCGGCGGCGTCGCCGAGGGGGACGGGCGGATGGTCGCCCCGTTACGGGCCGAGGCGAGCCTCATCCGTCGTCTCAGTCACCGTGGGTCAGAAGATTCCTCCTTGATCGCCGCGATAGAGGAAGGCCGCGGTGGCGTCCCGGTTGACCGGCTCATGCGGGCGGAAGGTGCCGTCGTCCCATCCGGTGGTGACGCCGGCGGAAGCCAGCCATTCGATCTCGTGGTAGAAGGCCAGATCGGTCGGCACGTCGGTGAAGGTCGGCGTCATCGCGGCGAACTCGGGCGATCCGGCGAAGCGGTAGAGGAAGGCGGCCATGGCGTCGCGGTTCGTGCCCTCGAGCGGACGATAGGTGCCGTCGTCCCAGCCCGTCGCGATGCCCGAGGCGGCCATCCACTCGATCTCCTTGTAGAAGATGCTGTTCTCCGCCGTCACGTCAGTGAAGGTCGGTGTCGTGGGCGCCGTGAACTCGGGCGATCCGGCCATCCGGTAGAGGAAGGCGGCCATGGCGTCGCGGTGAACCGGAGTGACGGGCTGGAAGCTCATCGTTCCATCGCCGTTGTCCCACCCGGTGGTGACGCCCTCCTGGGCCAGCCAGCAGATGTCCGTCTCGAAGGGGCTGCCCGCCACGTCGTTGAAGCCGACGCTCACGCCAGCCGAGGTCGTGGTGGCGCCGGTGTGGTCCGTCGCCGAACCGGTCGCCTGGACGGTCAGCGTGTGACAGAAGTCGGCCGCGGAGACCGCGTAGGCCGCGCTCGTCGCGCCCTCGATCGCGACGCCGTCGCGCATCCACTGATAGGTGACGGTCGCCTCGGCCGGGTCGGTCGTCGTCTCGGCGGTCAACGTCGAGGAGAGGACGGGCCATCCGAGGATCCCCGTCTCGATGGCGACGTCGCTGGCCACCTCTGGCGCGGTCGTCTCCGCCTCGGTCGGCGTCGGGGTGGGTGTGGGTGTCGGAGTAGGCGTCGGGGTCGGCGTCGGAGTAGGCGTCGGCGTCTCGCAAGCGGCCGGATCCTCCGAGGCGTTGAACACCATGACGTCGTACGGCGTCAAACCGTCGATGGCGACGTTGTAGGTGTCGTACTCGCAGGCCGCCGGCGCGGTGATCGCAGGCATCTCCCAGCTGATGTGCAGTTGGTCTTCGCCGCTGCTCGTGAAACCATAACCCGCTTGGATATCCGCGCCGGTCGAGGTGAAAGCCTCACCGTTCTTCGTCACCGTGATCGCGTAGGAGCCGGTGAGGTCAGGGGAGTGATACGACCAATACACTTTGACCGTTTCCGAACTGGGCAGGTTCTCGAAGGGGAAATAACCCTCCGACGGCCAGCGGACATCGGTGAGCGTTCCCGAAGCGTAGCTCCCGGCGACCTGCCCGAAGTTGTGCATCAGGGTGTCGGTGTTGGTGGTGTGCCCGATTCCGACCTCCGACAGGAGGGGGAAGACGATCCAAGCTCGGTGTCCGACGCTCTCGATGCCGGAGTCGCTCATGTACATATCGATGGTCCGACCGCCGCTGAGCGTCCCGCTGCTCCAGCCGAGGTTCGACTTGTCGGCGGCGGCGACGGTGGCGTCGGTGACGCACGTCGTCCATCCTTCTTTGACGGGGTAGTGGTTGATTCCGTCATTGGCCGCGTTGAGCAGGGCGTTGGCCTGCGCCTCAACCGTCCATTCCTTGTTCTCGGCGACGGGGGCGAGTCCGTTGAAAGCACGGAAGTAATTGATTTCGGTGATCTCCGCGTCGATGAAAGCCTGGGAGGCCGTCCCGGGATCGCAGGTGGCGATGTCGCCGGTCCAATCGACGGGCACGTTGTAGTTAGCGAGATAGACGTCGTTGTAGGCCGCGCGGACCGACTCGATATCGCTCGTGTCGATCGAGGCGTTGACGACGTCGGCATGGGCGGCCGGCGCGGTCAACGGGGCGGCGATCCCCACCCCCACCGCGAGGGCGATGGCGAGGCCAAGGGAATATTTCTTCATGGATGCTCTCCTGTCCATGGGGGATGGGGAAAGTGAGGCGCCGGTCGTCCTCGATCCCTCCTTCAGGCATGCCCGTCACTGCCTGTCCGGAAGGGGGATCCGGGGACGACGCCCCAATACGTCCACTATCTCAAGAAATAATTTTAATTGTCAATAGTGATAGATCGTCGAGCACGCGGTGAGCACGACCAAACGGTGTGGGCCTGACTCACTGACGAGATCGTCGTTGTCGGCATCGCCGATCGGCCTCAGGTGGCCTCATGTGATCCACGACGGTGGGATTCTCACCTGGATCTCACGAGGCCACCCGACATCGCTCAGCGCAGTCGATGAGTCTGCTGGAGAACGATTCCGCCGGCCATCGCGAGCAGAAGGCCGAGTCCGAGTAAGACGGTGGCGTCACGGGCCATGCCGGTGTTCGGAAGCGTCTCGCTGTACAAGTTGCCGATCTCAGGAAGAGGCGGCGGCGTGCCGTCGCTCGGAACGGCGCCAGCGTCCGGAGATGGAGTCACCTCGTCTACGACGCTCAGCAATTCCGTCGGCGTCGGTGTGGGAGTGGGCGCCGCCGACGGAGTTGGTGTCGGCGTGGGCGTCACTGACGGAGTCGGCGTCAAGCTCGGCGTGGGCGTCACAGACGGCGTCGGTGTGGGAGTTGGCGTCACGGACGGGGTCGGCGTAGGCGTCGGCGTTGGTGTGGGCGTCGGCGTTGGTGTGGGTGTGGGCGTCACAGACGGTGTTGGCGTGGGTGTGGGTGTTGGCGTCGGAGTCGGCGTAGGCGTCGGTGTGGGAGTCGGTGTCGGCGTCACACAAGCGGCGGGATCCTCCGAGGCGTTGAAGATATGAATGTCATACGGCTCGACCCCGTCGATCGTGACCGTGTACGTGTCGACGGTGCAGGGCGCGGGCTCAGCGATCTCAGGCATGTCCCAGACAACGTGGTACTGAGTCTCGGTACTGCTGAATCCGTAGCCGGATTGAACCTCCCTGGCGTCGGTGGTCGTGAACGGTTCCCCGTTTTTCGTGACGGTGACGGTGGGTGATCCTGTGAGCTCCGTCGAATGGTATGACCATGACCGTGTGCCATCGGGAAGATTCTCGTAGGGGAAGTACCCCTTCGAAGGCCAGCTCACCTGGCTGATCTCCCCGGAGGGGAAGCTTCCGTCGACTTTGCCGAAATCGTGGTACATCGTGTCGAAGCTCGTGGTGTGCCCGATCCCGACTTCGCTGAGAAGCGGGAAGAGGATCCAAGCCCGGTGCCCGACGCTCGCAGTGCCGGAATCGCTCATGTAAAGATCGATGGTGATCCCGTCGCTCAAGGGGTAACCAGGGCCACCAGCGAGGTTCGACAGATCGGCGGCGGCGACGTTCGCGTCGGTGACGCAGTTTGTGTACCCAGCCTCAACAGGCGTGTGGCTGATGCGCCCGTTGGCGTCGTTGAGCATGGCGTTGGCCTGAGCTGAGACAGACCATTGTTTGTTCTCGACTACGGGGTCGAGTCCGTTGAGGGCGCGGAAGTAGTTGATCTCGTTGATCTCCGCGTCGATGAAGTCTTGTGAGATCGTTCCGGGATCGCAGGTGGCACTATCGCCAGTCCAACCGACCGGAACGTCGTAGTAAGCGAGATAGACGTCGTTGTATGCCGCGCGCACGGATTCCATATCGCTCGTGTCGATGGTGGCGTTGACCACCTCGGCTTGAGCGAGGGATGCGGTCAGGGGGGCGGCGATCGCCATTCCCACCACTAACGCAGCCGCGAGGCCAAGCGAAGTTTTCCTCATGGATTGCTCTCCTGTCCATGGGGGATGGAGTGACGAGGTCGCGAATCGTCCGTGCTCCCTCCTTCAGGCATGCCCGTCACTGCCTGTCTAGAAGGGGGGAAAGTGGGGACGACGCCCCGATACGATCATTCTATCAAGTAGTAATATTTGTTTTCAATAGTGATTGATCGTTATTTCAGCGAGAGCACGACCAATCGGCGTGTCGTAGGCGCTGACGCGGCGCGATCTCGGCGATGAGATGGTGATAACCACGCAGAATTGACGATGGATCGTTCGTGAGGGGACGAAGATCTCGTGGTCTGTCGCGCCTACGATGCTGTGTTCGTGACGTCCGGTGGGGCCCCAGCCGCGTTGCCGTCGTCGCCGGTAGGTCCAACCACTTGCTTTGTAGAAACGGTGAGGTCAGTTCTCCCCGGCGATCCGACGAGCCGTGGGGGAGTCCGGTGAGACGACGGTGATCCCGATGTCGGCGCCATTGTCGAGGGTGTGGCCGATCGTGCAATGGCGGTCGATGGCGAGCCGGATGACGCGGGAGAGCACCGCGCGGTCCTCGTCGCTGACACCGCTGAGGTCGATGAGCATCGTCTCCTCGAAGTGGGTGTAACGATCCTCCGTCGCATGTCCGGTCCCCTCGACGACGACGATGCGATCGACTTCACCGACTCGCCGGGTCGTGGGGATGTCAGAGCTCATCCCGGTGCATCCGGCGAGAGCGACGTGGAGGAGTTCTCCGGGAGTGAAGGCGCCCTCGAGTTCACCGGGGCCCATGAGCACCTCGGCGCCGCGCCGATTGTGCCCACGGTAGGTGCGCACTCCTTCGCGCTGGGCCCACACGCTCGCCTCGGCCGGTGGTTCGATGCGATCAGTCATGGAATCGAGCTTATCTACCGATGACGACGACGCGGCCGGGGGCCTCACCTGGCGCCACGAATGCGACGGTGAGGCGAGATCAGAGGCGTTCTATCAAGCGCAGGAAGTTCTCCTCGGTGATGATCGGAATGCCGTATTCGGAGGCTTTTCTCGCCTTGCCGGAGAGCGTCTCGGGGTCGGCGGCGATGAGGACGCGCACCTTCTTCGTCACGTTGGAATGAACGACCAACCCAGCTTGACGAGCGATCTGTTGCATCGTGGAGCGCGACATCTCACCGGATGTCCCAGTGAAGACGATCATGTCGCCGGGGCCGAGGGTGGGGGAGTCGTCGGTGCTCTCCTTCTTCGCCGCCGCAGGGGTCTGGCTCGCCGCGCCGCGTCGCACCAGGGGGGTCTGGCGGATCGGCAAGTGGGGCCACAACTCGGCGCTGTCGTCGATCCTGAACGTGTCGACCAAAGCGTCCAGCCCGCCGACGTGATCGGCGAGGACGGTGAACAGTCGCGCCGTCGTCAGGGCGTCGCCGAGAGCGGAGTGGGCGTGGTGTTGTTCGATCCCCGCCAGGGCACAGCAACTGGCGAGATCCTGGCGGGCGCCGGGGAGCACGCGTCGGGCCAAGTGAAGGGTGCAGATGTAGTCGTTCTTCGTCACCGCGTGGGAGACGCCGAGCCGGTCGTACTCGGCTCCGAGCAAGCGCAGGTCGAACGGGGCGTTGTGAGCGACGATGATCCGGTGTTGGAGGATCGAGGCGAGATCGCCGGCGATGTCCTCGAACGAGGGGGCGAGGCGGGCGTCGGCGGCGTGGATGCCGTGGATGTGCTGGGGCCCGAGGTCGCGGTGGGGGTTGACGAGAGTCTCCCAGGCGCCTTCGATCGTCCCGTCCGGTCGCAATCCGACGACGGCGATCTCGATGACGCGGTCCCGGTTCGTGAAACCGGTCGTCTCAGTGTCGATGACAGCGTATGACGGCATAAACAAACCCCCCGTGAGTTCTCGTCCAACTTACTACAGCATCAGAAGTGGTGCGATCAGTTGTGGTGCATCCGCTCAAGGATGTGAGGCGGACGACGCAGAGAGGGGGTCGTCAGGGGAGGCGGCCGAGGCAGGGTCGCCTCCCCTGACGCTGTCAGTTTGCGGTGGGAGCCCGGGTGGCGGGATCGCTCACTCGTACATGCAGACGAGACGCCCGCGGGCTTTGCGCTGGTGGAGCAATTCGAGGAAATCGGGAATCTTGTCGAAGGTGATTTTCTTCATGACGGGGTTGACGGCGCCGGTGGCGAAGAGGCGATAGCAGGCCTCGATGTCGTGCATCGTGCCGCCGTTGGAGCCGAGGATCTGGGCTTGCTTGAGGATGAGGTCACGGGTGTTGATGTCGGCTTGGAGGATGCCCATGCCGACGAGGACGATCTTGCCGTCGCGGCGGATGGCGTAGATCGAGTCGGCCGTCGTGTCGCCGGCGCCGACGTAGTCGACGACGAGGTCGAGGTCGTATCCAGCGAATTCTTCGATCGACGACTTCACCTCTTTGGCTCCCCAGGCGTAGGCCAGCGGCCAGGCGTCCTCATTGATCTCGGCGACGAAGACCTCGGCGCCCATGCGCACAGCCGCCTGGGCGGCGATCTGGCCCAGCCCGCCGATGCCGATGATGCCGACGCGGTCGAGGAATTTCACATCGCCGACGGTGACGAGGGCGTGGTAGGCGGTCATGCCGGCGTCGGTGCCCACGGCCGCCATCTCGAAGCTCAGATTGTCAGGAATCCGCACGAGGTCGCTGACGGGATGAGTGCTCAGCGGCTGCCAACCTCCGTCGCGTCCGTAGCCGGGGGCGACCCCACTCGGCCCTGTCGGGCACACGCCGACGTGGTCGCCGACGCGCCATCCCGAGACTCCGTCGCCGACGCCGACGATCGTGCCGGCGATCTCGTGGCCCATGGTGACAGGGTTCTTCTCCATGAGTGGCGCCCAGGCCGGGTCGGTCAAGGCTCCGACGTCGGAGTGGCACAGACCCGCCGCTTTGACGTCGACGAGAACCTCGCCGAACCCTGGTTCCGGATCGGGCACATCGGCCAGCTTCAGAGGTTTGTTCGTTCCTTCGTATTGCCAAGCTTTCATGATGCTCCTCGGGGGATCGGGCGGCTCCCGTCAGCCACGGTGGGAGACGCCATCGTCTAGAGCCGCGCCGTCGCGGGCTCCCATCCACTTGACAATAGAGCAAACTTAATTTGCATGTCTAGAGTTTTCTTGGCAGGGAGGGTTGAAAGTCCCGAGGGTTTCGGTCGGCCCGTTTCGTCAGCGGTGACTCGGAAAACGAACAGACCATAAGGAATGGCGAAATCTACATAGTAGTGAAGTCATAATCATTCAGTCTATAGACTCAAATATACAATGCTCTATCTGTTACCCAGTTGACTCTTTCTCTTACTTCTTGACATAGCGAACCTAACGTGACGTCGCCCCCCGACCACACTCTCTCCTTTTGCCGGCATTGTGGAGATGCCGCATCAGGTCTCCGGGACACGTCTCCATGAAGTCACCCCGGAATTGGAGAGTTTCCATGAGAAGACCACCCCCAGGTTTAACGATCTTCCTTGCAGTCGGCGTGGGCGTCGGCATGACCATGAGCGCCCCCGCCGCCCAGGCCGAAGTCGTCAACGTGACCATCGACACCTCTGACATGGAGTCGGTGCGCGCGGCGTATAACGATGTCTATCTGGCGTATTACGACGTTCCCCTTGATTGGACCGGCAACACTGCCACTTGCGATCCCGGGACGATCTCACAAGACTTCATCGACGCGGAGATCACTGAGATCAACTACTTCCGCGCCCTCAACGGACTTGCCCCGACGGCCGAGAACAAAGAATGGTCGATATCAGCTCAGGCCAATGCCATGCTCAACGCAGCCAATGGCACAATCAGCCACACGCCTGTCGCGTCTGGCTATACGGTGTGCGTCACCGAGGAAACCGTTGCCGCAGCAAGACCGTCGAACCTTGGAATGAGGTCCGCACCTTTTAGTGACGGTCAAGCCATTCGAATCTATATGAGTGATCGGAACGACGTTTCTGTCGGCCATAGAGCTTGGATCCTTTCGCCTTTCCTTGACGAAGTCGGAGTCGGCCATACAAATACCACAGATACCTTGTTTCATAATTTCGGGAGCCTGCCCACGGGTGAGATCAGCGAGGCCAGTTGGCCATCAAAAGGTTATTTCCCTTACGAGAATTTGCCCTACAAAGTCAATGCCGATGACACTCTGTATTGGTCTTACCATTCGCCTGATCTCACCGGGAGGCTTATTCATAATGGGTGGCGCGTGTCGCTGACGTGAAAGCGGTCGATCCCCTGAAAGAATATGAAGTGTTCAACCTAACATATTCTTCAAAGAATCGACCGCCACGATGTACGCTACCACAGGATTCACTCGCAGTCAGCTCAAAGACCTCATTTCCATTCTTAACTCCCAACTTCCCGTCAAGCAAAAATGGAACGGCCGGCCGATGAAATTGAGTATTTTCCAGCAGGTCGTCGTCGCCTTGGCTTACCTGAGAAACAACCTGACTCAAGAAGTCCTCGCCGAACGGTTCGATGTGTCCCAGCCAACGATCTCCAGAATCATCGAGAAACTCACCGGGGTCATCGAACGAGCGCTGGCTGACTGGGTGCCCACCGGAGACGACCTCGATCCTCGAAACAGTTACATCGTCGACGGCACCCTTGTCCCCGCGTGGTCGTGGAACGACCATCCCGAGGACTACTCCGGCAAACACCGCACCACCGGGTTGAACCTCCAAGTCGCCTGCGACATGGACGGCCGCCTCGCCTGGATCTCCGACCCGCTGCCAGGATCGACCCACGACACCAAAGCCATCCGAGAATCGAACATCCTGGACAAAGGCGGAGCCGCGTTCGTCGGCGATAAAGGATACATCGGCTTGGGAATGATCACCCCCATCAAGAAACACCCCGGACAAATTCACCTCACCGACATGGATAAAACCTTCAACCGAGAAATCCATGAAATCAGATACGTCATCGAACAAGTCATCTCCCACCTGAAAAACTGGAAAATACTCCACACCGACTACCGCCGACCACACCGAACG
>JAISHO010000029.1 GCA_031262485.1 Propionibacteriaceae bacterium
GCACGCGGAACCTGCCACGGATCATGGCCACAATTCGCAACATCATCATTTCGTTCCTGCACCTGCGCGGCATCACCGACATCGCCCGAAACCTCCGCATCAACGCAGCAAAACCCCAAGCCACAGCCAACCTCATCGGACTTTGAGTAACCCGTGATCCGAGAACAGACGCGATGCCGTGATCGGCTCATGATCCGATCAACTCGCCTTGGAGAAATTGACCGAGGCCCTCACATCTTCGGGTAGAGGACCTCGAACTGCTCGTAGACGACCTGGGTGTCGCGGTCGATCGTGACGCCGGCTTTCTTCCAGAAGGCGATGTGGCCCTCGCGCCAGTAGGTGAGGGTGAGGTCTCCTTCGCCCTCGGCGGCGGCTTGCTCCTCGGTGACGCTGTGGAAGGGGAGGACTAGCACCTGGGTGTCTCGGACAAGCACGCGGGGGATGCCTTCGCTGTCGAGGATGATGGAGAGTTCACCCGGCTTGGGCAAGGGCTCGTTGGCGCGCTCGTAGTCGCGGCGCAGGCTCGACGTCGCCGTCTTCTTGCCTTCGAGGACGAGGCCGAGGAGTTCGTCGGCCATCTCGGGGGTGTCGCCGAAGCTCCAGGCCGGCGGGGGGACGGCTTCGCCCCAGCCCTCGCCCATGATGGCGTTGATCGTGCCAAGGTCGGCGTAGCGCTGGGCCAGCTCCCAGAAACCCTGAAGATCGGTGACTGATTCCTCCGGGGCCGGGGGCTCGTTGGCGTCGGGCGCCTCGACGACCGCCTTGGCTCGGGGCACTGGAGGAGCCGATCCCTCTTCCCCGGGCGGCGCCGGATCCTCGATTTCCTCGATCACCGACACGACCTCGTCCTCATCTTTCATGAGCCCATTCAATCATGGATTCTTCAACGAACATTTCGCTAGGGATCAACACCCCTGACCTCAGAGCACGCATCAGCGATCGCCTCTCTTTGCGCCGTTCGAATCAGACGCCTGACAGTGCTCGTCAGACTCCGTCGTTCAGCCTTGTGGCGAACCCTCGTCTCGTCAGTCGTGCGTGGGTGTCTCCGCGGAGATCACTTCGTGACGGCGAACCGGGGCGGGTCGAGCTCGGGCGGGGTCGCGGCCGGGGTCTCCTCGAGGCGGCGCAGGAGGATGGCGATGGCGGTGTCGAGGAAGAGGTCGGCCTCCCCGTCCCACTCGGGCGGGGTGAGGGTGACGGTGACGTCGGGTTCGACGCCGTGGTTCTCGACGCCCCAGCCGTAGCCGCTATACCAGCCGGCGTAGCGCGGTTGTGTGACTTCCGTTCCATCGACAAGGCTGAAGCGGCCGTCGATGCCAACGACGCCGCCCCAGGTGCGCTCGCCGACGACGGTGAGGCCGAGGGCTTGGGCGGCGGCGTTGACGATGTCGCCGTCGGAGCCGGCCCAGCGGTCGGTCACGACGACGACGGGCCCGCGCATCGCCTGGGCCGGATAAGGCTCCGACGTGGCGATGTGCCGCGGATGCTCCCAGCCGACGACGCGGCGCAAGAATCGCTCGATGACCAGCTGCGACGTGTGCCCGCCGGCGTTATGGCGGACGTCGAGGACGACACCCTCGTGGCGGGACGCCTCCGCCAAACGGCGGTGCAACTGGGCCCAACCGACACTCATCATGTCGGGCACGTGAACGTAGCCGAGACGATCATCCGTGTGCTCCTTGACGTAGGCGGCGCGGCTCGCCACCCAGTCCTGGTAGCGCAAAGACTGTTCGCTGGCGAGGGGGACGACGGCGACACGACGAACGTGGGGCGCACAGTCTGACGTCGTCATCGCATTCGTCGCTACAAGGGTGGATCCGGCCCCCGACGAGCCGCTCGACACCTGGTCGGACGCCGTCGGCGGTGCGGTCGTAGTGGCGCCGGGCGCTGTTGCCGCGGTGGGTTCCGTCTCCTCAACCACCCCATCACCGTCTGAAGGCGACTTGGCCGGACCCTTGGCCGAGACGGTCACCCCAACCGGGGGACGGAAGACCGTCAACTCGACCGCCTTGCCAGCCGCCCCCTCGAGGAGCGAGCCGACCGAAGGCGCCTCAGAAGTGAGACGTCCGTCGATCGCGACGAGGATGTCGCCGTCACGCACGTCGACGCCGGCGGCCCGCAGGGGCGACCAAGCCTTCGGATCGGAGGTCTCCCCGGGGATGACACGGTCGATGACGACCCCGCCGGGGAAGGATCCGCCGAGGTCGGCGCCGAGGAAACCGGTTTGCAGATCGGCGTCGGCTTGGGGGCGCGGGGAGACGTAGGCGTGGGAGGTGTTGAGCTCGGCGACCGTCTCCCACAACACATCGGCGAGATCGTCGCTGGAGCGCAACGTCTCGACGAGGGGACGGTAGCGGGCCAGCACGGCGTCCCAATCGACGCCGTCCATGTCCTCGCGCCAGAAGTGCAGACGCATGAGACGCCCGTTCTCGTCGAACATTTGACGCCATTCGTCACGCGGATTGATGCGCCGACGCATGCGCGTCAGATCGACTGTCACATGCGTCGAGGGATCGTCGTCGTCGGAACGTCGATCGGACGGGACGACGGTGATCTCGTCTTTATGCTTGACGACGAGGCGCTCGCCGTCACCGCTGACCTCGAAGGAATCAGCCCGGTCGACGATCTGCTCGCAGCGTCGCGTCGCGAAAGAGAACCGTTCGATGATGACGTCGTCGCCCTCCCCGGCGCCCGCCCGGGCGGAGCCGATGACGCCCTGGTAGCCGAGGGCGCGCAGCCAGACGACACCGTCCTTGACGGCGCGCAGCTGCCCATAGTTCCCCGAGACGACGGGGAAGGGGATCATCCGCTCCTCGAAACCGTCGACGTCGATCCGGCAGGCGATCGTCGGCTCATCGGCCTCGACGGAGTCGGACGGCGCGGCCACCGAGGCGCCCGCCGCCGAAGCCGTTCCCGAAGCCGAAGCCGGGGATGCGGTCGCAGCCGGGCGATCATCGGCCTCGTCGTTGAAAGGCCAGCCGTCCGCCTGGACGCCGAAAGGCGCGGGCTCGTCGGCGCTCAGCGGGGAGATCCACGGGCGCGTCGACGCGTTGAAGGCGAGGTCGAAGCCGTGGTCGTCGTAGTGCGGGTCGAAGGTGCGCGACGAGAGCCAGACAAGGTATTTCCCGTCGCGGGTGAAGGCCGGATCGGCGTCGTCGAACGAGCCAGACGTCAGGGCGATCGGAGTGATCTCGGCGGCCGGGTCGGCGTCATGAGCGGCGAGATCGGCGGCCATGAGCTGGCCGATCGCGCCCTCGGCGAAGGGACGGCTCTGGCGCCAGACGAGATAGCGGCCGTCGGGCGACCAGGTGAGGCCCGTCACCTCCCCCTCGTCCGAACGGCCGACCTGGCGCACCGTCACCTGGGGGACGGGCACCTGAGGCACGGGGGCCTGAGTCGCGGGGGCAGAGGACGAAGCCGGCGCCTGGGACGCGGCCGAAGCGGACGAAGCCCCAGCGTCTGCGTTCGTAGGACTTTCGCCGTCTCCCGGTGAGGCATAGTCCGTCGCACGGGGGTCGACATGGGAGAGGTCGACGACGTAGACGGCGCCGTCGTGGCTGCCGACGGCGACCGCCTCGCCGTCGGGGGAAGCGACAAGGCTGAGAACATAGCCGAGCTTGCCGCCGGCGACACGGACGGGGAAAGCGCCGCCGATGAGCGAGGAGACCTCGAGCGCGTCGTCGCCCTCGGCGTCGGTCACGACGACGGCGAGCCCGCGATCGCCTAACACCTGCGGTTCGCGCACCCGCACCCCTGGGGTGTCAGCCAAAACGCGAGCCGGGCCAGAGCGGTGGGTCAGGTAGAAGGCGGCGCCGCGCCAAGCGACGACCGAACCGGTGGCGCGCTCGTCGGGCACGACTCGTTCGACGAGATCATGCGGATCGGCCGGATGCGGCGCCGGGGCCCCGAGGGCGAGATCGACCTCGATCGGGCGTGGTGTGGACTCGAGCGAATCGAGGGCGTAGAGGTGACCGTGCGCGTGATAGACGATCGTGCGGCCATCGGTGCGAGCGCCGCGGACATACCCCTCGACTTCCGTGTGATGAGTGTGTTGTGTGAGATCGCCACCCGACGCGTCAACGCTGTAAAGGTTGGCTTGGGCGGTCGGATCGGTGATCTCGGCCCGCCCTGCGGCCAGGTCAGAGATGAAGAAAAGACGGTCACCGAACCAGCCCGGGCACTCCTGGACAGCCGGTTCGTCGGGGAGGACGCGACGCCATTCGTTCGCGTCGGAACCGGGGACGTGGAGCCACAGTTGCGGCGCGGTACCGCCGCGATACCGTTTCCATGCCGAGGCGTCACGAGGGCCATCGGAGGTCGAGATGGCGATGCGGCCATCCGGCCCCCAGGCGATGGCTTGCGCTGGGCCGTACGGGAGTAGTCTCGCGTCTCCATCGAGGTCGACCGCGTACAACCGCGCCTGGCGGTGCAAACGCCATTCGCTGGCGACGACGAGGGTGCTGTCGTCTTGCCACGCGACGGCCCGGCAAGCCCGGTCGCCCCACCAGGTGACCCGGCGGATGTCGCCGGTCGCTCGCGTCAACACGTACACATCCGGCGTGCCGGCGACGTAGGACGTCCAGGCGATGCGCGTGCCGTCGGGGGAGAAGAGAGGGTGACGCGCGGGGGCGAGGTCGTTCGTCAGACGCTGGGCTTTCCCGCCCGCGAGAGGAGCCAGCCAGACATCATTGTCTGCGATGAAAAGGATCTCGTCGTCCCGGACATCCGGATAGCGCGCGTACGTCGGTTGAACCATGCGCTCACCTTACTCGTGAGAGGTGTTCACTTTGACGTGAAAGGAGCGTCAGAACGGACACATTCCCTGTTTTCATCCTCTTTCATATTTCGCTGTTCGTCACCGTTCGGCGCCATACCACTTCAGACCTGCGAGCGAGGCGGCGACGAACGTTCCGCGCGGGCAAACCCATCGTCGCTCACGTTCGAAGTTGAGAACGACACCAGCGCGAACCAGCGCTTCGTCGTCTCATAAAATTCATTTGGCAAGGTAAAACGATCGATCCGGCGCTGCTACCAGCGCGCTTCGTCTCACCGATCCGGCGGGAGCAGCTGGCTGCCGGGCCCGCGCATGAGGGCGAAGATCCCGGTGACGATGAGCCCGATGACGCCGCAGCCGACGACGACGTAGCGGATGTCGACGATGTCGCCGAGGGGGCCGATGATGGCGACGCCGAGCGGGCCGGCGATCGTGATGAGGATGGTGACGAAGCTCATGACGCGCCCCAGCATCGCCTCGGGGATGAGCTCTTGCACCGATGTCATGAGCGGGGTGTTGACGCCCGGCATGCTCAACCCGAACAGCGCCATGACGACGCAGAACACCCAGATATTGCCGGCCAGGCCCATGGCGATCGTGAAGGCGCCCCACAGGGCGACGACGGCAACCATCATCGTCATGCGATTGCGCATCCCACCCCAGGCCGCGATGATGACGCCGCCGACGATCATGCCGATCGACCACGTCATCTCCGCCGCCGCCAGCATCCACTCTTCGGTGCCGTAGAAACGGACGATGATGATGGGCGTCATATTGGCCGGAGGCACGATGACAAGGAACGAGATGGAGAAGAGGAGGATCGCGCGACGCAGCCCGGGGATCGCCCAGACGGTTTGGAAGGCTTCGCCGAGGTGACGGACGTAACCGCGCATGCCGTCTTTGCCAAGGTCGGCGGCTCCGGCGACGCGGGGGATCGCGACGAAGATCGTGCAGCCGATGCCGAGGACGGCCGTGACCGCGTCGACGAAGAGGATGACGCCGATCGGCAAGAGCGCCAAGAGGGCTGCGGCAAGGGCGGGAGCGGCGATATAGGTGAGCGCCATGATGGCCGAGTTGATGCCGTTGACACGCATGAGGTGGCGCGTCGGCACGATCTGCGGCAGCACGGCCGAGACGGCCGGTTGTTGCACGCCGCCGGCGAATCCCCGCAGTGACAGGACTCCGATGATGAGCCAGAGCGTCTCATGACCATTGAGGATGACGAGGGCGAGGATGACGGTCGCGACGGCGACGAAAGCGTCGGATCCGATGATGAGGGCTTTGCGCCAGTAGCGATCGGCCCAGATGCCGCCGGGAATCGTCGTCAGCGCCATCGGGATGCTGTTGACCAGGAAGAGAATGGTGAAGATGCCGGCCGAGCCCGTCTCCAAGGTGACGTACCACATGACGGCGTAGCCGACGATGGCGGAGCCGAACATCGACAATGTCTGGCCCGCCAGGAAGAAGGAAATACTGCGACGCCAGCGGGGCGGGTCGGCGACCGCCGTCTCCAAGCCCGTCTCGTTCTCAGCCCCGGTTGCGGACGCTGGCTCCGTGATGCGATCGGCCTCGTCGCCGGGCGAGGCCTGAAAGCCGGGCTCCGGCGTGGCGTCCTGCGTCATAGTGGGAAATCCTACGGCACCGGCTCAACGAAAACCCCTTCGGTGTGATGCGCGCCGAGCCCGTCGGGGAGGACAATGATCCCGATGTCGACGAAGGATGAGGCCCGGGAACTGGCCGGGCGCGGACGCTGGCGCGAGTTGACGATTGTCGCTCAAAGCGCCGTCATCGGTGTGGCCGTCGGCGTCGTCGTCTCGGGTTTCCGAGGAGTGCTCGAGACGATCGAGGGGGCCGTCCAGTCGGTGTTCACGACGATCCGGGGAAATGTCGCTTACGTGCCCGCCTGGCTCGGGGTGGTCGTCGTCCTCGGTTTGGCCGTGGGGTGGCTGTCGCGGCGGTGGCCGATGATCGCGGGTTCAGGGATCCCCCAGGTCGTCGCCGTCATCAAGGGTTATATGTCTGACAATTGGATGACGACGTTGATCGCCAAGTTCGTCGGCGGCGCGTTGGCGATGCTCGGCGGGCTCTCGCTCGGGCGGGAGGGGCCCTGCATCCAGATGGGCGCCGCCGTGGCCGACGGCTTGGGGCAACGCTTGTCGCGTTCGCCGACACGTCGGATCGTCCTCATCGCCGGAGGGGCGAGCGCGGGCATGTCAGCCGCCTTCGGGGCTCCGTTAGCCGGGGTCATCTTCGTGTTCGAGGAGATCTTCCGCTATCTTTCCCCCCTCACCCTCGTGGCGACGACGACCGCCGCCGTCCTCGCCGACTACGTCACCCTCTTCCTCCTCGGCGACGATCCGGTGCTCGACATCCCCTCCGCGCCGTCCCTTCCCCTTACCTCGTATTGGGTCCTCCTCGTCCTCGGACTCCTCCTCGGCGCCCTCGGAGCGCTCTACAACGTCTTGCTATTGGGCATACAAACGCATTACAACGCTGTGATGGAGGGACGTGGGCTGCGCGGCTCCGCGACACCGAGCGAGAGACGTTCCCGGTGGGGGGCGCTCGTCAAACCCTTGCCCATCCTCGGGCTCGCCGTCATCGTCGGATTGACATTCCCGACAGCTCTCGGCGGGGGCGGTGTCGCCCTCGAGGCCCTCATGGACAACCCCGGGCTCACGTTCCTCGCCGTTCTCCTCGTCGTCAAATTCGTCTTCTCGATCGTCAGCTTCTCCGCCGGGGTTCCGGGCGGGATCCTCTTCCCCTTGTTGACGATCGGCGCCATCGCCGGGGCGGCCGTCGGCACGCTCGCCATCGACGGACTCGGCCTCGACCCCGCCACCTACAACGGTTTCATCGTTGTCGCCATGGCCGGGTGTTTCGCCGCGATCGTGCGCGCGCCCGTTACCGGAATCATGTTGTTGACGGAGATGACAGGGTCGTTCGAGCATTTCCTCGCCCTCACCCTCGTCTCGCTCGTCGCCTATCTCACCGCTGAGGCGCTCGGCAGCAAGCCGATCTATGTCTCACTGCTCGCCACTTTGCTGCGGCGTGAACGAGGCCGGATCGGTGAGACGGGCCAGCGCGTCCTCGTCGAGACGATCGTCCACCTCGGCGCCCCCGGCTGCGGGACAGCGGTGCGCGATCTCGACCTGCCCCCCGAAACGCTCATCATCTCCGTCGACCGTGACGACATGAGTTTCATACCTGACGGGGGGACGGAGGTCGTCGCGCACGATCGGCTCACCCTCGTCACCGATCGGGCGCACGCCGGGCAGCTCAACGATCGCCTTGAGGAGTTGTTCTCCAACTGAGAATCGGGGACCCCATGGGGGGTGGATCAGGTGTCGAGGTTGAGCCAGAGAGCGGGAAGGACACCACCGAAGTCAAAATTGACACGATTGGTGTTCTTTCCCTCGTCGAGGATCCACCCGCCCCGATAGACGACCGCTTTTTGATCCGGTTTCTCCCCGGGAGAGCGCAGCCACCACCAGCAGGGCATGCCATCGGGGCGCGTCACAACACCATCTTTTCCGATGAGCGAGGAATACGACGCCGACCTGAGATCATCAGCCGAGAGAAGGAAAATATGATCTTCGGTGTCCGGGCCGCCATCAGTCGACGAGGCCCGCGATGACGCATTCTTCAGAAGGACCTTGTCGATGGATTTCCTCATATCCTCGCTCAGGCTGTCGTAGAACTCTCCGTTGAGCCATCGTCTCAGCGAGCAATCCTTCCAGACGACTTCTCCACCCTCGTCGTGATAGGGACGGAAATCGACGACGAATTCGCTGACGAGAAGCGCCTGCCAGCGATGCGCGCCACCGGCCCCGTCGATCACTTCCCGACGATCGATCACTTTCCACACTTTCCCATCGAGCGTCACGCGACTACCCATGGAGAAGGTCTTCCGCCTGATCATATGTTTGACCGCAGGGAGCGATCCGTGATCATGGCTTTGGAGGGTCTCGGGGAGGATCGGACATAATTCCGCGAGGGCGGGCAGATCGAATTGCCGGGCGAGAATTCCGTATTGGACGATGATGTCGTTGACCATGGTGACGGGCGTGGGCCGTCCGTCTCCGAACACCGTGGCCGGGGATTCGGCGTCATTCCAGGCGCCGAGCATCCATTCGCTCAACCGGTCGGTGAGGGTCGCCGGACGATCAGCGCCTCCGCGTTCCCCGGATTGTCGGTCTTCCCCGAATCGTCGGCCGTATCCCGGTGTCTCTTGGCGTTGGCGGGCGTTCACCTCGGCGATCGATTGCCCGAGGAAGACGAGCGTCTCCGACGTGGGGACGGGAATGACCCAGCGTTTCGGATCATTCTCGTGAAGCGCCCGCAGGAGGTATTCCGAGAGGAAGAATTCCCGCAACGACGTGTGGGCGAAGTTGTAATAGCCCTCCCAGACGTCATCGCCGTCGAATCGGCTGAGAAAGGTGCTATTGCGGAGATCCTCGTCGAGTTTCTCGAAGCTCTCGTCTTTGTAGACGTTCCACCCGGGGCGGTTCTCGATCCAGTCGACGAGCCAGGTTTTGAGATCCTCGACGCGCACGCCGGGATAGTCGTAGACCAAACCGGAATTCGGGGCGTAAGCGCTCATGCGCACCGCCATGTTCTCCGCCAGCTCCATTTTGTGCTCGACGGAGAACGTGCTCTTCTGCGAGTCGCGAGCCAGCCACTGCAAGGCGAAACGCCGATAGAGGGTCGAGCCGAAGATCCGTCCCTCGTCACGCATCGACTCGATCTCGGGGATCACCTTGGTGATGAGGCTGAGCGTGTAGGGGCGCTGGCTCAAATCGGTGAGGTCGTGAATGCGAGCGAGCATGGCGGCGACGCGATCGACATCGCGATCCGGCAGGCTCTTCTCGAGATACCGGCGAATTTGCACCGGGCTGAGCCCGAGCAATTCCCAGGCTTGGAATCGATTGGGGCTTTTATCCCCGACGCCACTGAGGGTGAGATATTCGCGCTGTTCGAACAGGGTGCGGAAATACTGGATCCGCGTCGTCAGCATGACTTTGACCGAGGGATTACCAGCCTCGGCTTGATCGAACACGCTGAGCAGGCGGCGAGCGAATTCGATGTCGGTGTTCATACCGCGTTTGGAGAGGACCTCGTCCAAACCGTCGAAGATGATGATGGCGCCTTGGTCGATGATTCCCCAGATCTCATCGGCGGTGATGTCGCCGCTGCGTTTCCAGCCGGTGCGGGCGCATTCGACCATGACTTCGTCGAGGGTCGGCATGAGCCGCCCGGGGGTGATGGCGACGTGGCGCAGGTCGAAATAGAGCGGCCAGCGTGTGATTCGCCCTTGACGGCGCATCTCCAGCAGATCGCAGGCGAATTTCTGGCTCGTCAGGGTTTTGCCCATGCCGTAATCGCCGAGGAGGATGAAGAAGGGCTCGGATCGATCGTCGGTGGCCCAGCGCAGGAGAACGTCGAGAATACGAGCGTCCGTCTCCTCGTCGGCTTGACGAGAACGCACGACCGGCTGCGCCACATCGACCGAGGTCAGCTGCGCGTTGCTCTCGACGCGGAATCTGAAATCCTGGATGCCGCTATAGCCGGTGTTGAGTTTGTTGAGAATGTCGCGTTCTGGGCTCGCGTCGTGATTGAGCGGATGGCCGGCGATGATCGCCTGCACCCGTGAATTCTCCGAGATCGACCGTCGCGTGGGGTAGAGGTTGTGATCGAAACCGCTCCCGGCCGTCGGAAAAGGACGGAAGGTCCGGGTTCTTCCGCTATCGCTGGAGGCGAGAGGCGAATCTCCGTCCCCCAATAATTCTCCCGTGACGTCCTTCGAATATTGATCGGCGACGATGCGCTGGGAGACGTCGCGAAAATCGATGATGAGGGGGTCTTTCGGCCCTTGGTCCTCCGGCATCTCCAACCTCAACCAGCGCGATCTGCCATGCTCCGGCAAGGTGGACAACACCATTCTGACGGGGCTTCTCAGCCCTTCGGCCGCCGCATTGAACGCGTCGATCCGTCGCTCGATATTGCGTCGAGCGCTTTCGGGGGAGATGTCGTCGAACAGGCGATTCATCGCGTCGGCGAGGTCGACTTTGCCGGAATCGTCCATGAGGTCGACGATCTCTTGGCTGTGCCGCCTCCGCAAGGGGCGCAGCGTGCTCAAGCTCTCGACGACGGCCTGGGCCTCGTTTCGGCTCAGCACTTTCACCATGTCGCAGTGCCCACTTTCGGATCGGGGAGATCGGAGGACGTCGCGACGAACCGGCGGGCAACGCGGGCCGGCGGCGGGCTCCTCGTCATCATGGGAGAGACGACGGGGAGCCCGGCGAGGCGATGTCACCCACCAGCATGCCTCAAAAAGACACGCCCATGCATCGTGGCGCCATCACCTTTCCCCGCCATCCGCGTGGCCTCGGCGTCCGCCGCCGCGTCCTTCGCCCTCGGCTCTCTCTCCTGTGGCGAAGACACCCCGTTGGCCCTGCCACTGGCCATCGGCGAACGGTCGGGGATGCGCTCGCTCGATGATGCCCAAGGCGACGGCGGCGAACGATGCGGCTATCGCGGAAGTTTGTGTTTCTTTTCGGGGATCGACACCATCATCATGTCAGCCGGGATCGTTGGCGTCAAGCCAAAAACTGTCGTAATCTGTCGAGAATTCAGTTGATCTGGAGGTTTCGGGTTCGGTCTCCTCATCGCGGCAGACGACAAGTAGCTGGTGGCGCCGACGCAGAGGAGACGGTTGAATGAGGGATCTGATCCGTTGACGGGAAGGCAGGCAGGGCATGGCTGGTGGGTTTGGTCTGTTCAGCGTTCCCCTGAAGGAAGATAAGCCTCTCTTCATCGTCATGTGCGTGTTCTCCGTCGGCCTGGCTGGGTGGGGCGTCTTCCTTGACGCCGTCGCCGACGATCCACCGACCTGGTTGCGCGACCTCATGGCCGTGGTGAGTCTTTTCTCCAACGACGAGCCGTCCTACTACGGCCTCCCTTACACCATTGCTGGCTTGCTATGTCTCGCACTCTTCGTCTTCTGCCTCGTCCTCATTGAGCGGGAACAGCGGAAGATCGCCAGAGCCCAAGCGAACCCGCCGGACCCGCCGGACCCGCCCCTGGGCGGAGGGCCATCACCCGTCCGCGACACTGTCGACCTTCCACGCTCGTGGCCGCTGACACCTTCGCCGGTGGCCGACCGACCGGTCGAGCCGGTGGGAACGCCGCGTTCATCCGACGAATTGGGCGCCATCGTGTTCCCCAAGGCGCGCCACGGCTATCGGACCATCGAGGTGGACGCCCTCGTCCGGCGTCTGGTGTCGACGATCGCCCACTTTGAGGGTCGCGGGCCAACGGTCGGCTCCCCGGTCACCGT
Organism: Propionibacteriaceae bacterium; assembly: GCA_031262485.1. GTDB lineage: Bacteria > Actinomycetota > Actinomycetes > Propionibacteriales > Propionibacteriaceae > WQYJ01. Next base: position 12,111 of record JAISHO010000029.1, read on the forward strand.
CAATGAGCTGACGTCGACGGTCATTCCCATGAATGTGGCCACCGAGGGATACGACATGAAATCCGTCGACCGATGGTTCGACGGCGCCATCGAGACACTCGCCTTCTATGAAGGCCATCCCGTGTGGCGGTGACGAGGAGAAACCAATACACACTGGTTCGGGATTGACCGTGAATCGTTCTATGACCGATCGAGGTACGCCGCCACGTTCCACGCTAGATACAACGGAAGATGACCGTTGAGAGTGGGTTTGAGGCTCATCTTGAGCGAGTGCTCGGGCTGGTAGAGGCGCCGGTAGGCGGCTAACGATTTCGAGGCAGTGTTGTCGGCTGACTTCACCTCGATGGGGACGACCTCGCCGCGATGCTGGATGACGAAGTCGACCTCGGCGCTGTTCTCGGAGCGCCAATAGTAAGGGTCGATCCCCGTGGCGCGGAGGTGGGAGAGAACGTAATTCTCCGCCATGGCGCCACGGATGTGGGCCGTCATCGGGGTGCGGTCGATGAGCGAGCTGGCGGGCACGGCGGCCAGCGTGCGCAACAACCCGACGTCTCCGAGAAAAAGCTTGAAGGCGCGGTCGTCGGCGAACGCTGACAAGGGGATGGCGGGACGGTCGATCTTGACGAGTTTGGCGGTGATATCCGCCCCGAGAAGCCACTCGAGGGCGTCCTCAAGATCCTTGGCCCGCCAACCAGATTTGACTTGGCTGAAGACGAACCGCGTGTTCTCACGGGCGAGTTGACGAGGGATCGACCGCCAAATCGCCAACAGCTTCGGCAACAACGACGGGGGAGCGTGTTTCACCATGTCGAGCGCATACGAATCCACGATGGCTTGCTGGCGCTCTTCCGTCTTAGCGATATCACCCGTCTCCAACCAGGTCGTGACGACCTCGGGCATCCCACCAGTCAACATATAGAGACGCAATGCTTGCTCGGCTTTCTTCGCGATCGCCGGCGGGACGCGGTCGCCCGGGGAGAGTTCCGCCAACGCGTCGACGACCATGCCATCGCCTTGGGCGCGCATCACCTCGTCGACCGTCAAGGGGAAAAGCTTGAGGAAATCCACCTTCCCCACCGGGAAGGAACTTGGCCCCGCCAACGAGAGGCCGAGCAGCGAACCGGCCGCCACGACATGGAGATCGGGGCGATCCTCGCTGAAATACTTCAGCGACGTGAGCGCCTCCGGGCTCTCCTGAATCTCGTCGAGAATGATGAGCGTCGTTGCCGGATCGACCGGCCGGCCACGATAAATCCCTAATTCCTCGATGATCCGGCTCGGGTCGAGATCCGGCAGGAAAGTGCGGCGCAGCACCTCGTCTTGCTCGAGATTGAGGTAGAGGACGTCGTCGAAACAGCGCCGCCCGAACTCGCGCAACACCCACGTCTTGCCGCACTGACGCACGCCCCGAAGAATGAGCGGACGACGATGCTCGCTGGATTTCCAGGCCTCGAGATCCGCCATGATTCTGCGTTCCACGGTGCTCCCCTCCCTCATGGCATCGGCTGGCATCGACTCGTGCGGGTGACTCCTCCGCCACCGGAGCGCCACAGAGGGAGTCTAGCCAGAATCCGGGGTTGCACACGGATATCCATGCCAGATTCTGCAGAGTCTTCACGTTTTTCCTGGGAAAACGACGGAAAGCATAGTCTTGATGCAATATTCCTTGCCAAGCCGATCATCATCTTTGACATTCACCGTTCTGTCTCAGGAAAAGCGATCATCGCCACGGGGCAAAGCTTTTTCAGGCACTTCCACTCATCACCGACCTCGGTGCCAGGATGGGACCCATGAGTCAACGCCCCCCGTCATCTGCGCCGTCTCAGGAGCCGCCTCTCAGCGAATGGCTGGGTGGCCTGCCATCTTCGCTCCTCGTCGACATCATCACGCGGGGCTGCGCGATCGTTCCCGGATTCCTCACCTACGTCGAGCAGAGACGGGTGCAATCGACGCACGGCGACGTGGCCGCCGGCGAGCGGGCGCTAGCGGCGCTGCCACGCGTCGACGTCGCATGGGACGATCTTCCCTGGAACCATCGACCCGGCGTCTCCTTCTACAGCGACGACATACGCCAGACGTTGGAGCCGCTGATGTCCGCCGCCGAGGAACGTCCCCAACCCGGATTGCTCACACTCATAGAACAAGCAATCTCTTCTATTTCTTTGGCTTTCAAAGACATGGCTCCCTATTACGACGAAGAAGGCGAGGTCTATTCCCTGGTCGAGGAGCTGTCGGAGATTCTCAAGCGTGCCGCTGCGGCATGCGCCGACGAGATGGACGCCGCCGACCGCGTCGCCCTGGCCGATTGGATATGGGACGGCGCTTCCAACCTCGGCGACTACACACCTGTCGGGCTACGGGCAAGCGCCTTCGCCGAAGCTCTCGGCGTCGAGGGCAGAGAACACCTTCGTGCCCTGACGCAAGCGGCCGGCTCTGAGGATTCCTGGCGGATGCGGGAGGCGATTGAGGATTTCGCCGTGCTCGACCGGGACCCAGACGCTGTCATCGCCGTATTCGGCGGTGATCTGGGCAGCGCTGGAGCCTGCTGGAACGTCGTCACACCGCTCGTCGCGATCGGACGGACGGATCTGGCGACGGAATACGCCCGGCGCGGCCTGGAATTCGAACCGGATCAGCGCCGCATCCCGGTGGCGTCGTATTTCCAGCTGGCGGATTTCCTGACAGACGAGGCGCTGAAGCGAGGCGATATCGACGAGGCGCTCTGGGCGCTCGGCCGGGCCGTCCATGCGATGCCCAGCGAGCGCACGTACACCAAACTACGCGATCTCGCCCTCGCCCATGATCGGTGGGAGGATCTGCGACCGGAAACCGAGGCATGGATGGAGGCACAAGCCCCCGATGGATGGATCCTGGCGTTGATCGACGAGGACCGCGTGGACGAGGCCTGGAAACTCGCCCCCGCACAACGCAAATGGTTGGAGGGGCGCGGTCAGTGGGACCATGTGTTGGCCGTCTGCGGACGAAAGCACCCGGCAGAAGTCCTCACACATTATCGTCGCCTCATCGACGACGATCTCTCCGAGACCGGGCGGCACCGCTACGAACGAGCCGCCGAGCGGTTGATCCAGCTGCGCGAATTCTCCGACATGGCAGGCCGCCACGACGCGTTCGTGGACTATCTCCGCCTCGTCTGGGAAGGAGCCCGCCGCCGCCCGCTCTGCAAGGAGATATTCACCGCATCCGGACTTTCCCCGACGGTCGGGTGACGGGCAGAGCGGTGGGTGGGGGCGCCCCTCAGCGCGCTCACGTCCCCGGATCAGTCGCAGGAACCCTCCCCCTCGATGCACGTCAAGTCGCAGGAACCCCACGGGTTACTCAAAGTCCGATGAGGTTGGCTGTGGCTTGGGGTTTTGCTGCGTTGATGCGGAGGTTTCGGGCGATGTCGGTGATGCCGCGTAGGTGCAGAAATGAAATGATGGTGTT